>CAMVEL010000016.1 GCA_947166565.1 uncultured Erysipelotrichaceae bacterium
TTTTGCAAACTAAAAGGGGCTTAGTCACCTTTTAGGTTTCTTAACAGCCCCTTTTCTCTCTAAAAAGGAGTTAATATATGAAGAAAAGTCTACCTTTGATTCTTAGCGCTTCCTTCTTCCTTCTTCTTTCATGCGGAGGAGGCGGAAGCCAAAGCGAATCAACAACCCCATCAACTAAAACAGAGGAAACCCCTACTTCCGTTACCACCATAGATACCTCAACCCAGGAATATGACCGCGATTCCATCTCCAAGTCCTTGATCATCCATTATCACCGCGACGACAAGGATTATAAGGATTGGAAGCTATGGCTATGGCCAAAGGGCGGTTCCGGCGCGGATTACACCTTCGATTACCTCGATGAATACGGCGGAATCTGCGTTGAGCCAGTTTCGACATTCGGCGATAAGACCGCTGGATTGGAGATCGGTTTAATCGTCAAACAAGGCAATTGGGCCGCCAAAGACGTCGAAGAAGACCGCTATCTAGTTCTCGATGAATTGGTCGCGGATAGCAAAGGCAATTATGAGGTATGGCTATATACCGGAATTTCTAGCATCTATACCGAATACCCGACCAATACCTCTTATCTATCGACCTGCGCTTTCGCCTCGATGAACAAATTCGTGGCTAACGCGGGAAGCGGAAAGATCTATAAAGTCGAACTCTATAAGGGCACCGAAAAAATCAAAGAAGCCGCTTTTGAAGGGGTTACCAAGGCCGAAATCGCCCTTGATGAAGCCCCCGCTATCGATGAAGGCTATACCGCGAAGGTCACCTTCGAAAACGATTACGTCATCAGTCAAAGCATCTCGATGATCGGCCTATATGAAGATGAAGGTTTCGATGATCTCTATTATTATGATGGAAATGATTTAGGAGCCGTCTATACTGCCGCGAAGACCACCTTCAAGGTCTGGAGCCCAGCCTCTAAATCCATCAGCCTTTGCCTCTATGATACAGGCACTCCTGCTTCGCTAAATTCCGAAGCCCATCCAGGAAGCGACACCCCAACTAAGGTCGTCGCGATGGAGAAGGGTGAGAAGGGCGTTTGGAGCGTCTCCGTCGAAGGCGATTTGAACGGAAAATACTACACGTATCGCGTGAATAACTATCTTCACAAAGACGTCGAGGTCGTTGACCCCTATGCCAAATCCGCGGGCGTCAACGGTTTACGTGGCATGATCATCGATATGGATAAGACCAATCCAGAAGGCTGGAATGAGGTTAGCCCACATCAAACTGACCGCAAGGCCCTCACGGTTTATGAGACCCATATCGCCGATTTGACCTCCTCCGAGACCTGGGGCGGACCCGCTGAAGAAGCCAAACTCTATTCTGGCTTCCATAAAAAGGGAACCACCTATCAAGGCGTCAAGACCGGATTCGACCACGTTCAGGAGTTAGGCGTCAACGCCGTGCAGATCCTCCCGATGTTCGATCAGGCTAACGATGAGGTTAACCCCGAATTCAACTGGGGCTATAACCCTCTTAACTACAACGTTCCAGAAGGCGTCTATTCCTCTGATCCATTCGATGGGGCAAAGCGCGTCGAGGAATTAAAGGCCTTGATCGCCGATTACACCAAGGAAGGCATCAACATCATCATGGACGTCGTCTATAACCACGTCAATTCCGTCAACGGGCTTAATTTCGATGTCCTCATGCCTTATTACTACTTCCGTTACACCAATAAACTTGGGCTAAGCAATGGTTCGGGTTGCGGGAATGAAACCGCGAGCGACCATTCGATGTTTGGCAAATTCATGATCGATTCGGCCACTTTCTGGGCGAAGGAATATAAGCTTGGCGGTTTCCGTTTCGACCTCATGGCCCTCCATGATATGGATACCATGGCCTCTCTTACCGCGGCTTGCCAAAAGGTTAATCCCGGCATCGTCATCTATGGCGAACCCTGGAATGGCGGCAGTTCACCTCTTCCAACAAGGGAAGCCGCGAATCAGGATAACGCGGACAAATTCATCGGTTATGGTTGCTTCAACGACCGTATCCGCGATGGCTTGATTTCCGGTGGTTTGAATTCGAAGACCTCCAAGGGTTGGGCCACCAACCTCACCGGCGGTTCCATCACCTCCGGCAACGACGTCATCCGTGGACTTAGGGGCAATCAAAAGGGTTCAAGCGACCCCGATAAGGCCGTAACCTACGCTTCCTGCCACGATAACTACACCCTCTATGACCGCGCCAAAGCCGCTCACGGCACCTCTTTATCCGAAGAGAACGCCAAGAAGATGGCAATGCTCGCCCAATCCGTGGTCATGACTAGCCAGGGCACCTCCTTCATGCTAGCCGGCGAAGAAATGCTTCGTACCAAGGGAGGAGACGACAATTCCTATATGTCCTCCTACAAGGTCAATGAACTTGATTACGCCTTGAAGGTCGCTCACCCTGACATCTTCGCGAATTACCAAAAGCTCATCGGTTTGAAGCAAGATCTCCCTGGCCTCCATCTTGGAGAGGCAGACGCCCGTAAGCTAGTCGTCAACAATAGCGATGACTACACCCTTATCTCCTATGATATAGTCGGAGCTGACGGCAAGACCTACCGCATCGCCCACGCTAATGGCGCCTATAAAGGAGCCGATTCCGGCAACGTCGATTTCGAAGGCTATACCCTGGAATTAGCCACCGTTTCCTCTCCTTCTTTAGGAAAGCAAACAGTTTTGGCTCCATTCCAGACGATCATCGCTTACAAATGAGTTGGATAACCAAATAGCAGAAAAGGGCCAGCGATGGCCCTTTTTTAAGACGTAGCCGGGGAATCAAGTTTTTCAAAACAATTCTTCGATCATGTTAGGGACTGGTTGGAATTAACTTGTTTTCTACCCTTTATAATCGTAGATGATTTCCTCTGGGTAGTCTTTGTATGTAATTTCGACAAGATCGCCTTGACTCCATTTTCCTGAGGGGTCCGAGACGATTCGTATGATCTCGAAGACGCCACATTCCCATTCTTCATAACGTTCGTCGCTCTCATCGTAGTCGTTCTCATCGGTGAACCAAGTGTCAGGCCTAACAACGAAGGCGCGCCCGTCGGAAAAACGCATCAGAATAAGTTGCTTTCGATTTGTGGACTCAACATATAGGTTCTCAAGAATTTTCTCTTTTTCGTTAAACATGTCTTTTCATCCTTTCTTTTTGATTTTATCAGGCTGAGGTGCACCGACAACGATGTGGGAACCGGTCGTCGAGTAGTGGATAATGATAGTGTTGGACTTCACAAACTTCCCCGCAGCCTTGTCATAAAACATTCCAACGTTTCGATTGAGGACGACTCGCTCTTTGTTTTCCCCTAGCGCGGTTCCTTTCCCATGGTATTTGAAGAAGAGTTTATTCGCCTGTTTCTGCCCACCATTTATATATGAACGAGTCTGGTTCTCGGGTTTGGAGTGCGTTCCACCATAGCGGGGTTTCACGTGCTTGGCCTGTTTGTGCCAATTGATGCCAATCATAATCGTGAAACTAGTCTTTGGTACAGCCATAGTAATGGATTTTTGCTTGCTATTTGAAGGCTTTACCGTGAAATTTGAGAAGAGGGGGCTTTTACTCTTCATGGGCATCACCCCCTTCCTTTTTCTTGCGTGCGGAGTTCCGCCTCTGCATGAACGAATCGAATTGGTGGATGGGGACGCCCATGAAGCGCGGGGCGATGAAGATGTCGTCGGAAGCGGGTCCGTAGACGATGATGCCTGCTGGCTCAAGGGCCTCGACGACCTTTGAGACCTGGGTCATGAAGACGTCGCGGTTGGCGGCCTCTCGCGTAAACCCGTTGGTGCCAATGGCAATGAGGACGTGCTTCGGGTATGCTTGGAGCGATTCCTCGGATCCAGGCGTGTTGGAAATGCGAACGTTCGGTATGACCTTAAGCCCGCATTTGCCGAAGAAGTAAGTGACGGCCAGGTTCGTGCCTATCTGGTGGTCGGCGATGTAAGCCGGCATGTTGTCAAATGGGCTGCAGTCCATCCCGATGACGCATTCGTAGAGACTCAGCTTATCGACATACGCCTTCGGGTCGTTGAGGATCGGCTGGAACCATTCGTCCTTGCAATAGAAGGACATCGCGGTATGTCCGGGGTCCCTGACCTGGGAGCGCTGGTTCCACTGTGCCACGTCGCCCGGGACTCTGTCGTAGCAAAACTCAGACGGAATGATGGGGTAGCCGTACCTCTCGGTGCGCTCGGCGCCGTCTATGAGGTAGGCAAGGTAGACGTCCCTTAGATAGGGGACCTTAGATTTGAAAGACTTGTAATTATACATTATTACTCCTTATAAAAGTTTCAATGGCGGGCATTGTTTCGGGAAAACGCTCGCAAAAACCATCTATGTGGAGTAATATCAATGTGAACTCAGTGTGATATCACTCCGCTGAACAGACGATTCGAGTTGGCGCTTGGATCGTCTTTTTAATACATCTATTGTAAACTAAGAGGCCAACCACCTCCTCGCCCAATTTACGAAATCAGCCTCGCAACCCATGAAGACATCTCCATACTTGTCGCGGTAATTCTGTATAGCTTTTAGGGTGTAAAAAGCAGATTCATATGAGATCTGAAAGTTAGAAACTATATCTCCGATTTCTCTTATCCCCAAGAAATTGAGGACATAAGATGGAGCTAGAAGTTGCTTTGCAAAATAATCTGCCGCAGCCTCTTGTTTTTCTGAAGCTTTTGAGCCATGTCGTAGTATTATATGTCCTATTTCGTGGGCGATAGTGTGCCTCCATCTAGCCTTCTGGTCCAAATCGTTATACCAGATGGCGAATTCGGGATAGCCCTTATCCGTTTTGCAAGTGTGGAATCCATCCTTGGTTTCCTCATTCTGCAAAAGACATTCTCTGTCCTCTTTCAAAAGGGAAGAGTAGGGTATAAGTTTTATGCCCATCTTAGCGGCAAGACTTTTGACGTCAATTGGGAAAGATGTCAAAAGATAATCTTGGTAAAGATCAAAAACTTCTTTGACTATTTCGTCGTATTCCTTGCCGTTAAGATAACACATTCTTATTCTCCTTCGGTCGCTATGAGGATTTCGATGATGCGCCTTTTTTGTTCTGCACTTAGACCACCCTTGCAGCGACCTACCACAGAAATAACCTCATCATATGGTTCAATCGCCTTTGCGACAGTTTCGGTGAAGTAAGTCGGATCGACGCCAAGAGCTTTGGACACGCGTAAAACAATGTCCATTCTGGGCTCATTGGTGCTGATGTAGCGGTTGAGGCTGGAGGCGGGCACTCCCGATTTTTCAGCAAGGGTCTTTTGGTCCCAGCCTAGCGCCTTCATCCTAGCTTCTGCTTTCTCTCCAAACTTCGTCATGTATTTCTCCTCTTTGCCTTGCGGCGCCATCATTATTCTCGAATAAATGGAATTTTGCAATACCAAAATGGAATTATCTCGATTGAAACTTGAAATTATGCGATTTTTATCGCATAACTATTTTTCAAAACCGAAAAGGCCGACGAAGGTTTTTTCTTATAGAAAAGGTCTTTATAGGAACTATAAAATATGGTAAAGTTTCCCCACATGAAAGGTTTGTTCTTAATATGAAAAGAAAACTAACTTATCTTTTCCCCGTTTTGCTCGCACTTTCTTCTTGCGGCGGCAATGGTGAACTTCCAGATCCAGTGGATACCTTCCCAAAGGAAGGAAATGAAGAATGGTCGTTGTTCGCTAATCCGACCAGCAAGAAACTACGCGATGATTTCGCTTGGGGAGTCGACTGCGGTTCTTTGGCGGAAGTCGAAAAAGGCGGAGGAAAATACTATAACCTCAAAGGAGAGGAGCAAGACCTCTTCGAAATCCTCCATGAAGGCGGCAGCAACTACGCAAGGTTCCGCGTTTGGAATGACCCGTATGATAAAAATGGCAATCCTTATGGCGGAGGAACCAATGACGTCGCGACAAGCGTTGCCATGGCTAAAAGGGCGCAGGCCGCTGGCTTAAAGGTCCTCGTCGACTTCCATTATAGTGATTCCTGGGCCGACCCAGGCAAATACTACGCTCCAAAGGCTTGGAAGGAGCTAGATTATGAGGATTTGGTCCCCGCTTTAGGGGAATTTACCAAAAACAGCCTTCAGGAATTCAAAAAAGCCGGGGTCAAGGTTTCCGCGGTTCAACTTGGAAACGAGATCAACCCGGGCATCGCCGGCATCTCCTCCTCTAACTACATGTCGATTTCCACCCTTATCAATACGGGTGCGAAAGCCGCGAAGGAAGTCTTCCCAAGCATCAAGACAATCGTCCATTACACGAACGTCCATACCCCCGACAACATCTTCAAATGGGCCGGCTATCTAAAACAATTCAAGGCCATGCCGGATATCATCGGCCTCTCCTATTACCCATATTGGCACGGAACCCTCGATAAGCTCCAATCCTGCATGGATAAGCTCGCGACCGATTACGATGTCGATGTCGCGGTCGTCGAAACCGCTTGGGGCAATACGGATGAGTCAACCGATTACGCCAACAACCAATTCAATTCCTCAACCCTTGGGGAAGCTGGAGGCTATGCCACTTCCCCCCAAGCCCAAGTCACCGAACTCGCGGATATCGCAGAATGCTTAGCCAACGTTCCGAATAACCATGGCGCGGGTCTATTCTATTGGGAACCCGCCTGGCTTCCTGTTAAAGGGGCTGGTTGGATCAGCAAAGAAGGCGCTTATTACAATGACCATGGCGTCGATTGGACCGATAAGATCACCAAAGCGGAATTAGAAGAGGCTTATAGCGATTCCTATTGCTATTCCTCCTGGGCCAATCAGGCTTGGTTTGATTACACCGGCCACGCCTTGGAAAGCGTGAACGCCTATAAGCACATCCGTTGGGGCGATCACCCCGCGAAAGAGGTATACAAAGACCTCCTCGACGAAGAATTCCAAGTCGTCCTCAACCTTTCCGAGGAATGGGCTCTTCCAAAAACGGCGAGGGTCACCACGAACCTCGGCGCTTATCGCGAAGTGGAAATCGAATGGAACAAAGATGACGTCGCGAAAATCGTCGGTCCAGGTTATTACACCGTAAAAGGCACCTGCATCGGCAAGGAAATCACCTGCAACGTCAAAGCCGAGAAGAACTTCATCGCTGACCCCGCCTTTGAAAAGCAAGGCTGCAAGACCGAAAGTGGCGTAGTCGCCCCATGGGTTTGCGAAACCACCACCAAATACAAGGAATTCGGCGATTGCCATATCGAGGCGAAAGCGGAAATGGGTGGCAAGGGCAACCAATACCTCCATTGGTATAGCACCTCTCCATTTAGTTTCACCGTTAAGCAAAACCTCGGCGTCGTCCCAGCAGGCAACTACACCTTTGGTTTCTCCATGCTTAGTTCCTATTATGATGGAGGCGGAACCGAAGGGAAGATCCTCGAATCCAAACTCTATTACAAAGCGGGTGGGGAACTCCATGAGATGGATATCCGTACCGAGCATAAAGGCTTCGATTCGGGCGCCCATCAAATCGATTTCGGGCCCGTCACCCTTGAAGCGGACGCCGAGATTGAAATCGGCTTCTCCGTCAACGCCGAAGCCCGTGCTTGGGGACACGCGGATGACTTCTACTTCTCCGCGGTCATCGAATAAAGGAAAGAACACATGAAAGACGAATTTATCCTAACTCTTATCGATCGTCCCGAAATGGCCCCGGAATATGCGCAGAAAACGACGCAGTCCGGCCAAAGCGACGACCTCACCTCCACCGCTCTTTTAGATGAATCCCTCTCAATTTTCATCTATCAGCAGGAAGCCGCCCATAAACGCGGCCTCAAAACCACGATTGAGATGACCTATGCCTCCCTTTTCTCCGATTTGGTCGTCGAGCTTGCCAAACGCGACCACGAGAAATACGGGGACGAGATCGCCTTGACCCTCCTTGGCCTTCCTTGCGAGCAATTCTATGAGAAATACAAGACCAAGGATTTCTGCATCTGGATGTTCTCAAATGAGGATAAGGAAAGGATCGTCGACGATTGCTTCGAGCTCTTCCATTCCAAGTTCGGTTTCTATCCCGAATCCACCGGCTCCTATTATATGGACGCCTACACCATCAATTACATCAAGCGCAAATACCCGAGTGTCAAATGCGCGGTCGCGACTTGCTGGGAAGAAGGCGTTAAGTGCTATCACACCACGAACAACTCCTGGTATACCTTCATCGATGGCGGCCCATGGGCCCCATGGATCCCTTCCAAAGTCAATAGCTGCCTTCCGGCAGACTGCAAGGAAGACGATTCAGGCATCGTTGCGATTCCGCACCTTTCCCGTGATTTGATGGCGTGTTTCGATGGCAATGGATCCAACTTCGGCACCCATCCCCAAAACGTCCTTCGCGGCATGATTTATTCGGATAACGAATTGCCCTATCTCTTCAATCTCGTCGATATGTATCGCGAACAAGGCAAATACAATAACGGCAACGCCTACAACATGATGTTCGTAGGACCGGGCTGGCTTAATAAAGCCGGCAGATGGGAACAGCCTTATGAGCTTCTCAAGAAGTCCTATGAGGATGGCTTGGATTATTACGCCAAACTCAAAAAGGAAGGCAAACTCATCGATATGACCATGAGCGAATACGCGGACCATTATAGGGAAAGGCATCCTTCCTACATGGAACCGGAAGTCGCCTTATGGAAAGACGTCCTCTATGGTTCAGACAAACAGTATTTCTGGTATTATGACCCCTTCTTCAGGGTCTGCCTTGACTTCAACCAAGGCGGGGCGATGATTTGCCTTAACCCTTACGTCTCCAAACTCGACCTTCCCGTCGGAATCGGAACTGGCAACGCCTACAATTGCTCCTACCCCTATATCATCCAAGCCAATTACCGCGCGGGTTATTTCACCCATTACGCGGGACAAGGCACCCTTAAGTCCTGCCTTATCAAATACGGTAAGGAAGAAGTCGATTTGGCTTTGGAAAGGACCTTCGCGAAATACGAGAAGGTCGGTGAGGATATCCTCCTTACCACGAATCCCTGCGAAGTCGCTTTCTCCGATTTCTCGATACACGTGGTCTCCAAATACCTCTTCAAAAAGGGAAGTGGGGAGATTATCACGACTCGCGTCGTCCTTGAGGATTTCGGCGATAGGGAAATCGAAATCGAGGATTACCTCGTCGGGTGCTATGGCATCGACGAATACAGCGAGGATATGACCGGCATCACCCTTGAAGTCGAATCCAAGGAAAGCAAGGAAAGCATCCCCTACCTCTATAAATGCCGTAACCTCGAGATGGCCAAAGCCACCGCGAGGGCGATTGTTCCACAGATCAAAACCATCGTCGAGATGGGAAGCGAGGATAAAGAAAGCAAGGGCAGGATCGAAGAAGGCATCGCCTTCTCGCCGATGTTCCGTCTTTCCAATAAGAAAGTCCTCAAAGGGAAAGGAGAATTCACCACATGGCTCAAGGTAAAAAAGGCAGACTAAATTATCGCTGCCCCCAATGTTTCAACCGCGACATTGACATAGATCTTTTCTACGATGAGGAGAAAAAGGAGTATTATTGTCTCCGTTGCTGCTTCCATGGCGATGAGAAGAAGGTCCTTGAATGGAACGAACTCATCAAAATGAAGTACGGCCACCTCAAAGACCGCATTACTTCCCTTGGGGAAGATAATGAACCCGCAACGTATCATCCATACAAAAAAGGAGAGCTTTGATGATTCTAGGAATCGATGCCTCAACCCAACTAGAGCTCGATAAAACCAATCCCCATTATTACTATAAAGGGAAGGAAGTCGAACCTTGGTCTTTCATGCGTTCCCATAACAACATCGAGATAATGCGTTTAAGGCTATGGGTCGATCCATATGATGAAGAGGGCCGTCCTTATGGCGGGGGAACCTGCGATTTGAAGTCCTTCATCATTCTAGCCAAAAGGGCTTTGAAACTAGGTTATAAAGTCGTCTTGGATTTCCATTATAGCGATTTCTGGGCCGATCCTAGCAAACAAAGCCTCCCAAAGGCTTGGAAAAACCTTACCTTCGAAGAACTTGTGAAAAAGGTCCATTCCTATACCTTGGAAACATTGCTCACCGTCAAAAAAGAGGGAATCCCCTTATTCGCGGTCCAGGTCGGGAACGAAATCACCCACGGAACCTTATGGCCTTTTGGGGCGATAAACGGGAACGAGCACAAGGATTACGATAATCTTTGCACCCTTCTCCAATCCGGGGCCTCCGCGGTTAGGGAAATCTATCCCGAAGCCAAGATCATCCTCCATTTGGAAAAATCTGGCGACAAGGTCGGCCATGACGAATGGTATGGGAATATGGTTTACCATAACGTCGATTTCGACGTCATTGGTCTATCGTATTATCCGTTTTGGCATGGCACCATGAAGGCTTTGGAGGAGAATATCGTCAATCTCCGTGACAAATACCATAAGGAGATTTGGATCGTTGAGGTGGGCTACCCCTTCACCTGGAAACCCTATGGGGCCGAAGACGAAGAAAGCATCCTCTTCGTTAAGGAAGAACAATATAAGACCTATACAGGCGACCCATTGCCATATCCTCTTGATAAAAAGGGGCAAGCCGATTATCTAAGGCATCTTATGTCCTTAGGCGAGAAACTCGGAGTCAAGGCCATCTGCTATTGGGAACCGTTCTGGATTCCTTCGACGAAAGTTGGCTGGGCAAGAGTCCCCGGCATGCTTTATGAAGGCAAGGAACCGATGGCGGAAGACCTCAATGAATGGGCCAACCAAACCCTCTTCGATTATGAAGGGGAGGCCACCCCAGGGCTTGATGCCTTCAAAAAATAACTACCGTTTCCCCGTTATTCCTATTGGCGTCTTCTTCTTGGAGACGCCTTTTTTCCTAGATAGGAAAATAAGGATATGGAAGGGCATAACAAGAAAGAATATAATTCTTTAATCAAAGGGGATTTATCTATGAATAGGAAACGTCTCTTACTATTATCTGCTTTAGCGGCCTCTATGGCTTTGCCCTCTTGCGGAGGAGCTCCTGCTTCTTCTAGTGGCGGTGGTTCGACCGAGCCAGGCTATACTGATGTCACTCCATCGTCTTCGACGACGCCGACGACCAGCACCACCACCCCTGGTGGCGATGATCGCGAAGGCCGTGAGGACATGATCTACCAAGGAAAACTCCGTATTTGGTATCACCGCGATGACATGAACTATGATGGCTTAGCCATTTACCTATGGAATACCGCGGTTGATGGCAAGGAATACGAATGGAGCGGAGAAGACGAAGAATACGGCGTCTATTTCGATATCGATTTGGCGACCAACGAGCAATTCAAGGAATTCCCCTCCACCGATATCCGCGTCATCGTCAAGAAAGCCGGTTCTTGGGCTGGACAATCCCTTGATACCGTCTGCGAATTCAAAAAATTCGATATCGAGGGCGAAGGCGAAGATGCGAGGATGAACATCTATCTAGCCGCCGGAGAAGGCAAGCTCATCGATATGTTCTATGCCCGTCAAGACGCGCTTGGCGACCATTTCGATGCCTGCTATGTCGGGAACGACTGGAAGACCATCTACATTAGCGGTGCCGGAACGAAGGGCTCAAGAAAAGAAGAGGACGTCGGTAAGATCGCTTCCTTGACCCTTTATGGATTCACCAAAGAGTATTATCGCCTTACCCAGTCCGAAAAGAGGAAGAAACAGGACGATTTCATCATCAAAACCGTCACCCTCGAGGCGGATAATCAATCCGCGGCCGTCTCCTTGACCCTTGATAAGGAAATCGACCCCTCCACCCAATATGAGGTCCGCGGCTATTTTGCCCAAGACACCACGAAATTAAAGAAAAAGGCCATCGCGGTCTATAAGCTTTTCGATACCGATAAGTTCAAAAGGGATTATACATACACCGGAAAAGACCTTGGGGTAACCGTCAAAGACGGCAAGAAGACCTTCAAGGTTTGGGCTCCGACATCCTCAAGGATGAGGGTCTGCTTCTATATGTTTGGCACCCCATGGAACCTCCGCGGCTCCACCAACGTCGACTCCTTCATCGGTAAGGATATGACCTTAGGCGAAAAAGGCGTTTGGTCACTAGAGATTGAACTTGATTTCGATTGGTATTGCTATGAAGCCACCAATTCCAACGGAGTCGTCTACGCTAACGACCCATATGCCAAAGCCTCTGGCTTAAACGGCGAGAGGAACTATTGCCTTGATTGGGACGATGCCTCCAAAGTCGACCCAGAGGGATGGGATGATGGCAAGGCCGTCAATACCAACCTTCCAAAGATCAAATCCGCGAACGAACTCACCGTTTATGAGACCCATATACGCGATTTGACCGCGGATAAGACCTGGATTTCCAAGAAAGGAAACCGTAGGGGCGGATATAATGCCTTCGTTGAGGAAGGCACCGAATACACCAAAGACGGGAAGACCGTCAAAACCGGTTTCGACCACATCAAGGAACTTGGCGTGAACGCCATCCAACTCCTTCCTGTCTTCGATCAGGATAACGATGAGAGGATTTCCTCCAATTACACTTCAACCGAAGGAAACGGTACCCTTGATACCAAATCCTATAACTGGGGCTATAACCCACAGAACTACAATTCCGTCGAAGGCGCTTATTCCTCCGATCCAGAGGTTGCCACAACTCGCATCAAGGAATTCAAGAACCTCATCCTCAAAGCCTCGGAAAACGGCATCAGGATCGTTATGGACGTCGTCTATAACCACATGTCCTCCGTCGCTAACAACTGCTTCACCAAGCTTATCCCATATTATTCCTTCCGCATGGACGCTAACGGCAATTATACCGATGGCTCAGGTTGCGGAAACGAAGTCGCCACCGAGCGTCCGATGATGTCCAAATACATCGCCGATTCCGTTGCCTGGTGGGCAAAGGAATACCAAGTCAAGGGATTCCGTTTCGACCTCATGGGCTGCATCGATCTCGATACGATGAAAGCGGTTAGGGCCGCGGTCAATGAAATCGACCCAACCATTGTTTTATATGGCGAAGGCTGGACCGGTGGCGGAACCGCGCTTCCAGGAGATAAGCAATCTGGGACCAACAATATCTATAAACAACTAAATACCGACGCGAACTTCCCGATCGGTGGGTTCAATGACGCTGGTCGCGATGGCGCAAAGGGTAACACGGTATATGACGACGTCATCCCTGCCAAAGGCTGGATCTGTGAGCCTTCTAACGTCAATAACGTCTATAACACCCTCACCCAGATAATCGGCGAAAACCGCTGGGCGAAAGAGGCGATCGGAGCCAAAACAGTCAACCCGAACCAGACGGTAAATTATCTTGCTTGCCACGATAACTACACCCTCTATGACCAAATCAACTACCACTTCTATAACCACGACTCCACCTTCGATGATCCAAACCACGAATACGTCATGCAAGCCTGCACCGGCTTATCCGCGATCTCGCTTATGAGCCAAGGCATCGGCTTCATCCATGGTGGTGACGAATTCTTCCGTCAAAAACTAATCGAGAAAGACGATTATTGGTACGACGAGCTCGTCGCTTCCTATAGGCGCGCGACAAACGGACAGAAATATTGGATCGAAGGCGATGGCATCAAGATCGATGATGACACTTGGTTAGTCCGCAACTCCTATAAATACGGCGATGCCGTCAATTCCTTCAAGTGGGATCGTCTAGTTGATGCGACTGTCAATAAGTATTATCAGAAGTTCGTCGAAATGGTCGCTCTCCGCAACAAGGAGATGGGCAATACCCTTGGGCAAACCGAAGCCCAAATCAAAAACGATGGTTGCACCTGCTGGAACTATAACGATTTATTCGATGCTCAAGATAAATCCAAGACCGACGTTATCGCTGGTGCCTATAAAGGCTATAGCGACAACAAGTCCGCCTATATCTTCGCTAACAAAGGCAACGGCGATGCTAGCATTGGATTTGGAAACGGAACCTACACCGTTCTATATTCAAGCAACAACGAACATCAAATTGGCCAAGACATCGTCATCGATTCCTCATCCATCCAAATCGCTAAATTCGAAACCCTAATCCTCAGAGCGAAATAAGCGACCCATTACATAAAAAAGACGGTTTCGGCCGTCTTTTGTTTTGTCCCTACGATAATCATAGGCAATCGTCGGAACACCCCAACATACATTTAGTGTTATAAATTCTAATTTAGTGTTGTGTTTGCCAATTTAGTGTTGTGTTTAGTGTTATAAATGGCGTTTAGTGTTGTGTTTAGTGTTATTTAGTGGTAGAGGAAAACTTATGCGAACACTAAAAGAGACGGATTTGAAACCGGAAGACCTGCACCGTTCTATATTCAAGCAACAACGAACATCAAATTGGCCAAGACATCGTCATCGATTCCTCATCCATCCAAATCGCTAAATTCGAAACCCTGATCCTCAGGGCGAAATAAGCGACCCATTACATAAAAAAAGATTATTGTTTAAGTGCTTCCCAAGCTGTTTCAAATTTGATAACGGCTGTGTTTGCGTGAACATCTGATCTTTTTGCGCATTCCTTATCGGAAATGGACAAGCATTCTAAATCTCTGGACATTGCTTTTCTCACAACCTCTTGTCCATTTTCAATAAAGACCCTGGTCATGGTGTCACCGCAGCAAGTCAAGCCTTTAACTACGAGAGGTGATAAGCTATTTGAATCACCTTTGAGAATCTTTGAAACGACTAAATCTATATTACTGAGTTTTTCTACATCATTAATAAGAACGTTCGTGTTGAATTGTTGCAGTTTCGCCTTGGTGTCAAGATACATTGTCCCGTTCATCATAACATTGCTGTTTTCCGCTTTTATGTAAGTGTCATAAAAGCTTCTAAACGATCCAATAGACCCTGCCTTTTTCTCATCCAATTCAAAGAATTCTCCGCATTTAGCCATTTGAATTGTATTTACCTTGTTTTTGAGAGCGTTTGGAATTGACTCTAAATCATCGTAGCGAACATTATCGCCAGCATTGAGATAGGTGTATTTTTCGGCCTTGAACACTGTGTAAAACGTGGGCATGCTGTGTGTAAGATAAGCAGAATTGTTGGCATAGAATTCAAGCTTATAATCTTCGCTTCCATCAATAAGGTTAATGGGATCACATCCGCTTTCAAAAGCTTCCTTTGATTTGATTTTGTCGTTATCTAAAAACGTCATCAACTCCTCTTGCTTGGAATCTAAATATATGCACTTGCTGATTGTCTTTATTCCCTTGGCAGCAATAATATCTTCTACCAGCCCAAGAGAATAATGAGATTTACCTGGAATAATCAAATATTCCAAAACGCCGTCATTGCATAATTGAGAGACCTTGTTTTTAAGGGCTTCCTTTTGATCATCGGATAAATCGGGCTCGGAAGTGGACCCCGGGTTTTTCCCGGCTCCAACAATGACGTCGATATGACCAAGTTTTATGTAACTAATGTTAATCGGGGTTTTTCCGTCTACGGTTAGATTGATGATGTCTGTTTCATATTTACGTTTCTTCCTAAACCATGTCTTTTCGACGAATAGGCTCTTTGGCATTTCTTTTAAGGTGAAATCATCGGGGTTTTGAAAAGAAATATCATTTCCGTCTTTAGACATTTTGAAGACGATGTTTCCGTAATATGGTTCTGCTGTTACACCGTCTCCATCCTCATTTACGTTCTTATCCGTTATGTATATATGGTCGGTGAACCTCGTCATTTCCACCATCGAAGATGAATCGGCCATATCTTTGTTTTCTGAAGGGAATTGATGTTGTCCTCCCGCAACTGCGCTAATGCCAATATACTCAGGCCTTATCGTTTCGAGAAAAGCGGGATCGTTTGAGGTGTTGGAACCATGGTGTGAAGCCTTGTAATATGTAATCGGCTCGCCAAATTCTTCGCTATTTTGGTTTATAAGAGTGTTTTCGCCACCAATTTTCCCGTCTTCCGAGGCGATTTTGGTATATTTCTTCAGAGAATCGTATTCCTCTAAGTCGCCGTTAAAAAGCATGCGTTTGTAACCGCCATCCGTTTTGAGTTTAAACATCGTGCAAACGGAGATGATGTTTTTGTCGGCGGAATCAGGAGTTGAACCGACCACCTTTCCGCTTACTGGGTGATCGAAAAAATAATTATAAAGGAATTTGATGGAGGCATCCGCTCCTTTTCCAGAAGAATAAACATCCTTGCTCGGGGAAGAAGCATATGTTGGAGAAAGGGAAAGGGCGTATTCATCCATTATGGAGGAAGTCGATAGATTGGCATTGGAGCTAATTAAGGCGTTCTTAACAGCGTCTTTGCTCACTCCTCTTTTTTGATAGTTGAGCAAAGAAGCCGTCACGTAATGCCTAATTTTATCTGAGTTTTTATCCCTAAAGTTTTCTTTGTAGTCCCCGTAAGCGCCGCTTACTTCAAAGATGGCGTTTTTTAACGGGTGGTTATTGGTTGGGTCTTGGCTAATATCGAAATCCACGAGCATCCCGATTTGGCGATTTTTCCCTGCTTCGTTAAGCCATTCGCTAAGGGCCGTGTCCGCACAGGCGACGTGGTCGCTATCCGCATGGGTGAAAATAACGTAATCAATAATGTCGTTATCAACGTATTTATTTAGGTTGTCTATGATTCTTTTCTTAGAGTTTTGGTTTCCGCCGCAATCAATTAAAATGCTGCATGAACCATATTTAATCAAAGAGCAATCGCCTTCAGCCCCAAGAGATAATTGGTGAACCTCAAATCCATTGAAAGCCTGTTCCTCTTCGTCTTCTTGGAAAACGTTGGAAAATGTCGGAACGGTTGAGCATGAGAGCAAAAGGAAAACGCAAGATGATAGAAAACCAATTCTTCTAGAGTTCCTATTGCCCATAACCCCTTATCCTTAGGCAGGAATATCAACAGTTATGTTTTCGTAAGTGTATCTGCAAGTGCAGGCTACTGAAGCCTCGATGTCTGTTTTGTATTTTGCTTGTAAATAATCAAGCCTTTCATCAACCAAATCTATTTCAAATGATAGACCCGTGATATCAAATTCGTTACCTAAGACATCTTTTACATTGTTATCTTTGACCTTGGCCATAAGATAATCGACATCGGCTTCGTATTCGGAGAAGAAACTAGGGTTATTGAGATTAAGCGTGGCAAGAAGGAAGGTCACATCCGCTTCTTCAACCAATTCAACTCCATCGTTGACGGTTTGATAGACATCGCGTCCAGAGGAATAAATGGTACCAGATTTTGTCCCAATCGGTTCTTCGGCGCCAATTGGATTTAGAATTTGATATTCATAGGTGAACTTGGTTTTGATGGTCGAGCCATATTCAATTTCCAAAGAAGCTTTTTGGGTTAAATCTGCTCCAATCTTGGAATTACGATAGACCTGGTTCATCACAATCTTCGTCGGTTTTGAAGCCGCGAAAAATTCGTTGAATATCTCAAGAGGCGTCTTTTCAATAGAAGAAGACGTGCTTTCCTTGGTGCTTTCGCTAGATTCCACAGGAGGCTCTTCGGAAGTCTCTACTGGTTTGCTTTCGCTAGATTCCACAGGAGGTTGTTCAGAAGATTCGACTGGTGCGGAATCACTTGATTCAACCGGGGGTTCTTCGCTAGAAGTTTCGCTTGGTTTTGTTTCGCTAGCGGGATCGGTTGTTGATTCTTCTGAAGTCTTGGATGATTCGCTAGTCGGAACAGTTTCCGTGGTGGTTGAAGCCGACGAGCTTTTCGATGAAGAACTCGAAGAACTGTTCCCTCCGCAAGAAGCAAGAATTGTTAAGGAAGATAGGACCATCAAGGTTTTCAATAACTTGTTCATCGTTTTTCTCCTTTATTAGATAGCGAAGGCAATTGCAAGAATAATCGCCCAAGCGGATAAGCCCCTCCTATCGAGGGAGAATCCATTTATACTGACCGAAATGGTAACGGATTCAAGGATATCGTCATTGATTCCAGCCACTTGATTGTTATACGCGCTAATAGCATCGTTGATCTCGGCGCCAAGAGCGTTGGATTCACTGCTGCTCCAGGTTAAGGCGTCGAAGTATTGTTTCGCCGCCTTGATGGCTTGGAAACGCTCTATCAAGGTCTTGCTTTCAGCAATAGCGTTGACAAGGCTTCTAAGGGTATTTAGTTCCTCGGTATGGTCGTTTGGATCCAAATCGCCGCGGATATTGAATTCCAAGGTATGGTAATCGTCATAGCAAATGGTTGCCACGTTATCGCCAAGAGAGATGGTTGGAATAATGACATCGACATTGGCTTGAGACCTGGTAAGTTGAACCGATTTGCAGGCAACGCCATCTTCACGGTATGGGGTTTCCGTCAAGCTGTTGTTGGTGACAAACTCATAAACGATTTTGCCTCCCTTATCAAAGTTTACTTCGAACTTGGCGCCCTTAAGGAGGCTGGAAGAGGAGATAACGGTGTTTGGATAAGCCGAGAAAGATGGCTCTCCGCCGACCCAAGCAATACTAGAGAATTCGCGGCCTTTGGCGTTAACGACCGTCTGTCCGGCTTTGCCGTTCTTCTTCGAAAATTCATTCCCGTCTTTTGTAACGATGAAGGAGAAAATATTGTCACCCTCCATCAATTTTTCATCAGTCGTATCGTCCATTATAATTCTGGTGTTTGCATCGTTCGCATGGATTTCGTTAGTTGTTCCATTGGCGTAAATGGCAGAGAAGACGAAGTCATCGATATTCATGAATTCGCCCTCATAATGGGCAAGGGATTCGTTGCGTAAAGCAACATCGATGCTAAGTATTGGAGCCGCATGTACTGTGACTTTATAGGATTCTGTTTGGCCTTTATAAGAAACAACTATTTCGTATTCGCCGACGGCGTTTGGATTATAGGCGCTATAATCTAGCCAATACCCGTTTACGAGTTCGTCGTCGGCCCTGACCTCAATCGATCCGGCGGAGAATTCTTCGCCTACCATGAAATCGGTTTTGGCGTTGGTGACATCAATGACAACTTCTTGGTCGTTGTTCATTGAGGAAATGGCAATATATTTGACTCCGTTACGTTCGGTATATCCCTCTGGAACGATATCACTGTCGCCTTTGGAAAAAGCCTTCAAGTTGTCATTTGTGGTATCTGCTTGGACGTTGGAGCATTGAATCTTGCTCGCGTCTTTGACGTCACCGCTGACGAAGCCAATATTCCTTTCTTTTACATTCCCTTTGTAATAAGCGTTGATAAAATCGCTCTTACCTTTAATGGCTATGTTTTCAAAGTTGTTTTTGCCAGGATTTTGTTCAAACAGACAGCCGAGGACGCCGCCACAAAATGCGGGTTCATCTTGCAATGTCTTAGCTTGTATGGTGCCGCCATTATCATATCTTATGTTGATGTTACTAAGGTTGCAGTCAAGTGCGACACCAATCAAACCGCCGGTCATTGCAGTCCTGTCTTCCCATTGTGTGTGGTCGCCGTTTTGGGCATAAACCGTAGTGCCCTTGACCTCGATATTGGAGGTCAAAGAAGCAACGCTACTAGTTTTGTATCCGTTATACCCTATGAGGCCACCAGCAACGACGAAGCGGGCTTTATCGCTACTATTGCCGGCTTTTGCAGAAACGGTTCCGCCATTAATCGTGATATGGTCGACCCTGCCTTCGTTTCGACCGATGACGCCGCCAACATAGAAATCGCTTGTATTATCGAATATCAAAGAGCTATTTGTAGTGTAATTGCCCCTGTCCAAATCGATGTTGGGATTATCGATGTTGCAATTGATGACGGAGGAATCTCCTTTTGAATAACCGACAAGGGAGCCTGCGAAAAGCAATCCAGTGCCTTTGCAGTCGGAATCGCTCTCCTTGAGAGCCATCGTGAGTTTTGGCGAAGACAAAGTCAAATTCTTGATAGTCGCTCCATCGATAACGCCAAACAAGCCACCATATTCGTCCGTTTTATCGGCAAGAATATTGTTTTTATCGAATGTAACTCCACTGATGGAATGCCCATCGCCATCAAAAGATCCCGTAAAAGGGTTACTGGGGGAACCAATTGGATTAAGAGACTCCCCATCAATGCGGTCATTTAAATTGAGATCGCTGATAAGACGGTAATGTTTGTCAAAGAGTTCGCTATTCTCATCATTTTTGATCAATTTGTAGAAATCGCGGGTATTGGCAATTAAATATGGGTTGTCTTCCGTTCCTTCACCGCCAGAGAAGAACATTTCTGGATTGATGGACACATTCTTGATTTGCAAAATAGTAACTCCAGCGCTCTTAATCTCGATTGTGAAGGTTTTTTTGGAATCGATATTGTTCTTGGCTTTAAAAACGCCAGCGCGAGAATCAAGGATGTCCACACAGTCACTTCCAGCGCTGCTAACCGACCATTCCAACTCGTCGCCCTCAAAGGCGCTTTCATTGAAATCAAAAGCAATTATTTGGCCTGGGCGAAGAGTGATATCGGACATTCCGCTTTGCGAGCGGGAAATATAATTGGTTAAAACCTTGGAATTGTCCTTTCCAGCGGAAACGTCTGTGTAAAGCTCATATCCTTTGACGTTGATAGTCGGGGCTTCAGGAACAGGAAGCGATAGCTTTTGCACCAAATCACTATAGTTAGCGTCGCGGACAGCGTTAGCGCATTGTTTGACATAAGCATTGATAAGATGCGGCTTTGCGGCTACGTAATCCTGCGTATTCGGTAGCAACTCCCAAACGCCAATCATGCGCGAACCGGTTGGGACTTCGACAATGGCAAGGTTCCTATCCTCGTTCAAAGACTGAGTCCAAATGCTGTAGTTGAAATTCTTGTCTTGGCTGAATTCGCCGCCTTTGATGGCGAAAAGATCATCGATAGTAAGGTTAGGGAATGCGTCCCCACCATAAGCCGAGAAATGGTAATGATTTGTGGAAGTCGTCTCATCGTAATTGCTTCCATATTTATTAGAGAAGGCAACCGTTGCACCTGCTTCAACGGCTTTAAGGGAGGCCGAAATTTCACTCTTGAGATCAAAACTCGTCGATCTGGCGGCCGTTTCCGAAACAGAGGAGAAATAGTTGGTCGTTTCAAGCAAACCGCCAAGAGTGTATCCGCCCAATAGGTGGGAACCAAACTTATTAAGGAAGTTATCGGCTGCAAGCTCCGTCGTAATCATCTTGGCGTCAGAAAGGAATTCCGCGCTAAGGTAATTTCTTAATTGATTTTCCGTGGATTGAAGCGCGACTGTACGTCTGCGAACAACCATCGAATAATAGGAAAAATTTTCCTGAACTTTGGAGATTTGACTGCGATTGACCTCAAATTTGCTATCAAGGTTGACAGTAACCATCTTGACCTTACCAGAAATTCCTCCCGAGAAAGCGTTGCCGATTGTCTCGGCGGTTTCAACCGCGGAGGAGGAGGTGAAATTCATGGAATCTTGCCTTGTGGAGTCAATATCGGTCTTGACGTTGACGTTAGCCCACATGTCCTCGTTGTTGACATCCAAAATAGGATTGCTGTAATGCAATGCGTTAGCGGTATCAACCAAAGGAACGCCTTTGGCTGGGTTATACCCATAACCAATATATTTATCAAAGCCGGTTCCATGGGCCAGATGCGGTTGTGCCTCAGCACCAACGTTAAGCGGGTTATTGTTGGCTCCGATTTCCACAGCCGCGCATCCTAGAAGCACAAAAGAGGCAGATAATAGCAATTTGATGCTCTTCCTTCTTCTTTTCATAGTATTTCCTCCAAAGTTTTATTCCTTTTTTTTGAGAATTCAGTTTTCGTATTTTTCGATGATCTTCTTTGCCGTTTCCTTGACTCTATCGATGAGCCATAACGGTTCTAGCACTTCGATATCATTCCCACATCCTAAGACATAGGAGACGATGGTGTCCTCGTTTTGCATGTCCAAGCTAACCTTGGCTCTTCCGTCCTCAAGTTCTTCAACTACTTGGTTCTTGCCGTAGACTCGTTCTTTAACGAGGTGCTTTCTCACTCCGGACATAAGGAACACACAATGAACGAATGGGCCATTGTTCACGAACCCATTTCCGTCGAAATAGTTACTCGGATTGAATCCCTCCCACACGGTAAAGGTATCGTTAAGGATCTCAATCGACTTTATGCGGTTTACCTTGAATTGCCATACCTTGGATTCATTTGGGACAAGGGCATGGAAGAACCAAGAGTTATTGTAAAGGAAGAGCTTATAAGGATGAACGACGTGGACTTTGGTTCCATTCTTAATGGATTCATACTCGATTTTGATGACATGTCTCTCTTCGATTGCTTTCTCGACTGCGCGATATCGTTCCTCGATTTCCTTCTCACTCATCGTCAATTGATAATGATCAATCGATTGAAGGGCATCCTTATCGTATTCGACCTCGACGTTGGAGAGGACTTTGGCAAAGGCTTTTTCTAGCTCCTTCTTCTTGAGGAAATCCTTTTTGCTCATCAAGTAGTCAAGCGATTCCTTAAGGGCCTCTTTTTCTTCTGGGAGCAAACGAAAAACCGGAAGGGCAACGCTTTTGTTCAGCTGATAACCGCCGTTCCTTCCGGGTATGGATTTGATAAGGGCATCGTAATCTGCATGGAAAGTCGCAAGATCAAGCTCTTTCTTGTATTCGATGACATTGCGGGGAGAAGTCTCCAAAAGCTCGGCTAATTCGCTCACTTTGTATACTCTGCCGGTATTTAGGTGGCAAAGCATCTCTATGCACATAGCCGCTTTTCCCATATTCGCCTCTCAAAAAATGATACACCTAATATGTAACGATAACAATCATTTGATGGATATGTATCTCCACGCGGATAAATCGAGATGGATATGATTTCCTTTCTTCTGATAATCTTTGATTATCCTAGCCCCATGGAGGAAATGCTTATGGAGGCGGAAGATTTTCCCGGAGAATCGACCTTCTATGCTTCTTCCGGAAGAGGCTTTGAGTTCGACATTGCTCACTTGGGAGTTCATAAAGAAATTAACGCCGCCTTGCTTAGTTTTAAAATCCAATTTCTTGGCGTTTCCGCAGAAGAAAAGCTCTCCTTCTTCAGATAGAAGAGTCAAATCGTTACATGTCGCATTACAACTGATGATCTTGGTTTTGTTCGCGATTTTGAGGGTCTTCGCATTAATCCCATCGAAAGATAGGTCGCAGATATTGATCCTCGTATCGCCCCCAACAATCGTAATTGATTGGTATTTCTTATCGGGAAGGCACACCTCGATAAGACTTCCTTTGGAGGAAAAGTGAAGGGGTAACGTATTCCCGCCTGCAATCAAGGAAGCAAGGTCCAGTTTGATTTCCTGTTTATCGACATAGACTTTCGGGGTCTTCGTATTCGATTTGATTATTTCCAAACTTGTGGCATTGGTCCTTATGTCAACGCTTTTGAATGTAGTCTTTCTTGGTTTGTTTGCTTTATTGACCGGATTGGGCCTAGGGGAAATGACAATTTGGGGTGTATGGGTCGCCTTAATTTTGATTATCTTGGCCGGATTGGAAATACGGGGCCTATTGTTTTCCTTATATTCGTTAGGACAACAAATGGAGGCGATAGGATTGACCGCATCCACGAATTCCCTTTTGCTATATTCCTTCTCGAAATGAGGATAGAAAAGAACTATTTCCTCCCTGGCTTTGTCCAAGCCTTTGCTTTTGAAAAGATCATAGACGTTGGTGTATTCATAGAGCTTATGGAGAAGACAGACCAGTTTATAATCCGCGAAGGAGGATTTGACGATATCGGAAAGGAGGGAACGGAGGAGGAAGGCTTCTTGGAAAACCCCCTCCCCCTTATTGTCAAAGACCATGCGGATGGCTTCTTTATATTCCATTGTTCGGTTCCTTCTTTCGGTTAAAACAACGTTCTCCTTTTGCTTTTCGTAAGAAATGCCAGGCTTACGTCATCGCCATTTCCCTTGTTATTCGCGAGTTCCTCAACGAGATTATCGACGTATATCATCGTCTTTCCGTTCACGCCGCTTTTCATCAAAGGGGAAATGAAGGATTTCTTGAGGTTCTCATAGCTTTGGTATGGCCCAGAGAAGCCATCGCTACAAAGGAAGACACCGTCATATTTACGGAAATCGAGCATCTTGACCCTTATATAGCGATAGGCATCATCTTGGCACAAGGAATAGGTGATATTGCCGGCAGGATCGCTTTCAAGTAGAAGAGGGTGCTCAATTTCCCCGTGCCTAACCAGAATACATTCGCTATCGCCGATTGAAGCGATGACTAAGGTATGGCCAACAAGAAGAGCCCCGCTCATGGTCGTGCCATAGGCTTTCGCGCGGTTAAGGAGCAATTCCTCCTTGGTTTCTTCACCTAATGGCGCGAATTCCTTTTTTGAAAACTTGTATTTGCTTATATCGCGCTCCACAAGCTTGTTCCATTCGCATAGCAATTCCATGCGAATCGTATCCTCCATCTCCGTTTCTTTGAATTTGAATAGGAAACGGGGGTCGATTTTCCGGAAGACGTTGAGGATCGCTTCCGCAGCGAAGGAAGACCCCCTTTCGCTGCGGATATAGGCGCTTCCCCCATGACCATCGCAACAGGCGATAATCTGTCTCTTGCTATCGTTATAACAAAGGGAGGAATCCTGACATGGTTTGCCGCTATTTTTGTGAGAGTATCCGCGGCAGGATTTAGCAAACATGTTGACCATTTCACCACTCCCACTTATCGGCCTCCGACAAAGCCTCGGCAATAAGCTGTTGGGCCACCACGTTTTGGGTTTGACGAGGTTTATAGGCGATGTCGGAGGTCTGCGATTTAACTTTCGATGCCGTCAAGACGATGATCTGGATGATCTTGTTGAGGATCGATGAATCATAGACCGAGATGACATCTCCGTTGGTTCCCACGAAATCATGGAGGACCTGCATCGTTCTTTTGTCGTTTAGCTCGATGGCGATGCCATACCTTAGGGCGGCTTTGAACCAAGCGAGGCTTTGCAGTTTGCTTAACTCCTCCTTATAGGCGTCACCCGTAGGATGGCCATCTGTTAATAGCAATATGATCGGGGCCACTCCGCCGAAATCCGGCATAAGCCCGCCCTTTGATTCGCGGTGGAGAACTTCCCCAAGCTTCTCATAAGCAAGATGAAGGTTGGTCCATCCGCCGCATTTGATGCCGCTAAACTGAAGGTCATCGACATTGACTAGGTCTTTATCTTGATAGAAGAAGGCCTTGTTGTTAAAGGGCATAATCGTGAGGAAGAAATCGACGTTGGAATTCTCCACCTGAAGCTCGGACAGATATTTCTTGATATCGTTGATCGCTTGGTTGACCTTCCCGATCCTATCGCCGCGCATCGAGGTGGAGGCATCGATTATGAGGAAGATATTGAGGCGCTGCTTGGCGATTCTTTCTTCAACCATGGGGCACCTCCTACCATTCGACGTCAGCGATATCCTCCAAGCCCTTCTCTATCTCTTGGATAGCCTGCTGCTCTTGGGATACTGGCTGTCCTCCCGTTTGTCCTCCTGTTTTGACTTGGCTAGAGGAGGATTTGACCTTGGAGGCCGTGACGGCGATGACCTTGATGACTTTACGTAAAGCTTCCGCGGTATAGACGCGGAGAACCGTTTCGGGATTGCCGGTGAAACTCGCAAGGACATCGAGTTCCTCTTTAGTGTCAACGCCGATTGCCAAAGCGTATTTGAGGGCGACTTTAAACCAGCCCTTCTTCTTCAAAGAATTAAGGTGATCTTGCCAATCCGGGGAAGTCGGCATGCCATCGCTCATGAAGATGATGATGGGGGCGACACCACCGATATCCGGCATCTTGCCGCCGGATTCTTTACGACGGAGGAAGTCCGCTAGCTTATCAAAGCACTCGGAATAATTGGTTCCCCCATCGGTGGAGATATCTTTCCATTTGAAGTCGGAGACGGGCTTTGGATCTTTATAGACCCAGTTCGCGTCTTCCGAAAAGGTAAGCGCGCTGATCTTGATATCCGCATCACTCGTATCGTCTTGGACTTCCGGCATGACGGTCATAACGTCGCGGATCGCGTTATTGACCGCTCCGATCTTCTCTCCTTCCATGGATCCAGAATTGTCGATCACGAAGAGGAGGTTGAGCTCCTGCTTCCTGATTCCATCTAATAATTTGTCTTCCATCTGTCTTTGCTCCTTTCGTTATTTCTCGCAGATGATTTGGGCTATGGCCCCTTCGCCGAATTTGATCTTCAAGTTGTTGATGATCGGGATAACTCCATCATTGGCCACTTCTTTTTCGGAACCCGTGGAGTCTTTGATGAGGACGTTATTAGTCAAACCGAGTTTGATGCCCCAGAGGTTTGGGTTGTTCTTGTTGATGACGACCTTTCCAACCGGGGTGTTGTAATCGCTTGAATATTTATCGATATGCGTTTTGTAAATGTATTTGCCAGGTTCAAGTAGAATCCTGGATTTGCCGATAAGGAGGAAACAGAAACTTCTGGTGGCCTTATGGCAATATGGGCATTTCCTATTCGGTTTCTTCTCCCCAAACCCATAAGGGTATTCCTCTCCGCAAGAGCAAGTGATGAGCTCATCGCGGAAGCGATTGAGGAGTTTCAGCCATTCGATCTCGGTAACCCTGGAATTCTCCCTATCCTGCAATCCATCGACGAAGGTCTTATGGAAGGCTTCCTTGATGTAATCCGGAAGAAGGGGGTAACGCTTAAGAACGGCGGTATGGTATCCACGAATTGGCCTATTTGAGGTGTCGTTTTGCTTATAGATATAAACCGGATTACTGCCAAATAGTTCGAACTCGGCCTTCTCGTCAACGATCACGTATTTCTTCAAGCGTTCGCCTTCGAATGGGTTCCCAAGGCATAAGGCCAAGAAGAGGATGACCGCCAAAGAGAAACGGTCGGAATGAACGTCTGGCATTTGCCTCTCTTTTGTAAGTCTATCGATATCGCCCCTGACGATTTCGGGGGCCATATAACGCATTTTCCCCAAGACCCCGAGGCTTCGCTTATCCGCGGTGACGTTATCGTTATCGCAGATGAGGATCTTCCCATTCTCGGGGTTAAGGAAGAAGCTGCCGTCGTTGAGGTCTTGATAGGAATAGCCCCTTTCATGGAGGTCCTTGAAGCTCTTGACGAGTTCGATGCACCAGTTGAGCATGACCCTCTTCGATTTGAAATGGGTCTTGCCCGTTAGATAAGAGACGAAGGAAGCGTATTCCTTATCGCGAAGATCCATCATGTACCCGCAATCGCCGTCTTCGAATTCGATGAATTCCTTAGGCCAGAGGTAATTAGAAGATGGAGCGCCTTTCTTGATGTTATTCTGCAGGTTGTAACGGAAGTCGCTGCTAACCTGTTCCTTATAGATTTTGAAGGCGAGTTTCTTGCCCGCGTTATCCACGAGATAGACCTCGCCTTGCCCGCCATCCCCAAGGACATCGAGGATCTTGACGGTCTTCCCGTCATATTGAAAACTATCGCCCTTTGCAAATTTCATATGCGTGCCCTCCCTTATTTGCTAGTCCATTCGAAGGAGGCTTCGAATATATAACCTTCTAGGGAGGTTCCGGTTGGGGTGGAGGTATATAGTCCAAGGGAGGACTCCCATAAGAGGATTTTCCCTTCGCTATCGAACTTGATCTCGCAGTCTTGTCTAAACGTCGCCCCGATACCGCCATTTTGGCTAGATGGGAGTTCGGCGAAATGATGGGTTTGGACGATTAGCTCATCGCGGGAATCCTTATGGTATGTGTAAGGATTATCAAAAGGGCTCACTAGGTTAGTTAAGTCTTCGTGGAAAGCCGCGTTTTCCATCTCCAAACCATCGAGGAGGCCATCGTCGACGAAGAGGAATCTGACATTCATCTGGGCGAATGGCGAATAGTTATTCGTGGAGAGGATGCTTAGGAAATCGGTTCCTTGGTAGAAATCCTTACGAACCTGTTTCTCCTCCATCCCTTCGACGTAATAATTGACGTTGACGGTGAGGGAAGCGTATTTGTTGAGAATCTTCTTGACGGTCTCATCCTGTTCGTTTAAATCCATTTTGGCCCTTTTGTTCGTCTTTTCGGGAATAGGACCAAGGTTGATCAAGGTTTTGGCTTCGTTGAGGGTGATTTGGGCGACCGCGTATTCTGGAAGGTATTTTCCAGAATGGCCGAAGAGGCCGAACTGTTTGTTGGTCTCTGAGGCTTGGACATCTCCTTCATTATTCCCTCCAAAGAGGGCGCACCCGGTGAGGGTGGCCATTCCCAAAGAGGAGATGACTAGAGGAAGAAGGAAGAGTTTGTTCTTTTTCATGGGTTATTTGTCTCCTTTCAAAAACGTTGCTTCGTTCTTTTCGGTGATGACGGAGAATTCGGTGGTCTCCGTATCGGTGATGATGATCGGGTAATCGACGTAGATGTCGTTAGCGGCGCTGGCCTTGATCGCTTTCACGATTCTCGATGTTGGCTTTTGGTCATCGGTTGAGAGAACGCTTCCGATTGCTTCGCATGAGCCGGAGCCAATCGCGATCGAATCGTCTATCTCGATGACGCACCCATCGCCGCAAATGTGGAAGAGTTTGTCTTTGTAGGCGAAGAGGAATTCCGAATCCATCCCGGAGAAGGCTTCGTTTTCGCTGTTTGGCAAATAACGATATTTCCTTAGTTCGTAGAGGATGCTCGGAACTATTTCACTGACCACGTATTCGTAATCCACTTTGTCTCTGATGACCGCAAGCTCATCGACCAAGTTGTTCATGATGCGGACCACGTTGGCGCTTCTGACTACTCCGACATGAGCCATGAGGCAGTTATCAACGCCTTTGACCTTCCAAATCTTGTAGTTGTTGGGGTTCTTAAGGGTTTGGCGGGTTCCACCTCTAGTGACTTGCGAATCGGATCCGATGAAGACCTTTCCTTCGCTTTTGATTGCAACGACAACCGACATATTCTTCTTTACCTCCTTTTAATGGGCTACCCACACTATAGATTGGAAACAAACATAATCGATGTAACGAATGGGGGAAGTTTGAGGTTTGAATCGAAAATATTGAATTGTCTTATTTCATCCGGAAGCGTTGAAATCCAAATTAATGATTCGCGCACATACGTATGCAAAACCGCATTTAGCTTTTGTGTTTAATGTTGTCAGGCTTTCTCGGGAACCCTTAAAAACAAGGCCTCAAATTCCCATAAAATCTTCTTGACAAGAAATCGCCTAGGTTTAGATTTTTGCCATACCCAAGGAGCTAAGCCATGGTCAAAGTCAACTTCAAAACCATCATCAGCAAGACTGGGTTTTATTATTACGGCTACTACTTTAGGTAATCTTTTCCTATTGCGGTAAGCTAAGCGCCCCGGATAGGGAGGAGAAATCCGATTGATCCTGGTGGCCAAAGAAATCAAGAAAAGCCCTAGGAGCAATCCTGGGGCTTTGTTTCTTGAAAGGAGAAAACATCATGAAAAAGAGAAACATTACGTTATTCGCCTTTAGCGCCCTTCTTCTAGGCGGCCTTTCCGCCTGCGGGAATGGGGGCAAAGCCCAAATAGGTATCCTCCAATTCGGAGGATTCGACGCTCTCGAAAAGGCCAAAAACGGCTTCCTTGATGTCATTAAGGAGAGCAAATTCAAGGACAAAATCGATATCAACGTCCAAAACGCGAATGCCGTTGGGGCGGATAATTCGACGATGGCCGCGACTTTATCCGCCAATTCGGATCTACTTTATGGCATTGCGACCCCTTCTACCGCCGCCTTAAAAAACGCGGTCGATAGCCTAGGGGTCAAAACGCCGGTTATTTTCTCCGCGGTCACTAATCCGGAAGGGGCTAAACTCCTGAAAGAGCCTTCCGCCCCAGAAGGCAATTGCACGGGTGTCGTCGATATCGGGCCAATCGAAGAGGAACTAAGGATCCTCACGATGTTCCCAGATGTCGATAACATCGTCTCCCTCTATACCTCTAGCGAGGTCAATTCCATCTTCCAAGTGGAAATCGCGGAAGAATGGATGAAGGATAAAGGCGTCGCCTTCTCAAGGAAAGGAATAGCCGATGCGAGTCAGCTTTCCGCGGCCATCTCCTCCATCGGAAGCGAAGTCGATGCCGTCTTTTTGCCAACGGACGACACGATTGCCAATGCGATCAACGTCGTCAAAACCGCTAACGAAGCAAGAACCGATAAGCTTTTGATCGTCGGAAGCGATACGGGCATGATCGATGGCTGCACGTTTGCTTTAGGCGTTGATTATTACCAATGTGGCAAACAAGCCGCGGAGATGGCCATCAAGGTTTTGGATGGAACCCCCATAAAAAACATCCCCGTTGAAAGATGTGACAAAAAGGATGTCGTCATCAACAAAAAGGAAGCGGATGTCCTTGGCATCATCATCCCTGAGGAGGTCCTCGCCATCGAAGGGGCGAAGATTATAGAATGAACCTCGCTTTGTTTGACGCCATATCGACATTAAGGACCTTCGCGATCAATCCGCTCGTCAACGGATTGATCTTAGGGGTCATGGTCATCGGGGTTTTCATTTCCTTCCGCGTTTTGAATATCGCCGATTTATCCGTGGAGGGCATCGTTCCGCTGGTGACGATGCTAACCGCGGTTTTGATCGATAGATGGACGAATCCTTTCCTATGCTTATTGATTGGGATGACGATTGGGGCAATTACAGGCATAGGCAATGCCTTATTGACGATTTATTTGAAAACGCCACCGCTTCTATCCGGAATAATCATGATGGCTTTGACCTTTGGCTTTGCGATTCTTATCAATTCCTTGACCGCCGGGCAGGCCTCTTTCTCCGCTTCCGAACACCTCACGGTCTTCAATTGGCTGAAGGATTTGATCGCGGGGAACAATACGGATAGGGTTTATCTATTCTATGCCTCATACCTATCCTATATCATCGTCGGTTTGGTGGTGCTTCTACTCATCTGGTTCGCCCTTTATTTCTTCTTTGGAACCGAACTCGGCATGTCGATTAGGGCCGCGGGGAAAAACGAGGCCATGGCTAGAGCAAGTGGCATCTCCGTCAACAAGATGTCGATTATCGCCTTAGCGATTTCAGGGGCCCTCATCGGTTTATCCGCGTCTTTATACGGCCAGCATAACGGCATGGGCTTACCAACTGATGGGCAGGGGATGATCGTCATCGCCCTTTCCTCGTTGTTCCTTGGGGAAACGATAATCGGGAGGAAGAGCTTCAAAAGGAGCCTTCTTTCCGCGGTCATCGGCTCCTTGCTATATTGGTATATCATCCAAGCGTTGATGCTTCTTGATACGAATGGCTCACTGCTATCCATCTTCAAGGCGGTCTTGCTTATTCTGATCATCGCCTTGCAGATGCTTGTGGCCTATATCAAAAAACGGATTAAGCAAGGACCCCATAAAGGGGAATTAGTCCAAAAAGAGAATAAAGAAAACGCGAAAAACGATGACATGGTCCCTTCCTTTAAGGAAAGTATCGCCAGACACTGCTTAGGAGAACGAAACAATGCTTAAAGTCGATAATCTCAAAAAGACATTCCATCTTGACGATAACCCCCTTAACGACAAGAAGGCCCTCGATGGGGTGAGTTTGGAAATCAAAGAAGGCGATTTCATCTCCGTGATCGGATCAAATGGGTCAGGAAAAACCACCTTGCTCAACATCATCGCGGGGGTCATCGCCCAAGACGAAGGCTCGATTGAGCTTAACGGAATGGAGATATCAAAGCTTCCCGTCCATAAAAGAGCCAAATACATCGGCAGGGTCTTCCAAGATCCGAACATGGGGACGATCGCGGATATCTCCTTATTTGAAAACCTCTCCATCGCTTCAAGAAGAGGTAAAAGACAATCGCCCTTCCGTTATGCCTTGACAAAGGAAAGCGAGAGGGAATTCCAAGAACTCCTAAAGCCTTTTGGCTTAGGATTAGAAGAGAGGCTTAACGCCCCGATGGGTGCTTTCTCCGGAGGGCAAAGGCAATCCGTGACCCTTTTGATGGCGACTTTATCGAAGCCTTCCTTGCTTCTTCTTGATGAACATACCGCGGCCCTTGACCCTGCGACTGCGAAGAAAGTGATGGAGCTAACCGAGAAAATCGTCCTCGATTCCAAAATCCCGACCTTGATGGTCACCCATAACATGAAGGACGCCATCCGTTATGGGAACCGCCTTATCATGATGGATAAGGGAAGAATCGTCTATGACGTTAGAGGGGAAGAAAAAAAGAGCCTTAAGCCCCGTGATTTGCTTGATAAATTCGATTCCCTGGTTTTGCCAGATTCGGTGTTGCTAGGTTAAGAAATATCAAAGGCGTTATATGGTTTTCCCTATTTTTCGGGGAGGATTTTCCTAATAAGGCCTCCGAAGAACATCAACGCAAGGCCGCCCATCATGGCGACTGGGATAAACCATTCGTAGAACCTAAAGCCGATTAGGGCCCCAGCGAAGAAAGCGACGTAGACCAATAGATGGGCGAGGGTCGGTTTCTTCCTGAAGATAAGATTCATCAAGGCAAAGATCGAATAAAGGAAGACAGGAAGGAAATAGATAACCCTGAAGACGGTGACAAGAACGGAGATTACCACGTTTTCCGCGAGGATGTTTTCCCCTGCGAAAAGAACGCGGAGTTCGAGGAAAGCCATCACCCCGGAAAGAACGAGGACGACCACAAGGCCAAGGAAGAAGAGGATATGCCCAAGAACTCTCATAGGCTACCTCCAAAGAAGGCGTCCATCATCGTGGTGGTTACGAAATCATAAAGGACCACTCCTCTATCGACAAAGGAGGATATGTTGGTAGCAACCCAGGGGTTGATCTCCTTAGCCACACTAGGGGCGTAGCTTGGCGGGAAGGAAGAAGGTTTATATCCGGAAAGGAAATTGATTTTGAGGGCGTGCCCGGCTTCGTTAAAGCAAGCGGTGATCGCGGTCTTCTTTTCCTCTATGTCGTTGACCTTATAGGCGTCTTGGACATAAATATCATTTGGTAAGGTAAAGGAAGTCGAATCCAGCCAACCGTTATGGCAATTGACCCCAATAGTTGGATTATGGAATCTTGATAGCAAGATGGCTTTGCCCCTAATCGAACCTAAAGTCGCGGGAAGCACATTACCCGTATACCATTTTTCGCTGATAAACGACTTTAGGGTGTCCTCGAATTTAACGGGGTCCTTATCGCCGTCTTCGTCCTTAATGGAGACCAATATGCCTTCGCTAGGATGGTTATTTAGGAAGGAATCGATATCCTTGGCGATATCCGCGAAATCCCTTCTTTGATCAATGGATCCATGAACGGCTTTGAGGTTATCGCCTTCCCTTTTTAGCCTTATATCCAAAAACCTAACCCCGATATTGAGCTGATCGGTAAGGGATAGGGTTTGACATTTCCCCGCGACATTAGCGAGGGAATATAAGGCCATTGTGTTATGGGTTCCAGGAATATTGAGGCTCCTCAAAAGGGTTAAATCGTTCTTCCCTTTCATCCATTCCGCGTATTTATCGCCGGAATGCTGCGACAAAACGGACGAAAAGCCGACGAATGCGGTGCCTAACGAGAGGGCAGAAACGAAAGCCCCGACGACTATTCCTTTAAGTGGTCTTCCCATTTATGGGACTTATTATATAACAAAAATGCTTCAACGAACCAAGTGGATAATTCCAAGAAGGAAACTAAAGAACTATTCGGCCTTTTGGAATTGCGAATTATATAGTTCGGCGTAGAAGCCGCCCTTGGCAAGGAGTTCCTTATGCGGCCCATGCTCAACTATATCGCCATCTTTCATGACGAGGATGACGTCCGCGTTCTTAATCGTCGATAGACGGTGGGCGATAACAAAGCTCGTCCTGCCTTTGGTGAGTTCGTCCATTGCCTTTTGGATTCTGATTTCGGTTCTTGTATCAACCGAAGAAGTCGCTTCGTCAAGGATAAGCATCGGGCTATCTTTGATCATCGCCCTAGCGATCGTTAATTGTTGCTTCTGGCCTTCGGAAAGGGAGGTGTTCTCATCGATTGGGGAATCATAGCCGTTAGGCAAAGAAGCGACATAATGGTCTAGACCAACGGCTTCGCAGACTCTGTCTAGGGTTGCTTGGTCTACCCCTTCTTTATTGAAGACGAGGTTTTCCCTAACCGTGCCGTTAAATAGCCACGTATCTTGGAGAATCATATCGAATAGGTCGTGGATTGCCTCACGTTTATAGTCACGAATATTGACCCCGTCTATGCGAATTTCGCCTTTGCCTACTTCATAGAAACGCATAAGGAGGTTGACCATCGTGGTTTTGCCGGCCCCCGTAGGCCCAACGATCGCGACCTTCATCCCCGCTTTCAAATCGGCGGAGAAATCATGGATGATCTCCCTGCTTGGATCGTAGGAGAAGGAAACGTGATCGAAGGTGACGTCCCCTTTGACGTCCTTAAATGAAGATAGCTTCTCCTTTTCATCCTCAAGTTCCTCAGCATCAAGCATCTCAAAGACCCTAGAAGAGGCCGCGGAAGCTTGCTGCATCGAGGATAAGGACTGGGCAAATGTCGTAAGGGGATTGGAGAATTGACGAGCATAAAGGGTGAAGGCGATTATGACACCAAAGGTGACGCCGTTGCCATTAATCGCAAGGGAAACGCCGACGATGAAGACGAGGGCATAGGAGAGGTTGCCGGTGAAATTCATGATGGGACCCATCAAGGAAGAGAGGAACATCGCCCTTCTGTTGTTGGTCCTTAGCCTTCCGTTGATGTCACCGAATTCGTTCTTGGCAAGATCTTCCGCGTTAAAGGCCTTGACCATTTTGTGGTTAGAATACATCTCCTCGATGTAACCGTTCATCTCACCGAGGCATTTTTGTCTGGCGCGGAAGAATTTTTGGGATATGGCTACAACTATGGATACTCCGACAAAGCCAAATAAGGAGGCCCCGATGGTCACGAAGGAAAGGATGTAATTGACCGTGAACATCATGATGATGACCCCAATGAATTGGGTGGCCCCACTAAGAAGTTCGGCGATGGAGGTCCCTAAGGTTTGGGAAATCGTATCGACATCGTTAGTGATGCGGGAGAGGATGTCGCCGGTCGCGTTGGAATCGAAATACCTTAAGGGGAGTCTATCGATTTTCGCCCCGATTTCGCTACGGAGTCTACGGGAAAGGCGATGGGTCGCTTCGCTAGCGAGGATTCTTCCAAGGAAAGCGGCAATCGCATAGGTCGCGATAAAGGCCACAACCACCATTCCCGTCGCGAGGACTTTGTCCATATCGACTCCTGCGGGGGTGAAAATACCTTCCTTGATCAAATCGGTGACTTCCTGAATCTTCGATGGGGTAAGAATGACGAAAACCGCGGCGATGCTAGAGAAAATGAGGGCTAGTAAAATCAACGGGAGATAGGCCTTACCATAACGGAAGGTTTTGCTAAGCTCCTTGAAATTGAGTTTAGCCTTTGGATAGTTCATATTACGATGCGGAGGCATATCAGAGTTCCTCCTTATCGAGCTGCGACAATGCGATTTCTTTATACACGGGGTTGCTATTTAGCAATTCCTCATGGGTGCCGATTCCAACGACGTTGCCTTTATCCATGACGATGATCTTGTCCGCGTCACGAATCGTACCGATGCGTTGAGCGACTATCAAAACGGTTTTATCCGAAGCGGCTTTTTTGATGTTTCTCCTGACCTTCAAATCGGTTTTGAAGTCAAGCGCGGAGAAAGTATCGTCAAAGATGAGGATATCGGAATTCTTATATAAGGCACGGGCAATCGATAATCTTTGCTTTTGGCCGCCGGAAAGGTTGCTTCCGCCTTGGGCGACCTCGAATTGCCTTCCTCCATCAAGCTCAGATACGAAATCGCAGCAAGCGTTTTCCAATGATGAATCGATTAATTTATCATCGATTGCCTTGCTGCCGAAGGTGACGTTCTTATCGATGCTTCCTTTGAACAACGAGGCTTTTTGAGGGGCGAAGGCGATTTTCGAACGAAGGTCGGATAACTTCATGTTCTTGATGTTCTTGCCTTCGATCCTGATTTCGCCATTGCTAACTTCATAGAAACGAAGAAGAAGGTTCATCAAGGTGGTTTTACCGCAGCCAGTAGAACCAATAAATGCTACCGTTTCTCCTTTATCGATAGAGAAATCGATATGTGAAACCGCGTAATTGCTATCTCCGCCATAAGAGAAATCGACGCCTTTGAATTCGATTATATGGTTGGTGGCCTCCCCTTCTCCTTCCCCATCGATTATGGAGGATTCGGTGCTAAGGACCTCGTTGATACGTTTGCCGGAGACCATCGCCCTAGGAACGAATATGAAGATACCGACGATCATCAAGAAGGCCATGACGACCATCAAGGCGTATTGGGAGAAGGCGGTCATGTTCGCGATATGGCCAACCCTTTGGGCATAAAGGAGTCGGGCTTGATCCATTGGAAGGGCAGGATCGATGCTGATGGAATTGATGAGGGCCGCCCCAATCCAATATATGGCGATGACCAAACCATTGATGGCCAAGTTGATGGTTGGGTTTAATACCGCGAGGGCACGGCTAGTGAAAAGGTTGACCTTGGTAATGTCGTTATTGACCTTTTCGTATTTCTTATTCTGATAATCTTCGGCATTAAAGGCACGGATGACGCGAACGCCGGTGATGTTTTCTCTCGCGGCATTATTCAAATCGTCAGTCAAGGTTTGGATGCGCTTGAATTTGGGGAAGCAGAGGATTATCAAAATGACGATGACCACAAGGACGGCCCCTACGGCGATAAAGGTCGCCGCGGTCCAAGAGATATCCGCGGAGGAAATCTTCATCAAAGCCCATACGGCCATAATCGGGGCGCGGATCATCATCGCCGCTCCCATCGAAATGAGCATCTGCATCTGCACGACATCATTCGTGGTCCTCGTAATCAAGGAAGCCGTATGGAATTGATGGATCTCCTTATTGGAGAAGGACATGATGCGATTAAAGAGCTTGTCCCTTAAGGAAGCGGAGAAATTAGAGGCGATGACGGCGAAAAGGAAAGAGGAGATGACCGAACATCCCATTCCTCCCAAAGCGCATAGAAGCATCAAGCCACCATTTAGCCAAACCGCGTTCATGTCGGTGCTTTCGGTGGTGACCAATGTCGTTAGTTCCTTCGTGTAATCGGGAAGTTTGAGTTCCAAATAAACCGAAGCGAAGATGACGCCGACAGCAAGAAGCAAAAGAAGCCATTCTTTCCAGGTTAGATGTTTCAATAATCTAAACACGCTTCTTTCCTCTTTCCACGGTTTGATATCCTAAAGGATAAACACCTTTTAGACAAGATATGTGCATTATGAAAGCGATTACCGCAAAAATGCCTTGTTTTTATCTTAGGATAAACTAGATACGTGGGCCCTTTTTGATCGCGAACCCGTAACGTTCCTTCATAAGGGCAAAGACTTTCTCCGCTAAAGGGCGCGGAGAGAAAGACGAATAATGTTCGGACATCGCTTCGGCCACGAATTCTTCGGGGGATGTCGAGGCGTATTCCGACAATCCTTTTTTAATGTCCTCTTTGGAAAGGCTTTTGAAGAGTTTGTCCAAGGCTACTCCAGAAGATAGACCGGTGTATTTATCTAAGGCATGTCCTAATTCATGGAAATAGACGCTTTCAAGTCCCTTGCATCCTTTTGGATGAAAACCGCTTCTTTCGCAAGCGAGGATATCCTTTTGCAAGGAGGCGATCTTGCTTTCCTTAACATCCTCCTCATCGATGATGACGCATTGGAAGAGTCCCGCGTTATCAATGAAATAAGCCCAGGTCAAACCTCTAGATATATCGCCAATCATGTCCAAGGCGGTTTTCAAAAGGATTCTCCCCAAGGTCTTGAGTTCGTTCTTATCGAGAAATTCCGATAAACCGATTTGGGTTTCCTTCTTCCCGTCCATCAAATCCATCGCGAGGAATTTGAAGGAGGAAAAGGAACCGACGTAATCCATTATTCCTCTTGCGTAAGGGAAATCATAAAGGACGCAGGCCAAAGAATAGGATAAGGCTTTGGCCGCGGGAAAGGAGAAATCGTCGTAATCGACCGCGGACACCAAATCGTAGGCCCTAGTTATATCCTCAAGCTCCCTGACGGTTTTGGCTTTGTCTATCTTTTCCTTCAAGGCGCCTAAAGGGGCTCTTTTTAGGAAAGTCCTATAGGATCTTCTTGAATAGACGGACTGCTCCTTCTCATCCAAATCGACCGAAAAGGATTGACCTCCTATATTGAATTTGAGGGTTAGGCTAGGCATCTTTATTTTCTTTCATCAAGGAGGATGGTGCATTCCTCTTCGATTGCTTCAAGCTCATCCCTGACCTTTAAGACGGCTTTTCTCGCCCCTTCTGAAAGGCGCAGCCTTAATCTAAAGGCCTCAAGGCGGCCCGAATTATAGAAGGAATCGATAACCGAGGTTTCGGTTGGATGTTTGCTTAGCCCATCGATTATTTCATCGATAACGAAATCCTGTTTGCTCTTTCCTAAGGAAACTAGTTTATCCTTATAGGAGCATAGGACGGATTTGGATTCGTTATCGACTTTCTCTACGAAAGAGGGGGCGAAGGCTTTTTCGATTGCTAGGGCAGCCTTACCGCCTTTGAAATAGAGTTCGTTTATCTTGTTGGCCTCAATGCCTGCCTGGATTCTATCCTTTATCTCTTTTTCGTCTTCAGGCATTTCCTTCAAGGAAAGCTTCGAGATCGCTTTATAATGGATTAATGCTTCCCGTTTTGGTTTGTTTTTCCCGAAGACCTTTTCAATGTAATCGCTAGAAAGGGCGGCTTCGTTAAGGGCGTTACGCATCGCCTTCTTCTTCGCCTCGATTGGATCGATAATGGAAGAGAAGAGTTTACGAAGCTTCTTGGTAAGGGCGATATCTTCCTTCCCTTCAAGATAGGTATCGATAAGGGCGTTAAGGATCATCGGGAACGGGGTTGGGGTGCGTTTCCTGACATAGGATAAGGCATCCGTCCTTTCCTCTTCGGATTCTCCCGCGGCTTTGATAAGCGGGAGGTTTTCGTTAAGTTTTCCGAAAAGGCCTTCGACCTTCCTTGCTAAGGGCTTCAAGGCTTTCTTAAGCGCGCGGAAATCGCGGAAACCGAAGGAATGGAGGGCGATGGTCGTATCGTCTTCCTGATAGGAAGAGATATATTCTTCCATCATCCTTTCGCCCGTCTCTTTGCTTGGGGCGTCTTTCTTGCCGTCGCTTCTAAGGATCGAGCGGGTAAGGAGATAGGTAACCCCTAAACAATCGTGGTCGCCGAAAGGATCGAAGATACCATCGGACCCCGCGAAGATAAGGACGGGTTCGGCGAATTCGAAATGGCGGTAATTAAGGTATGGTTCCTTGCGGTTCTTATCGTAAGCGTGGAAATAGTTATTGACGTATTTCTCTTCATCTTCATCGTCAAGGGAGAGGAAACGAAGGCCATTAGGCAATAAGCAATATGAACGGGAATCGCCGGCCCAAACCGAATCAACGAGGAGCTTGCCTTCCTTTTCTTCATAAATAAGGGCTGCTAGGGTGGAAGGGAGAAGGCACTGCTGAGCGTATTGGCATTCTGGGAAATGGAAGGTATCAACCACGTTTTGGAGTCCCTTCTTCACGTATTTAGCGAGGGCATCACGCTGTTTTTGCTCACTTATTGGTCCATCAAGAAGAGTCAAACCATAGGCAAAGCGGATCGAAACGATCCTACTTGCTATAAAGGCGCTGGTCCTCGTGACCTCTTCCCCGTCGGATTCGAAAATCTCGGTTAGGGCCTCCTCGATTTCCGCCTTATAGGGATTATCCTCTGGGAAATCCGAGAAAGCCGCTTTCCTTAGTTTTTCTTTCTCCCCTACTTTGAAGGTATGGGGGGTCGAACCGCTCCCGCCGAAGCCATCGGCGATAACCAATAACCCTTCTCTTCTAATCGGATGTGCATCCTCCCCTTTTTGGGGTAGATAGAAATCGAAATCTAAATCATCGGCTTTGACGATGTTGTTCTTATAGATGAAACCCATAATCTCTCTCCTTTATTTGAGGATATAACCACTGAGGATGGCAAGCTTCGAAGTCATTTCCTGCTTTCTTCCATCCTTATAGGTAAGACGGTAATAGTTTTGGCCATCGCGCTTCAAACGTTCGATCTTCTCGATACCCCTCCTTGCAAGGTTATCCGTATTGAAGGCCTTGCCGTCTTCTGGGAATGGGGTGAGTTCGCCATCCTCCCCTTTGACGGAGGCAAGGCGGGCAAAGCCTTTGGTCAAGAGCATCTTCTTGTTGATGTCATAGGATAATCCGTTGACGGAGATGCGGTATATCTTTCTGAAAATCGAGGGGGAACGTTTGATATATTCGACACCCATATCCGAAAGTTCCTTAGCCGAAATGAATTCGATGTTATCGCCAGGATAGGGTTCATCGAGAGCAAGCGTGACGGCTTTTTCGATTTTCTTGACTAACCCAAGTTCCACGAGACGATCGAAGGTCACGCTTTCGGTGGTCCCTTCCCTTATTAAGGAATAGGAATGAACGGAACCTAATTCTTCCTTATGGAAGCCTTCATAACCCTTGGATTTGAAGACGCTTTCTCCTAAAAGGACGCCTTTGGGGGTATCTTCTTCCCAAAGGTTGAAATCGAAATAAGGCGCTTCTTCTTTTTCGATTTCCTCATCTTCATGGTATTCGCCTTCGAAAGAGGCTTGGTCTTTTAGGATCGCGATGACTTGCTCAATGGTCGGACGTTTCTTGTAATCAAGCTCGGTCATCCCCATGAGCAAGGCATAGAAATCGACCTTATGTCTGGAACCGATTTGCATATGGGCGGCCTTATGGAAGGAGAATTCCTTGCCATAAAGCAAGGCGTTACCGACGTCCCTTGCCCCCGTTACGGAAGGAAGCTCGCCAAAAAGGATATGATGGATGGTGATGGCTAAAGAGAAGATATCGCTAGCCTTGGTGATGGATTTCTCATCATAGCCATCCTCGCCTTCGATATAGCCAATCGCTTCAGGAGGCTGATATCCTTCAGTACCCCCAAGGCTTTCATAATCGGGGACGTTCCCATCGATAAAGGAATTGTCGAAATCCAAAAGCAAGGGGATGTAGGTTGACCCTTCTTTGACGAAACCGAAGTTCTGTGGCTTGAGGTCTCCGTGGATTACATCGAGGGCGTGTATCGTTTTTATGTCTTCCGCCATCGCAAGAGCGAGAGCGATTTTGGATGCGTTGGTCGGCAAAAGAAGCTTATCGAAACCGATCAGCCCTTCGATAAAGGGGGTGACCGTGACGAAATAATTGCTCTCATCGACGAAGTGGTCGACCTCTGGGACTATGTGGTTTTTGCTGACGGTCAAGGAAGCGAATTTCTTCTTGATCGCGGTTTGCTTATCGCGGACCTTCTTGAATTCCACGAGCTGAAGGTCATAGCTGGCTTTGGGGAGTTTTGAGGAAGGGAAACGCACGGAGATGGAGCGTTTAAGAAAATACCGGTTGCTTCCCTTTTTGGCGGTGACGAAAGTTCCGTTACCGGTCGTTTCCCAGTTTATACCAACGCTAGAAAGCCATTTGGGTTCGATGCTATAGCCATGGTAATCCATACGGTTACCCTCCTCTTGTATACAAAATAAAGCCCCGCGTCATAAAGCCAGCGGGGCAATTGGAATGATCTTACCTTCCGACTGAAGCGGCGACGAGCTTGACGATCTCGTTGAAGTCGACGTCGTTTAGGCCGCGGCCCGATTCAACCGCTTTAAAGATGGAACCAGGAAGCATGCCGGCGAGTTCTTCATAGAAGGTGCCTTTCGGAGCGAAGATGACAAGCCTTTTGTTCCTCTTTTGGAGCTTGATGGAAGGATCTTGGACGGCGCAGTTCCAGATGTTGATGAGGCCATCGAGATCGACCATGTCCTCTGGATAGTCCGGAGAGGAGGCGCGAGATTTTAATGGAAGGGCGTCGGCATCGGTGAACAAGACGGTGACCTGACGGTCCTTGGCTCCGACGTTCCAATCGGATTTGAAGGCATAATAGAGGGATTCGAGTCCGTTTTCGGGAGCGTCTCCGCCACCGCTAGCGGAAATGCCGTCTAGCCAGGAACGGAAGAGGTCGTTATCAAGCGGAAGCTCGAAGAATGGGGATTCGACCATTGAATCCTTGCCATCGTCCTCATAATCGCGAAAAACGATTACGCGGACACGGACGCTATCGATATCAGAGCCAATATCGACGAGGGCGTTGATGAGGTCTTGGTGGAAACGGACCGCGCCTTCCTTGACGTTTTCGATGACCGGGACCATCGATCCGGTTCCATCGATGCAGAAAACGACGTCGGCGTTTCTTTTGGTGATATTTTCAGCCATGGGCTTTCCTCCTAATACAATCCGCTTTCACTGGTGGCGGAATGCTTTTTTCGGTTGAATTAATTATATATTAAACAAGGGTTCGTAGCCATAAATAAATGAAGGCATATTTTCCTACAATTAGAGCCGAGGATATGATCTCCCTCTAGAAAGAATCCATACCA
>CAMVEL010000017.1 GCA_947166565.1 uncultured Erysipelotrichaceae bacterium
CGTTTCTCAATGATCAGTCCCTTTTTAATGTGTCCTTGACATGGGGTCCACATTATATCGATACATGTGTCGGGTATTTTTTTATTCGCCTTCAATAGTCTCAATGAAGTAATGGGGTCTCTTTTTGACTTCGATATTCATCTTTCCTAGATATAATCCCATAAGGCCAAGGCAGACGAGGATCAAGCCTGTCATTAAGGAAATAAAAGGGAAGAGATAATAATAAATTGAGAAGGCTAGGACGTTAACTCCGTTAAGAATGCCAAATGTCACCATGGCAATGACGGAAAGAATGATTAAACAAAAACCTAGTTTGCCAATGAAAGACAAAGGCTTGCTGGAAAAGGCGGTCATCCCATCAAAGGCGAGCATCAGCATTTTGCTAAGAGGATAATGGGTCTTGCCCTGTTTTCTTTCCAAACGTTTATATTCGACTTTGCTGGAAGGGAAGCCGACCTGAGGAACGAGTCCACGAAGGAAAAGGTTGGCCTCATGGTACTCAAGCAAAGCGGCGAGGGCGCGGTTAGAAATAAGACGGAAATCGGCCGCGTTCTCGATCATCTGAACGCCAAGTTTCCTCATCATCCTGTAATAACCATTCGCCGTAGCCTTCTTAAAGAAGGAATCGGTGGAACGATCATTGCGAACGCCGTAAACGACATCAAAACCCTTTTGGTTCTCGAGAAGCATATCGCGGACAACGTTGATGTCGTCTTGTAAATCGACATCCATCGTGATGGTCAAATCGGCGTTTTTGGAAAAGGCGTAACGAAGTCCTGCTTCAACCGCATATTGATGGCCTTTGTTACGGGAAAGCTTAAGGCCGATCACGGATTCTTCCTTTTTGGCAAGTTCGGCGATCAAAGACCAGGTTTTGTCTTTCGATCCATCGTCGACGAAAACCAATTTAGAAGATGGGGAAATCAGCCCTTCCTTAACGTAGGAATTGTATTTCTCCAAAATAGATACAGATGTAACGGGAAGGCATTCTTCTTCGTTATAGCAGGGGAATATCCAGTATAAGGTCTTCATATCTACCTCCAGAATGTGAATTCATGACCCAGATGATAATAGAATCTGGTATACGCATAATTAACGACTCCATAATGGTGAGTCAGCATCGGCACATAGACAAGGATAACATCAAAGGTAACAATAGAGGAGATAATTATATTCCCTAAGAGGAAGGCAAACATTATGCCCTGTCCGCGGTCTGTTTGGATTTTTTGATAACGTCTTCCAAGAAGCAAGAGGGCAAAAAGCATCAACGGCCAAGCAAAATCCGAATAGTAACGGGTGGCAAAACCGCTTTGCCAGGTAATGGCCACTTGAATAAACGGAATGATGACGCAAGGTAGCCATCTTAGACACAAATGTTCCACCTTCTCTTTCCAGGTAGTCTTTTCCAAGAACGGAAGGACAAAGATGACCCACAAAACAGGCATGCGGATGAACAAACCAATCGTCGAAGAGGTTTCGAAGAAATAATAGGCGTTTCCAAACCTCAGGTTGTTTCCTCTTAAGAAGAAATAATTCGAAGAGGCAGAAGGCAACCCAAATAGGAAATTATGTAAAGAAGTCAGCACATTCCCAAAATGGAACGGCATGTTCTTGAAGTCGGCGATCGTCAATGAATATTCGATACCAAAGTCGAGGAATGACCCAAACCTTGCATAGTTATAAACGGCTTGAAGGATGCCAAATACTAGATATGGGGTTAGGGACAGCGAGAAGAAAAGAATGATGGATTTCCTATCCATTTCCTTGCGTTTTTTAAAGAAATAGAAGCCAAGGTAAATAAGGTGGCAAAGGGCGTATAAAGCCATCGTCGCCCTCGAAAGAACGGCCAATGCGCCCCAGAAGGAAGCAAAGGCTAGATGATAGAAGAAGAAACGCTTATGTTCTCGCTCAAAAATCAGCCCGCCTCTAACTAGGTGAAAGAGCATAATCATCATGCACATGAAGGCGCAGCTTGTAGAAACCTCATAAAAATATGGACGCTCGACGTTGAAAAGTATGCCGCACCCTAACGCAAGGAGAGCGAACATCATGTATTTCATGAATAAGGGCAACGGGCGGTCTTTGAAAGCTAATTTAATAAGGCCGTCGTAAGCAAGGGCCATGAATACCAATCCGATAGTTGAAAATAGCAAAACACCGTAGGCGTCATATAAATATTGCCCAGTTATGAGCCTGAATGGAAGGAATAGTAAGAAGACCGGAGTCACACCGTAATAGGAATAATACTTGCCATCAAAATAAAGATGGTCCCATAAAGCTCCAGCCCCTCCTCGGACATTCGGATCATACGGATTGGGCAGATTTTTCAATACTTCGCTAGGTTCGGCGTCAAGATATACGTGCCCGTGCATAAAGGCATCGACCAATTCTTTTGATATTTGTGTGCCGTTTGTAGGCGAACAAAAAGCATGGGTAAAATTCCCAAAGAACGTGTATATGACGAAAAGGGCGACAATCGGCAAGGCATAAACCACCGTATCCATAGTGATAAGTTTTTTGGGATGCGGTTCCTTCTCTTTCCTTCTAATAAAGAAATCGACCAAGATGAAGGTAACTGAACCAAGGAGCATCAACGATAAAACCCTAGCAAAGGAGAAATGGAAGGGCATTTTATGGTTAAGGCCTATTCCTCCAAAGGCAAACGAAAGTCCTTTCGCATCGGAATAATTCGCCACCGAAGCTAATGTAATATCGATTCTATTAACCGCATGGTTGAATTCGGTTAAGAAATATTTGGTGTGTTCATCGCCCTGGACTACTTCCATTTCATATTGGGAAGAGAGGGTAACCCCATAGGAATTCTCGAGATAATATCCGCTGACTTTGAAATTGTATTTATATTCGTGGGTGTCGAAAAACGAAACGTCGATATATACCGTGTTAACAACCGTTTGCTCATCAAAGGTTATTCTAAACCTAGGCATGTTGGTGGACGGAATCGTATACATGGGGTCGCCGTTTTCGGCTACCTGTTCGGTTTTAGTTGCATAAGTAACGGTTACCTGGCTGGATTCATAATCCCTGACTTCGCCCCTATTTGGGATTGCCCTGAAATTAAACGCGGTGCATTCCACGATGATGATCGCGGCGAAAATACCAAGAAGGATGGAAATCTTTTTCACAATCTTCTTACTGAAGAACTCCTTGATTTTCTCAAATACTTTTTTCATGATTGGACTTTCTTAAGCCGCGATATTATACTCCTCTCCTCCTATAAAGAGGAGGGGGTAGACAAAAGGCTAGAAAACTATAGCTTTTAGGTTTTCACCCTTCCTTTTCTAAAGGAAAACCACTAATATTATTTCAACAGTCGTGAGGTAAATATTATTTATGGACTTACTTATTCTTGCCGCGGGCATGGGATCCCGCTTCGGAGGGCTAAAACAGATTGAGCCATTCGATGAAAGGCAAAACTTTATCATCGATTATTCGATCTATGATGCAAAGCGCGCCGGTTTTGATCGCGTCGTTTTCCTTATCAAAGAAGAAAACCGCGAAATCTTTGAGGAAACCGTTGGAAAGCGCGTCTCAAAATACATCGATGTCGCTTATGCCTACCAAAAATTGGAAGTTATCCCAAAAGGCTATGTTCTTCCAAAGGATAGGACCAAACCTCTTGGTACCGCCCAAGCCATCTATTGCGCCAAAGACGTTTTAAAGAGCAACTTCGCTATTATCAATTCCGATGATTTCTATGGTGCGGATGCCTTTAAAGTCGCCGCTTCTTTCCTTAAATCCTTACCAAAAGGTTCCAAAGGGCATTACGCCAATGTCGGGTATTTTGCCAAAAACACCATGACCAAAAACGGTTCCGTCAAGCGCGGCGTCCTCAACATGGATAAGGACAACAGGCTTCTTAGCCTTGTTGAAAGCAAGCTCGAATGGCGTGGCGATGAAATCTATGCCGCTCCTCTCGATGGCGGGGAAATGAAGAGGATTTCCCACGAAAGCCTCGTCTCCATGAACATGTTCGTCTTCTCCCTCGATATCCTTGATCGCCTTGAAGAGGAATTCGTTCCATTTATGGAAGCCAACAAGAACGATCTCAGTTCTTGCGAATACCTCATTCCGACCGTTGTCTCTGATTTAATTGAAAGAGGCGAGGTTTCCTGTGAGGTTCTCTCCACCACCGCAGTTTGGTATGGCGTCACTTATCGCGATGATAAACCAGAAGTCGTCGCTTCCCTGGCCAAACTCGTCGAGGCTGGCGAATATCCAAAAGATCGCTTCGGAAAGCTATAATCCCTAATTGATCAAAAGTGCTCGGCCAAATTTCCCGAGCACTTTTTTCATACATGTATCGGTTTATTTGACATCGACGACTCTGTCTTTGGCGTGCCTTTCCCGATCACGAATTGCTTTGTCGATGGGCCCAAACATCAAATAGAAGATAGGAATGGTGATGAAGAGGAACCAATAGAATCCGAATCCCGGGAATCCATAATGAGCTCCAAGGAAACCAAGTTTGCAATAAGCGGAGACTACAAGAATCGGATAGGCGAAATGGGTAAACCTGTGTCTAACGATGGATTCAACCATGGAGGCGATCCAGATTCCATCAAGAATAAACGTCCAGCCTAGAACCCATCCAAGGCTTCCTTCGGTCCAAGTCAGCCCGGCAACGAGGAAGGCAATGAGTCCAAGAAGAATCATTGTTCCGCCAGAGAAGATAGTGATAAGAAGAGGCTTTTTTCTTTCTTCGGTGATATCGACCCCATGAACGCGATAACGGCGTTCGCCATTTTCATCGACTTCGACTTCAACGTTTTCATCTTCGTCGTCGTCATCGTCATCGTCATCGTCGTCATCGTCTTTTTTATTCGCATGGATATGGACGGTACCAGGTTCAATGGTAATGGAGTCTTTCCCGTCGCTAAGGTGGATGCGTCCATGACCAAAGTTGACATCGGTTCCCTTCTTATGGGAAACGTCCTCAGGTTTGACTTCCTCCGCTTCAACCCTTTCAGAGTCTTGTTTTTCCTCTTGTTTAGGCTGTTCGGCCTCAGACTTCTCCTCTTCGTTTTTCTCTCTGACGTTGCGGGCGATTTCATCAATATCCGCGTCCGTGTTTAGGAGATCATCCAACGACACTCCATAAAGCTTTGCCAAGCAGATAAGGTTATCGGTATCTGGGCTTGCTTCTGCGCGTTCCCATTTGGATACCGCCTGACGCGATAAGCCTAACTTATCCGCGAGTTCTTCCTGTGAGAGGCCGGCTTTCTTCCTTAATCCCACAAGGCGATTTGCGATTTCGATATTCATACTCTTGTCCTCCTAACGAATGAACGCCCTTATTTTTCGGTTGCGGACATATTATCGACCACCTAATCTAGTTTGCAAATGCGCAACTATCGGTTGCATGGGTATAAATATGCGGTTTCCGCAAGGTTTTCGTAATAAAAATCTATATCTTCCAAAAACTAAGCAAATCTCAAACATTTGCATAAAAAGAAAGAAAACCCACCCGATTTTAAGGGGTGGGAATGTCTTTTTTTGTCTCAATGTAACGACGTTACTAGTAAACACGACCTATCGTAACGACATTAATAGTACTATCGTAACGACATTACACTATGTGTAGAGTTATTTAACAATTACGCTTTATTAAATTATTTTATGTATATGTTATCTTAGGCTTCGTAGTGAAACCTGTTACAAAATGCAAAAGAAATGTTACATAGTAACAACTATTTTACCGTCGACACCTTTTTCTTGTGCCTTAATCGCCGCTTTTATATCGCTGAATTTATAGGAAGCACCAATAAATGGTTTCAAGTTGTATTCATTAATAAATTTAAATAGCGAGTCCACTACTTCTTGAGTTGGATAATTTGAAAAGAAGCCAGTGAGATAAACACCATTTGGTATTTCTTTAATTGGGTCAAATCCGTTTAAGAAATATTCTCCACCAAGAATACCAGTGTTACACACGATTCCTCCATGATAACAGCATCTTAAAGAATCTCTCAATGTCTTTGGACCAATGAGTTCAAGCACTTTATTTGCGTATACCTTTCCCGCAATTTTACCTTCTGGATCCAAAATAGCTTTGCAACCTAAATCAGTGATAAAATGCATCTTTTCTTGTTTATGAGTAGTGCCAATCACTTGGCATCCTAATGCTTTAGCAATTTGCATAGAAGCATAGCCTAATGCAGAAGTTGCTCCTCTAACTAATAAAATATCTTTCTTTTCTAGCTTTAAACATTCAAATAATGATCCCCAGGCGGTAAAAAATGTCTCTGGAATTGCGGCTAGATATTTCATATCTAAATCGCTATGAATATGAAATAATTTACTAATTGGTAATATTGCATATTCTTCATATGAACCATTAAAATTTCTTCCCATTCCGCCCATCATGGAGCAGACTTTATCACCGGCTTTAAATTCTTCATCTAATGATTCTTCAATCACTCCTACACATTCAATACCAGGAACAATTGGTTTTTTAATATAATCCGCTCTGATTTCGTTCACTCTTAAAACGAGTTCAGAATGATTCATACCAAATCCTAATATTTTAACTAAAGGCCAGCCCTTTTGAGCCTTGGGCTTTTCAATATTTTCTAAGACGATATCATCACTATTAGTGATATCTTTAAGCACTACTGCTTTCATTATTCTACCTCCATCCAGCACTGCGGATCTGCATCATACATATTACATGTATAACCATAGGTTACAGATGGACAACCTCGACAAAATGCTTTTAATTTACACTTATTGCATTTAACAAACTTATGATATTGGCGATATTCATCCATCTTAGAAGAATTCCAAATATCGTATAAGTCTCTTAAAAATATATTCCCAACAGGTGAATCCATTCTTCGGCAAGCATAAACCATCCCTGTTGGTAAGATAGTGATGTGATTTCTAGCAATATTACATCCATCCACGATTTGGTTTTCGCCTAAACCTTCAAAATTAGGTTTAAAGATGCCTTTTTCATATAAATATAATGCCCACAAATGATCTTTTAATTGATAGGTCACTTTACTATCTTTATGTTTCATATATTTTTCATAACATCTATCCATGAACTTTTTGTATTCAAGAGGTGTCATATGGATATCTGGATCATAAGCTTTATCTACACTTGTGGGGCAATATCTTCCTACCGCATAGACATCTACACCTAATTCATCCACCAAATCAATTAATTCTGGGATATCTTGATGATTAGTTTTGTTAACTGTAGACATCACCGCGACCCACATACCGGATTCCTTTATTATTTTTATTGCCTTGAGTGTAGCTTTGTAACTGCCTGGTTTTCTAAATGAATCATGCATTTCTTCTAGGCCATCTAAGGATACTTGATATTTAACACATCCCAATTCTTTCATTCTCTTACAATTCTCTAAGGTAAGATGAAAGGGATTGCCCATAATGCAAAAGCGAATGTTGTTCTTATTGAAATATTCTAATAACTGCCAAAAATTTGGATGGAGAATTGGGTCTCCTCCAGTTAAATAAATATAAGGTTTACGATTAATTTTTTGACAAAAATCTATGATTTGATTAGTAACAAAAATCATATGGTCAAGACTCATTGTAATGAGTTCAGGATGACCTTCGGAGAAAATATAACAATGTTTACAACGTTGATCACAATAATCAGTGATATGCCACTGAATCGCGAAATAATTTTCCATAATCGTTTGAAAGAATAAGGGGTGAAATAATTAACATCTCACCCCTGACTTATTATTTAGGATCTTTTGTACCACAAGCAGGTGCTGGTTCTGGGTCTTTTGTACCACAAGCAGGTGCTGGTTCAGGATCCTTACTGCCACATGCTGGGGCTGGCTTCGGATCAGCGGAGCCACAAGCTGTGCTGAATAAGTTGAGCTCTAACATATTCTTTTTTCCTCCTTATCATTATTATTTGTTTTTAATAATGGCAAAGCACTGTATAATATTAGACAAAGTGTCGGATTTTCATTATGAGTCAATATTTAGAAGCTAGAGAAAAAACCATCGAAAAGATTGAAAAAGCTTATTTTAGCTTATACATCAAAGATAAAAAAATTACCGTTAGTGAGATATGTAAAATCGCTGGTATACATCGTTCTACCTTTTACTTTTATTATGAATGGGTTGATGATGTTCTTGATGGCATTAAAAATAGATTACTAAACAATTTAGTAAATATTGTCGAAAGTAAAGATAGAGACGATCGAGATTTTCGTAAGATTCAACTTAATCTCCGTCAAATGTTTAAAATAGACCGTTATTATTTAGTTCCCCTAGTGCTTGAACAAAGAGGTGGGAAATTCGCTGTGCAATATCGTGAATATCTTAAAGAAAAATTCGCTGAAGATTTAGGATTAGATTATAAAACTGGCAACGACGTAAAAAACGATGTTGCTAACTGTGTTTTATCTGGAATGATTGAAATCATGCTATATGAATTATCCAGTGAAATCATTCCGGAAGAATTCACATATATAATCGGTAGAGGAATTATTGATAAAGGTGTTAATAAGACACTAAATGAAGATTTAAATATAAAATTTGGAAAATAAAAACAGTCCTGAATGTATCAGAACTGTAGTTTACATTTTGGCGCGCTTGACACGATTCGAACGTGCGACCCTCTCCTTAGGAGGGAGATGCTCTGTCCAGCTGAGCTACAAGCGCAAGCGGCGTAATTATAGGAGAGGCGAATCGTTTTATCCAATAGTTTTTGTTAAATGGACCTAATTCAAAAATTCAACGGAGCCTGTGAGGATATCATAAACCGCTCCATCGACCGTCAATCCCTCTGTTTTGATCACCTTCTTTATTTTATTCATTTCATAACGGACATTGAGGATTTCTGCTTTCCTAGGATCTACTTCTTCCTTGATCGCGGCTTTGACGTCATCAAGCAAAGGACGGAGTTCTTCTTCGTCGATACCCTTCAACGCGGAATCGACCGCCCCACAATGGGTATGACCCAAAACGAGAACATAATGACAATGAAGGTGTTTAACGGCATAGGCGATGGAAGAAAGTTCGCCATCAAGGACAACGTTCCCGGCGCTACGGATAACGAATATGTCACCTAACGAAGCGGAGAAGATCGCTTCGACATTCACCCTTGAATCAGAACAGGCGATGACAATCGCATAAGGGTGCTGTCCATTTTCAACGAGGTATTCCCTTAGAGATTCATCGACATGGAGACTAGCAATAGGTGAGCCGGTGAATTTCAGATTCCCTTTCCTAAGATGTTCCCTGATTTCTTCTTTATCCATAATTTCTCCCATCGAATTAATTATCGTACTTCCTTTCCCGTTTCCAAAGGAAAAACCACCGAATCGCTTCGGTGGTCATTAATTCGATGGTCGGAACGGCGGGGTTCGAACCCGCGACCTCCTGGTCCCGAACCAGGCGCACTACCAAGCTGTGCTACGTCCCGAAAGCGGATTTCTCCGCGGCGGAAAGTATAGCCTTCTCTTTAGAGGAATTCAAATAGAGACATCTGATTTCTATCACGAAGAGGCTCCATACCGCCTTTATTGATCAAATCGTCGACGTTTGTGCGCGATAATTTGGTCCTAGCGAGCAAATCTTCCTTAGAAAGGAAAGGCTTTCCATCGCTTCTAGCTTCGACCACGCTGTTGCCGGCGGCAACACCGCATCCATCGATGACCGAGAATGGGGGGATGAGGCATTTATTGTAATGGTCAGGGATAAACATCTTACCATCAGACTTATAAAGGGAAATATTAGAGAAACTATATCCGCGTTCGACCATTTCCAAAGCGACGGTCAAAGTCGCCAGGATATTGATTTCCTTGTTGGACAAAGGTTTTGCCCTATCGTTTCTCCTGCCATTAAGCTCATTGAGTTTGGTCTTGATGGCTTCTTCTCCCGCGATCATCGTCTCGATATCCCAATCGTCACTGCGGATTGAGAAGAAGACGGAATAGAATTCAAGGGGATAGTAGAGTTTGAACCAAGCAACACGCACGGCCATCATGACGTAAGCGGTCGCGTGGCCGCGTGGGAAAAGATAAGCGATCTTCCTGCAGGATTCGATATACCATTCAGGAATCCCCGCTTCTCTCATGATCGGAAGGAATTCCTCCTCTTTCTTACGGAAATTGCCCTTACGGACGGTTTCCATAATTTTGAAGGCAACGCCATTATCGATGCCCGCGGAGATAAGGTAGGTCATGATATCGTCACGGCATCCGATGACGCCGTTGATGTCGGTTGTGCCGGAAGTGATGAGATCTTCGGCGTTGCCGCTCCAAACGTTGGTCCCGTGAGCCAAACCGGAAATGATCAGCAAATCGTTGAAGGTTCTTGGTGAAGCGACATTAAGCATCTGCTGGGCAAGACGCGTTCCGAATTCAGGAATCGCGAGGGCCCCGGTTTGCAAACCGAGATAATTCTCATGGAGGTTCAATTCCTTTGGCGAAACGAAAAGGGAAAGAACGCGTGGGTCGTTCATCGGAATGCTCTCAATCGGAACCTTGGTAAGGTCACGGTAATAACGCATAGCCATTGGGTCGACGTGTCCCAAAATATCAAGTTTCAAAAGCTCATCGTGCATGGAACGATAATCATAATGGGTTGTAAGCCATTCGGAATTCAAATCGTCGGCAGGATGCTGGATGGCCGTGAAATCGGTGACATCATGTTCTTTTGGAACGACGACGATGCCGCCTGGATGCTGTCCCGTTGTCCTCTTGACGCCTTCCACTTTGGAAGCGAGGAAATTGATCCATTGCCCATTTAATTCATTCGGGTCTTTGCCACGGACTTCGTAATAGTGTTTAACGTATCCGTAGGCGGTTTTCTCGGCAACCTTTTCGATTGTTCCGGCGCGGAATACCTTGTTTGCGCCAAGCAATATCTTGGTGTAATTATGGGCTTTATGCTGGCTTTCATCCTCGAAGTTAAGGTCGATATCAGGAACTTTCTCGGCGTTGAATCCAAGGAAGGTTTGGAAAGGGATGTTTTGTCCGTTAGCCTCAAGTTTTTCATGGCAATGCGGGCATTCCTTATCAGGCATATCGAAGCCAGACTTATATTTGGTGGCATCGCCCCATTCAAAATAATGGCATTTTGGGCATCTATAATGAGGTGGCAATGGATTAACTTCCGTAATATCCGCCATAGTCGCGGCAAAGGAAGAACCGACCGACCCACGGGAACCGACGATATAATGCTCCGGTTCCTCCGCGGCCATTTTAATCAAGCAATGGGCGATGTAGTAAGTGACGGCATAGCCGTGATCAATGATACCGGAGAGCTCACGGGAAAGGCGTTCGTGGACTTCGGCGACCCTCTTTTGGACTTCGGGATCAGGGTTGCCGCCATAACGGTCTTGGAAATTTTTCTCACATAAATCGCGCAAAATCTTTTCGGAATTCGGGAGGTTTTCGTTCGGAGTAAAGGTATCCTTGGAAACGGGAACGGCATCGGTTCCGATTTGGTCAGCGATCAAATTGGAATTGGTGACGACTATCTCTCTAGCGTACTCCTCACCAAGCCATGGGGCGAAGTCAGCGATCATCTCAGCGGTGGAGCGTAGGTGCTGGTCGGGGTTATCGAACCAAGGCATGTTGTTGCGCCTTGTCTTCCATAATGGGTGGTTTCTTTTTCCGATAGCCTGAGCCGTGATATAAACGTCGCGGATCAATTTATCCTCGGGGTTTACATAATGGCAGTCGCCTGTCGCAACCACTGGTTTTCCCGCGAGTTTCGCGGCTTGGATAATGCTATTTAGAATTTCAAGCAACTGCTCCTTAGAACGGATTTCTCCCATGTTCAAAAGATTTGAGTAGCAAGACAAAGGTTGTATCTCAATGAAATCATAGAATTCCATTGCTTTAGCAAGCGTCTCGACGGATTCCGATTGGGCCATGTCGAAGATTTCGCCATTTTGGCAAGCGGAACCAATCAAGATGTTCTCGTGGAACTCATTTAATAAATCGCGCGGGGTTCTTGGCAAAAGCGGACTGCCAGAAAGATAATCGGTTTCCCCAAGGGAGATAATTTTATTTACGGCGCGAAGACCGGCAGCGTTTTTAACAAGAACCGTAGCGTGTTTTTCACGTAGATGACCGACATAGCCATGGAAGGCATCAAATTGCTTTTTATAAAGCACGGGGTCGCTATCTTTGATACTTTCATCTGGTTTTGGAACCATCAAGGAAGCCAAATCGCAATGTCTAATGCCCGGTTTTTGCTCTTCGAGCATAGCCAAAATCGATTGCCACCCTTCATTAAGCTTGCTCGCGTCATAGATCGCTTCATGAGCGTCGTCTTTGTTATAGATATTCAGGCCTAAATGCCTAAGCATCGCGCCTTCGTTATGGACGGCTTTTTCAGGGAAAAGATAATGTGACAAGGCAAGGGTGTCGATAATGGGATTTGAGATCGGAGGATATCCATGCCTTTCCAAAGCGGCATTTATAAAGCCGATATCGAACGTCGCGTTATGGGCGACGAGGATGCAGCCTTTGAACATTTCCAAAATCTTCGGAAGGATTTCTTCTTCGGATGGCTGGCCTTCAAGCATATCATCAGTGATGTGGTTGATTAGTTTTGAGCCTTCGCTCATCGGAATCTTCGGGTCGATATAGGTATTCCACTGACGGATGACTTGGCCGTTTTGGACGATGAGGCCGCCAAATTCGACAACGCGGTCAAAACGGGGGACAAGGCCTGTGGTTTCGGTATCGAATACGCAATATTTCGCGTCTTTTAAGGGGATTTCCGAAGGGTTTGTGATGTATTTTTGGGCAAGGTCAACCATGTAAACCTCAACGCCGTAAATCGGTTTTATGCCGGCTTTGGCACAGGCTTCCTGAGCGGCAGGAAGGGATTGCAGTGAGCCATGATCCGTAACGGCAATCGCAGTCATCCCCATGTGTTTGGCGAGTTTGACATAGTCACCGATTTCGGAAACACCGTCCATGGTTGACATCTTTGTGTGAAGATGAAGTTCAACGCGCTTTATGGGTTCTGGGTCTTCGCGCATCTCCTTTGGAGGAAGTTCATTTAGGAAATGGCAAAAAATGGTCTTCTGATGGTTGTAAGAATCTTCATCGAGGCCGCCTCTAATACGGACCCTGGTTCCTTTGGCGATTGAAGCAACCTTCTCAGGAGGTAGACCTGGAGAAGACATAACGGATACGACAATCGCGTTTTTTCCATCGGATACGCCAATGCGGTTCATTTGTTTTCCGCGTTTGGTTAGACGAGGATCGACGGAGAAGACCTCGCCGACAAAGTCCACATTGTGATTGCCTTTAAGAGCGAAGATATCATCTATCGAATTATAGACTTCGTAATCGCCTTTTTTGAAAACCCTAGCCCTTCTTTGGGCTTCTTCCCATTCGTGAAGGTTCCTTTCCTGCTCTTCGAGGATATGTTCTTCGCCAAGCCTTTGTTCTCTTTCGGCGTCTTGACGAATCATCTCTTCACCGGTTAGCTCCTCTTTTTCGTCTTCATCTTCGTAATATGAGGAGTCGATGCTTCCTTCCGCTTCTTCATTCTCGGAAGGCTCATAGGAATAATCCTCTTCTTCGACTTCAGCCTCCATGAGTTCAAGTTCTTCTTGGGAAGGCATAGGAGGAAGCTCCTCTTCCTTTTCCTCAATATGCGTGGAGTCTTCGACTTCTTCAGCTACTTCTTCTTGAGGCTCTTCTTTGACTTCATCTAAGTCAGGCGTGTCCTCTTTTTCTTCAAAAGAGGATTCCCGTTCTTCTAATTTAACAACAGGCTCCTCAGCAGTTTCAGGTTGCTTTTCTTCAATAGTTGATACAGGGGTAGCCTGTTTTTCTTCTTTTGGGGTTGGTTTTATAACTTCGACGATTTTGATTTTGTAGTTGATTAATGAAAGGACTTCGCGGAAATCGGCGATGCGCGGAGAAATATCCTCTTTCATCTTTTCGCTTTCGTAATCGACTTCAATCGTATTGATTTCAATCGGACCGAACCTAAAGGAAACGGGGACGTAGAAATTCTTGACATACCACGCTTCAAAAAGAGGGGCAAAGTCATCGACGGTAGCTTCTCCGTTTGGATAAAAGAAACGGATCGTGTATGGGTATTGGATGGAGCTAAGTCCATAAATGAAATCATCCAAAAGGTCGAAGTCCCATAATGAGTCCTTTTCGATCATCATGTTGGCCTTTCCCTTTTCGTATTCATCCATGGCCACCAAGCTGAAGTCCATATCAAAACGACTGAGGTCGCTTAAACCTAAGGAGCGGAGAAAGCCTTCCATTTTCTTGTTCATACGCAACCCTCCTTAGAATAATCCAATGATGTCCTTAACGGTTATGAAAATCATTAAACCGAAAAGGAGAATGAGGCCAACGAAACTAATCGTGTTTTTGACTTTGGATGGTATTTCTTTACGGAAAATGCCTTCGACGGCCAATGTTAGCAATTGCCAACCGTCAAGGCCGGGGAAAGGAATGAGGTTAAAGAAGCAAAGGTTAATGGAAAGCATACCCGCCATAAAGAAGATGCGGGCCGCGCCCCCTGTTGCGGTAATGGTAGGTAAGGCCGCGGTTATTCCGACAATTCCAGAAAGGTTTTTAAAGCCTTGGGTGAATATTGAGCCGATTCCTTGGACTATGGCCCCACAAGCATAAGGGACGTCAGAGGCCCAAGCCTGCCAAGCCCTACTCCATCCAAGAAAACCTGAAATAACGGATATTTTTACTCCATATCCTTCGGCTTCGACCCATTTACCGCCTTTTGCTTCCAAGATGATTTGGACATTGGCGGATTTGTTCTTGGCAACATCGACGAAATCGATGGATTCACGGGTCTCGCCAGAAAGGAAAGATAACGGCATAAGACGCATGTTGATGGTAACCTTGGTTCCATCGGTCACATTCTTTACCTGAAAGTAATTGGCGTTTTCGACATCGCTTTTTGAAACGATTGCGTTATACCCAAGTTGATTATGGAGGGCTTCATAATAAGCGTTTTCTTCGGTTAGAACGGTCTCAGGATAGAAAAGAATTGAGGAAGCTAGGGTGTGTTCATCAATAAGGCTTGATGGATAATAAGCGGCTACCCTTTCATTAGCGGTCCCATCTATTATTACTCCGTCCGTAATGAAAACGGATTGGCCCGTTGTTCCCTGGTATAAAACCGCCGGGAACGGAATGACATATTCGTTTGGCGTCGTCTCCGCTAAAGCGGGGTTACCGGCAATGGCCGCGTCAATTTGTTCGATTATCTTATTCCCATATTGGGAAACGGTAGCGAAAGAAGTCGAAACGGTAGTCGAATTTGATTGGATCTGTGAGGCTCCGTAGCCGTAATAATACTGAGGAAAAGCTATGTTGCTTATGAAGATCAGAATCAATCCTAATACGAAGTTGACGGTGACGCCGGCCACCATGATGATGGCTTGCTTCCATTTTTTGATGTTTCTGAGGCTTCTGCTAGGATCAGGTTCGTCCATTCCTTCAGGAACGGCCCCTTCTTCTCCATACATGGAAACATAGCCACCAAGAGGTACGACACCAATACAGAAATAGGTTTCGCCGTTTTTTCTCTTTTTCCTAAGGATTTTAGGACCGAAGCCGATGGAATATTCAAAACAATAAACATTGAAGGCCTTGGCCATTCCAAGATGACCGGCTTCATGTAAGGAAATCAAAACGCCCAAAATGACAATGATTTCGAGGATGGAGACTAAGACTGATAAAAACGGATTCATTCTTTTACCTCCAACAATTCAACTAAGTCCCTAACATACTCGCGGGCAAGACGGTCGCTTTCGACGATATCCGCCAATGTCGGGAATTCAACATAAGGAACATCGTTGATGGCGTCTGCGACGATTTCCTCAATTCTAAGGAACGGAAGCTTCCCATCCAAAAACGCATACACGGCCTCTTCGTTTGCCCCATTTAACACCGCGGTTGCGTTGCCCCCGCGATAGAAGGCATAAAGAGCTATACTAGGTGCCGTATAACGTTTGGGATCAAATTCATGGAAATGATATGGCCCGAGGTCTTCCATTTTGTTTGCCTTAACCAATTTGAAATCGATCTTGCCTTCATGCAAGGCATAGGAAATCGGAACGTGCATATCTGGTTTGGAAATATCGGCCAAATAAGACCCGTCCTTCATAAGAAGCATGGAATGGACATGGCTTTCGTCATGCATGATGATTTCGGTTCTATCGAGCGGAAAATCAAAAAGCCATTTGGCCTCAAGAACCTCGAAACCTTTATTCATCATGGTCGCGGAATCGATGGTGATTTTGGCGCCCATCTTCCATGTAGGATGAGCTAAGGCATCCGCTGGGGTAACGTTTTTAAGTTCGGCCCTAGTTTTATTGCGGAAACTTCCTCCGCTAGCGGTAATCAAAATCTTGTCGACGTCCTGCGGTTTGACGATAGACATCATCTTGGCGATAGCAACATGTTCGCTATCGATGGGATAGATTTTGCCTTTTCCTTCCGAAAGGATGGCTTGAATCAATTTTCCACCGACGACTAGCGATTCTTTGTTGGCTAAGCAAAGGATTTTGTTTTCTTCCAAACTGATGATGCTAGGGATGAGCCCAGCAAACCCGACAAGGGCATTGATTACCATGTCGCATTCGCATTGGACGATGATTTGTTTAAGCCCCTCATCACCATAATGCCAAACAATCGAGGGATATTCTTTTCTAAGTTTTCTGCATTCCTCATGTTCTTGGACGCAGACGTGTTCAATGGTTGGGAACTTATCAAGAATATTCGGAATCTTGCCGACTCGCTTTCCGACGCTTATTCCGCGTAAGCAAAAAGCACTAGGCTCGCTAGCAATGATGTCTAGCGATTGCGTGCCTATTGATCCACTCGCGCCTAAAAGCAATACGTTTCTCATGAGAAGAGGTTCCAACCTCCATCAACGAATATGGTGAGGACCGAAGCGAAAATCGTGCAGAAGAAAACCGAATCCACACGGTCGAGCATGCCGCCATGGGCAGCGAAGATAAAGCCGAAGTCCTTGATACCGAAATGCCTTTTGATAAAGGAGAACGAGAGGTCTCCTAGCGTACCGATGACCGGTAAGGTAAAGGAGAAGATAACCGCCCACCACCAATGGCTGTTCGGACCAAAAATAACCATGGAAGGCAATAAGGGGAAGCCGTTTGCGTCATTGATCATCGCAAAGGCAAGACCGCTGAGACCGCCGAGGATGCAGCCGCCAAAGAAACCTTCCCAGGTCTTTTTCGGGGACACGCGTGGGTTCATTTTGTGCTTCCCGAAGAAGACGCCAACGAAATAAGCCCAGGTATCGGTCATGACGCAAGTAAATTCAACGTAGAAGAAGAATACCAAAGAACCCCAATATTTAAATGAGGCGGTGGTGACATCATATCCGGCCGCGGCGAATGTATTGAATGGATAATACCTTGCGAAAAGCAAAGACTGCATGCCTATGCCCATTAAGACTGACATCGTGAACAAATAAGCGATATCGGCCATGGAGAAATCTTCGTGAGCGACCGCGCAGAAGAAAAGCAAGCCCAGTTCAACGGCTATGCCATATACGGAAATTGAAATGGCTTTGAAGTTATTTTCCAAAGAGAAAACGAAGTGTTCCTTATCCGCCAAATAGGAGGAAACATTCCACTTAACAAACGACCAATAGATAAAGCTTATCGCGCATATATAAACGATTGCCCAAACATACCATTTGTATTTTTTCCTTGGGGCGTGGATGGATTCGTAAATCGCAAGGATGCTTGCGACGAGAATCAAACCGAAGAAGACATATCCACCTAAAACGATTGGGGGGATGATGACTGCTAAAATGGCAAGGGCAACCAAAACGCGGACTAGCAAAGAGGTCTTCTTCTCTTGGTCGAGTTTGTTCACTTCCAAGGGCAAATGGCCGCGACGATTGTTTTCTTTATTCTCATCACTCATTCTTCAAACCTCCAAATCTCCTGTTCCTCTTTTCAAACTCCTTGAAGCAATCAATCAGTTTTTCCCTACGGAAATCCGGCCACTTCGTCGGAGTGAAAATAAATTCGGCATAGGCGTTTTGATAAAGAAGGTAATTCGATAGGCGTTGTTCGCCACTTGTTCTGATCATCAAATCGATGTCTGGAAGTCCGTTAGTATAAAGATATTTGGCAAAAAGGGCCTCGTTGATATCCGCAACGGCCAGTTTGCCTTCCTTAACTTCCTCGGCAATCGCCTTGGTCGCACGTACAATCTCGTCGCGAGACCCATAATTCAAGCAAACGTTGATAATCCAATTGTTGTTGTTCTTCGTCCGCTCAATGGCTTCATAACAGACTTTACGGGTTTGTTCCCTAATGCGCGAAAGATCGCCAGAAACGATTAATTTGGTTCCGATCGAATCGAGATAATCGATTTGCTGATGGAAGAATTCCTCAAGGTAATCCATAAGGTGGTCGATTTCCTCTTGGGGACGGTTCCAGTTTTCGGTCGAAAAGGCATAAAAACTCATGACCTTGATATTGAATTCACGGCAAGTCTCAAAGATCTCAATGATTCTTTTGCAGGCTTCGTGATGTCCGAGATGTCGTGGCAAGCCACGAAGGTTGGCCCATCTGCCGTTTCCATCCATAATGAAGGCGACGTGGTCGAGTTTTTTGGTAAGTTTAAAATCCTGTTTCTTTCGCATAGCGAAAATATTATAAACCAAAACGAGGCAGAGACTATGTATAAGAAAACGCGGAAACGAATTTCCGCGTAATCATCGAAACTATTTTTAATCCAATTAGATTGTGAAGATATCGTTGGTCTTTTTCGCAACGGCATCGTCGACTTTTTTGATGGCCGAATCGACTTCCTTTTGGATTTCTTCCTCAACGCGATCACGAAGGTCATCGGAATAGGAATCATCATCCTTGAGGAGGGAAAGATAATCGCGCCTGATGTTTCGAATAGCGACTTTCGCTTCCTCTCCTAAGGCTTTCGCCTTTTTGGCGGTGTCCTTGCGGACTTCTTCACTCATCGGTGGAAAGATAAGACGGATGCAATCCGCTTGAATCTGTGGGGCGATACCGAGGTTAGCGGCAGCAAGGGCAGAACCGATGCTCTTGACGTCGTTCCTATCGTAAGGTTTGACGAGGAGTTGCCTTGGCTCAGGAATCGAGACCGATGAAAGGTCGACGATTGGCATTTTGTCCCCATAATAATCGCAGAGGATTCCGTTGAGGATAGCTGGGTTAGCCCTTCCTGTGCGAAGTTTGGCGAGGTTACCCTCAAGGGATTCGATTGATTTCTTCATCTTTTCAGAAGCTTCGACTGTGTAGGCATCTTGCATTGTTTTGTCTCCTTTACCTTATTTAGTCTTTTACAACGGTACCGACCTTCTCCCCCGTAAGGATACGGACAAGGTTTTCAGGTTTTCCCATATCGAATACATGAATCTTCAGGCCCTTGTTTTCAAGCAAGGCCGCGGCGGTGAGGTCCATGACCCCAAGTTTTCTTTCTAGAAGTTCGCGGAAGCTGATTTCATCGATAATTTTGGCGTTTTTATTTACGCGCGGGTCATCATCATAAATGCCATCGACTCCGTTTTTGCCCATGAGGATGGCGTCACAGCCACATTCGAGGGCGCGAAGCGAGGCGCAGGAATCGGTGGTGAAATAAGGATTGCCGGTTCCACCAGCGAATATCGTGACGATTCCCTTATCCATATGGTGCATGGCTTTGCGACGGATATACGGTTCGCAAACCTGGGGAACGTTGATCGCGGACATTACGCGGCATCTAATTCCGATCTCCTCCAAAGCGCTTTGGACGGCCAAGGCATTCATAATGGTGCCTAACATTCCCATATAATCGGCAACGGAGGATTCGATACCGATTTTGGAAGCAAGGCGCCCACGCCAAATGTTGCCGGCGCCAACGACTAACCCAATTTGGGTTCCAGTCGCCATGACGTCTTTGATGACATTGGCGACGCCCTTAAGTTTTTCACGATCCAAAATCGTACCGTCTTCCTTATCGGCGAGGGCTTCTCCCGATAATTTGATAATGATTCGTTTGTAGATGTTTTTCATAGTTTAGCCCATTATACAACAAAGAGCCCCTTTGTGTCGGGGCTCTTTGTAAGGATTTTGTTATTCGCCTTTTTCGGTGGAAGCTTCGCCAACCGCATAACGGACGAAGTCGAGAACTTTGATACCGGTCTCTTTTTCGACTTGGGCAACGGTCTTGGTTCCTTCCGGATCAAGAGCGTAGACCGCATGGTCGAGGCAGAGGTCGCCGATACGGGAATCGACTTTGCGGACAACGATGCTTTCCTTGACGGCATCCGGTTTGGAAGCGAGTTTTGGATCGTTGGCAACTTCGTTGCGGGCGATGGCAAGTTCCCTCTCACGGTCTTCCGCGGGAGCGGATTCGATATTGAGGTAACGTGGGGAAGCGGAGACAACGGTCATCGCAAGACCTTTGTTGTATTCACCGCCATCCTTGGACAATTTGACAAGCGCGCTGACGCGGCCATTGCCATGGGTATAGGATCCGAAGACCTCGTCGCCTTCAGCCTTGAGGATGGCGAAACGGCGGAGAACGAAGTTTTCACGCATCGCAACGGTAGCGTCCGTGAAGAGGATTTGGGTAAGGGACTTCGCTTCCTCGAGGGTCGCTGGTTCCTCATCATAGATCTTCTCGACGACGGCGTTGACGAATTCAACAAATTTGGGGCTGCCGGAGACGAAGTCGGTTTCGCAGTTGACTTCGACGATGACGGCCTTCTTGCCGCACTTCTGGCAGATTTTGACGACCGCTAGTCCTTCAGCGGCAACGCGGGCGGCTTTAGCGGCGGCTTTGGCGATACCTTTTTCGCGGAGGATGTCGATGGCCCTTTCCTCGTCACCATCGGTTTCGGTAAGGGCACGTTTGCAATCCATCAAGCCAGCACCGGTACGGTCCTGGAGGGATTTGATTTGGGCAATAGAAACAGCCATTGATTTAACTCCTTAATCTTCTTTCTTGTCGTCTTTTTCTTCTTCGACTACTGGAGCTTCTTCGGCCTTTGGTTCCTCGACCTTCTTCTCAGGACGTGGTCCACGGCCTTCGCGCTTGGCGGCGAAACGGGCGGCACGCTCGGCCTGCATCTTGGCATAACGCTCTTCGCGGGCTTTTCTGGCGGCGCGGACAGCGGCACGATGCTGCTCGGCGGCGATGTCGGCAACGCGGATGGCATCGGCCATGGTCGCTTCTTCGCCTTCATCGACGGTGTGGGCGATTTCGGTAAGTCCGCCACGGGCTTCGACGACGGCATCGGCAAGGGCGCCGATGATCAATTTGATGGCGCTGGTGGCGTCATTGTTGGATGGGATGGGGAAGTCGATGAGGTCTGGGTCATCGGAGGTGTCGCAGATTGCGAAGACGGGGATGCCGAGCTTATGGGCTTCGGCGACGGCGTTATGTTCGATGGTCGGATCGACGAGAACAACGGCGTTCGGAAGTTTGCGCATCTCTTTGATGCCTTCGAGGTTCTTCTGCAATTTGGCGAGTTCTTTCTTAAGGAGAGCGACTTCCTTCTTTGGAAGCTTGTCCCAAGAACCGTCTTCGGAAGCAGTTTCGAGCTCACGGAGTTTCTTGATGCGGTTTTGGATGGTGCGGAAGTTGGTGAGGGTTCCACCGAGCCAACGGTTGGTGATGTAGAAGGAACCGGAACGGACAGATTCGTCGATGACGATTTGCTGAGCCTGGAGCTTGGTTCCGACGAAGAGGACTTTTCCGCCACCTTCGACGATGCTCTTCAAAACATTGTAAGAAGCGATTGTGCGTTCGACCGTTTTGCCAAGGTCGATGATGTAGATGCCATTACGGGCACCATAGATGAATTTGCCCATCTTTGGATTCCAGCGGCGGGTCTGATGACCGAAGTGAACGCCGGCTTCCAAGCATTTCTTCATCGTGATGATCGGGGCGTTAGGATCACGGATGAGCTGAGCCATTGTATCCTCAGCAGGCGCGGCTTCCTCCGCGGCAGGGGCAACAGTTGATGCCTCTAAGATTTCGTCACTCATTTTGGTGACCTCCATTCGTTTGTGCCTCCCCCGTTTCTAACAGCTGACCACCCTCTCGCTTTTTAAGCCTAACTTCGGCCCGAGAAGGAACACGGCGCTGAATCCGCGGGGTGCGTATTAGCCATTCTCTATAAGAGCGGCCGAAGCAAACTATACTCAGCAATGGGCGTGCGTGCAATAGAAAAAATGGGCAGTTCTAAAGAAAACTAAAAAATAATGGGGTTCCGCAGGGTTTTCGCCCTACTTCTTCCTTTTTGGGAAATGAGTCATATACTCATCTTGCAGATCTTTTTGGGTCAGATGGGTGTAAATCTGGGTGGTGTTGATGCTCTCATGCCCAAGCAGTTCTTGGATAAGCCTGAGATCAGCGCCTTTTTCCAACATGTCGGTAGCATAGGTATGACGGAGTTCATGAGGATGAAGGTTCAAGGAAAGGCCGGTTTTCTTTTCAACCGATTTCAAAATGTATTCGAGCCCCCTAACGGTAAGCTTCTTCCCGTTGGAATTCAAAAATAGCTCTTTGGGACGGACATTTGCCCTAGAAATAAGGATAGGACGCAGTTTTGAAGCATATTGCTTAATCGCGACCTCGGCGGTTTTATCTAAAGTGGTTAGGCGGTCTTTGTCCCCTTTGCCGCGGACCCTTATGCTATGTGAACCCATATCGATTTGCGAAGGTTCCAAGGATACGAGTTCGGAAGCGCGAAGGCCAGATGATAAAAGCAAGGCGATTATCGCTTGGTCTCTAAGCATCAATTCGTCGGTCCTCTTTTTGTTTTCGTCAAGAAGCGTCGCGGCTTCCGCAGGATAAAGGTGATCGGGGTATTTTATCTCCGCTTTGGGCGATTGAATCCTTCTAAAAGGATTGGATTCGATGACCCCGTGTATCTGAAGATAGTCGAAATAACCCCTAAAGCAAGAGAGTCTTCTCTGAAGCGTCCGTTTACCGATTTTGCCAGCAATCTGCTCAGAAAGGTAGTTACGGATTATCTTTTTATCGACCTCTTCGACATTCTTCTTCCGTTTTTGAAGAAAGAGGAAAAAGGACTCCAAATCAAGTCGATACGAGGAAATGGTTTTATCGCTAAAGGAACGTTGGGCCTTTAGATAAAGGAGGAAGTCTTCTGCGGATTTATCTATCGATGGCATCCCTATACTCCTTCATGGCCTTCAAGGCGTCTTCGATCGCTTTTTCGCGCTCCTTCTTTTCAACGTTAGGAAAGAGAGCCCAATTAGCGTTCATCGGGGAAAACATCTTTTCCGGAGCGTTCAAAATATAGGAAATGAGGGCACCCGTGACGGTGTTTTTAGGAACCCTGACAAAGGGAAGGCCGAGCATTCTACGCTCAGCGTTAATCGCACATATGATGCCCATCATGGCGGATTCGACATACCCTTCCACCCCGCTAAGCTGTCCCGCCACGAAAACATTTGGCTTCGCTTTCAAGGAAAGATCCTCATCGAGACAACGCGGGGAATCGAGGTAGGAATTGCGGTGCATCAAACCATAACGGACGAATTCGGCGTTTTCCAAACCGGGAATCATCGAGAAGACTCTTTTTTGCTCCGAATAAGTGAGATTGGTTTGGAAACCGACGAGATTGTAATAATCGCCCAAGGCGGTGTCTTGGCGAAGCTGCAAAGCGGCATAAGGATGATGATTCTCATCGGATAAACCAAATGGTTTAAGGGGGCCGTGTCTTAAAGTTTCCGCTCCTCTAGAAGCTATGACCTCCACAGGCAGACATCCTTCAAAATATTTGGTATCGAAATCGTGGACGAGGGCTTTCTCGGCGTTGACGAGTTCATGATGGAAGGCAAGGTATTCGTCTTTGGTGAACGGGCAATTGATGTATGCCTCATCCCCTTGGTTGAAGCGGGATTTGTAATAAGCTTTCGAAAAATCGATGGTGTCCTTCTTAACGATCGGGGCTGAGGCGTCGAAGAACGAGAACGATTTCTTCCCAACTAGTTCGGTTATGTTCTCCATCAATTCCCCGTCTGACAACGGACCGGTAGCCAAGATGGTCAATTCATCATCGAATTCCTTAACCTCTTCATAATGAATATGAAGATTTGGGAAGGACTTCAACTTTTCGGTGATGTCCTTAGCAAAACCATCGCGGTCGACCGAAAGGGCGTTGCCCGCGGGGACCTCGTTTTTGGCAGCGGATTCCATGGTTAAGGAACCAAGGATCCGCATCTCCTCCTTCTGCAGCCCCGAGGCGTTTGTGAGCTGTTTGGATTTAAGCGAATTGGAACAAACGAGCTCCCCGAATAAATCGGTATGATGGGCGTGGTCATCGACAAGGGGTCTTCTTTCATACAAATGGACTTCATAACCCCGTTTAAGCAAATAAAAGCAGGCTTCGCTTCCAGCTAGACCTGCTCCGATGATTTTTACTATTCGTTTCTCACTCTTTTCCATGAGGAAATTAAATCATTCATCCTTGTGTTCGGGAATAGGTTCCGTGAATTTGCATCTTGGAAAACGTGAGCACCCGAAGAAGAGCGAGTCGCGATGATGACGGATGACAAGGTGGCCTATTCCACATTTCGGGCATGGTTTGTCGGTGGGCTTTGGGGGCTCCGCTGGTTTGGTTTCCTTTTTACGGTAGACCTTTTTGTCTTTGTTTTTGGTGTAATGGCAGTTCGGGAAATTGCTGCATCCGATGAATTTTTCCCCTTTGCGATTGGCTTTTTCGATCAAAGGCGCGCCGCATTCAGGGCACATTTCCCCAGTCTGTTTCTCCTCTTTTCTGATGTAATCGCATTCAGGATAGCCGGAACATCCAACGAAGAAGACCCCGGATCTGCTCTTTCTTTCGACGAGTGGTTTGCCGCATATCGGACAAAGCTCACCTGTTTTTTTAGGCTGGCGTTTGGTCATCGCCGATTTAGCTTCGGTCCATTGCTTATTGAATGGGGTGTAGAAATCGGTTAAGGCCTGGAGGAAATCGAGTTGACCAACCGCGATTTTATCGAGGACGGCTTCCATTTCGGCGGTGTATTCCAAATCGATGACCCTTGGGAAATACTCAAAAAGGACATCGATGCAGGCTTTGCCATCTTCCGTTGGGGTCAAAACTCCACGGTTGTTGGTTACGTATTTCCTTTTCACCAACGTTTCGACGGTCGTGGCGTAGGTTGATGGGCGTCCAATGCCCTTATCTTCCATGGCTTTGACAATGGAAGCGACGTTATATGGAGGATTTGATTTCGTGAATTTTTGATCGGCTTTGGATGAAGAGACGTCTAGGAGTTCTCCTTCATGCATTTCCGGAAGGGAGGACGAATCGTCTTCCTCAAATTCCCCATATATAGCTGTATATCCAGGGAAAACAGTGGTTGTCCCGCTTAAAAGGAACTCAAGACCGTTCCCTTCAAGGACGACTTTGGTGGAATCGGAGATCTTTGGAGCCATGGTTGAGGCGATGGCCCTACAATAGATAAGGCGATAGATCTTCGCTTCATCTTGGCTAACGTATTGGGCGACGACTTCCGGAGTCCTATGGGTTCCGGTCGGACGGATGGCTTCGTGGGCGTCTTGGGCTCCATCGCCCTTGCGAAGGGTGCCAACGTAATTCGCGCCGAAGCGTTCGGTGATATAAGGAACGGAATGGGCGTAGAAGAAATGCGGGGAAATCCTCGTGGAATCCGTACGCATATAAGTGATTAAACCAATATGTTCTGAGTTCTTACCTTCGAAAAGGGTCTGGGCAACCGCTTGAGTCCTAACGTTGGAGAACCCGTATTTATTGAAGGCAGCCTGTTGCATCGTCGAGGTGGTGAAAGGCATAGGCGGATAAGACTTATTGCCTTTGGTGATATCGATCTTCTTGACGGAAAGCTTCGCGGGGATACGAGCTAAAATGGCATCGGCAGCTTCTTTGTTTCCGATGTTGGTGGCATTCTTGTTGAACTCGTCGATTTTCTTGGCGATAGGGACGCCATCGACGGATAGAAGGGTGGCTTTGCGAGGCTTGCCATCAACCAGGACTTCGATTTCAACGGTCCAATATTCCTTCTTCCGTTTTTCGTACTCCTCAATTTCGTTCTGACGGTCGACGATCATGCGCAAAGCCGCGGATTGAACCCTGCCCGCAGACTTGATGCCAACGCGCCTTTGCAAAAGGGAGGAAACACGGAATCCGACGATCCTATCCTCCATTCTCCTCACGATTTGGGCATGGACCAAATCCATGTCGATTGTGCGTGGCGAATTGATTGAATTTAAGACCACGTCCTTGGTAATTTCCTCAAAAGTGACCCTTGGAGTGCTATTTATCGGCAAGCCCAAAAGTTCTGCCAAATGGTAGGAAATGGCTTCTCCTTCGCGGTCAGGGTCGGTTGCCAAGATGACCGAATCGGCCTTCTTGACTTCGGCTGAAAGCTCATTGATTAATTTTCGTTTTGGAACGGGGATCGTCCAATCGGGACGGAAGTTATCCTCAACGATGACCCCAAGCCCGCCGATACCGCGCGTCGAAAGATCGCGGACATGACCTTGGGAGGCCATGACCTTGTAATCCGATCCCAGAAATCTGGATATCGCTTCTGACTTGGTTGGGGATTCTACAATTACTAATTTCATGTTGTCGCGATAGAGAATATAGATGTGCTTTTTGAGGTTGTCAAAGTGTAGAAAGCGGTTTCATGCCCTTGCTAATTCCTTATAAATAAATCTTCTTTATTTATAGAAAATGGCCAATATTTTTTCCCTTCATTTGGCTTAGGAATTCGTTATGCCCATTTGAAAAAGAATGTCGTCTGAAGAAGATACCAAAGCTGCTCCATCGCTGATGAAAACGTTGTTCAGGTTCCCTTCGTTCGCCCTAAAAGGAAGACAGGCGACATCTCCTCCTTTGTTTAATGTCAAAGCCACGGTCTCCAGCACTCCTTCATGGGGGAAAGCGCTAGAAACGAAGAGCAAATGGCTTAATTGGGCCATGAGCCAATTGGACTGCAAAACCCTAATCGGCGAGGCTTTGGTGCCAGGCGGAAAAATCGAAATAGCAAGGCCCTTCTTTTTGGCCGCGCGGATCAATTCCGTTTTCGATGGCGGATCGTACATATCTATTCCGCAGGGCAAGCAGGCAACGGGCTTCCCATACTCCAAAGCCACGTTCATGGTTATCTCCTGCGTCCCTTTTATTAGTCCGGAGATGACCGTGACCCTTTCGTCTTTGGCTAAGCCCTTGACGATTTCCCTAAGAAGCGAATCGGTCTCGGGGTCCAATTCCTTTGAGCCGCAGACACCGATTAGCCTTGATGGGTTAGCGAGTAAACTGATGTCGCCGTCATAATAAATAACCAAAGGCGGTCTAGCGACGGTTTGCAAAAAGGCAGGGTAATCAGGGTCTAGGTAAGTCAGGCAATTATAGCGTAATGAGGCTACCGCCCTTTTGGCCGTGGCAACGTCAATCTCTTGCCGCGAATGGATGTGGTCCACTATCTTCAACCATTCTCCTTCGTGGATCAAAGATAGGTAAATTAGAATCTCTCTTGAGGTAATTGTTTCAGATTCCATAAAAAGTCCTCCTACTTACTAATAGGGGGAAAAATTAAAAAATGGCTCAAAAAATTTTAAAAAGACGAAAAAATTAAATATCAAATAACGAAAGCTGCTTTTGGAAGAATTTCTTCACGGGGCCAAAACTCCTTCTATGGACGCCTGGAATTGGTCCATTGGCCTCAAGTTCCGCCATATGGGCTTTCGTACCATATCCTTTATGGGATGAAAAGGAAAAAGCTGGATATTCTTTTTCTAGTTCGTTCATGTAACGGTCACGGGTGACTTTGGCCAAAATTGAGGCCGCGGCGATGTTAAGGCATTTGGCGTCGCCCTTGATGATGGGGACGACTTCGCTTTTCATGTTTTTTAAAGGCATCGCATCGGTGAGGATGAGATCATAATCGACCTTGATTTGGCTTATGGCCTGTTTCATGGCGATTTTGGTCGCCTCATATATATTGTATTTATCTATGTCTTCCGCGGAGACCAAAGCAATGCCATACCCAAGGGCCTTTTCCTTTATTTCCTCGTAAATGGCTTCTCTAGCCTTCTCGCTCATTTGCTTAGAGTCGTTGATGGCATCGTTTTCATAATCGGGCGGGAAAACGACCGCGGCCGCACAAACAGGTCCAGCCAAAGGTCCTCGCCCGGCTTCGTCTACGCCGACTATGAGTTTGACGGAAGAGGAATAGTAATTTCGTTCTTCCGTTAGCATTCTGGTTTCTCCAATGAAATATTCCCAAGAAGCCCGTCCTTGAATTCTTTTATAAGAAGGTAGGCGGCTTTGTTCAAAGATAGATCACCGCCTTCGAGGAGGCCGCGTCTAGAGGCAATTGCGGTGAAGGCTTCTTCCGAGGTCATTTTGGAAGCGTCTTCTATGCCAAATCTATCGCGCAAAAACAGGGGGTACTCTTCCTTAATATATATAAATAAGGATTCAGCGATATCTTCAGTGGGCAAAACGTCCTCTCTCATGCTCCCCAAAAGGGCTAATTTAACGGCTTGTTCTCTAGTTGGATAATTCATCGGAAGGATGCCCGGAGTATCAAGAAGGGTGAAATCGTCATTGATCTTGATCCATTGTTCCGCGCGGGTGACGCCGGCTTTATTGCCAACGACCGCTACCTTGCGTCCGCGGATATTGTTTATGAGGGTGCTTTTGCCAACGTTAGGGATTCCTATGACCATCACCCTGATGGGTTGTTTCTTCATTCCATAACGTTTTTCCTTTTCTCTTTTCGAAGCCACCAAAGGGGTTGAAGTCTCAGCGAGCAAGGAAACGAATTTGTCCTTTTTCAGATTGCCCGCAATCGCCGGCACTCCAGTTTTGGAAAAATAGCGGAGCCAGGCTTTGGTGACATCCGGATCGGAGGAATCTGATTTCGTCAACAAAAGGAGTCTCGCCTTTTGGCCGACAAGTTCATTCAAAAGGGGGTTGCGCGATGCTAAAGGAGCCCTTGAATCGACCAGTTCAACTATCAAATCGACGCTTTTGACGTATCCGGAAAGAATACGGAGGGCTTTTTGCATATGACCTGGAAAATAATGAACATTCTGTTGTTTCATAATTAATGCTCCAGATTTATGTAATCCCAAGGCATCCTAATCTTGTCGAGACGGAATTTCGTTTTGAAGGAATCGCCTTCCAAAACCAATTCTCTCATCCCCGTGATTAAGCAGGCCTTCCCTTGAATCATCCAGTCTTTAATCGGGCCTTCTGCTCTAGAGTCGTTGGAAAAACCTGCTCTACGGTTATCACCAACCAAATAATATTCGCCATCTCCCAAAGTCGCGGTGGACATTGGGTAGCGAAAGGCAAAGCTCGTGTATTTCAAAACGCTGCCACTAGAGCTAACAATATCCGGATAATCTTCCTCGGTATAGAGGTTATCAAGAACAATCGTCTCTCCCGAGGCGGTCTTGATCGTGGTCTTTCCCCAAACGGAATTGCCCTTTATCTCTTCGTTAAGCAAAGGGTCGTTGACGATGGTGACTGTTTCACCAGGGAGGCCGATGATCCTTTTAATCTTTAGCTCCGCGCTTTTACGAAGAACTCCGCCCGTATAATCAGTTGGATAATAGGTGTAAACAATATCGAAACGTTTCAAGGACGGAAGCCAGGTATCTCTCTTATCCGATTTCCCCCATCCATAATCGATGAGGTCTCCTTCATGGCTCGAGGATCCAGAATACCAGTTCTTCGCAGCTCCTGAAGAGGAAACGGAATTTTTGTTTAAGGTTGGGTACATGGACATTCCGTTAATAAAGAAGGCATCGCCAAAGGCAACGTTACGATAAACGAGCGTAGCAACAGGAAAAATAGAAATGACAACAAGAGTCAAAAGAACGATATTGAAAACCGTCAAGAAAATAGAAAGTTTCTTCTTTTTCTTGTCTTCCTTCTTGCTCTCCTGAATGCTAGGAAGCTCGCTTTTGTCCTTTTCTTCGTCCATGTAGGAAGATTATAGAATCATAAACACTCGTTATCAACGAGTGAAATATAACTCAAAAGATAGAAAAAAGCCCGCTTTCACGGGCTTTTAAGGTCACTTTTGAGTTAGCTTTGCCAAACGCTTTGACAAACTTAGTCGGCAGATTTGATACGGGCAGCTTTGCCGGAGAGCTTACGAAGATAGGTAATCTTGTTGCGGCGGACTTTACCACGTCTCACAACTTCAATCTTGGCGATTGCTGGTGAATTGACGGGGAAGGTACGCTCGACACCGACACCAGAGGAAAGTTTACGAACGGTGAAGGTTTCGGAAACGCCACCACCACGGCGCTGGATAACAACGCCTTCGAATACTTGGTTACGTTCCTTCTTGTTCTCGATGATGCGGACATACACCTTGATGGTGTCGCCGGAAGAGAATTCAGGAATATCTTTGCGAAGCTGACGGGCAGTAATCTCATTAACAAGGTTGTTGTTCATTTTGATTGCTCCTTTCGTTGGGATGATCTGACATCCAGGCACATACCATAAGTGACAAATGCAGCGGTGCCTGATGGCGTCTTAAGACGCGAACAAGATATTACACAAGCCAAGAAGGGAATGCAATCATTAATTGATTGAGGAAGAAGAACAAAAAGGGCCAAATACATACCTCTTTGATAACAAAAAATAGGGGGTTCAACAAAAACCTTTTGTCATCGGATGTTTTTGAATTGTAAAGTATTTTTGCTTTACATTGTTTTAGTATGTTAAGCTATTTTACTTTACACAATAATTATTTAGATAACATCTAATGTTTTTATGCTGTTAAGTAAATATGCTTGACACTATTGTAGAAGGCGAATAAAATACGCAACGGAAAGAAAGGAGTCCAAAAATAATGGTTAAAATCAGACTTACAAGAACAGGCCGTCATAACGATCCAAGCTATCGTATCGTCGTTGCCGATTCCCACTATGCGAGGGATGGCAGAAACATCGCCACAATCGGCATTTATGATCCAGCCAAAGGCGTTGATGGCGCAACAATTGATGAAGCTTTAGCCCTTCAATGGCTCAACAACGGTGCCGCTCCAACCGATACCGTTCGCGCTATCCTCTCTGCTAAAGGCATCATGACGAAATTCGCCGCCGAAAAAGGTAAAAAGTAATGAGCGAAGAAAGAGAAATCGATTGGGGATCAATCATCCACCCTATTATCGATCCCCTCGTTGAAAATCCTGAATCCGTTATGATTCGCGTCGATAACGCGCATAACGAGAAAGGTATTCGTCTTCTAATCGTTGCTGAAGACCACGATACCGCTCGCCTCGTCGGCAAGAAAGGTATAGTCGCAAGCGCCCTCCGCGACGTCGTTGGAATGGTAACTAAAGCCAACGGAACGAACGAAAGGGTGTTCCTCAAGTTCGAATCCTTCGGAAACGAAGAACAAGAAAGCGAATAAACCACTTCGGCAGGCTTCGACCTGCCGTTTTTTATGGAATACATTCAAATTGCAAAGCTAAACAAGACATTTGGATTAAAGGGAGAATTCAGGGCTTATTCCCTCACGGATTTCCCCGAAGAAAGGTTCAAGAAAGGCAAAACCATGTTTTTTCTTGACCCAAAAACTTCGGAAACCACTCCTTTTACGCTTTCCTCTTACCGAAAAAAGGATCCTTTTGTTTTTATAGGCTTTAAGGAAATCCAAACTATCGAGGAAGCAGAAAAACATTTGGGGAAATTCTTGGTTATTCCAAAGGAAGAGGCCGTTATTCCAAATGGGGCATTTCACGTTTTCGACCTTTTAGATTGTGAAGTCTATTCTGAAGAAGGCGAGAAAATCGGCGTCGTCATCGATATTTTCTCTTATTCTCCAGTAAAGAATCTGAGAATTAAAAGAGAGGGGAAAAATGATTTGCAAGTGCCTTTTGTGGATCAATTCATTAAAGAGGTTGATGTCGAAGCAAAACGTATCGTTATCCATGTCATAGAGGGGCTATTATGAAGATAACCATCCTCACTTTATTCCCTGAGATGTTCGTAGGATTCAAGGAGAATTCGATAATGAAGCGTGCTCTTGGAAAAGGGGTCGCGACACTCGAATTAATCAATATCCGCGATTATACGAAAGATAAATATAGAAGGACGGATACTCCTCCGATTGGGGGCGGAGCTGGGCTTGTACAAAAAGCGCAGCCAATTGTCGATGCAATAGAGGCTGTAAGGACCCCAAATAGCCTTGTTGCTCTAATGTCGCCAAGAGGTGAAACCTATTCGCAGAAGAAAGCTGTCCAATATTCAAAGCTCGATCATCTCATCATCGTCTGCGGTCATTATGAAGGCATAGATGAGCGAGTGAATAAATATGTTGATGAACTGATTTCCATTGGAGATTACATTCTTACCGGTGGCGAAATTCCTGCGATGGGCATTGCGGATTCTGTTATTCGCCTCCTTGATGGAGCAATTGCCGAAGATAGTTTAATAGATGAATCCTTTAACAACGATTTATTAGAATACCCACAGTATACAGAGCCTTATGATTTCAATGGTGATAAGGTTCCTGATCTCCTTTATTCAGGCGACCATAAATCCGTGGAAAAGTGGCGGAGAAAGCAAAGTCTTTCCTTAACAAGAAAATATCGTCCTGACTTGTTCAAAAATGTCAATTTATCCAAATCTGACAAAAAACTTTTGGACGAAATCGATAAAGGCGATACACCTCAATGGGAAGAGAAAGCGAATGAGGTTGGACGCAAATTCAACCACAATCGGAACTCCGATTAACGACATATTAAAACTGGGAATGACAACCATTCCCAGTTTTCTTTTTAGAATCTGAATCCTCCACCAGGTTTGCCCTGATATTGTTTCATTTGCTTCATCATTTTTTTACTGTCTTCATAACGTCTGATCACACGATTGACGTCAGCGTTGGTAAGGCCAGAGCCCTTTGCTATGCGATTTTTGTGACTATAACGGAGTATTTCGGGATGTCTTCTTTCGTAAGGGGTCATTGAATTGATGATGGCTTCGAAAACAACCATTTCTCTTTCGGCTTTTTCCTTTTGCTCATCTGTTAACTTGGGCATTCCCGGAATCATTTTGGCAATCGCGGACAAAGAACCGATGCGACGGACTTGTTTCATTTGTTTAAGCATGTCTTCGAGCGTGTAATCGCCTTCCATCATCCTCTTGGCGGTTTTCTCCGCCTCTTTCTCGTCCATGATATCCTTGGCTTTCTCAACAAGGGTAACGACGTCACCCATCCCAAGGATCCTATCGGCCATTCTGGATGGATAGAAAGGTTCGAGATCTTCCATCTTTTCACCAATACCAGCGTATTTGATTGGCAATCCGGTTAGGTATTTAATCGAAAGGGCGGCACCACCACGGGCATCGCCATCGAGTTTGGACATAATGACGCCTGTTAAACGCAAATCTTTGTTGAAGGCATTGGCGACGTTGACGGAATCTTGTCCGGCCGCCGCATCTACAAGAAGGAGAACCTCGTTTGGATGAACTTCATGATTGATGTTCTTCAACTCTTCCATTAGGCCTTCATCTATTTGCAAGCGTCCAGCGGTATCGATTAAAAGAACGTCATAGCCTTCTTTTATCGCCTGTTTTTGGGCTTCTTTGGCAATCTTGACGGGATCATCCTTGCCTAAGGAAAAGAATGTCATCCCGACTTGGTCGGCAACGGTATGCAATTGTTCGATGGCGGCTGGGCGATACACGTCAGCGGCCGCGACCATGACTTTCTTATGTTCTTTGGAAATCCAGTGATGACCAAGTTTTCCAGCGGTCGTAGTTTTACCAGTTCCTTGCAAGCCAACCAAAAGAATCGTTGTTAAACCACCTTTGGTGAAAGATATTTCGGTTTGGTCCGCGCCAAGGAGCTCCTCGATTTCGTCATGGACGACCTTGACAATCATCTGAGAAGGATTGACCTTGTTATAAACGTCGAGACCGATGGATTTTTCCTTAACGTCGTTTGTAAAAGCTTTGACGACTTTGAAATTGACGTCGGCTTCAAGGAGGGCAACGCGAATCTCCTTGAGCATGTCGTCCATGTTCTTTTCGCTTAAATGAGACTGACCACGGAGTTTTTTAAAGATATTGCTGAAACGATCAGATAGAGATTCAAATGCCATTGCTGAGATCCTTTACTAACTGTTGATAGAGTTCTAATTTTATTTTGTCATCGTCAACCGCCTCGATGGCTTCGATTGTTTTTTTAATGTCTTTCCTTTTTTCCACCAAATGGAGTTTTTCTTCATAGGATTGCATCTTCGCGACAGCTTTTTCAATCGCGTCATGAACGGCCGCGCGGGAAACAAGACTATCGGAAGCAATCTCGCTTAAAGACAAATCAAACCGATAATACTCATTCAGCACCTCTCTTTGTTTTGGGGTTAGCATGGCTTCATAAGAAGCGAAAAGATCAAGAATGTCGCGTCTAGATTCGAGAATATCGAGGTCATTCATGTTCTTCGTCTCCTAAAAGAAGGCCATAAAGGTATTTATCGAGGTCGAATTCCTGCAAATCGTCCATGGTTTCACCCAGTCCGATGAAGCGAACTGGAACGCCTAATTCATCACGAATGGAGAGAATAATACCACCTTTGGAGGTTCCGTCCATCTTTGTGATGACTATACCGGTCAAATCGGTGACCTCCTTGAAAGCCTTGGCTTGGAGAACCCCGTTTTGTCCGGTCGTTCCATCGATGATCAGGAAGCTTTCATGTGGGGCGCCCGGGATTTCCCTTCCCAAAACGCGATTGATTTTGGCAAGTTCCTGCATGAGGTTTTGCTTGGTTTGCTGTCTACCGGCCGTATCGACGATCATCAAATCGATGTGGTTGTTTTTGGCGAATTGGCATCCATCATAGACAACAGATGCGGGGTCGCCGTTTTCCTTGCCTGTCACAATCGGGCAGCCAAGTCTTTCGGCCCAGATTGAAAGTTGAGCCGTCGCCCCTGCGCGGAAAGTATCCCCCGCAACGAGCATGACCTTCTTTCCTTTTTGCTGATAACGCCTGGCAAGTTTCGCTATAGACGTGGTTTTTCCGACTCCATTGACGCCGACAACGAGCAAAACCGTGACGGAATCTTCGGCAAAGCGAATTTCGTTCTCGATTGAATCACCGGAAGTTGCATAATCGACAAACATGTTATCGATTAATAATTCATTAATCTTTTTGGGGTCGCTGATGCCTTCTTTTTGGGCATCGTCGAGAAGCTTTTCGATTAGGCGAAGAGAAAGATCGACGCCAACATCGGACTCGATAAGAATCTGCTCCAACTCTTCAAAGTATTCTTCGTTGACTTTGGCGTAACGCTTGCTCAAGGAATCAAGCCTAGAAGCGAAATTCTTCCGACTTTTTTGCATTCCCTTCTCATAGGTTTTCAAAGATTTTTCTTCTTGTTCAGAAGGTTTTGTTTCCTCTTTTTTGGAGAATTTGTTTTTTAAAAATGAAAATAAACCCATAGTTCTCCCTTTCTAGATGGCAAGCTTGGACAAAGCGTCGCTTGCGGCGGCTGTCTCCGCTGCCTTTTTGCTTTTGCCGATGCCTTCTCCTAATTCATGGCCATCGAGGAAAACCCCGACTGTAAATGTTTTATCGTTTGGTGTTCCAGATTCCTTCAAGACCACATAAGTAAGATCGCCGCGGTTATCGCTTTGAACGGCTTCCTGCAACGTTGATTTAGGATTCAGTTCAACTCGTATTTCGGCGGCTTTGATTCTTTCGGTGAGCAATTTCCTGACAAAGTTCAGCGCGAAAGCCTGGCCTTGGTCCAGATAGAGAGCGCCCAAGAACGATTCAAACACATCCTCAAGAATATTGTCGGCCTTTTTGCCTTCTTCCCCAAGGCTAGGTCCCACAAGAAGACAGGAGTCCAATTTCAATTCACGGGCATAATTGGCTTCCGCGGCAGTGCAGATGAACTGGGCACGAAGTTTGGAAAGGTCGCCAGAAGACATGTTCGGATGGCAAACATAGCAAAGCTCGGCAGTCACAAGGTTGACAACCGAATCGCCTAAGAACTCAAGACGTTCATAATCGCGATGTTCGCTCTTTAAATGACCATTCATGGACTTATGGGTAAAAGCCATCTTAAAAAGGCCAACATCGTTTGGTTCGATATTGTGGATGGCCAGTAGTTTTAAGATTCTTTCTTCCATTTGTTTTTCCATCGGAGTGATTATACCAATAATGTAGGATTATGAATGTATCCTTTTATAAGGATAAAGCGTTTTTAAGCGGTTATTACTATATTCGCATCTGCTTTCGCTTTTTTAAGCAGGTTCTTATACTCCGGATTACTCTCGTTCCTAACGATTTCCGAGGCATCGTTTCTCGCGACTTCGAGGATTTTGAAGTCCTCGATGGCGTTCAAATAATCGAAATCTGGAAGACCAGATTGTTTCAAACCCCCGATAGTTCCGGGACCTCGAAGCCTTAAATCCGCTTCGGCGATTTTGAAACCGTCGTCGGTCGATAATAAAACGGAAAGCTTTTCGATGGACTCCTCGTCTTTTTCGTCGGAAACCATGATAAAATAAGCTTCCTCACCATCGCGACCTATACGACCCCTTAGTTGGTGAAGGCTCGACAAAGCGAAACGATTAGCTTCATAGACTATCATCAAGCAAGCTTCCTTGATATCAATTCCTACTTCTATTACAGAAGTTGATACCAAAATAGGGCATAAACCAGTCTGAAAGGCCAATAGAGCGGCTTCTTTCTCATCGACGGTCATTTTCCCGTGTAGCATTGTAACTTTGCCAGAATAGCGTTTTTTGTAATTTTCATAGACGAGTTTGACCGAAGCCAAATCGTTTTCCCCTTCTTCAATTTGGGGGGCGACGATGAAAATCCTTTTTCCTTTATTTAGAAAAAAGGAAACGGCGGAATCGATTCTTTTGCTTTTGGAATCGAAAAGCATGGTTTTGACTTCTCTTTTTTTGAAGGGAAAATCGGTCAACGTGGAAACGTCAAGGCTGCCATAAAGGGTAATGGCCAAGGTTCTAGGAATCGGGGTTGCCGTCATTAATAGCAAATCTGAATCATCGCCCTTAGAAGCCAAATAGGCTCTTTGGTTAACCCCAAATTTATGTTGCTCATCAATTATCGCCAAACCTAGGCTTTGATAGATTACGTCTTTGCTGAAAAGGGCATGGGTTCCTACGACCAAATCCAAAGTACCTTCCCTCAATTCCTCAAGAATACGAAGTCTTTCGACACGACTTGTTGTCCCGACGAGAAGGGCAACGGAAAGGTTGGTATTTTTGAATAAGCCCATGAAAAAAGCGTAATGTTGCCTTGCTAGAGCATCTGTAGGGGCCATGATCGCCCCTTGCCTGCCTCGAAGATAATTGGTGTAAATCGCAATTCCAGCGACTAGTGTTTTGCCGGTTCCAACATCACCTTGCAGCAAACGATTCATCAAGGAAGGACGTTCCATATCGGTTACGATTTCCTTACAGGCTTTCTTTTGGGAGGCGGTTAATTCAAAAGGCAGGGAATTGACGAAAGCGGTTAATTCAGAATGGCTAAATTGTCTTGAATATGACCTGCAAAGCTTCTTATTGCCTTGCCTGATAATTTGGTTTTTAAGGCAAAAAAGAAGGGCTTCCTCGTATTTCAAAGTTCTAGTTCCTTGTAAGACATCATCTTGGGATTTTGGAAAATGGCACCTATATAAGGCGTCTTCTTTTTTAAGAAGGCGGTATCGTGTCATCAAGGGATTAGGAATTATGTCCTCGATTGGTTCTTTGTTAGCTTCGAAGGCCTTTTTTACAAGACTGATAAAATGACGTTGAGGGTAGTCCAACGGCAACGAATAGACAGGTTGAATCGTTTCTTCTTCGGGGATGGAGCCTTTCTTCATTGAAATCAGCGTCAGGCAATGCCTTTTGGCATCATAACTTGCCTGTATGGTGTATTCGTCGCCTTCATGGATTGATGTGGCCAAATACGGCTGATTCCAGGCCATGATTCGGAACTGGATCCCGACGTCGGAATCAAAATAAAAACGGACATTGCTTGTTTTGGAAAAGCGGAGGCTTTCGGTTCTTCCAACTACTTTTCCGTGAATGACAACCTTTTGCTTGTCATTCATCCTATATAGGGTTTCTTTGGGGGTAAGCCCATATGAAACATAACCTCTAGGAAGGTGAAAAATAACATCTTTGTAAGACGTTATGCCCATCTTTTCCAACATGGAATTCACGTTTTTGCTAGAAGATAGTTTCATTGAAAAGATTCTAACATAAAAAGGCCCTTCCTACACGGGAGGGCCTAATGGACAAAACGGATTATTCGACGCCGACAAGGAAGCTATAAACGGGTTGGCCGCCAGACCAAACGTCAACTTGGTAATCGTCCCCATACTGCTCGTTGAGGGAATTGGTGATTTCCTCTTGTTCTTCGAGGGTGACATCTTCGCCAACAATAACGGTGACGACTGCGCTATTCTTTCTAACTAACGATCCTACTAAGTCAAGCAAGGCTTCTTTCTTATCTGAAACGCAAGAAACGATGTTCTTGTCTTTCATAGCCATATAGTAGCCTTTCGTAATGTGAACTCCGTCAATATCGGTGTCTTTGATAGCGTAGGTTACAGAGCCGGAACGAACTGTTTTTAGACTGCTCTTCATGTCTTTGAAGATATCATCGGCTTCAAGATCGGGGTTGAACTGCATGCAAGCGGTGATACCTTGAGGAATGTTCTTTGTTGGAACAACCCTAGCTTTTATCGAAGTATCCGCCATAACTTCGCAGGCTTGCGAAGCGGACATGAGGATATTAGAGTTGTTTGGGAAGATAAAAACGTTTTGGGCCTTAGTTTGTTTAATGGCCTTCACGAAATCCTCAGTTGATGGATTCATGGTCTGACCACCGGAAACGATTTGGTCAACACCGAGCTCGCGGAACATTTCGTCAAGTCCTGTACCAGAAGAAACAACAACTAGAGCATATGGTTTTTCGGTGACGATTTCTTCCGTTTCCGAATTATCTTCCCCAACTTCCGCATTGCGACGAGCCTTGTTTCTTTCAATGTTTCCGACCATATCGGTAGCAACTTGGCCGTGCTCGATGTTATGGTGTTCCTCAGACATGTTCTCGATGGTGATAGACACAAATTCGCCGAATTGTTGGGCATAATTGAGCATATTACCAGGAGTTAAGGTATGGACATGCACTTTCACAATGTCATCATCGCGAACGGTGACGACGGATTTGCCGTGGCTAGAAAGGAAACGAAGGAATGTCTTTTCGTTGAATGCTCTTTTGCCCGTTCCAACTTCGCCAACGCGAAGGATGAATTGGGTGCAATAGCCATAACCTTCTTCATCTTCGGTTAGCTTTGCCCCAGCATATAAGGGGATATCGTTTTGGATAGGCTCATGGGAAACGGTCGATAGGTCGGCGTTACGAGTAATAACTTCCCCATGGACGGCACTGACCATGCCTTCGATGATGCGAACCAATCCGGCTCCACCGCTATCGACGACGCCAACTTCGGCCAAAACAGGTAGAAGATCAGGCGTATGAGCTAAAGAAATACGTGCTTGCTCAAGGAAATAATCCATGGCTTGCTCGATGGAAGTATTTTTCTTAACAAAGTCGGAAAGCGCTGCGCTAGCTTCGCGGATAACCGTAAGGATCGTTCCTTCTACTGGCTTCATTACGGCTTTGTAGGCAATTTCCCTGGCTTTGGCAAAACAATCGGCAAGAGCGATCGCGTTTAATGTTTCTTTGCCCTCGCAAGCTAAGGAAAAACCTTTAAATATTTGTGAGGTGATAACACCGGAATTCCCCCTAGCGCCCATTAGAAGGCCACGAGAGAAATTGCTGGAAACCACAAAAAGATCGACAGACTCTTTATTTTGAATTTCCTTCATGCCAGAAGTGACTGTCAAATTCATGTTCATTCCAGTGTCGCCATCTGGAACGGGGAAAACGTTCAACTGATCGACTTCTGGATAATGGTTATATAGGTTATTCGCCCCGGAGATATACATCTCCTTAAGTACGGTGGCGTTGATAGTTTTCATTGTTTTGTCCTAAATATCTTTAACATCTTGGACGTACACGTTGACGGCAGGGAATTTAACTTGGAAAGTCTTTTCTAAGATATATTTGACTTTCTTTTGGACTTCGGAAACGATTTCAGGAATCTTAACTCCGTAGGCGCAGATAACATAAATATCCACGGAATAGCCTTTTTGAGTCTTTTTTACATAAATGCCTTTATTAAATTCCTCGACTTTAAGGAGCTCATAAATGTTGTCGCGCAAAATACTCTTGCTGGCAAGGCCGACAACCCCATAGCATTCTTGGGTGGCGTTGCCTGCAATAGAAGCAATGGCGGAAACCGATACTTCGATCCCTCCGAATTCCGTCCGTTTAGATACGTTTGATGACATAACGAATAATGGGTTGTTTCCTTAAGGAAACCATTGTAATTATCCCATAACCTCGACCATTGTCAAATAAGGAAACGGGAATCGTTTGCTATAAAGAAAAAAAGCCCGGCAGCGCGCTATTTTCACAGGTAAGACCTGATATCGTCGCCGCGACGGTGCTTAACTTCTGTGTTCGGGATGGGAACAGGTGTGCCCACCGTGCCAAAACTACCAGACTTTTTTTCTAGAGAGATCCATGATCCCTGAAAACCGAATACTATCATCTACATGTTCTCACAAGTCACTGTTTTCTTTTACTTATGCGCCTGACTTAGCTTACTCAACAATAAAAATTGAATTAGTGAAATTAAGTCCTCGGACTATTAGTATTGCTCAGCTGAACACATTACTGTGCTTACACTTGCAACCTATCAACCTCCTAACTTTGGAGGGTCCTTAACCTCTTACGAGGTGGGAAGTCTCATCTTGTGGTTAGTTTCACGCTTAGATGCTTTCAGCGTTTATCTGTTCCAGAGGTAGCTACCCAGCCATGCCACTGGCGTGACAACTGGTATACCAGTGCTCTGTTAATCCCGGTCCTCTCGTACTAAGGATTACTCCACTCAAACTTCCTACGCCCACGACAGATAGGGACCAAACTGTCTCACGACGTTTTGAACCCAGCTCGCGTACCACTTTAATTGGCGAACAGCCAAACCCTTGGAAGGTACTTCCCCTCCAGGATGTGATGGGCCGACATCGAGGTGCCAAACCTGGTCGTCGATGTGAACTCTTGGACCAGATCAGCCTGTTATCCCCAGGGTAGCTTTTATCCGTTAAGTTACTGCTCTTCCATTCGAAACAGCAAGATCACTATGTCCGACTTTCGTCCCTGCTCGACTTGTAGGTCTCGCAGTCAAGCACCTTTATGCCATTGCACTCAAAGCACGATTTCCAACCGTGCTGAAGGTACCTTTGAGCGCCTCCGTTACTGTTTGGGAGGCGACCGCCCCAGTCAAACTACCCGCCTACCACTGTCCGCTGGCGTGTAAAGCCATACGTTAGAATAAACAACCCTCAAGAGTGGTATCTCAACGACCGCTCCACCTAAGCCAAAGCCCAGGTTTCAACGCGTCCCACCTATCCTGCGCAAGAGAATCGCCTACTCAATAGTAAGTTATAGTAAAGCTCCATGGGGTCTTTCCGTCTAGTCGCGGG
>CAMVEL010000018.1 GCA_947166565.1 uncultured Erysipelotrichaceae bacterium
GCCGCCGACGAACGGGAGGGTCGCTTCGACGAGCGAGGACATTCCCTTGAAGGCGGAGGAACCGATGGATAGCACTGAGTCCGGGACGAGGAGGCGCTCGATCAGCGCCATGCCTTCGAAGGCGCTGGGCCCGATGGACTTGACACCGTTCGGCAGTACTAAAGATGTGGCTAAAGCGCAGTTTCTGAAGGCTCCGTAGGATATTGTCTTGACTCCAGAGGGCAAGACGAAGGCGCCGTCGGAGTCGGAGTTGAGCCTGGAGAGGGCGGAGCAGCCGCTGAAGGCGGACGACCCTATGGACTCGGTCGAGTCCGGGATGCGGATCTCGGTGACGTTAGTGAGGCCGCTGAAGGCGCTATCTGGGATCGTGGGGTCGTCGGTGATCCTGACCGTCGCGAGCGTGGAGGGGACGGACGAGAAGACGGTGGAGAACGTCGCCGTTGAATCCCGCGAGCCGCCGACGAACGGGAGGGTCGCTTCGACGAGCGAGGACATTCCCTTGAAGGCGGAGGAACCGATGGAGAGCACGGAGTCGGGGACGAGGAGGCGCTCGATCAGGGCCATGCCTTCGAAGGCGCTGGGCCCGATGGACTCGACACCGTCCGGGATGGAGAAAGCGGTTGCCGACGAGCAGCCGTAGAAGGCATAGCTGCCTATCGACACCACGCCGTCCGGGATGGAGAACGAGGTGGCCGACGAGCAGTTTCTGAAGGCTCCGTAGGATATTGTCTTGACTCCAGAGGGCAAGACGAAGGCGCCGTCGGAGTCGGAGTTGAGCCTGGAGAGGGCGGAGCAGCCGCTGAAGGCGGACGACCCTATGGACTCGGTCGAGTCCGGGATGCGGATCTCGGTGACGTTAGTGAGGCCGCTGAAGGCGCTATCTGGGATCGTGGGGTCGTCGGTGATCCTGACCGTCGCGAGCGTGGAGGGGACGGACGAGAAGACGGTGGAGAACGTCGCCGTTGAATCCCGCGAGCCGCCGACGAACGGGAGGGTCGCTTCGACGAGCGAGGACATTCCCTTGAAGGCGGAGGAACCGATGGATAGCACTGAGTCCGGGACGAGGAGGCGCTCGATCAGCGCCATGCCTTCGAAGGCGCTGGGCCCGATGGACTTGACACCGTTCGGCAGTACTAAAGATGTGGCTAAAGCGCAGTTTCTGAAGGCTCCGTAGGATATTGTCTTGACTCCAGAGGGCAAGACGAAGGCGCCGTCGGAGTCGGAGTTGAGCCTGGAGAGGGCGGAGCAGCCGCTGAAGGCGGACGACCCTATGGACTCGGTCGAGTCCGGGATGCGGATCTCGGTGACGCTGGCGAGGCCGCTGAAGGCGCTATCTGGGATCGTGGCGTCGTCCGTTATCGCGATCTTGGAAAGAGTGGACGGGACGGACGAGAAGACGGTCGAGAACGCCGACGTCGAATCCCGTGAGCCGCCGACGAACGGGAGGGTAGCTTCGACGAGCGAGGACATTCCCTTGAAGGCAGAGGAACCGATGGATAGCACTGAGTCCGGGACAAGGAGGCTCTCGATCAGGGCCATGCCCTGGAAGGCGTAGATGCCTATCGTCTCGCAGGAGGACGGGACGACGAGCGCGCCGGGGGCGCTGAAGGACGACACCAGCGGGCAGGAGGCGAAGGCCTCGTCTCCGATCGACTTCACCCCGTCCGGAACGTTGAAAGAGGTGGCCGAGGAACAGCCCTTGAAGGCGTAGTTCGGGATGGCCGTCACCCCGGACGGCAAGTTGAACACGCCGTCGGAGTCGGAGTTGAGGCGGACAAGGCCGGCGCAGTCCCTGAAGGCGGACGGCCCGATGGACTCGGCGGAGTCTGGGATGCGGATCTCCTCGAGAAGGTCGAGGTTCCTGAAGGCCTCCGTGGGGATGGACCTCTGGGTGGTGACCACCACCCTGCGGAGCGACTTTGGCACGTAGTAGAAATAGCCGGTATCGCCGTCATAAGTCGCTTGGGCGACAGCGTTAGAATTCTCGGTGCTCTGTCTTAGAGAGGAAAAGCTGCCAGTGATGCCGGGAGCCCCGAACGCGTGACCGAGAACGGCCTTCCTCGCTGACGAGGGGCTGACCGCGTCGCCAACGAACGGGATCTCGAGGTCGGTCAGGGACGTCATCCAGCTGAGGGCTCCGTCGCCGATGAATGTAACGGACTCTCCGATGACGAGATTTGTAACAGACGTTAGATTTGCGCACGACCCTGAAGGAATGGTTCCTGATTCGATGGTTAAGGATTTTAAAGAAGAGGGAATATAGTAAGTCGTTTTGTTTTGGACCGCGCTATAAGACCCAGTATAAGAAGAGGTTCCAAAATAATAGCCGATATTCTTTTCAAACAAACTGGGAATACGCAATTCTTGGAGGCTGGACATGCCTGAGAAACCGTTGTTATCAACATAGGTAACCCCATCCCCAAGCCATAAATGGGAAACGCTTGAGGCCCCAATTAAAGAAACTTGGCCGTTCCGAATCTTGACGTTCGTAAGATTGGCAGGATAGCAATTTTGATTTTCTCCAAATAACCGATATAGATAATCACTGGTATAACCAAGATCAAAATTCTCTACGTTCACACAGCCTTCAAAGCAGGAACTGTATAATAGAGTATTGTCATTTGTCTTAATCAAAGTAATGAGCGGTAGCCCTGAAAAAGCGTAATTACTGACGACATTAACGTTTGGCAAAACCATTTCTCCGTCAGTCTCACTATTGACCCTAATAACGGATGAGCAACCGGCAAAGCATCTCGAAGATATTGTTGCGACTGAAAAACCGGAAGCGAACTGGATTTCAGATAACGATGAGCAACCTTCAAAGGCGCTTACCCCAAGAAGCCCATTATTTCCATTAATATTCTCGAAAGACGGATGAGTTAGCATCGAGGTGCACCCTAAAAACGCATAATCATCTATTATTACCGGTTTTAGGTCAGGGAAAGAGACAAGTGAAGGACAATTCCTAAAAGCGTTTGTCGCAACGCGCAACACCTGGCTCAAATCCATATTTAAATTGACTAAATTGACGCATGACTCAAACGCCGATTCAGAGATTAAGGTAATATCGTCATCGTTGTCGATGAAGGTTGTTAAATACCTTAATCCGCTGCAGAGTTCACCAGGTATTCCATACGTTCCAGAGTATTCCACCTCAACCAAAGAGGTTGGCAAATAATACTCGTCGTCATATGACGAATATTGAGAATAAGGATGGAAGGAATAATACGATGAGGATGAAGGATCATATTTACCAAACATTTGGAATAATGGAAAACTCCCCATTATTTCGCGAGATAATTCGATTCTTTGCAAAGAATAGCAGCCATCAAAGATGTGTTTTGCATTAGTATCTGCTTTGAATCCTTCGATTTTGGTAAATGACTTGCACCCTCCAAAAGCGTAGTCCCCATAGGAAACGACATTGCTTAAATCTGGGCTTTCTGGTAAGGCCTCACATCCATAGAAGGCATAAGCTGGAATGGTGGTTAATGCCATCGCGGGAAGTTCGTTTAACGAGGAACAGCCTTTAAACGTTTTTGTCTCAATGGAAGAGATAACGCCATCGGTATCTAATCTAGGCAACGAGGAGCATCCTTCAAAAGCGGATTCCCCTATTTTGCTAACCTCTCCGATTGAAAGGGAGGTTAATGAACTTAAACCATGGCAGAGATGGTCGGGGATATCCAAATCGCCGACGACCTCCAAACTAACCAAGGCCTTAGGCACGAAGTACGATTCGTCTTCTCCAAATGAGGCTTCATAGAAATCTTCGGTATTTTTTATGTTTATTTCGCCAAATAACTTGGAAACGTAGATTTCATTGACTGTGGTGGAGAAAGAAAGGGATATCGCGGAAATCCCAGCGCATCCGCTAAAGACGGATTCCCCAAATTCGGCGGACCCATCCATATGAACTATCTCATCAAGCCCACGGCATCCAGCGAAGGCATAGTCGCCATACGAAGAGACGTTTACCAATTCCGGCGTCTCTAAAAGCGATTCGCATCCATAGAAGGCATAAGAAGGAATGGAGGCGAGGTCCATTGCAGGAAGATGCTGTAAGGACGAGCAATCTTTGAATGTTTTCTCACCAATCGAGATGATTTTATCGGTCAGGTTGGCAGTCGTTAATCCACTGCATCCTTCGAAGGCGGAATCGCCTACTTCTTCTACTTTCCCACCAGAGAAGGAAACCAAAGAACTAATCCCATGGCAAAGATGGCTTGGAACGTTTTGGTCCCCAACCACTTCAATTTGAGTCAAGACCTTTGGAATATAGCAAACGACACCTTCGCTAACTTCGCTCGCGTAATACTTCTCGCTTTCCTCTAATTCCTTATTACCAAAGAATTTGGAAATATAGAGTTGTTCAATAGGCTCGCGGAAAGAAAGAGCAAGCTTAGAGATATTCTCGCAGGCGGTGAAAATGAAGTCGCCAAAGTCGGTCGCACCGTCTAGCCCCTGTATATCGCTTAGCAATGTGCAGCCTTCAAAGGCGTAATCGCCAATTGAGGTAACATTGGAAAGATCTGGCGAAACCAATAGGGATACGCATCCGGAGAACGCTCTCTCACCAATAGAATTCAAAACGGCACTGAAATCAAGATTAACTAGAAGGACGCAATCTTTAAATGCGTTAACGCCAATCGATTCGACGGAAGAAAGGGACGGAAGAACATAAAGTTTAAGGCATCCGGAGAAAGTCTCGTCTTTTATGATTTGAAGCCCTTCTGTTCCATTGATTATTCCAAGGGAAGAACATCCTTTGAAAGCGGCTTTGCCAAATTCGGACACTTTGTCAGAGAATGTTACTTCGGTTAAATCGGTAATTCCTGCAAAAGCAGAATCCCCAATTACGGTAACCGGTTTTCCTTCAATATATTCCGGAACAAGAATACTTCCAGAAATAGATTTGGCTTTGGTGATAGTTGCATTAGCGGTTCCTAACGCATAATCGAAATGGCTGGCCTTCACTTCTTCTGAATAATAGGCATAGGCCTTCGCATCAGAAGCAGGCATTGTTCCAAATGGCGTTTCCTGGGTTGGGTCGGAATACCATCCAGCAAAAGTAAAGCCATCGCGGGTTGCGACTGTGGCAGAAGGAATGGATTCTTCATATTTCAAGGTGGCGTTTTGAATCGCCGTCCCGCCATTGGTCACATAAGTTAAAGTATAGGAATTGCGCGTGTAATAGAAATCGACTACCAAAGAGCCATCCGGTGCAACCGTCGCAACTTGATTCTCTTTTGTTGGGGTGAAGCCAGAATAAGAGGTTTTGGCGAAGACGGTGACTTCTTTGTCGGAAGTGCCTTCGAATTGCTCGCTATCGCGAATCTCATATTCGCCATTAAGCTTCTCGATGAAATGGCGAACGGTATATTTGGTGTTGGTGTTAGCTTGCCAGTTCGCGGTTAAATGCACGTCGTTAGCAATCTTCCATTTTCCGGTTAATGGGAAAGTTTTCTGTTCGGCATCGCTAAATTGAACGAAACCATAACCGACCCTAGTTGGGGTGAGGATTGAATAATCTTCGTCATAGGTGAAGAGGTATTCGTTCTTTTCCGACGAACCGCCATTCAAGTCGATGGTGACTTTATATTGATTAGCCTTCCAATGGGCGGTAAGGGTAAGGTTGCCACTGCTACCTTTGGAAATGACAAGGCCGATGGTAGGTTCATTGACTTCATCGGTTGTCCAACCCAAGAAGGTATAACCGACCTTGCTCGGATCCTTCAAGGTGAAGGAATCGGTCATATGGTCATAGGAAACGGGGTTAGATGGATCGTTCGTGCCACCTTCCAAATTATAGAAAATGGAATAGGTGACGATTTCCCATTTCGCGGTCAAATACAAATCTTCCGTTAATGTATACACGCCCTTCGTATATTGTTTGAGGTTCTTATCGTGCCATCCTTGGAAGGTGTATTCGGAATAGACGGCTTCAGGAAGCTCATAAGGTTGATCAAAGGTGACCTTGATTTCCGACTTTTCGACGGTTCCTCCGGCAGGATCAAGGTGGATGAGGTATTCGTTGGCCTTCCAATTAGCAACGAATGTCTTATCTCCAGTACTTCCTTCTGGCAAAACGTAATTGATTTGGGGTTCTTCTAAACCATTGGTTGTCCACCCAATGAAGGTATACCCACGTTTTGTCGGGTTTGGCAAAGCCACCGATTCCTCGGTATCGTAATCGGTTGGCAAATTATCCGCGGAACCACCGTTAAGATCGAAATTCAACGAATAGATAATCGTTTCGTATTGGGCTTTGAGGGTTATGGCCGCATAGAAATCGCCGGCTTTGAGGGTGTAGTTATCCAACACCCAACCATGGAAGGTATAGCCAGCCTTTTCCGCTTGGTTATCGATATAAAGACTTCTTTTGATAATTTCTGAGGAATATTCTCCTTGGCCTCCATCAGCGTCATAAGTGACATCGACCGTTCCACCGATGTTATAGATATAATCGATACCCGTTTCGTAATCTTTCGCCTCGAATGATTCGCCCGCGCGGACCATCGTTTTGAGTTTTGCGGTTTCGCCATAGGAACCGTTTTCTCCTAAGAGGGCATTGGCTTCATCATATTTGCCTGCATCGATTAGTTCCTTAGCCTTGTTTTGCTTGCTTTCAGGAACTAAGAATAAGAACGTTAGAAGCAAAGCACCCGTTATGACCAAAGCTCCTGCCCCAGAGAAAATGGCAATCTTCTTGGCCTTTTTGGCTTTTTTAGCCTTTGCCCTAGCTTTTTCTTCCTTTTCTTTTGCTAATTGGGCCTCATATTCTTTGAGAATTCCTTCGTATTGGACGAGCAATTGATTCGCGTCTTTGTAACCAGAAATCTTGGCTAAATTGGCGCAGGCCTCCCTTAATCTCTTCTCTTCGGTCCTTGGATTGATTTCCCCTTCGAAAAGACACGTTTGATAAAGTGCTTCTTTCTGAGCCTCTTCCTTAAGCTTGGCGCACACACCAATTTGAGTCTCGGAATCGCGATATCTCTGAATGGTCATGAAGAGGGAGCTTGCTTCATCAAACTTACCGGCATCGCGCAACGAGCAGGCACGTTCGTAAATCTCCTTGTTCTTCAACTCAGCGCATTCATCGACCTGAGAATCGGAATCGCGATACTTCAAAATTGTCATGAAGATGGAACTTGCCTCATCGAACCTGCCGGCATCGCGCAACGAGCAGGCGCGGTCGTATATCTCTTTGTTCTTTAGCTCCTTGCATTCTTCGATTTGCTGCGTGGAGTCTTTGAAATCCTCAATCTTTTGGAAATTAGAGATGGCGGAGTCATATTCGCGGCGTTCTTTCATTAGGCACGCACGATTATAGATTCCCTGTTTCCCAAGCTTTACGCATTCCGAAGCTTGGGAAGTCGCGTCGCGATATCCGGCAATAGATGAGAAAGCCTGTTCCGCTTCGGCATATTGCCCAGAGGTTTTATAATTCACCGCGATGCCGTAGATTTTCTCTAACCGCGCTTCTTCATTTCGTTTATCGATCCATTCGTTAATCGCGGCGAGGCGACTTCTTTGGGCGGAGTCGCCAAAATCAAACGCCTTCTTGAAGTTCCCATTCCCGGCAAGGTTATTGGGCTGATTTTTCAATTCGTCAATAGAAGTAAGGCCAAGTTCAATGAGCAATTTAAGGAGATAGGCTTGGGAATTCTTCGGGTCATTGTCAAGGGCGCGTTCGAGCAAGTCGTCGGCCTTCTCATAATTCTTGTCCCCGATAAGAATCTCGGCACGGGTAAGCAAAGCCTCAACGTTAACATCGGTTTGAATAATCTTGGTCTGCTGGGCTTGCTTTGTGGAATCCCTGCCCATAATCTTATCGATACCGCGGGTCAAATCCTGGAGGAATCCTAATTTGGAAAGGTCTTGGGCCTGGAGTGAAAGGAACTCCTCCGGCATGTCATAGGCGTTCATGTCGCGATAGCAGGGAATTAGATAACGGTCAGGCCTCGTTTTCATCAAATCGAGGTAACGCGACCATTCGTTTTTAACCCAAATAGCCTCGAAATACGATTTTTTGGTACCTATAGCGAGCATGATCTTGGCGCTATTAAGAGCAGCGAAGATATATGGCTCATACATGGTCCCAAGTTTGTTTTCGAGGGTGATTCTTGAGAAGAAGACTTTATATCCGCGGTCTGTTAAGGCTCCATAAATATCTTGAGCTAAGACGGAATCGGGGGTTCTTCTTCCGTTCTCGTCAGTCTCCTTATAGCAAATGAAGATGTCAAAGGGTTCTTCTTTTTGAGAGATAGCGAGGAGGTTCTTTTGAATATCGGCAATTTCTTGGGCTTGTTCTTGGTAGACTTCACGCGCTACGGCATCAGCGTAAGACAAAGCGGAAAGATAATCGCTATCTTTGAGAATGCTTTCATAGGAAACGCGGTGGATGGTTGGCTTTTTGGTTTTGGTGGCAGGATCATCGACGTATTCAATACCATAACGGCAGAGGGTAATGCCCCAGTGGGCTTCTGGTTCGTTCGGGAAGATGGCTAAAATGGATTGATAGGCTAGAAGGGCTTTATCGAATTCGCAGTTTGCGCGTAACGCGTTCGCGCGATTAAAAAGATTCTCTTTTCGCTCGTCGTCAGCATTAGCGACGGTTTGTTTCGAACCGCAGTAAGCGCATGTTGCAACAGTGGAACCCTTCTCCACTTCTAGTTGCGCGCCACACATTTTACACTTGTAAATAGCCATAAATACGACTCCTATTAATCTTTTTTCGGACCTGACGTTATATATTTGATCCACAATCTCAATGTTTCGATCTTTAGTACGCCACGGGCTCTAATTGCAACATCGTTACGGTTTCCGTGAATTGTTTTTGCACCTTCAAAAACAAAACAATCCCCAATGATTTGATATCGCCCATGAGCAAACGAGTTTCTAAGATGGAAAAAGAGACTTAAAAATGCGTTTCCCATTGCGTTATAAAAAACTACTCGTTCAAAAGAAATGTCTTTATGAAAACCTTTTCCGAGTTTGTTTGACAAAAACTTCCTCTTTAAATCAGAGCACTTTGTCACCGATATAAATAATTCTTTTTTGATACTCGGGGTTTCCGCCAGAAGTTTTTCTTTTAGATTTAGTTTTTTCCAAGCGCCTTTTGGCCAACCGTACTCTGACAGCGGTTTTCCTTTGTCGCTAAGATTTTCTATAAGAGTATTCGTCACAAAAAAATCAAAAAGATCAGAATAGGCATTAGCCACTCCGTCTTTTTTAATCCATCCCGGTTTCCTTGGGGCGCATTCAATGTCTGATTCTGTTTCTTTCTTCGACATCTTTTACTTTCCCGCTTTACAAAGCGCATTTCTCTCCGAAAGGGTATTTCTCATTCTCACAAGAATGTCTCTTGTGTTGGACTCGTTTCCTTCTTTTATTGCTTCATCCAATTCTTGGAGAAGAGAAAGCAATTCGGATTCAGAATCCAGTGTTTTATCGTTTGTGATTGGATCAGATCCACGTACAATGTCATATAGATCTTCGAGTTCGCGGGAGACGCTTTCAATCGCGTTAATTGCAACCAAAGCCTTCATTCTCGCGCGGAATTCATCCATGAATTTGGTGTTTTTCTCGCTTTCCTTGAAAGCCTGGACATGGCTTTTGAAGAAGAATCCCTTGGATGCGCAGATGATCATGTAACCAATGACCACCGCTTCAACCACTACGACCACCCAAATAGGCAATTCGATGAAGGCGTTAACCAAGAAGAATGCGATTGAGACAATAAGTTGTAAACCCAAAGCCACAAAACCAGAATGGATAATCGGAAGTCCGAGTACCCTTTGTCCTGGGTCTTGTTCACCAAACATCGTTATGGCGAATATGACCCCTTGAACGACAAGGACAAAACTCGCTAAACCATAGTTTAGAAAATGAGCGATAGTCGAAACCTTTGTAAATGGAATTGCGAAGGTGAAGACATTAAGCAAGGCTAGAAGAGCTAAGGTAATAATCGTCGTGGCCAATACGCCACCTTTGGTACGTTTATCCATGGTTGTTACTCCTTTTTTGCTCCGCATTCACCACAGAATTTGCCGGTATTGCCATCGTGTCCGCATGCAGGGCACTTCCAAGTTTCTGATCCTTCTGGCTTTTTCGTGCCACACTCCTCGCAGAATTTGGCGACGTTGCCTTCATGTCCGCAGGTAGGACATTTCCATGTCGATGGGGCTTCAGGCTTCTTCGCTCCGCATTCACCACAGAATTTGCCGGTATTGCCTTCATGCCCGCAAACGGGGCATTTCCAGCCAGCGTTTGCAAATTTAGGTGCTTCGTTTATGGCGTTAGGATTCATCATGTCCCCCATGACGCCATTCATCGCGCCAACCGTCGCTTTACCAACGGCTACGGCCGCGCCAATACCAACACCGGCTTGGACAACACCACTCATGGCTCCCCCAACTCCACCAGCGCCACCACCGGATTCATTGGAAGCGATGGCCACTCCGATTTCACGCTGGGTCTCTTGGCCATAGGTATAGCCTTGGGCCTTCATGGCATCGGCTTTAGCAAGGCCTTCCGCGCGAGTTTTCTCAGCTTCGGCATAAGCCATTCTTCTAGTCGCTTCCTCTTCGGCTTTGACCCCGATTATCTTAACTTCGGCAGCGGTTTCGGCTTCGACGGTAACGCGAGCCTTCCTCGCTTCCGCTTCAGCTTGTTTGATTCTTTCTTCTTGCACGCGAAGATAACGTTCCGCATGTTGGGCTTTCAATCTACGGAAGTTAGGGTCATCGTCTGGAGTGGCGATGTTCGTGATAAAGAACTCTGGAAGTATCAATCCATAGGATTCGAAGGTAGTGTTCAATTGTTTGCGAATATATTCACTGATTTCGTCAAGATGCTCATCGACCTCAAGGATATCGATGTTATTTTCCCTGATGGCTTTCGGAAGGAAGGATTTGACCTTCGTCATGATAAGGGCGCGGAATTTGCCAGATACCGAGGCGGTCGTATAACCCGATCCTCCAACGATATCCTCTTTTTTCATTCCTAGCTCGGTTCCGACCAATTTCAAAAGAACCTTGCCCGTATCGGCGACGCGGATATTGAATTCGCCAAAAGCGCCAATCTCGAGGTGAAGCCCGGTCGCGGGATCATACATCCTAACTTTGGAGTCCGTTCCCCATTTGACGCCCATGATGGTGGCGAGGTTGATGAAATAGACCTCCGCGTGGAACTGGGATGGACCATCCGCAACCTTCTTGAAGAAGGATTTCATTAAGGGCATTGATTCGGTTTCAAGAGTATATTTGCCTGAACCAAAGCGGTCGAGAGCACGACCATCACGGTAGAACACCGCTTCCTGGGATTCGTGGACGATTAGTTGGGAACCTGTATTGAAATCCTCAGAAGGATGTTTGAAAACGAAGGTTGAGTTATCACCTTCATATTTAATTACATCAATGATAGCCATATTATTTACCTCCCTCATCGATAACGGCATGGTCAACAGCATAAGCTAGCAGGATTTGGACCATCTCGTTCCTATTACGGTTGGTTTTACTCGCGAGGCTTTCGATTTTTTTCAATAAATCTGTGGAAACCCGCGCGGAAAGAATCGTCGTCGCGTCGGTTTTGAACTCCTTTGGGGTTAGAATCAGCTTTGAATCTTCCACGGCATCCCTTTCCCGTATACACCTTGTTTACAAAGTGCATACGTTTTGTTTTATGTTTTGTTTACAATATTTATACAGCATGTATGGTTTCAGCATTTGAAACCGTAGAGGCTTACAATTGTCTAACGTATGAAAAGCAAGGTTTTCGCTAAAAACACGGCATTTATCTCGTTGGTCCTTCGGGTTTTTTCACTCCTTCTTGGCATTGGGGCGTTATTCGTTCCCTTCGCAATTGGATTAAAATCCGTCGTCGCCTCCGATTCTGGATCTGTCATCACCAATTACGGCCCGGCGTTTTCCTTTATCTTCGGGGGCGTTATTTCTACAGGGCGCGTAACGTATAACACAAACGGTGTTTCAGTAATTGGCACCATCGCCTATGTTTTAACCGCATTATCCCTAATAAGCTTGCTTGCCTTTTTCTTTCTTAGAACTAAAAAGAACGCCAAGTGGTTTATCCTCAGCGCTTTGGTTTTATCCTTAACCTCCGCAATTTTAGCTATCTCTTCTCACGTTAATGCCGCGACAGTCTTAGCAGATTCAGTCCTTGGAAGGCGCTCAGAATCCGTGGTGGCGACGATGATTAGAAACACCACGCTTCAATTTGGATTTTGGGGTATCTCCCTATTTGGCTTCCTTTCCGCCTCTTTTCTGATCGCTTCCTTTATTTTTGATGGAACTATCGATGAAATAAGAGCAAGAATCACCCGTAGATAAAAATGGAAAAGAAAAGGTATTTCAAAAGAGGTTCTACCAGCTATCGGGTGTTGGTTTTATCAATAGCCTTCGTTATTCTTTCGGTCTCAATTCTTACGCCCGTCTTTGTGGTGGAAGGCGGAAACCGTACACTCGGAATCGTCCTCGCCTGTGTATTAGGCGCAACATTTATTCTTATTCTTTTATACTTTCTTTACGATTGGATGAAAACCAAACCCATAAGTGGGGCAAGCGAGTCTAACGATAGAGAAAAGAGAGACTGAAACACTCCACCGGCTCTACATTTAACAAACACCGGCTATCATTTTCTCCAACCGAAATAGTGAAAAAATAGTGAAAAAATAGTGAAATTGCATAATTGAAAAAAAGCGGGCAAGACAATGGAATCTTACCCGCTTCACCAAGATCTATTTACTGTTTCTTCGACGGTTTCCTTCTGATACCCTCAATCTTCGCGCACATGAAATTGGTCTGTTTGAGGATGCCTTCCGGAGTCGCGGAGAACGACATCGTGTTATCCCTTTGGATTCCTAACTTGTCCGCTTCTTTGAAGGTATCGATGTTCGCGGCTTGGAAGATGAATTCCCATCCGCATTTACGCTGCATCTCAATCATGGATTTGACCCTGTTATAGGTATATTCCCTTGAGGAATTCTCCATTCCATCGGTCATGATGGAGAAGATCGTATGTTCTGGTAGATCCTCTTCCTTGGTAAGCGCGTGTTTAGCCTTAATAAAGGAGATCGCGTCCCCAACCGCGTCTAACAAGGCGGTCGTGCCCGAAGGGGAATAACTTCTTCCATCAAGGGGCTTGATGTTATCGATATCCTCCCTTTCATGGATGAATTTGCTTTCATTGTTGAAGAAGATCGTGCTGACTAAAGTCTTTCCTTCCTCCTTCTTCTGCTGCGCGATAAGGGAATTGAAGCCCCCGATGACGTCATCTTCAAGGCCTCCCATGGATCCGCTGCGATCGATGATGATCATGAGTTCGGTTAAGTTTTTCATTGGTTTAAAAATCCTCCTAATAATGTTGTGCCATTACTATGGAGGATAAGAGATCGTATTTGGTCAATTCCGAATTGACTTTTTTAGTCACGGGGTTTCCAGCCAAGCAAAGGAAGGCCCCTCTCGTTAAGCTCGGAATTGATGGTATCCAAATCGTAGACCCCTTCCTTTATATATTTATAGATAACCATATCGAAGGTAAGGGATTTGGATAAGGTGAAGCCCGCGGAACTCAAAAGGCGATTTGCCTCAGTTAGATTTAAACCTAACCCGATGATAAGGCAGATTATCGTTGGTTTAGTCGGAATCATCTCGGGAGAAGAGATGATCTTGGAGAAGACCTGTTTCGATAAGCCACCCTTATGGTAGATATCCGCGTTAGGGAGATTGGCTTCCTTTAGGTAATCAAGGAGCAATTCGTTGAAGGATTTCTCCAAAGGCAAGGAATTCTCTCTTGGCATGGCGATGAAACTATTCATCATCACGTTGGAGAGGTCTTTGGTCTTCTTGGTTATATCCGCCTTTGAATAACGGATTCCACTAGGACCTGATGGATTTAATACATGGACCCCGCCTCGAGCTTTAGGAAGAGGAAGTTCACCTCTAGGTTTGTAGGAAACATAAGGCCTTTCTTCCTTCAAGGGCTTATCGAATGGTTTAGGAACATTGATACCTAGAAAATCGATTAAGGGGGCGAACCTTTCTAACAAATGGGTCGGTTCTTTGGTTATCAAACCGATGTTAATGTCCTTATCCAAAACGTAATCATGGATCGCATTAAGAAGAAAGGGAAAGACGTTCTCTTCCTCATCTAATCCTCTTTCTAGGAATATCTCGTATTCCCCGAATTCCGCTTTTTTGGCAAGATTAAGGATCTTCTTATAATCCTGAACTGGATTGGAGGAGAAATTAAAACAGGTAAAAGACTGTCCTTTGATTGTGCAAAGCCAGACATCCGTGTAGCGATGGAAGATCGCTCTTGCGTGTCTATCTTCGATGGAATTCGCGTAAGCTAGATATAATGACATAGGTGATTAATAATAGATATACGTATTGCCTATTTATGATATTGCTTTGTTGGGAACTCGCAATAGCGGATATTGGCCGATTGACTATTTGCCTTTTTCCCATGATGACCTCAAGGAAGTGTTGTTGAATGAAAACAATTAATGGGCAATCGTTACAGTCCTAATTTATCCTTCATAAAAGTCTAATGAAAGGGACGAAAACCGTTAATATGTGTACTCGAAATCCAACGCAAAGCTTCAGTCCTAAGGCGCGTTAACGAAGCTCATTTTTTCGAAAAGTGTGAAATTTTACATTTTTCGAAGTCGAAAATTGTGTTTTGTTACACTTTTCGAAGATTTATGGTGTTTGGTCACCCAATGAGGAACAACATAAAAGATGGGGGAACCCAGATCCGAGGTCCGCCCATCGGTTTTTTGATGAATGGTTGGCACTTAAGTCAATTATCGTCTTATTTGGTCATAACATAAGCGGCATCAGACGAACCTCATGCATGGAGCAAGATGCGGGCTGTTTCGGTGATGAATAATTAATCTCGATGTTATCGGAAGAATATCAAAATTATTTCTATTGTTAATTTTTGCCTTAACGTAGTTAGGGTGCGGTTGTAAAAAGGTTGTAATGGATTTCCGTTAAAAAAGATTGATATTTGTTATCAGAAATATTATTGAATCCAATTCCAGCGCGCATGGCAATTGTTGCATTCCATCTCATCGGCCGGCCTGCCATCGTCAGCAGTAACACGTCTTATGCGGTTGATGTATTCGCTTTGGCAAAAAGGGCATCTTGGTCTGTTGCTGCATCCGCCACCAGAAACAGCCTCAAGTTGTTGGTCGGTAAGTTCGATGCCTTCTTCTTTGGCAAGGGCAAGAATCTCTTCTTGGCTTTTGCACGCTTTGACCTTAACGATCTGCTCTTCGCTTAAGCCTTTTAATAATTCTTCTTTCATTGACGCTCCTCCTGAATGTGGAATCTCTTTTTTTATTATCATACAACGAACAAAGCCTGAAGAAAACGCCCTCCTACGCGAAACGTTCCATACTGGAACGCGAATAACATATGCACAGCGCGCGGTTCATTTTTGGTATAAATGCCTTTCTTGGGCAAACGAGAGACGATAATCTAAGGTGCTCCAAACGCTATGGATTCTTAGTGTTTTTCGAATCGATTCACGGTCTTTATTTTGCTCCGAGAACCCCCCGTGGAAGGCGCACAATTTTATCGTGTCGTGAAAGGATAATGCTCAAAACGGGTTGTAAACGGGTTGTAATGCAAAAGTCGAAAAAACGAAAAAAGCCAGACTAGGTCTGACTAATTCGGAAATACTGGAGCACGATGCGGGTCGCAGCCTATAACCCAACGTCCTTTTAAAGTCTACTTTTAAAGTCTACTTTTGGTAAACTTTATTTGAGAGCAACCCATCTCCCGGCCTTTTTCGAGCCTTCCCTCACAAGCAGTCCCGATTCGGTGAGACCACCGACGATCTTCTTGACTCCGGCCAAGCTGAGCCCGACGGAATCGGCGACTTGCTGAAGGGTCGCTTCGGGATGGGCGGAAAGGTACTCGAAAACTGCGTTTTGCCCTGAGGTAAGCGTGGCTTTGAGCCTTTTCCTAGCCAAAACGTCGTCCCGAACGTAATTCAAGGGGAAGGTAACCATGGTCATCTCGCTCGAGAGCGAAACGCTTTCGCGCCCGTAGTTCTCGACGATCGTGCTCATGCCATGGCCCGACTGCTCCGAGAGCCTCGCCGACATGAACAGGGCGAACAGAGCCCTATTCACGGGCAGGCTCTTCCCCGCGAAGAATTCGTCTTCGCTTAGGCCAAAAGGAATCGTCCCGTAAGACACCACTTCAAGTCTGTCGTCGTAAAGAAAGACGGAAGGCGGCAGGCTTTGCCCCCAGTCGTTATGAACAGCCGCGTTGACCCACGCTTCGCGAAACGACTCAAAATGAAACAAAGGGGTTTCTTCTCTGACCCCATTGCCGAGGTCAACCCTCGTCTGGCAAAGAGCCCTGACGTAATCGATTCCTTTTTGGACGGACACGAGCAGGCATCCTGGTTGCCCACAGCGTTTCTATAGGAAAGGACAAAAGAATCCAACGCATGGGTCTCCTTGCTCTGGGCACTGAGGCGATATCCCATTCCGAAGGTCGCGGCGGAAAGCCAATCCTTGATCGCGGTCTTGTCCGCGACCATCGTTTCTCTGTCTTCCCCAACATAATCCAAATCGATGTCGACGGAGAGGCGGGGCATGCCGGCATAGAAGAGATTTATGGCCGTTCCGCCTTTCAGGGCGAGGCGATTGGAATAAGGCGAGGCGAAAAGCATCTCCAAAATATCCATGAGGCGCATAACTTTCTCAAGATTGTCGCGGATAAAGCCCGTTTCCTCCGCGATGGTTTGGATTCTTCTGCCGTTGATCTCCATCATTCACCCTCCCAATAATCATAGTCGGATTGTTTTGGGGCCTTGACGCGCCATCTTGCATCCTTATCGCCCTCTTCGCCAGTCGCGCATAGGTCCACCCACGCGGTGCCGATATTCCTCTCGCACGCCTCAAAGAAGGACGCGCCTAGTCCTTTGACGCCCAGTTTGGACAAAATGAAACCTGCCTTTTGGTATAGGTTTTTCTTTTGGTATAAGCCGAGGTATTCCAGCACTTTATCGCCCTGAAGACTATCGAGAGCGGAAAGGCAGTTGCAGAGCTCCTCGTAGCCTCCGCAAAGATCAATGCGGTCGAGGCAATCCACGACCGTCCTCTCGAGGCCGGTGACGCGGATCGGCGCTGAGCCAAACCGTTCCGCCACGCCTTCCTCGATCGTTTTGCTGAAAAAGCGGTAAAGCACCCCTTCGACGGTCTCTTCCCCGTATCGAGCCGGGCATAGGCAGTAGGCTTCGGAATAAGCTTGGTGCCCCAAGCCGTAATACTCCAAGGCGGTGTGATAGGCGATGACGCTGCCAAGATGCAAGGCGGTCCCGATTTCGAAGGTGGAGGCGAAGATCCCGCCCGTCAGCGGATTGACGCGAGCATAGAGCCCCCGTCGGAGCTTTTTTATCATGCCCTGTCCTTCCAACCGGCGCAAAGCGGAGGCGGCCCCTTGCTTGGTAAGGCCGGATTGCATCACGCTCTCAAAGGTGAATAGAGATTCTTCGAGGAACTTGTAACTCATGCATATACTTTACGCTATAAGTATGCATATGTGAATACTTTCAGCGTGTTTTATATATATTTGATTTGTTAGAGTCGCGCCAAATTAGAGTCTGCAGGGCGTTTTTATTAATCGGCATTGAGCAGCACCTCCATCTGGGAACGAATTTCCTTTTCTATTTTGAGTATTCGCGCGTACTCCATGAGCTTGTTGATGTCCTTATTGGTCGAGCGGGCATAGAGGTTCAGGGCCTTTACATATGTTTCGAACTCCACTTTGCCCTTATGCCTGATCAGGTCGCAGATTGTCTTTTCTTTGTCGTAAGCCCTCACGACGTTCCCGAGGTTCGTCGTCACATCCACGACGCCAAGCGCATAGGATTCCCCTACCGTGTCAGTGTGCACGATGATGTCATCTCTAATTCGTGACATGGGCCGATAGTTGAGCGGACCGGTCACCTCGAGATAGCTCGGGAGGATGTCACCAAGGCCATGAAGATAGACCGCCGAACCAAAGGAATAAATGAACTTCGGGTAGGCATACTGGAAGACGACATAGGGATCGATGATCCATTCCTCCGTCGCGTAGAAACCCCTGGCGATCCGTCTAAGGCCATGCTTTCGCACGTATCTGCTGAGGTAGACGGACGGGATGCCGTGGCCGTCGATATCCTTCCTCGTGACGTACCCACGGTTCGATTCGATGATTTCTTTGATCTCTTTTTCCATAATATCCATGTGTTCCGTATACAACCATATATTACATAACAATGGTTTTATTTGCAACATAGCGGGAGATTTCCCTCGCGAGCGATCAGTTGGATTGTAGATGGCGGGTCGAATCGGATTTCCGCCAAAAGCTTTTTCTTTACTACGGCTTAACAGGTTTTGTAATCGACGTCATCCAGTTCAGCAGTGCTTTTTTTATGTTCGATATACTCGTTTTCTGCCTCAAGTTTCATAACACTATTCTCCAATTAGCGACATTTTGGCGACAATTAGCGACAAAACAAATGCCACTTAGCGACAATTCCCAGCAAAGTTTGTTTGTCTTTACAATGCGAAGAAAAAAGAACGCCTAGCATTTGAGATGAGACCTTCCAGTTGGAAGTCCAACTTTTGGGTAGGCCCTTTTTTCTAGACTGTCCGAATTACGGGGTCCAGTTTATAAGATGAGGCACCTTTTTGGATTCTTGGTCCTAAAATCCAGCAAAATCGATATGTCCACGGGAAAGAATTTACGTGACGAGGTCTTCATCACCCGCGTCTATCGCCATGGAGATGATGGAATCGCTTTCATCCCCTGCCTCCATCATCCTACCGTTGCAAAAATCCGCGCCTAGGATAAACTCCTCGCGATGGATAATAACCCCGCGACGCAAAACGAAGGATTCAAAGAGCGGTTATACGAGTACCGCCTCTTTTATTCCTCCACTCCCCTTGCCCCGCTCACCATGCGCTTCGAATTGACGCTGACCCAAGACATCGACCCTAAAGCGCTGCAGCTATCGGTAGACCGCACCATGCCGCGCTACCCTTATTTCGACGTGCGCTTGGCGCGGATAAAGAAAGACTATTACTTCGTTTCCAACACCAGCCCCCTGCTTGTCCGTCAAAAGAAAGAGAGGGCAAAGCTAGGGACGAAAAGTAACGCCCTGCACCATATCGCGGTCGATTACCAAGGGAAAGTCATCGGCATTGACTTCTCCCATTTCCTCACCGATGGCGCTGGCGCCTACCAATGGATCAAGACGCTTCTTTACCATTACGTTTCCCTCGCTTACCACGTAACCCTAGAAAAAGAGAATACCCGCCTTTATGGGGAAAAAATCCCCGCGGAGGAACTCGCCCCGATCCCTGACGATTTACCCTTGCCCACCCCACCAAAAAGCGCTTTGGTCCAAGCGTTGAACATTCCGCTTGGGGAAGCCAAACCCGTCTATTTCCATTTTGTCCTTCCCGAAGACACATTCGTCGCGAAAGCAAGATCTTTGGGCGCGACGCCCAACACCTTGATGGCCATTCTGGCGCAGACGCTGATCCGCCATCTAAATCCCCTGGACAAGCATCCCATCCGCGTCGCCATATGCGTCAACGAAAGGAAAGCGCTTGGCTTGGAGCTCGCCCACCAATCCTTGGTCGGGGGCGCGGTCATTGCCTTCGACGAAGAATTGGAGTCATTGCCGTTAGAGGAAAAGAGTCATCGGGTGCGTGAGCAATTCAAAAAGCAAATCCAAGGGGAGCCCTCGCTATATTCCTTTGCCGCCCTGCGCGGGCTGATGAAGATGATTATGGAAAAGCCGACCGACGATGAGCGACGGGTCTTCGCCCAAGAGGTAAGGAAATACGCCGACAGTTCCATATCTGGCACCGTAAGCTACGTCGGCAAAAGCGATTTCGGCGGGGCGGACCCCTATATCGAGGACTTCGTCACCTTGACCTCCCCTACCTGCGGGATTCTTTTTGAGCTCGCAGCGGTCCATGGGAATATCTTCCTCGAGCTCATCCAGCCTTCGCGCGATGACCGTTACGCGGAGGAACTCGGATGTCTCTTTACCACGCTTGGTTTGCCTTACGAAAACAAAGGATGCCGCGATTTGGACGTCCCTGGCGTGAAGATGCCATGGGATGAGGAGGATGATTGATCTTATCTTGATTCCAACCTTACCAAGACATCAACATCATGAATAACCTTGTAATGGGTCGGTTGTTTTGCTTAAGAATAAAGATATGGCCCATCGGGGTTTTCCTGATGGGCTATTCAGGCATTTGCCTGCAGGGGGCTTTATTTTGACTTGTTTCACTTTCTTCTTTGAAATTTGGTCGTCAGGAAGTTTATATCATCTTTCCAGTCAGAAACGGCATATTTGTACATTTCTTTTTGATGTCTTGAAATCAACCATTGAATGAAATCGATGATCCTAGAAGGCGTTACTCTTTCGCCATTTGAATCTCTTCCGTATTCAATAGCGATTTCCAATATGCGATGCCTTTGCTTGATAGTTAATTTCGATGTCTTTCCGACTTGATAACCCAGTTGTCCAAGGAATGACTGCGTTTGGAGATCTTCGTTAAACGTGGATTCGGTAACTATTTGGTTTTTGGTTATGTTGCAAACCAATGGGTGACCCTTTGACCTTGCATACTTCCATTCTTCTTTGGTCATTAAGAACGCATGCTCGCTTGTTGAATACGCCATTCTGATCCTCTCGGAAGTGCAAAGAACGGCATTTTTCGTTATGTATTGGATTCGATAATATTTAGACTTTAAAGAAAACGGTAATCTGTCGACGACCTTTATATCCTGACATATTTCAAGAACATGCCCTTCTGGGAAATTGAGTTTGTCATTTTCGATGGATGGGTCAACTATTTTTGGCGTGAGATCAACCACCTTTTCGGTAGCGTTCTCCTTTTTGGTCCATAGATACCTGTAGGTGCAATCTATGGACTTCTTGATTTGTTCTATCGATAGATTCGTTCTAACATCAAATTTGAAATATAACGACGGTCCGTCTTTTGTTTTTTCGCGGACAACGACAAGGGACCCATTCATTTTATCGGTAAAGAGAATCGTGGACCCGTCTATTCCGGAAATGATTTGGATGGGTGTATGGTTTTTGATTATTCCAATCCTTGCTTTGGGATCGCGATAATTTTTAATGTAGTCAAATAGATAAGCAAGGAGGCAATTTCGCTTGGGATTCCCTCCAACAATAGCCTTTCCGTCAACTACTAACGACTCGGAATCATAACCTAGAAATCTGGCCATATTTTTATCCTTTAATCTTTGATTAAATTATAGCACATAGCTATCTTTAAATGAACAAATATACATTAATTGGAAATGATGAAACATGTCATTACTATGTAATGTTATAAAGATATGAAACATGTTAAAGTTAATAATTTTATGGTATAATCTATTAGATTATAAATCGTTCAAAAAAGATAATCGTTATTTCCTAGTTATTTAGCTTTCTTTGCGCAAGAAAAAAGGGAGAGTATTCATATGTCACCTGCTTTAAAAAGCGAATCGAAAATCCATTCAGCTGAACCCCACGCGAAGAATCGTCCGATCGGGGCGCCTTCGCAAAAAATAGATTCAATAACAATCTCCATTAACAGCATTGCGAAAGAGATTGCGAGAATCATCGCCCACAATGAGAGGGCTATCCAAATGGAAAAGGAATCGGAGTTTGGCTTTCTTCCTTACAAAGACAATGAGGATTTGTCCTTATTCTATTTGGGACATGACCTTCATCTTGTTGTTGCAACTCTTTCGTCGGAACCTCCCTTGTTTGATGAAGGCCAATTGGACGAAATACTTCAAAAGACAGATTTTCTATTCACAAGAATCCTTGTCCATTGTTGCTGCTGTAAAACCGTTCTTGAAAACGACAGTCCGAAAGTCATTTTGATAAAGGAAATGGTCCAAATCTACTACTACAGCAACCATCGCATGTTGGTTAAATATCTTGATCAGGTATTCTTGAATAAGAAAAGCATTTCAAAGATTCCAGGCTTTCGCTTGATTAAAAATCGACCTTTCGGATATTTAGAAGAGGATCTTGTTTTCAACGGGAAAAGATTCGCTGGAGGATTTATGGATTTTTTCTTTTCTCTTGGCGTTCGGAAATGTGGAAGACGTGAGAACGGTTTTATTTGGGATGGATTGAAAAAACAGTTTGAGGTCAAATGGAAGAAAAACGGTTCTTTTGTTTCTTACAACATCTATCCAAAAAAGGAAGGCCTTGAATTTACAAAATTCAGTAAGGGGAAGGAAAGGTTTTTGGTCCCATATATATGGGATGGCTTAAACCCCTCTATTTTCAACGGAATTTCGATGGACGTAGAAATGCTTAACGGGCTCCACGGGGCCTTTATGGAGCTCCAGAGGCATGCTGACTTGCAAAACTGCAAAGGATTGTCTTCCTACTATGAAAATGTCCCATTTATTACCCTTCTTCCAAAGGAAGAATGGAAGGATATCTTGCCAAAGCAAATAGAGAGTGAAGTCACCAAACTTTTAAGCGTAGCCATCAAGAAGGAATCTAAGGAAATTAAGACTTTGCTAAAAGCCGAAAAACTAAAAAATCCATTAAAAACAGACGCAGGTTAGCAGCCTTGTTTAAAGATTTAGCCTATAGGTGGGATAGTCTGCAACCAGAAGACAATAGCGAAGCATCATAACCTCAAATGTTTATTGGAGCCATTCTTTATTATTCGGAAAAAGCCACGATAAGAGGCGATGACGATGAATTATTTAAATGCCCTTAGCAGATTTGAAGCTTTGAAAAATATCAAACGATTTCAAAAACCATGTAATTGGTCGATTGTTTTGCTTAAGAAGAAAGATATGGCCCATCGGGGTTTTCCTGATGGGCCTTATAGGCATTTGCCTGTAGGGTGCTTTTCCCTAACTAATTAATCTATTGAATTCTTCTCGAAGCAAAACCTTCAGTTCTTTTGTGTCCAATATATTGAGCAAATACTGTCTTTCCGCTTCGTCATACGCCACTAGGTAGGCGACGTTGAGATGGCGTCTTAGGAAGAATCCCCGCTCCACCCACTTTTTGATCATCGGAAGGGTCTCGTCCACGTGCATCTTAGTCTCAAGGGAGACGGCGAACATCCTTTCCTTCGGCGCATCTTCTGGCGTCGGGGCGCTTAGGAGTTCGTTGAGCTCTTCGTGGTAAGGGGCGAGCTCGGCCTTCCTTTTGTTGATTTCCGCCCTTCTTGCCGCGTTTTCCTTATGGCGTCTCTTCATTGACCTGTATTCCCTGATGGATTCACGCTGACACGCGGGACAACCGTATATTAGTTCCATGACGGTCTTGCTTGTCTTTTCGACAATCGCCTTGAGGATCATCATCGTGATGTAGGCGTCCTCGTCAGGGCGGTGCTGGGTTATCCCCTCGATGCTTAGCCCAAGGAACGTGGCCGCCTTCTCTAGCGACGGGATTCCTTTGAAGTCCGGGAATTCCTTCATAAAGATTTGTTGGACGTCGTAGGAGACAAAGGACGGGCAGGTCATCCTGTAGCGAAAACATTGATCGAGCAAGGCCTGGATATCGTTCTCGGATGCCCACATAAACACCAGGACGCTCGGCTGTCTGAGATAGAACGAGATGTCGTTGTGGAACTCGTCGAATCGGGGCGACCTTTTGTATTCGGCGTGGGAATGGGCGAGGATGAGGTCGCGGTGTCCCTTGCGTCCGACGAGGTTGAACCTCCCATCCATTCCTGGATTCATCAGGATGTCTTTCCTGCCGTTTTGTATCTCGCTGAAAGAAGTGTCGGTCGCATAATGACCATATTCGCACATCTTGTAAACGCCGTCGAAGCAATTAGAACTCTCTGTGTCGACGAAGAGCAAGGATGAGAATGAGGCTTTGTATGGGTCGATGCCCTCTTTCCTCAAGGCGGCCTCGATTTTTTCAATCCTGCATTCGTTTTCCATTTGTCTATTTCTATCCTCAAAGAACGGTGCTTCCATCTCTTCGACGTTTCTAGAGACGATTTCTTTCGGTTGGTCGCTCAGATCAGCAGATTCGACCACCGTTTTAGTGTTGGGTCTTTGGGCGTCTCTTAAATCAGCTAGGATCTCCGCTCTAGTATTGGTGACGCGCTGGCGCCATTCCTTCAATAATTCGTTGGTTTCTTTCTTTTCCATGTTTGGTTGTTCCTCCTTGGATGGCTAAATGATGGACCAAACGGAAAAGAACCGCACTGCACCGGCGGTTCAATGGATACCTAGGAGCTCTTCGACCAGTGTTTTGCTGCGGCCGTGCAGCTCGATGCCGTCTCCAATAATGGCCTCGTAGGAGGAAGGCTTTTGAAAGTCCTTAGCGGTATATCTGTCGGTGAATAGGTCGATTCTTTGGTTTCTGGAGCCCATGAGATAGAGGGAGTCGTCCCTTTGGCTTGGGTCAAAGGGCCCGCTAATGACGCAGTCGCAGAGCCTTGCGGTTTTCAGTTTGTCGCCCTCCAATTCACTTAGGTTATACCCGGTGAAGAGGATGATGCCGACATCCCTTCTCTTTAATTCGGAGACGAATTCGAAGATCTCGCCCTGCTGAAGAGGCTCGCCTCCCAAGAGGGTCACCTCCTTGCTTACGACCTCATCGGCCAGTTTGGCTGGCTCATAGAGGGATTCGGGTTCGCTCGACCATAGTTCGGGGTTGATGCAGCCCTTGCACCGGAGCGTGCAACCCTTGAACCAAATGACGTCCCTGTTCCCGGGGCCGTAGATTTTCGATCCGTGGAATAGGCGATGGACGTTCAGCATCAGTATTCCCTCCGCACGAATTGGAGCTGAATGCCCTGCTTCGTCTTCTCTTCGATGACATCGTAGCCTTTTGCCTCAGCAGCCTCACAGAGTTCTTCTTTGATTGCCTCACATTCGGGTTTTTCCTGCCGTTGCATGGCCGCGATGCTTTTTGTCTTTGCCTTCTCCATCTGCTCGATTTCCGCGAGTAGGGAGGCTTCGGCTGCGGCGCTCTCCCTCAATCGTCTTTGGTTCTCTTCGAGTTCGTTAAGGTAATCGCTTTGGGCTACCGCGATTCTTTTCGTGAATAGCTCCCGAAGCTCGCTCCTTTTATTTGATTGACGCATGTGACTACCGTATTGGAGGACAATCCTTTTGCCGATGGCGAGTTGGCCGAGGTATTCTCCGCCGATATAGAGAGCGTTTGACTTTAATTCGCCACGCATCTCCTCGACGCAGGATAGGAAGACTCGCCTCATCGTCTGTTCTGGGACGATGCAGGACGCGGCCATAAGGGTAATGTCAAAATTCACAGTGCTGCTCATACGATTACCCCCACTCCGCTTTCAACGGTCTCTTCTTCTTCATAATAGTCGGATTTGTGCTCGAAGCCATCCACTTCGGCGAATTCGTCGAAGAGTTCCGTGATGGCCTTGACGCAGGAAGGCCCTCTGTAGCCGTCGGTCTCGACAAACACCTTTCCGCCGTTGTCAAGAGATACGTTTATCTTCTTAGGCATGATCGCCGAACTCCTTCCTCGACCAATTGTAGGCATCAATCCAGTCGATTCCCCGCACAATAAGTTCTGCCCTTAACGCGTGGAGTCTCATCTCATTCTCAGTTTTGGCCTTATCGGCTTTATCGAATTCTGGATTGTTCTCGAGACCCCCTTTTCTTAGCGCATCGTGGACGGCAATAATAATCTCCCCGTTGCCTTTCATTGCCCTGTCCATAGCCTCTGTGAGCAAAGCCTCAGTTGGCATCTCTTTGACGTCGAGCATGTCCTGGACTCTTTTTATTTTGGATTTGGTTTGTTTGCATGTCTGCATATTTGGTTTTTCTCCTTGTTGTGCCCAAATGATAGAAAAACCGCCGATGCTTCTCACTGCACCAGCGGTTCAAACATTTTAGGCTATTGTTTCGAATCGAGGATAAGCGTCGCTTCTAAGCCGCTTTCCTTAAGCCAGGCTTTGCCCTCTTTCAGCTTGCCTTCATCGGCCAAGGCGAGGTAATTGGCCTTGCCTTTGACAAGAAGTGTGCCGAGCAGCTCGTGAGGGACGACAAACGACTCCTTGCTTTGGTTAATGGTCGGGAAGCTGTTCTTTTTGTTCTTGAGGGCATCAACCCCGTAATCGAGGCCGGACACCAACTCGTTGTAGAGGCGGACCTTCTCCTCAAATACAGGCTCCGATTGTACGGTCTTGATTCGCTTAGCGACGCCCTTATCGTCCAAGTCGAGCTTCTCGAGCTTTTCGAGCCCCGATTGGATTTGTTCCGCGATCTGCTTGCGGATCTTGTAATTCGGGGACAGCTGGTAGCTGCCGTCCCTGACCATTGGTAGGACGTCCACGTTGATTTCGGTTCTGACGGAGATTTGGTTCCTCTTGGCATAGATGGAATCGAAGTCCGGCTCATAGCCATCTACCTCGCCAACCGGGACATAGACGGTTTCGTTGATGGTCTCGACGTCCAGCACCTGGAGGTTCTTCCCCTTGTAAAAGATATTTTTCCAGACGAGGTCTTTCGGGCTTGCGTGTTCTGGGTCAAAACTATTGGCATACTGAAGGTCCCAGCCGTTCTCGATTTCATAGAAGGCGTCCGGGATGATCTCGACGAAGAGTCTTCTTTGGTCGACGTATGCCCTGCAGTCAAGCGGCATGGCGATGGCGGTTTGCTCGTAATTGCCGAGTTCGCTGACGATAATGCCTTTGTTGCTTGGGATCCCGACAGTGGCGAAATCGTGCTGAGTTGACCCCGCCTTGGCCCCTACCGATGGAACCGGCATGACGACGCTTAGCATCGTTTGCTGGACCTCCCTCGACTCGCCGAACGAGTATTCGTTGTCGGTTTTTGTCCAAAGGAGGTGGTTGGCGAACTGGAAGATCTCGTCCGACCCTGCGGCGATTTTATTGATGCGGCCTTTACCGAAGCATGCCCACGCCTCCTTCTTATCGATGATGATAAGTCCGAGACCCACCGTCTCATTCGTTGCACGGAAGAATCCGGTGTTGACGCCCCTACCCTTTAGGCCGGCGAGCGTCTTCTTGCTGACCAGGCCGGCGACCACGACTTTTTTATCGTTTAGGATACCGGCGCATTCGTTAAGGAATGAGCCGAGGATATAATCGCCCGTGTCGACGATTGTTACGCTCGTCTCCGCTTTGGAACACACTTCGCAAACCGAAGGACTCGTTGTGTTTTGATCCTTGAGAATGAACCCATATCCAAGAGGGGAATCGTTTTGATAAGTTCGAGTTTTTCTCATCGTTTTACTCCTTTATCATGTCGATCAAGCTCTTTCCGGATTTGACAACTTCCGCGTTATTTACTGGGAAAAGGTTTCCTTTTGTCTCGGAAGAGTGAGGCTTGAAAATCTGCCCGATCTCGCATGTACACAAGAGAACTTGGTGTCCACCATTTCTTAGATCGAAGACGAGGTACCTATCATGAAAATCATCGATTAGGCCTTCTTTGTCTTTGATGGATACGCCTTTTTGGGAGACCATCGTCCTAAGGGTCGGATCTTCTTCCTGATTCGGCCTGTCGCGCCATTTTTTGAAGACGACCGTCATGCTCGGGTAATACGCTTTTAGCGCATCAATGCTATCCAAAATGCGATTGTTCCTCGTTTTCACGAATGGGTAGCCCATGACTAAGTGAAGCCGAGTGACTTCGCTGGGAGACACTTCGTTCGCGATTGCGGCGGCCAATTCGGAATAGTTTTTGCATCTGGAGAAGCTCGTATTCTTCATCGTCTCTAAGCCCAAATATTCCTCCATGACCCTCAGGCGATAATCCAGTTTCGAGTATTTTTCCGGGGGCAAGTTTCTCTTGAAGGCGTTTCTATTGACTTCAATCGTCGACACAAAATCACGAAGCGAAGCGTCAATGATAGGGCTCGTTGCGATCTCGTTTTGTACGAGTTCCTCCATCTCTTCTAGCGAATAATAGTTTCCGGCCATAAGGCGCTCGTATAGCCACAGGAATACGTATTTGCTTGCGACAGCCTCGGACTTTATCAAAAGCGGGATGTCGATTAGCTCGACCGGGGCCGCGGAAAGGGTTGTGACGCCGTTCATTAGCGAGCGTGTATCGAAGTCCTCCAAATTGAGGACCACGACGGACATGTCTTCCGTAAGTACGCAGTAAGGGAATAACTCTTTTGATTTTTCGACTGCGAATTTGAAGAGAATGTCATGGAACTTATCCCCCATGCAAAGTCTTTTCCCTTTGTATTCGTAAGTTCCTTGAGACAAATTGAAGACCACCCTGTTCTTCTGCTCATGAAGCAGATAGGCCGTCTGATTCCCTTCGACGTTGATTGAGACCATGTAGCCTTTCTCCGTGGCGTCGATTCCGAATTCCACGCCCTCTATAGCAACGGCAGGTTCTACTCTGCTTTTTTCGGCTTTTTCGGTGGACAGTTTTCGCATTACCTGCGGAACGAAGGACATCCCCAAGCCATCATCTGGCAGGAAGCAGTATTCAAAAGAGAATATCCCCTCTTCGTCCTGAGCAAGCCTCGGATTTGCAATGAAGGCATCGGATTTCGCCGTTAGCGACCCGCTTCCGTCGAGCAGCCCGTCCCTCTTAAGCTTGGTGGACACCGCACTAGCCACTGGGGCCGACGAAAACACAGAAAGAAGGGTATGTCCTTGCTTAAGTTCTGTAAGCAATTTCGCCACGTCCTCGCGCATCCTCTCGTAATGCAGCGAGGCCTTTGTTTCGACAACGGTCACTTCGACCGGTAAGGTTAATCTAATCGGCATGTTTATTTGACCTCCTGGTAGAGCTGCCTAAGAAGTTCACGGTTCCCTAGGCTTTGGAAGAACGGTTCGTTTCCGAAGACTATCAGCTTCTCTTTCGCCCTGGTGATGGCGACGTTCACCCTGTTGATGCTATCCAAGAATCCCTTGCCCCTCCTTCTAACAACGGAAAGGTATACGACATCCGCCTCTTGTCCTTGGAATTTGTCGACCGTATTGATGGTGACGTGGAGATTTTCCGAGAAAAAGTTGTACAGGCTTTTGCTTCCGAATAACTTTTGGACTTTGTTTCTGAGTGAAATCAGCTGTCTGTTGTAGAACGTCAGTACGGCCAGTTCGTATGGCTTGCCGTCATTCCTCGGGTGGCTTTTTGAGAACGCCACGAAGTTCTCGAGTTCCTTTAATATTGCATTCGCCTCGTTCTCGTTGAGGTTCTGCATCCCGTTTGCGGGCGCATCTATCAAACGAAGTTCTAATCTGGAAGCGGTTTTGCCGGGATAATCGAAGTGCGATTCCCAATATGGACTGTCCTTCAGAGCCTTGTCTTCGTAGACGTATTTTCTCGATACTCTCGAAATATCCGGGTGCATGCGGTGCTGATATTCGAGCATGATGAAGCGATTTTGCATATCCTCTTCGTTGATGCCATGTGTGAGGATGGATATGTGCTGACTTTCCCGCCTATCAACACCCTCTTGAAGCATCATGATGATGGACGGAATCGCTATGTCGCTTAATAGATGCATGCTTTCCAGGAACGATTCCTTTTCGTCGTCCGCCAAAAGGTCTGTGTAGGCATCTATGACAGAACGGCAGTTTTTGGCCGATTGCTGGTCTTCCTTGAGTTCGTAGAGTCGGATAAGCCGCCAAATGATTTCGTCCTCGACTCTTTTTTGAAATTCGTCGAGTTCGTCATCGTAAGATTCACCAAAGCCGCCCTTGGATTTGATCGAGATGAAGCGCGGATCTTTCCTTAGGTCCGTCTTATAATCGATGACCTCGCATTTTGGAGGAAGGTATTGGATTGCGTCTTTTGCGAGAGATTCTTCCAATAAGAACGTTGCGGTGTCGGCCGAAAGAGCCACTACCAGAGGCGTCTTGGCCCTTAAGTCATCACTGCTGATAGTCGTGATTCGCCCAAGCGCGGAATTGGTACATGCCACTAGGGGCATTCCTTGGAGTCTTGCAACGTTTTTATCGATGTACTCGATTGTGGTTTTTGGCAATACAAATGCCCTATTAGCCGTTTGTGCCTTTCGGCGGTTGTTGGCAAGATGATAGAGCAATTGCAACCCTATCCTTTTCGTTGGCTCGTTCAGCGCTGGGCATTCCAAAAGGGTCGGCACCAAATCGCTCTGCTCGACGTATGGAGCGAGCTGTTTTACGTCGCCGACCACGATCCATTTTTTGCATACGATCGCCGGGACCAAGAATTCGCTGAACGTCGTTTTAGAGGCTTCGTCGAGGATCATCACGTCGAACATCGGTTCTAAAGAAACGTTCTTCGCGTTGTCGATAGCCTTTTCGATTTCGGGATATCTAAGGACGCCAATTACCGTCCCACAAACAAGGTTAAAGCTGGAATCGACGATTTCGTCGTAGCCGGGATTTATCTTGCCCTTAATCTCGTCGTACATGAACGGCTTGACGGCATCGGAACAGATTCTGTTGGCGTCGCCCACGCGGACTGGATTGATGGCCGCAAGTAAGTCGTCCTTCGCTGGATGGGAGAGTATTTTCTCTAAGACATTATCGATAGCGACGTGGGTTGAAGCACATAGGAGAACCCTTTTCCCCTCTTTGCAAAGCTGGTATATGAGTTCGAGGATAGCCGTGGTTTTGCCTGAGCCTGGCGGCCCTTGCAAAATCATAAAATCGGGGGTTTGGAGCGCGTTCTGGACAAACTTTCTTTGGGTCGCGGTGCCACTTCTGTTCATATCGGTAAGGACTTTGTAGCGGATTGAAACTGTGTTTGGATTAAAATCATCCAAGCCAAACTTATCTTTGTCGAAGGCTAGTGTTAACAACGGTTTATGCCAAATCGACGGGCGTCTGGTAAGAATGTTCAACGCGTTTTGCTGCCTGAACAATTGGGTCAGATCGGTGTTTACATAGACCTTTTTATATCCAGAGATGTTTTTGCCTTCGGTCTTAATCGTGATTGTCCCGCTTTCGCGTTCCCTGTCGACGATATCGAACGTTTCGCTCCTGTTTTGATCGAAATAGACGGAATCGTAATCGCCATCGAAGAACACGTCATAAAGAGATAGTTCCGATGTTGGATCGTCCTCTATTTCTATTACGGTCCTCCCCTTTCCAGGGCCTCCGACCTTGGTTAGGCTGTATCGGATGCTCGAGTCGGCGGAATCGAAAACACCGGAGTCGTCATAATTTGGAATGTGTACCTTACCATTCAACACCCCATATTGCTTGCCTTTGAAAATAACGCTCAACGAGGCGAAAGGAGCCCTGTCGATTTGCAAAGAAGGGTCGCCGTTAATTACGACGACATCTTTGTCACCGCACTCGACAATGGCCTTCCCGAAACTCATTCGGAGTGGGAAAAGCCGCCCATTTACAGAGACAGATTCTATTTGGATGTCCTCAACCGGAATTCCATAGCTTTGCGCGGCTTCATAACCCGCTGGGTCGTAGGGGCGGACCTGGCCGTTTATTTTCTTATTCAAGATCTTAACCAAGAACACCGGTGACAGGCTGTATTCGTCGTTCGCGTTGTGTATTCTAAAGGATGCGCCAGCCGAGGATTTGCCTCTAGCCACATCCAACGCTTTTTTCACATACGAGACGAATTTCCCATATTGAACATGGACCGCGGTCTGAACCACCTTGCTTTTTCTTTCGCCGTAAATTGCATCGAAAGCCAGCTCTTTTGCTTTCTCGAAAGACGTGTAATTCTTGTCCGGTTGTCCTTGTTGTCTTGCTTCTTGTTTTTCTGGCATCTTATCCTACCCTAGCAACGGGTTGTAGCATTCCGTCTTTAAGCGGACGACCTGCTCAGTCCCCTGGATCTCTTCTGTGAACTCATCGCCGGCGATCCTAGCCCGGTTCTTCGCCCATTCCCTGATGGCCGCGATTTTTTCCGACATCACGGTGGAAATCGGCGTGAGCTTTCTTCTGACGGCAATTATACCATCGGTATCGATATCTTTCCCTTGGGAAAAAGCATCAAATAACGAATCCGCGATTAGAGAGCCAATTTCGGCGCCCGTGAGGCCGTTGGTCTTCTCCGCGAGGAGGTCCAGATCGAACCCCTTCGGATCGCGTTTCTTCTGGGCGAGGTGGATCCGGAAAATCTCCTTCCTCTCCTCGAAGGACGGGAGGTCCACGAAGAATATCTCGTCGAATCTGCCCTTCCTTAGCAACTCTGGCGGAAGCTGCTCTATGTTGTTCGCGGTCGCGACGACGAACACGGGCTCCTTCTTCTCCTGCATCCAGGTAAGCAAAGTGCCGAACACTCGGGACGCCGTTCCGCCATCGGTCCTATCGGACGAACCCAAGCCGGAAAGTCCCTTCTCGATTTCGTCAATCCACAGGACGCACGGGGCGATCGTCTTCGCGACGTCGAGAGCGCGGCGCATATTGGCCTCGCTTTGCCCCACCACTCCGCCGAAGACCTTGCCAAGATCAAACCTTAACAACGGGTAGTTCCAGGATTTGGCGATGCACTTCGCCGTAAGCGATTTGCCACATCCAGGCAAGCCCAAGAGCAACACGCCCTTTGGCGTATCTAATCCAAACTCAGAGGCAGTTTGCGTGAATGCTTTCCCGCGGAGCGAGAGCCAGTTTTTCAAGGATTTGAGGCCGCCGATATTATCCATGCCGTCACTAACATGGTAATACTCCAGCAAGCCATCTTTCTTGATGATATGCTCCTTTTCGGAGATGAGATAGTCGATGACGGAATCGTCGAGCCTGCCGTACTTTTGGACGGCCTTTAGGAAGGCCAGTTCCACCTCCGTGGTGGTTAGACCCAAGACGGAATTAAGCAATTGCTCCGTGATGGCATAGCGGTCGGTAGCGAGCTCCGTGTTAATAATGACGCTTTGGGCGATCTTCTTGATGAAGTCCCTGTCGGGAAGGGGCATGTCGAGAACCGCTATCTCTTTGGCAAGAGCCGATGGGAGACAAACGTCGCTTGTCTCGATTATGAGAGACTTCTGCTTTACCTTCTTCATCTTCACAATTTCAAACAGAAGATTAATGACCTCCGCGTTGTTCATGAAGAGATTGAAGTTTTCAAGAATCAGGTAGTAGGAATCTTGATCATCTCTATATTTCCTAAGAAGGGCAAGAGGATCCTTAATTGGTTCGATTGACCCATCTGTGTCGACAATGCCAACGGATTGGTTCCACCGCTTCCATTTGGTGAGATTTGCCCCGGCGATTGCATTGACGGCGGTCTGGAGTTTCTGCCACTCGTAGGTGACGACCTCAATGATGGGTTTTTTACACTTGAGCAGTAATTCAAACTCTTCTTCAAATCGATTCATATGAGTTAGTCTCCTTTATTCAATGCGTAGAGAAACTGAGCACTCCACGGAAGCCATAGCGTATCGTCTCTTTTTCCCTGCGACGGAGGAAGAGACGTTTTTGTTCTTTACTGTCCTGCTTGTCTTCGTTTTTTGACGATCGGACTATTTCAAGATTTTGGCAATGGGCCCTTTGATCTTGGATGTTGCGAGCACGGAAATAAGGGTCGTTCATATTCATCTCGAGTTGGACGCGGAATTCCTCTTCATTCACTTTTCGAACGCTGACAATCGCGTCCTTCCAGTGGTGCTTGACCCTACCGAATCCGCGCACCTTGGTCGCGGCCTCGCTTGGGTTTTCAGCTTTGGTCGGGAATGTTTTGATGGTGAAGTTGTTGCGTCCGACATGGCCGCATTTCGCTTCGACGATGTAATATTTCTTTTCCATTGATGTGTCCTCCTTCGTTTTGGACACCCATATGTTATTAATAGGTTTATAGGAGAACCATGAACCCAGAGTTCAAAGGGCAGAAAAAAAGACAGCGCCCCTTAGCGGAGCAAGCTGTCTAAACTCACTTCGAGCACCATCGCGATGCGGCAGATCGTATCCAAGCGCGGTGTCTTGAACCCGTCCTCATAGTCATAGACCAGACGGGTGCTGACGTCCACCATCTCGGCGAACGCCTCGTAGGTGATGCCTTTTTCAAGGCGGATCCTGCGAAGATTGGGGCCGAAATTCTTCGTGTCGAGTGGGTTTTGTTTTTTGTTAGTCATCTGTGCTGTCCTCCTTTGACAGATTCGCGGGAAGTAATCACAGTTGTGACTAACACGGAAATTATACCATTCCGCTAAGGGGCTTTCCTTAATTGGTTTCGCGGGAACTAAAACCTAAGACGAGTTCGTCGACGCTCACGTTGAACCGATTACAGATTGCCACGACCGTTCTAAGGCTGGGAACGGAGGTACCTGATTCCCACTTTTGAACAGATGACGCACTAAAAGATCCAATCTCTTTGGCAAACGAATCGCGAGATAAGCCAAAACCGTTTCGCAAGGAGCGAATGCGGAGGCCAATCGCTTTTGAATCCAAGAAATGTTTGTTCATTTTTCCTCCTGCCAAAAATTATGTATTAGAAAGTCATCACCGCTATGAACCAGCGGTTCAAAAAACAAGATACTTTAAACCAAAACTAATTCTCATTGTAAAAGCCTAAGTCCGGCATTTTCCAATTTGGAACCTACTTGTGAATTCGTAATATCGATGAGCGAATCTTCGTTGTAGAAAAAGCCGTTTGCTATAATTAGATTATTGTAAGGGAAGTCATCGATAATGCACCCAGGGTTAGTCTTCTTATTTATATTGATAGGTGGAACAGTACTCTTTTTGGCTATATTCTTGCCAATCTTTTTGATTCTCAGGAAATATAAGGAGATCGTAAGATCCCATAGTCTTTCTTTTAAAACAATAAAAGAAATCGAAGGCAAATATGATTTTAATCCGATCCCAAATTTTAATATGTACCATTCCTATGATAACGAGAATTTCTATTCGGATATTTCGTGCCACGATTATCTGACTTATGAGTTGGTCTATCTTAAAAAGGATGTCTTAACAGCATGCGAAGACGCGGAGAAGAACCACATACAATTTGAAAAAATGCTTGAGGAAGCTAAGAACAGATGTGAACTTGGTAAATACGATTGTGAAGTTAAAGTTCGGTTCCGCAAGGTTCTAGATAAAATTGAGGAAAAGCTATGTTTCCAAGCAATTCCTCAACCACAAACAAGATTTACCATTACCGTCCAATTAACCCTCACAAATATCAATGGAGTTTATAGAAGAGCAAAAGCGTCGGAATTTGATGCTGACGAAATAAAAGCAATCATCCATTATCTAAACCAAAAACGAGGTGATTTTTATTTAGACCGTGGAACATATGAGGCAATTGCAAGGGTCGAACGCGGAAAAGTCTCAAACAGAATGAGGTTTGCCATTTATAAAAGAGATGGGTATCGCTGCAGAAAATGCGGAAGAACCACGGATTTAGAGATAGATCATATCATTCCAATTGCAAAAGGCGGAAAGACAACCATGTCTAATCTCCAAACTTTATGCCATAGATGCAATCAACGAAAGGGGGATAGGATTGAATACTAATGTTTGAATCAAATCAGGTTGAAAACGGCAGTCCCATTTAACGGTTAATAAAAAAGTGATTTGTCTCTAATGTTGGGTGATTTTGAACCTGAAGTTCATTTAGTTTTATAGCTTCTTTTTACCTTTTGCTGTATCTATTCAATGACAGGAGTTTGTTATTTTGCTTTTCGACAACAACATAATCTTTCGCGGATTTTCCAAGGAACGTTTTAATATCCACTTCCGTTTCAAACAAAACGATCGTGAGTAAACCTTTGGGAACAGTTTGGTGCGTCGAGGCAATCATTTCCTTTCCTGATAAAGGTATTTACGTTATAACGCAGTGTCCATTCTCCATCTTTGAACCAAGTGAGTTGATCCTCAATGGATCGAGTGACGTAGCTATGGGAAACACGGTTCATCGTCTTGCTGTACTGAATCCAATCGATGGGCTTCCCTTGAAGGGCTTCGTCCCATACCTTGAAGAGAGCCTTATATTTCACGTCTATAAGCTGTTCGATAAGCCTTTGGGCTATGTCTTGTTTTAAACTATCTGAAGCAGGTTTAAATCGTTTGGGTCGTAAAGTAGTTTCTGCATTGAACATTCCTTTCAAACAGGTTTCTTGATGTCATAAAACCTTGCGGACATAGTATAACAAAGAGGGTTGTTTAAATGCATTTTTGTCCCAAAATCGTTACCACTTTCGTAGTCTTTTATTTGTCGTCCTTATCCCCTTTATCGTCCTCGTCAGGTTTGAACGGACCCTTCCATTCGTGTTTATCTTTGTCATCGGAAAACGTCCAGCGGAATACCTGGACTACTCCCCACACAAGAAATATGAGTATGGCAATTGTCATTCCGGTCGTCATTTTCTTTCCCCCATTCTATAGGCGATTGCTATTTTCGCCACCGATTCCAGCCTCCCATCACCGCCAGAAATAGCATGATAAGGAAGATAGCTATATATACAAACACTTCCGAATCCCCCACAGTTCCCTAAAGGCCGACGAACGAGTCATTCAGTCCGTCGACCTAATTGGCCCCTTCGAGGGGTTTGGCGTTCTTGGCGATGATCAAGGCGATTTCATCCTTCGATAAATTAGACTTCTTCTTAAGGATAGGATGGATCAGTCGCCCTATCTCCATGTTCTCCTTGACCGCTTCGACCGCCTTATCAAGCGCCGATTCAAGGTTCGCGCGTATTACTTCGTTCCTGACTTGGGCGGCCCCTTTTCCCATCTCGAAGACCGAGCGGCCATAGGCCGCATAGGTGCGTTCGAGGTCGGCCAAGTCGATGCAGTCAAAGCCGAAGGCACCGCTCGATACGCAGAGAGAGATCATGCCGGTGGCCTTCCCTATGTCACCCGCGGATCCGCAGTACCTCTGTCCGAGGAAGACCTTCTCCCCGGCGATGCCGCCCATGTATACCGCGGCTTTGTTGAGGAGCTCGCTCACGGATGACTCGCCTAACTCTTCACCAGTCGCTGAATCCTTGTCGTCGACCTCAGCCCTTCCCTCGATGTCTCCATATTTGTCCAACGAGATAGAGGTGGGCTCCCCATAGATCGCGTAATGAGTAAGCATATGGCCTATCTCATGATATATGAGGTGGTCGCCAGGCTCCTTCTTTCTCTCCTTCTTGATCTCCCCGAAGCGGATTGGGGGGATAGCGCGGAGGAAATCGTCCATGACCGGGTTGCGTTTTTCCCGAACAGCATCGACGAGTGCGTTGTTGACCATGGCCTTGATGTCCGCTCCGGTGAAGCCTGCGGTCTTGGAGGCGAGGGAGGCGGAGTCGATCCCGCCTATCCTATGCTCGTTCAGGTAGAGCTCGATTATCTTCCGTCTGTCTGTAAGACTCGGTTTTTCGAAGCTGATCTGCCTTTCTAGCCTCCCGCTCCGCAACAGGGATTTTGGGATGTAGGACTTGCAGTTGCTGGTCGCGATGACGAGCACGCCAGAGCTCGCCTCTATGCCGTCGATCTCAGATAGGAGCGTCTTCAGGCAGCCCCTGGTCTCGTCGCTCTCGTAGCCCAAGAAATACTTCGTCGCCGCGTTTACGGCTATCGTCTCGTCCAACTCGTCTATGAAGAGGATCGAGGGCGCGCTCTCCTTCGCCTTCTTGAAGGCAAGGGTGAGTTTTTCGGCGGACTCGGCCCCCTTTCCGTCCTCGGAGTTGTAGATGATGATTGGGACATTCGCCTCGTTGGCGATGGCCTTGGCGAACATGGTCTTGCCGACCCCGGGATCCCCTGATAGGAGGAGGCCTTTGGGGACCTCGGCCCCGCGCTTCCTGTAGTCGTCGTACCTGCACAGGACGTCGATCAGCGCCCTCGCCTGCTCCTTCTCCTCCTCGTACCCCGCGATTGATTTTAGTGTGATGTTTTTCGTTTCCATTTGGTTGACCCCTTTCTGCCCTTATCCTAGCAAATGCCAGCCGGATATCTGGCTTTGCACGGGAAACGTGTGCAAAAAAGGGCCTTCGCGGCCCCATCACCCCCTAGAGGATGATGTAACTGCGAAGGTCCATGTTGAGCTCTATTGCGAAGAGGTTCACCCAATAGGTATCGAGCCTCTCTGGGTTGTTTATGACCCTGGAGACCACGTTCCTGCTGACGGGGATCCGCTTGGCGAACGCCCCCTGGTTCCCGTACTTCTGCCTTATCAGGTATCGGACGTCATCGAGGAAATCCTCTGCCGCGAAGCGGGTGGACACCCCAGCGACGCAGGCAAGGCCCTGCCCGTCGAAGGCGTTGTTGTTATCCCTCATAGGCAGCCCTCCCTATAATCGACATCGAGGTCGGTCTCCGGGATAGGAATCGAATCAACCTCCCTTCCGTCCGCGAGCTTGGCGAGCGCGAGGGACTCGGCCATATCAAGGCGCACCAGTGCGATGACATAACGGATAAGGGGCACGCAGGGATTGTCCGGCTGCTCCTCCAATCCCTGGAATATGCGATCGTATTCGCCCAGGGGGAATCCGTCGATCTCTTGGACCCATGATTCATCGTTCATCCGTTCGAGGACCTCGTCGTCTTCCTCGATGAGGGATTCGTAGGCGTCTTCGCCATTGAGGTAGAAGCAGGGTATCCCCTCGACTTCCACGCAGTGGAGCCAGCGATGCTCCCCATCGTCTTTGGAAAAAAGCACCGATGCGACCACACATTGGATGAATAGACCGCCTTCAGACAGCCCTACTTTTGCTTGGTGGATATAGTATTTCATTATTCGTTATCTCCTTTGTTGTTTTTGGGATAGACGGTTATTAGGACTCCGCCATCCCCGTAGATCCATAGGAACCCTTGGTAATCGATTGCGATGCGATTCACCGATCTCCCGTTCCAATAGGTTTGTTCTATGTCGCTTGGTTTACCACGTTGGAAAGCCAATTGGCATCTTCTCTCCCTTTCTTTTGGAGATTTGATGCCTAGGCGTTCCTTCATTCTTTTGTGAGCGTGATTGGTAACTAATTGGTATATTGTCATGGTTCCTCCTTGACCTTATATCCTATATCCGTTGGCTCCCTATAAAAGAAGCCCGCGGTCGGCATCGATCGCGGGCTTTTGTTTTTTATCCTTTTTTGATATAAGCCTTGATCGATTCCATCGAAGTCTTTCAACTTCTATGTTCCGGGTTCATTTCCGAACCCCGAATTGGTTTTGCCGCCCTCCTTAGACGGATTGATCAATTTCGCTTATATCAATTCGACATGCACTTGATCTGTACACGGCGAACTGCAACTGAATCGTTGCGAAATTATTAGACCAATTCAAGACATTGATGTCAAGACTTTTATGTTAAGCGAAGACCGTAGATAACTCTGTTTTTGTTACAAATTCCAAATCAAGAGACACATTAATTTACAAATCGAACGGAATGGAAAGGAAAGGCTGCCCAAGGTAAAATTAAGAAGGGCCTCCTCGTTTCTGCTTTTTCTAGTAAAGGTTTAATTATGAAAAAAGAATCGTTTAAACTATTGCCGCCAGGAGATGCGGCCAACCATTCGAAGGATGGACAAATCGTCTATATGGAATGCCGAAGGCTGTTTGGCTTTAAAGACATCAGTTTGGCCCTTAACCAAAATTCAAACATAAGCATTTTGATTGCGCCGAACGGTTTTGGTAAAACAACTTTTTTGAATCTGCTTAATGGAATAATAACCTTTTCAGATTATTCTAAACGGCCCGCCTATTATGAGAAGGACTATTCTGGAAGCGGACCTATGAACAAAGAAGTTTGTTCGGTATTAAAAAAAGCAGCTTATATTCCTTTCGGCATCTTTTCCATTGTTCGTTATGAAGAAGGCCAGTATCGGCTTTGCTCTTTGATATCAAGTTTTTATTTGTTAAAAAGGGTCAGCGGTGCGCGTTCGATCTATTCCAACTCATTTTATTATGTTAGCGATGTTCTTGATCCTGCGGATTTGACGTGCAAACAAATAGACCAGTTAATCGCTCTTCAGAAGCAAAGGGTTGAAAACGCCGCACAAGAAAAATAGGATAAGTCTTGCCAAGTAGTTTTTTCTCTTTTTGGGCTTTCTC
>CAMVEL010000019.1 GCA_947166565.1 uncultured Erysipelotrichaceae bacterium
GAAAGTCCTTGACGGAGACCGCGAGGCAGCGTGCGTACACGCGGGCAGGGGTGAAGACGATTATCCGATGCTATCGGAAGAAAGCGAAAAATTAACAACCCAATTTGCAACCTATGGAGCCATTGCGACACGCGTGGCTCTTTTTGTATTTTCGAAGAATCAAGGGAGTCTACGTGATGATTCGTGGTTTCGCTTCTTCCCGGTAGAGCCCTTGAACCAGGAGATCTCGGATATGAAATTCATCGGCAAGCTGCTCGCGACATTGTTGTTCATCGTGGCTTTGCTGTACCTCGCAGGACTGGTATGGACTTCCATATGCGGAAGCCAGGTTCCGCCTGGAGTGCGATGGTTCTATCCGTGGCTTCCTAATGCCTAGCCAACATGGTCCGAAGGTAGAGGCTTTCTACCATTCGGCCACATGGAGGAAGGCTCGTTCCAACATCATCAAAAAGGCGCATGGCATCTGCCAAATGTGCCATAGCAAACCAGGCACGCATGTGCATCATAAGATTCATTTGGATGAATGGAACGTGGAAGACCTCTCAATCGCGATTGGCGAGGACAACCTGATCCTCGTCTGCCAAGACTGCCACAACCAAATCCACTTCAAGGCAAGCCAAGGCAACGGTCTCAAATGCTTATTCGACGAGCATGGGAACGTGGTCGATATCATCGAGTCGAAGCATTAGATACCCCCCGGTCGGAAGTCTAAAAACAGTCTCGAATATTCAGCGGTCGGGGACTGCCGAAAAACAAAATCCCGAGTTTCGAAATAACTTGGGAAAACTTGGGGAAATCAATTGGAAAATTGGGAAAAGCCCCATTCCATCGAAGAAAGGAGGACAAAACATGGGAAGACGCGGACCTAAGCCGAAAGCCACTAGCAAGCATCATTATTCCAAAGCCGAGCGCGAGAAGCGCGGCATCCTCCATTTCGACCTCAAGAAGGACCCTATGGGAGCGGAGAAGGCGGCCATCGTCGCCGAACTCACCGCCCCTGAATGGATCGGCGAGAACTCAAAGAAATTCTATAACCTCCTGCTGACCGACTACGTCAACGTCGGAGGTGATTTCCTGAAGCAAATCGATACGTCGATGCTTGCGATGCTCGCCGAATCCTTGGCTTCTTACGTTTTCTATTCCAACCAGCACGGCGAACTCTTGGCCAAATACGACGATTTGATCAAGACGGTCCGCAAGATAAGCAAGAAGATGGCCGCGGACGATTCCATAGACCAGGACGACATGGCCAACTTCATGGCGACGGTCGATTCACTCAAATCGGTCGCCGCGGTGATAACGATGTTCGAGAAGAAGAAGCTCGATTGGCATAAGCAATTCATCGCGACCTGCCAAAAGCTCGGATTCACCCCCAAAGAGAGGGTGGATCTCATCGCGACCATCAACGCATCGAAAACCCCAGAGAAAGAGGAAGACCCCGCCTTGCAGTGGCTCAATAAGCTCAGAGGCGAGAAGGAGACCAAAACCGCATGACGGGCCTAGAACAGTACATAGCGGACATCGAGTCCGGGAAAGCAGTCGTCGGCGTTTGGATCCGCAAACTTTACCTCGAGGTTCTGAAGCCGATTGTCGAGGGCAAAGACCCCCTTTATTACTACGACAAGGAGGCGAGCGCCGACTATTACGAATTCGTGTTTTCCTTTTGCAGGAACACGTCAAACAAGGAATGGTATGGCAAGCCCCTCCAGTATTTCACGTGGCAGAAGGCCATATTCGACGCGCTTTTCGGCATCAAGGTCAGGAAGACCGAGAAAAGGCGCTTCAAGCAATTGTTCCTTGAGGTCGGCTGCAAGAACGGCAAATCGGAGATGATGTATCCGTTGCCCCTTTACATGATGATGACCAATAAAGGCATCGACATCGCCTGCGCCGCATTGGACCAAAAGCAAGCGAAGATCCTCTGGGGGAAATCCGCGAAAGCGGTAAGGCTCTGCGACTCTTTAGAGAAGCATGTCTTCAAAGTCAAGGAATACCCGCCTTATTCCATCTCGACGAAGCCAGAAACCAAAATCGGCTCAAGCTTCGTTCCCCTTGCCAGGGACAACTCCCGCGACAAGGCAGGGTGGGAAGGCTTCGAATATTACGTGACCTTCATCGATGAGGTCCACTCCGCCAACAGCGAGATGAAATCCATCCTCGCCGCCCGTCAGTCCTCCTATGATGATCCGATTGCCATTGAGATGGGCACGGCGGGGCGGAAGCGCTCTGCGCTGTTCGACGCTGAGAGGAAAGCCGCGAAGGAAATCCTCCTCGGCGTCATGGAGAACCCGAATCGCCTCGATATCCTCTATGAAATCGATTACGACGATTTGGACCTTATCGACGAATCCTCTAGGCCATCGGTCGATGACCCCTATAACGAGAAGTGCTGGCCAAAGGCGAATCCTTGCCTTGGCGTCACGAAGAAAGTCTCCGCGATCGAATCCGCGATGGCTTCGGCCAAGGAGAACAAGGAGGTCGAGATCGACTTCCTCACCAAGCACCTCAATGTCGTCGGCGCAGCCACGCTCGGATGGCTTCCTTACAAGTATTACATCAACCGCCACGTCTATTCGCCTGAGGAGATGGCGGAGCTCTTCGATAACCAAGTTGTCATCGGAGGATATGACCTCTCCAAGACCAATGACGTCACGTGCTTCGGCACGCTCATGTTCGACAACAAGAACGGCTTTCTGTTCTTCGACCCCATGTTCTGGATAACCGAGGAATTCCTCGACTCCGAGGACGGCAGGGCGAGCGGAGTGCCGTGGGACGCGTGGATTCAGCAAGGGCTCGTCCGAAAATCCTCAGACGCCCACAAAATCGATTATCGGGACGTCACGAGGTATCTCCTGGAGACCTTCAGGAAGCACGGATACACCTATTCCGAGATCGATTACGACTCATGGTCCGCGACCTATCTAATAAACGATATCAAGGAGGCGGGCTGGAACTGCCAAGTGCCCGTCATCCAAGGATATAAGTCGCTCCATCAGCCCGTTGACGAGTGCGAGGCGCTCCTAAAGTCGGGCAAACTCCGATGGAACGATAACCCGGTCATGACATGGATGCTCTCCAACGTCGAGATGGTCCTTGACCGAAACGGCAACCGCGTCCCCAAGAAGGTCTTGGACGACCGCTCAAGGAAAATCGACGGCCCAGCCGTATTGTTCAACTGCCTATATGGGTATTGCCAAAACCCTCAAAGGTATTTTTCGGGAGGTAATGCCTGATGGGAATCTTCACCAATATTCTGCATAAGGTCTTCCCCGGTCGGAAGACGAGGCCCAATGGCCAAGGCACCGCGACGTTCCTCGGCGTCAGATTGCCAGGGACCTCTGCCGCCGCGGAACTGGACGCAACCTTCAACAACTGTGTCTCGACAAACGCCACGAACCTATGCTCCATCGAGCCGGCCGTCTTCTACAAAGGCGCGGCAAACGACAAGCGAAAAAGGCTCAACAACCTGCTCGCGTTCAAGCCGAATCGGTTCCAGAACGCGCCCGAATTCTGGGAGACGGTGGCGGCAGCTTATTTCAGGGACAACGTCGCCTTGATATGGATCATCCGCGACTGGACGTCCCCAAGCCTAGAGCCGACCGAATTCATCCAGCTCGACCCATACGAGAACCACGTCGGCGTGACGGTATCCAACGTAGACGGAAACCTCTACGCCGAATTCGACTTCCAGGGCGCGAAACATTACGTCTCGTGGAGCGACCTCATCGTGGTTCAGCGCAACAAATCCATAAGCGATCTGACCGCGAAGAGAAGCTCTTCGATTAACGCCCCGCTCAACGTCATTGCCGCGGCCACCAAAGGCGCGGAAACGGCGGTCACGCAGTCCCAGTTCATCCGTTTCTTGGCTCAGACGAACACCCAGCTCTCCGAGCAGAACCAAAAGATCATGGACGAGCGGCTGCAATCCATCCTCTCCAATGCGCAAAACGGCGTCGGGGTGGTCCCTGCGGGCTCCACATTGACCCCCGTGAACACGGCGGGCAAATGGCTTCCCGATGCCGATGTGACGGGCTTCAAGAAGGATATCTACGCCTACTTTGGGACGAACGAGAAGATCCTCACACGTTCCTATAACGAGGACGAATACTTGGCTTACGTGGTTTCGACCCTCAGCCCGTTCTGCACCAAATTGGAGGCGGAACTCACCAACAAAATCCTCACCGCGACGGAAATCGCCCACGGCAACGAGATCCGAATCCCGATCGACAAGCTTCAGGCGGCTTCCTTGAAGACGAGGATCCTCATGGCCAACGTGGTCCAAAGGGAATCCATTCACATCCCGAACACCGTGTTCGAGCTTCTCTACCTCCCGACTTTCGAGGAAGGCGCGAAGCCACAGAAATCGCTTAATTTTGTTGATAGCGACAAAGCGAACGAATACCAAGAGGTCTCTCCGACCGACAAGAAGGAAGAGCCCGAAAAGAAAGAAGAGAAGGAGGGCGAATAACATGCCATTCGATAGAGAAAAATACCTGGCGTCGCTTCAGGAGAACCGCGCCAAGCACCCTGGAGACCTTCACCGCATATTCAAGGTGAGAGCTGGGGATCGGCTCGAAGGGGAGCCCGAAGGCACGATGGTGGTCGAGGGCGAGGCGATCGTCTTCAACGACCAAACGGTCCTGTACGAAGACCCCGACGACGGATTCACCATCCGCGAGACCATCGCCCCAGAGGCTTTGGCCAACACGGACATGAGCGACGTCTTCATGCGCTACAACCATTCCAACGACCAGCCGCCACTCTGCCGTTGCCACGGCGAGAACAAAGGGCTGACCCTAACCGTCCATGAAGGCGGCCTCCATATCCGAGGCGTCATCATCGACAACCAATTCGGGCGCGACATCTACGCGTCCATCAAGCGCGGTGACATCGACAAGATGTCGTTTGCGTTCCGCTCCGCCGGAGACGAGATCAACGAGGTCATCAAAGGCGGCAAATTCATGGGTGCGGATATCGTCGTCCGCAACATCACCAAACTCATCGACGTCGCGCCTGTCATGGTGCCGGCGTATGAGAATACGGAGATCGGCATTCGCCGCAAGCTGGAGGTGGAGGCCTTCAGGGCTAGCTTGGAGGAGCAAAAACGAGCGCACGATCTCAAACTCGCAAAGCTTAGGGCGGGAATAAAAATCTAAGCCGATTCATTTGATAGGAGAAAAAACAACATGAATGAACTTGAAAAACTCCGCAAGGCCCTTGCTGAGAAGAATGAGCGCCTTGCAAACCTCGACGCCGAACTCCGTTCCGCGACCGAGGAATCCAAAATCTCCGAATTAGCCGCTGAGAAGGAGAAGCTCGTTTCCGAGCGCGGCAAAATCGAGGGGCAGATCCTCGAACTCACCCGCGCCAATGCCTTGAACAACAACGGCGTCCGCCAAGTCTCTGGCGAAGTCCGCGCAAACCCCATCGAAGGCGTTACCAACAAGCGTTCCGCCATCGCCTTCTCCATCGGGCTTGGAGTCCGTGGCAAGAAGCTTTCCGATGAGCAGCAACGCGCCCTTGGCGTTTTCGTCGGCACGACCGCGACCACTTTCGTCGAAGCCACCGCCACAGTCGATGGCGTCAACAACTACGGCGTCCTCATCCCGACCAACACCCTCCTCGATTTGCTTAAAGAGGAAGGCATTGCAACCCCAGTCCTCCGCGACGTTCTCGCTAGCGCGACCAACATCCCCGGCATGCTCGTCCGTCCATACCGCGCATCCCGCGGAACCGCCGTCGGCGTCAAGGAGAAGGAAGCTGGCAAAGATCAGAAGAATCAAATGTCTTCCCTCACCCTCGTCCGCGGCGAACTCCAACTCCAAGTCCCCGTCACCGACGAAGTCCTCAACTCCACCCCGATCCAGCTCGGATCCTACATCATCGATTGGCTCATCGCCGACATGAAGGAAGACTTCTCCGAGGAAGTCATCTACGGCGCCGGCGTCCCAGATTCCGATGGTGTCCCTCATATCAAGGGCATCCTCGCCGACAAGACCGCGGCCGCCCCTGCCTCCGGCAAGACCATCCTCGACCATTACCTTGGCATCAAGCACGGCTTAGCCGCCCGCTACCAGCAAGGCATCAAGGGTTACGTCTCACGCTCCGTCTGGAACGCGATCACCGAGCTCAAGGACGAAAATGGCCGCTATCTCATCAACCCCATCAACCAGGCTCAGGGTTTGGTCACTATCGATGGCGCGACCGTCGAGGTTGATGACACCCTCCACGCCGGCGATTTCTTCGTCGGCAACGTCGCGAAATGGTTCTTCCTCAACTTCCTCTCCGACATCAAGTACGAAGCGGACCGCGAAGCGAAGAAACGCCTCACCACCTATGTCTGCAACGTCGATGCGGCCTCCGCCGGCATCTCCAACGCGTTCGGCATGGGCAAATTGACGGCCTAATCCATCAACCCAAATCCAGAAAGGAGGTAGTCAGACCGTATGAACATCCTCACCGACCAAGAGGCTCTTGATGCGCTTCGCATGGAGCCTGGCCAAATCGACGAACTCGTATCGCTCCATAACGCGATGGCTACCTCCTACGTGGACTCGCGCACAGGCTTTCAATGGGAGAAGTGCAATCCCATCGACAAGGAGGCAAAATTATGCGCCACCTACGTCCTTATGAGGGATTTCTTCCATGACAAAGACCATGACTTCTCCTATGCGATATCCGACTTGATCACGGAATTGCAGATGAAGGCCAAGGCCTTGGGAGGCAATAGGTGAGCGATTACCAGCATCCAAACAAAAACCGCCGCGCGGAGATCTTCGGGGCAAGGCGCTCTAAGGTCTCCCGAGAAGGTAAGACCGCCTACGTCACCTTGATCAAGAGACGACATCCAAAGGGAACGAAGCTGTGGGCATACGTCCGCATGCTGACGAGCTCGGAAGGAGCCGTCCAAGTGAACGTCGGCGAAGAGCGATACCTAGTCATCATCAATTACAACAAAGACGTCAAGATGGGCGATTACGTTAGGCTTAACGACAAGCTTCTCCAAATCGCCTTGCCTCCAGACGTCTATGAGGACCGAAAGTTCGAGATGAAGCTCACCTGCGTGAGAGTCGAGGAACTGGAAGGCCCGCTGGAGGAAGAGCAATGATCGCAGACACCTATTCATCCGCGCTCAGCGAAGTCCCCGAAATCTTGGCTGAGGCAGGGCTTACCGATGGGGAGAAGCCGCTCAAGGAAGAGGAAGCCCACGAAGCGATTCGTCCCTTCTTCTGGCATGAGCAAATCGGCTCGAAGGAAGCCGCCAAGAAGCCAATCAACGTCATCTACAACATCCTCACGGTCTCGCATAGAGGCATGGCTGATGGGAGACCATCCCACCCAAACGTGAGGATTGGAGTGGATGCCATCGTGCTTCGAAAGTCCATCGGTGATCCGTTGGTGGTTAACACCATCAAAGCCATCGAGAAATCGTTCCTGGCGCATGGCTACCAATTCGAGGCTGAGGTCAATATGTCCTCGCCCCTTGACGCCGAAAGGTCAATCCTCTCGTTCACCGCGTCAAAAACAATCTAAGAAAGGAATAATCGAATATGTTCTCAATGTGCAGATTCTTCCCGTACACCGCTGTTGACAACACTGGGAAGCCGGACATCTCGAATTCGATCAAGTTTCTGACCCCGGCAACAGGGCAAGAGGAATTGACCTCGATTTCCATCGAGTTGTCTCAAGAAAAATCCACGAAGACCAAGAGGGCTGACAATCGTGTCAAACGCGATGAAGTCCTTGTCGGTCTCAATGGAAAAATCACCGCCTATGGCATCGACTTCGATGCTTTGGCGGCCATCACCAACTCCTTCGTCAAGGATGCCACCGCAAGCGCGTTCGACTTCGTTGCCCCGGCTAGCGGCAACCCTCGCGGAGTCTTCTATTACCATGCGAAGACCGGGGATGGAAAGAAATACAACGTCTGGCTCTATGACGTCGAATTCGAGACTCCGAACCTCCCTGCCGAGCAGGAATCGGAAGAACCTCAAACCATCGAACTCAACTTCTTTGCCGCTAAATTCAAATACGGCACGAAGGTTGTCATCGGTCGTTTCGTTCCAGAAGGCGCTACCGGCTATCTCGAAGACGGTGTCGAACCCACCGCCTCGAACCTCCCGACTCCTGCCGCCACCACTGGGGTATAACCTATGATCCAAACCGAGGTCAGAGGCAAGCCCCTCCGAAACGGAGCTTCGGCATTCATTGAATATCATCGTCGGTTCGGTAAGGACATCACCAAAGATTTGCCTTCCCCCAAGGTAAAGCCCAATGGAGAAATCCAATCCGAACCGATTCCGGTGTCCACAATCCTCAAACTCTATGAGGTCTTCCGCATTTCTGCAGAGCCTGAACTCAAAAAGAAATTGCCCGGAGACATCATGGATGAGGAAATCGACATCGCTGACGCCGAAGTCATGGCGGAAGTCACGACCGAGGTGTGTCGGCTGCTATCCGAAAGGTCCAGCCAAAAAAACTGAGTAAGGGGAGGGGAGGTCCTTCCTTCCCCAATATCTCAATAGCGTTCGAGGTCCTGTCCTTCGCGATAGACCTCGGAATATCGATGGAACTTCTGAATGAGCTATCCGTTCCCGATCTCCACGCATTCGCGGATTACCGCGATCGCAGGGCTGACTGGGCCGAGAAGCAACGGAAGAAGAAGTCGAAAGCCGGCGACATAGTCGACGTCGGCGCAATTATTCGGAAAGGAGGCGGCGACCTATGAGCGCGTCATGGAGTGAACAATTCTATAAGCTCGGTGACGACTTAAAGGAAGCCGCCAGAACTTCCGTAAAGACGGTCTTGAAATCAAGGGCTGAGAGGTTCTTCAACGAACTGAAAGCCAAGACTCCTAGAGACACAGGCGGACTTGCTGAGTCGCTTGCCATCAAGGAACTAAAGCCGACAAAGCGACACAAAAGTCGCATCGGCTATGAGGTCGGCTTCTATGGCTATGACAAGCATGGAAAAGCCTACCAAATCATCGCGAACGCCCTAAACGCTGGGTATATCGCGAACAACTTCAAGATCATCAAAACAGCAAGCTACCGATTCATTGCCACGGCTCATGAGGCGCTTGTAGGGATAGACCCTGAGATAACTGAGGAGTGGCACAAGCAACTGGAAAGGATTTCGAAGCATGGCGACTGAGATTTCACGCGATCTGAGAGAAATAAATGACGAGCTGTCAAAGACCGATGCGGCGATTAAAAAGGCATCGTCCAGCGCGACATACTTTCAGCGTGCTTTGAAATCAGATCCACAAAATCAAAACGCGCAAACGCGAGCCATCGAATCTCTATCTCGCGAAATCGAACTATGCGCGAAGAAAGCCGATTTGCTCCGCGAGAAACAGGCTAAGATGCTCCAAGCCAATGGCCCTGCGGCTAAATTGACTCCTGAGTACAAAGCGTTAGAGGATGAGATCGCAAAATGCGATGCCACGACTGAGCAACTCGAAAAGCAAATGAAGAAGCTCAATGGCATCGACTTTAACAAACTGAAGTCCGGTGCGGCGGCTTTCACCAAAACGCTGAAACAAGGTCTTACGACCACCATTGGAATCTATGGCGCGGTCATCGCCATCGGCAAGACATTCTCCGACCAGGCTGACGAAATCGCCAAAGCCTCAGCGAAGTGGGGAGAAACTGCCGAGCAATGGCAGCGCAACCAATTCGTTTGGGACAAACTAACTGGCGATTCAGAAGCCTATGCATCCGCGCTTTCTGCGGTTGCGTCATTGGAAGGCCAGGCTTTGAATGAAACTGATAAACTTGCGAATAAACTCGCGATGCTTGGGCTTTCGTTCGATGACCTAAAAGGGAAATCGTCAAGCGATGCCCTTCAGATCATCCTCGATGCGCTAAAAGCCATCGAAGACGAAACCGAAAGGACCGCAATCGCCATCAACCTCTTCGGACAAAGCGCAGGTATGTCAATCGCTCAAATGGCGAATGCTTCCTCAAGCGAACTGGCTTCCTTCAACGAATCCTTGGCAAAGACAGGGATCCTCACAAATGAGGAAGTTGAAGCAGGAGCAAAACTCCACGATACCTTCGAAGATGTCACCAAATCCATCCGAAACATGATGGCAAGAATGGGCGATAAGCTCGTTCCAATGGTCGAGACGTTGCTCAACACCGCGATGGCGTTGACTCCTGTTCTGGAAGTTGTGGCTGACGCGCTCAACTCCATTGGTCCTGCCGGAGCGATAGCTCTTGCGACATTCATCGGTCTTGCATCGGCAATACCTGGCTTAGTCATGATGCTTATCGCGCTGAACGTTGCGGCGCACAACATCGCTATCGCAGCGGCTGCGACAGCGGCTTTGGCGGCTGCGACAGCAGTGGTGGTCGGCTTCACGGCATCGGCTAATATTCCATCGAATTCCTACACTCCGACCGCAGGGAGCACATCCTTGGCATTGGAGGAAGAAGCGAGCGGATTGAACTCTTCATCCTCTGGCACGAGAAACCATCTCTCCGATGGCTCGTCCTCTGGCGAGGGGAACACCTATGTCGATAACTCACAATACAACGTGACGGTCACGGACGAAGCCGATGAAGACCGCCTCGTTGAAAAGATAACCACCGCCAAACGCAGCTTGATGAGAGGAGGAACAACCTGATGAACATCCTTGTTTATAACGGCGACTCCATCACCGAAACGCTGAAATTCGACGTCATCTCCCAAGAGGATAGATCCATCGTCAAGAACAACGGCATCGATGAAGCCCCTCAAATCGACTTCATCGAACCGCCTGAAGGTATTGGATTCCAGCAGGGACTCGACCTAGTAACCGGTGATACCATCGATTACGTTCTGAAGCAAACCATCCAAAAGAGGAACATCACCCTCACACTCCATTGGGAGGGAAGGGATGCCTTCGGAAGATATGGCGCGTTTGCGGACTGGATCGCCCAGTTCTTCGACCTCGACAAATATCGGATCAGACTCTCCTATCAGCTCACCAACATGGCTGAGAGAAGATATGTTGAAGTATCGCCTGTCGATTTAACCCTTAAAGGAAGAGACCTCAATGACGTTGAGGCTTCTATCATCCTCAAACCCCTCACTCCGTTCTACGAGGAGGGAGTATCCATCTTCACGGTCGGTTCTACATCTTCCGGCAAGAAGTACAACTACGCATACCCCTATGTCTATGGAGGAGGGAACGTCGAAGGACGAGACTTCATCCAGAACAAGTACATCAAGCCGATTCCGCTTCGCATCACGCTCAAAGGTCCGATGTCCGAGCCGTTCGTCGCAATCCGCGAGAACGTGGACGGAGCGTCCGCTTATGGTCAAATCCGAATGGTGTCGAGTTTCTCGCTTTCTGCGAATCAAGAGCTCACCTTCGATGCGTTCACCAATAAGGTCACGCTGACGACATATGACGGAAGCGGAAGTGTGATTGCGGTCTCCGATGCGTTCAATTCGGTTGACAAGAACTACCAAACCTTCCTCTATGCGAAGCCTGGTCAAAGCAGATTCTCCGCTTCGATTAACGCAGGAGAAGGCGAATGCCGCGTCTACTATGTGAGGTATGTCCTGTCATGAGCTTCCTCTGTTTGTATGATAAAAGCTTCAACGCCCTTGGCAGTTGGAATCAGCATCGAGTGAAGTCTTACCGATTGAAGAGGAAGTCACAGGAACTCGATGAATTCGAGGCGGTTTGCCAAGAATGGGAAGACTCAAAGAATGCTTGTTTTGTTGGCTTACACGAGGATGACGGAACATTGTCCTACCTTTGCTTCTCCGGCATTCCATACACCAAAGACCACCTCACAACGGTGACCGGCACGGACTGTCTAGCCTTGTTCGACCAGGAGATTGTCATCGACTATTCCCAAAGGACGGCATCTGGCAGCTATTCCATCAACTCATGCGCGAGCCTGTTCCAATTCCTTCTGAAAGGCATCTTCTCCACCAACCAAAGGAACATCCCGATCGGATTCGACTACGAAGTCAATGTGGATGATGTCATCGATGCATATGTCACATGGGATGGCGTTTGCGTATATGACGAGCCGATGAAACTTAACGTTCTCGGAGAAATCAAACGGCTTTGCAGGTTCTATGGCTTGTTCGTCCTTCCTGAAGTATCCGTGGACCGGACAACGAACAAGTATGTCCTGACATTCCGAGTCAGGAGAATCCACAACCAAAGGGCAATCCGGCTTGCTGACTACAACGTGACGATGACCAGGGATTCCAATTCCATCAACATGGCCATCGCGACCTGCGGTTCGTCGAGCGCGAGATATTACCTCCATAACGATGACACGGTCGACACAACCTACTCAGCATCGACTCAGCTCTTCCCTCTTAAATGCAGGGAATATGTTGAGGAGGCCGGAGACGATGCGACCGCATCATTCGATAAAGCCAAAACGAACGCGAAGAGCGCGTTGCTCAAGGCTAGATTCCGTGATAGATGCCGAATCGATCTGAGGAATCAAATTAACGCAAAAAGCATTTCCGACATGGACTTCACGTTCATCGGATTGCTTACCGGCTACAACCCAGCCGACCCATCTACCGTCAAAGCCCTTCCGGTGGCGGAGATCGAGTATGACCAGACCGGAAAAAAGGCAATCGTGTTCGGTTTCCTCCCCGAATACTGGTTCTTGGATGAGGAGTGAAAGGAGTAAAAGATGGCCACTGTCAACCTACTACGAGCCGTGAATGGGTCAGTCCCTGTCACCGCCTACCATGACGCGGCTGTTTTCCATTCCGCGCTAGGAAATCGAATCTTCAAAGGTGTCTATCAAGACATGAAGGCAACGATGTCCGGCAACACCATCACCATCCTCTCTGGGATGTGTTTGTTCGGTGGTCGACAAGTCGAAATACCTGCTGGAACATCCATCACATTGGACATCAGCGAAATCGCCGGATCCTTGGACATCTTCGTCATGTTGAAAGTCACCGTCACATCCGATGGCGAAGGCGAGTCCGCAGAGGTCTACGCAAGCACTGCGAACGAGACAACTTCGACGACTCCGATCAATGGAGTCGGCATCCATAAGATCATGTTTGCTGGATGGCACAAAATCGGTGGCGGCTACGCTCCTTGGACTCCGACCATGAGAACGATAGAAGCAGGGCACGCTAAAAAGTCCTATGCGCTCCTCGAAAGCGGCTCCATCGCTGGTATGCCAGTGAGAAGCATCTTCCTCCCTGATTTCAGCGGAGCGAAATATGCGAAGAACGCCGATGTCGCTTCCGAAGCAAGGGGATTCGTCGGTGGTTTGAAAAACAGAGTCAACGCGAATCTATATATGCCGAATAGGGGAGTAACACTTGCAGGTTTCGTCATCTTAGTCAGTCAAGCGAGCCTGTCGGTTGCAGCGAATACATCAGCGACTCTTTCCATACCGTCTACCATCACTCCTGGAATGGTGTTCCTCGACGTCATCTATGGTATGAACGGAGGAAGGTCTCATAGTTGGGCATACGCTCAAAAGCTTGAGTCTTCAGAGCCGAAGTTCACCTATGCCGGATTAGAGTGGACATTCAATTTCACCACCCACACGGTCATTGTCAGAAACACCAGCACTTCATCGGCAGTCAATTTGACTAAGCCGTTCATCGCCGCAATGGTCGGCGCAGGGAGCAACTAATGAGCCAAGTCACCTTAATCACAACGAAAGAATCAAGGCCGACCCCTTATAGGGATTCGATGCTTTCGTTCGCGATGAAAGGTGGCGACAAGACTTCCGCGACTGTCCTGAACTTCCAAGGATCTCTCCCATTAGGGAAACCATATGGAATCATTAAGACAACCTACCAAAATCCGCTTTCTCTGACTTTCAATGAGTCGACTAGGAAGGTTTATATCAACCCTGGTGTATTCATGGCTTATGGAAGGCTTTGCGAAATCACTGAGCAGGGATTGGTAATGGATTTCGCGTCCATCACACCAGCATCCACCGATAGAGTCTTCTATGTCGTCTACGTCGTCATTGACGTGAACGATGCCGTTGTTAATTCCGCAACAATCAAGCTTACCGAACCGACGTCGCAGCCAGTAAACATCGATGCCCTTCAAGACCAAGATGATTTGTATATGCGCGAATATGGGGTATTCATGATGCCGATCGCGCAGTTCTCATACAGCCCGATTCAATCCAGCGGACGATACTTCTCCGATTATTCATTGATTCCCGAAGTTTTCGATGAGGAAACCGTGCAGATCACAGACGATTTGCTGGACAACGAAGATGTAAACGGAACGATTGGAGATGCGCTTATCAAAAATATTTTCGAGTTTTCCCAAGGCAATATGACAAACAAGTTTTCGAACGCGAGCAATGCTGATGCCGAGGAAAACTACGAAGCGTTGGAAGGCTCATATTCCACTCCGGAAGAAGTTCCTGGATATTCGATTTCCGAAGTAGCTTCCGCGTTCGGTGAGGTAGGCGATTCTCGCCAAATCGGAGCGGATTTGGCAGGGATATTGACCTACAGGAGAATAAAGATTACCGACATCGGAAAGGACTTTGCGACCGCCTCATACTCATTCGAAAAGGAAATCGATTTCGATTGGGACCATGTTTGCGCCATCAAATTATTCTTCAATGGTTTAATGCTCGAAGCGAGAACCATCTATGAGCAAAAGGAAGTCTTCTCGTTCGGCGCTTCCGCTTGGTTCGGTGGATCAGGCGATGGCGTCATCACCAATTTCGATGCACTGAAAGAGCCGTTTGGATTAACCGGCATCGAAGATAGAAGCACAAATGAGCTTGTATTTGTCCTCTATGGCGTTCTGAGGAGGCCGATTGGCGAATCCCACAAATCCGATTTACATTTCGAGCAAGCCTATTGGGATGAAGAAGCCCAAAGATACAGAGCAAACGGAATGGTAAGCTACCAAGAACTCATCGACTTGATTGGCATTCCAATCGCCGCCTTCGACATCGGCTCGACCTGTTATCTAGTCATGAAGATAACGAAGACCGGAAACGGAAAGAGAGCGAAGATCAAGATGGAGGGAGTCGGTGATTCCGGCTGGCTCTATCGATGGGGAGGCGGCCTTGACTTCTCGTATTGCGACTACCAGCCGTTACGAGTCGACAAAGCCTCTGGTTCGATGTGGATCGAACTCCAATACGAAGGCGCCGCGTTCAACGATTAAGGAGGAAAGGAAATGGCATTTAGACTTATATCAAAGAAAAACGATTCCATCGGCGTCACCGTCGATGTGGATGCCGTTGAGCATCACAAGGCTTTCCACGAGCAAAGCGGCGCTGTTTTCGGATTCAACATCACTTTGAGCAGCGGTTATGTCCGCGCTTCAAAAGGTCTTCTTTCCGTTCGCGGATTCCTGTTCGAAACAACCGAAGCCACGAATCTATTTAATCTCGCGGCTTATTCTGTCGCGGATTCGCAAACAAGATGCCTTTATCTCAAGCTAACCTACAACGCGAATACGAGAGATACCTCTTATGAATTCGTTGTCAATTTACCTTCTTCAGTTCCTGCATCCTCTAGCATCGAGCAAAATGAGGATGGTGATTGCTACTATGAAATCGCAAGATTCTCCAAAAACGGAAGCGTTATCTCGACGTTCTCCTCATCGGTCAAAGGCATCTCTGTATCCATCAGCAGCGGAGGCACTGGCCTTCATGTTCCAGAGCCTTTGATTAAGGTTGTTGGAAACTCCGCGTTATGCGATTTGAGGCATATCGATGGTATGGCGGCAGGGGACTTCAAGCTTGCGAACTTTGATGCCTATCGCGAATTGGCGAATCGCTATGAGGTCAAACTTATCTTCTTCCGCCGTCACCAAAAGATTCATTACAAAAACGGATCTCGCGGAGGCTATAACGATACCCATTGGTCTGAGATCGGCTCTTTGTATAACACCGCAACTCATTTGGCTCAGAACTTCGATGGAAGATTGTCGCTATCTCACGGCGAATTCACCGCAAGCGGATTTCCAATAATCGATCTGATCTCCAACCTGTTCTTTGTCCAAAACGGAAGAAGCAAATCCATATTGGACATCACTAGCATCGATTCCTTGCCTTCCTCGGCTTGGATCAGGGCAACGAGGTCTAAGGTTCAATACGAACATGGGACTTCAAACATCCATTCCATTAGGCACAACTTCGTGGAAATCGCGGTTCGCATCGACGTCTATGACGCTCATACAAGCGAGCTTCTCGGTTCATCCGCGATGTCATCTCCTCTATTGATCCTACCGATTAGGCAATACTCAAGGAGTACGCTGGCAGCGAGGAGGTTCTTGGTGAAGATGGGCTAAACAAAATTATCCAGATGGCTTAGAACTGCGCCTTTGGTCTCCCGGTATTGGCTCTGTCGGGTAGTTTGAGTCGGTTGGTCCCGTCGGGTAGTTGGGATCTTCATGAGACTGAAAGGCGCGCCTCTAAGCCACCTGGTCAAAAAAGCAATAAAACAATCGTTATTCAAAGAAAGGAAAAGAAACATGACTAACATCTTAGAACTGATGCTTCACGAATCTGGCGCGATGACGCCGGTTCAAGAAGGCGCTGGCCTTGGATTCGAACTCGAAACCAATGCAACAACCATCCGCATCATTTTGAACAAAGCCGTTCAGGGCTTGGTCCATTATCTCGAATTCTGCCGTCCTGATGGTACGACCATCTCTTCGAAGCCTCTTGACGAGGTCTCAAATTCGGTCGGTTTGAGATTCATTGAGCTTCCAGTCTCTGAACTCTTGACCCCGCAGCTTGGGCGCTATGCCATGCAATACGTTGGAAGATACGGCAATAAAGTAGTAAAATCCCAAATCGTCTACCTCGACGTCAAATCCTCCATCAACGCTGGCGTGTTCATCCAACTCGAATCCGCCGACTTCGTCTCCTGGACGACTGAGCAGATTGCCGAAATCCGCTCTCTCATCAACGAATTCGACATCAACAAAATCAAAGCCGAAATCCGCCAGGAAGTCTCCGAGGCTTTGCAAAAGGCCGTCGAAGAGGCGAAAGAGGAAATCATGGCCACCCAATCCATGAACTATTTCGTCGGCGTCATTTTCTATGGTCACGAGACCAAAGGCGAAAGGCTCGGCGCGGCGACCGGAAGGCGCGCTGGCGTCAACGGCGACGTCAACGACTTTGACAACGACCCGATGTTCAAAATCGGCTCTGGGAAGGAATTCGGCGATGGCGTAGGCATCACCTTCTACAAAGACGTCCTCGGAAACGACATCGGTAAAGTCAAGGAATTCTACGTCTACCATTTCAAGAATAGCACCCCAGACGAAGACGATGCCTATTACGAGATCCTTTGCATCTCGCCAATCCGCTACAACGAGAACTACAAACTCCACCCCGCGTTCCTCAACAAGGACAAGGAAAGCCGCGGATTCTTCACCTATGGCAAATACCCCGCTCAAAAATCGGACGATGGCCTAAGGCTCGTTTGTAAATCGGGCAAAGCTCCGCTCAACAACACGACCATCACCGACGCGAGGCTTCTTGCGACCGCCGGAGGATTCCATATCGCAGAAAGGCGCAAATACAACGCTTTGGCCATGATGTTCACCATCGAATTCGCGACCAGGGATTCCCAATCGATCTTCTGGGGAATCGAAGGCAAAGAAGGTTTAGCATCCTTCGCCTATTGCGATGTGAAATACGACAAGACCATTGACGGCAAGCAAATCATCATCGGCTCTGGAGAGGATTTCGGGCTCGATGACTACAAAGCCACGCTTCAAGTCGGAATGAAACTCTCGTTCTACGACTGCGAGGATTGGTCTTTGGTTGGCGTCGGCCAAATCACGTCCATCGAGGAGACGACCGCCCATAACATCGATGACGACGAGGACCAAGAAGTTCTCATCGTCACCCATGACGGACCGTCAATCCCTTGGAAGACCACCGAAAAGGATTACGATGTATCCTGCTTCTATGACATCCGCTCCGGCTCAACCGATTCGCTTCCTGGCTCTTCCGCCGAAGATACGACCGCTCCTGAAGGGCTAAGGCACTTCAAATACCGCGGGTTCGAAGACCCGTATGGCATGCTTTATTGGATCATGGACGGCGAGATCTATCGCATCGAGAACAATCCACAAGGCGGCAAAACCTCGTATTACGTCAGCTATGACCCGTCCAAATACAAGAACGCAGATTACGTCGAAGGAGCGACGACTTATGCCTTGGAAGGCTATGAGGACGTCTATTCCGAACTTTATACCTCGGGAAGTTATGGCGTCGAATTCGTCGAAGGGAAAGACGGCCATCTCATCTTGGTGCCCAATGACGACGTTGGAGGAAGCACCGCGGATTATTATTGCGATAACTGCAATATCCCCGGACATAGTAGGACGAGCGGCTCGACCGTCACGGTCGGGGACCCTCAGTTCGTCTGGGTCGGTGGCGTCTGCTTCGTCGACGGCGGCAACCAGGCTGGCGGAGGCTTGTTCTATTGCTTCTGCGGCTATTCGAGGAACTACGACTACGGCGCCGGGTTCCGCCTTTCTTCCGATCCTTCCTGATCGAGGAGGTCGCAAGGGGGATACCTCCCCTTTGCATAAACAAAACTTAAATATACAGGGCGCGACGCCGGGACTGGAGCCCCTCTTTGGTGGGGTTGTCTGTCCTTGGTCGAGAACCCTCAGTTCGTCTGGGTCGGTGGCAACTGCTTCAACGACGACAACAACCAGGCTAACGGAGGCTTGTTCAATTGCAACTACAACAATTCGAGGAACTACGACAACAACACCGGGTTCCGCCCATCGCCCACGGCCACCCTTCATATTGACCGGCGCCGTCCTGCCTGAATGGCGAAATGGCCTAAAGGAAGGCCGACTAGTAGGGAAACCGAAAATCGGTTTGGGCAAGAAGAAGACTATGAAAGGAGGAAGTCCATGCCGAAGAGGAAGAACGGGCTGTTCGACAACATGCTCAAGAAGCCGAATGTCGTCAAAGCGTTTTTTGAAGCATCGAAAGGCAAGAAGGAGCGCGACGACGTCAAGGCGTTCCTCGAAGATGTGGACCATAACTCCGACAAGATAATCGATATGCTCAAAAGCGGGTTCAAGGCATCGCCGAAAACCCGCTTCACGCACAAGGAGAGGACGAATGGCAAGGTAAGGGAAATCTCTACCTGCCCGTTCTTCCCGGACCGCGTGGTGCATTGGCTGGCGATGGACCAGCTCGTTCCAATCATCCAAAGAGGCATGGACGCCCATTCCTGCGGGTGCGTCCCCGGAAGGGGAGGAAGCGAGATGAAGCGATACGTGGAATCTCTGCTGAGGAACCATCCTAAGGAGACGAAGTACTGCCTCAAATGGGATATCCATCATTTCTATCCGTCAATATCCATCGATAGGCTCATGGCCAAACTTCGAAGAGTCGTCAAAGACGAGCGCTTCCTTGAGGTGATCCATGAGATACACGATGGTGAGAAAGGCCTTGACATCGGCCTTTACCCTAGCCAATGGCTCGCGAATTTCTACCTTCAGGACTTTGACCACTTCATCAGGGAAAAATCCATCAACCGCCCATTCGCATATGCAAGGTACGTGGACGATGGAATCGCATTCGCCCCGAATCGAAGGAAATTGAAGAAACTCATGAAGGAGATCATCGCGTTCCTTGAGCAAGAGGGACTGGAGGTCAAGCCGACGTGGAGGATATTCAACACCCACGAAGAGGAGGTCGATATCTGCGGATGGCGCATATCATCCGACGGTTCGAGAATCCGCAAAAGGGTGTGGAAGAACGTGAGAGCGACCATATTGAGGGTCGCGCATCACAAAGTCACGCTGGCACTGGCTCGCAGGATGATGTCATACATCGGTTGGCTGAAGCACGGCCGAACGAGGAAGGTCTATAGCGATTACCCGATAAAGGAAGTCGTTGCAAAGTGCAAGAATCTCATTAGAAAGGTATCGAAAAATGCAGAAAATCGAAAAAGTGCGCTCCTCCAGGGAGCCTAAGCAGGTCGTCATCGGCCATTCGACCGTCGATGTCGCCTCGAACGTCGTCTTCGTCGAGAAGACGGAGAAGGCCGAAGCCCATTTCGAATATGATTTGGAACGCTACAGCAAGGACGAGTACATCGCCAAACTAGCGGAGAACTCCGGGAAGACCGTCGAATCCGCTCCCCAAGGGATGACCGAGGAGGAGAGGAACGAACTCGCCAAGGCCAAAGCCGCCGCCGAGGACGCCAAAGCCAGGGCGGACGCCGCCCTTGACGCGTTCGCGGAACTGAACAAGCTCGTCAGCGCAGTCAGCGCATAAGGAGGAGATATGGAAAACGAAAAGAAGCCGTCAGCGAGGGCGAGAGCCTATTACTTTCTCATCAAAGACGGAAAGATGACGCTTAACCAAGTCCCCGATATCGCCCTTAGGCTCGAAGTCAAATCCTTGATTGAGCCGGAAAAGCCCGTTGCGAAATAGGCTGCATAGGACTTGGTCAAAGCACGTCAGAAGAGGCTCTTTCCTCTGGCGGATACGTTCCGCGTTCTGGAGGAATCGCCTCATAGACAGCCTCATCCAAAGGAAATTGGGGAGAGGCTTCAAAAAAGACAGGAATGGGGATGAATAATCTTCGTCCCCGTCCTATAATTTAGATGCCATTCTCCTCGATGGCACAGGGAAGAAGCGAAACCACAAACCAAGCCATAGGAGGAGAAGAAAATGAACGAGATCCTGCGTACCCTCGGCCTTTACTCGGTCAAGGATGCCATCATCATCCTGATCGTCGTCATCTTGACGTCGCTCATCAAGATTCCGGTCAAGCGCGCTGCTAGCAAGTACGCTGAGAACGGCGGCAACAAAAGCGTGATCAACTTCCTGATCGTCTTCATCTGCTTGGCTCTTTCTTTCTTCGGTGCCCTTGCGCTGAAGCTCATCGAGCTCAACTGGGATTGGTCCGCCATTCCCTGGTGCGAGAAGGTGAGCGACGTCCTTCCGCAATGGGGCATCATCTTCGCTGGCGCATCAACCATCTACGCCATCGTCTGGGAGTCTGCCGAAAAAGGCGTCTCCGCAATCTTCAAGCTCATCCTTGAGAAGCTCTTCAAAAAGGATGAGGAGAAGTCGGACGAGGTCAAGATGGTCGATGAATCACCCGTTCAGGTTGAGCAGCCAAAGCCGAAGCTGAAGGCGAAAGATCGGAGTCCCGAGCAAGAGGAAGTTCAGGTTGCAAAAAAAGATCGGTCGCTATTCTAAGATGGGAGGTCGCTTGAAAAGGCGGCCTCTTTGCTTATGCCAAGACTGAGAAAATGGAAAAGGATACGCGTGGACGATTCCACGGTTGACGCCTTTAAAGGCTTCGAGATAGTCTCATATGGCGACCTTGAGATAATCGTTAGGAGGAAGTCGGACCATAGCGACGCCATCAGCTATTGGCTCATCGATGATGAGGCTTATGATGAACTCCTATCGTTCCTAATGGAAATCCTTCCGAAAGCAAGACCAGATTTCATGTGGTAGCCGTTGCATAAATATTGCATAAAAATCTCCGAAAAATTTACAAAATTCGCGCATTCAGGAAAAAGAATGATTCCAGAAAGTTTCGATTTTATCTTTATTTTACAAAATACGCGCATGCAGGAAAAAATATGGACTCGTCCGGTATGTCGGCGGTTCGAGTCCGCCCTCAGCCACCAAAAGCAAGATTCCATCGGAGAAATTCGGTGGTTTTTTCTTTTCTGAAAATAACCGTTGCATAAATATTGCATAAAAGTACCAAGGAATTTCACCTATTGTCATCATGGTGAAAGGGGTTTTCACGATAATAAAAAATCCCCTGCGATGTAGCAAATAAGCAGAGGATTTCCAGGAGGCTTCGATAATGAATAGAAGCGACTTAAGTATATACGTAAGTAGTGGCTTGGCTAGGGTACGATATCAGTATTGCCGGAACCAATCCAGAGACACGCTGTAGGTCGCTGGCTTCTTCTCCAGATACGGATCAACGGACCAATACGCAGTCTGTCCGACATTCAATCTTCCTGTGTTCGATAAAGCGTAATCGATTTTGATTCCGTTTTCGTCGAATAGATCTACCGTTACCATCACATAAGCCAAATCGACATTGCCATCGTTCTTCACGGTTCCTTCAGCGTGAAACTCCCAATATGAACCATCTCTCTTCATCGTTTGCTTTGATTTGTCGATGGCAACGGAAGCGTGAGCGTTGACTTGAGCGGTTGGAGTGCCGGTACTTTGGTTTAGATTCTTAAAATACGAAGAGATGAAAACCGATGTGAGAACGATTGAAGCAGTGAAACCAACAAGGCCAATGATGAAGATGATGACTCTTTTTCTCTTTGATCTTTTTGCAGCTTCTTCGGCTTCGATTTTCTTTTCGATCTCCGCCATGTCTTCGGGATGTTCTACTAACATTTCTATAACTCCTTTATAACAAATCTATGCCTGAGACGGTTTCTTGAACATGTCTTCAACCATCGCTCTGACCTTCTCTTTGGTGGCGAGGTGATTATAGATGTTCACGTCGACCATCGCGGTATGGCCAAGCATTTTGGCAATGACCTCCGGGCGATAGCCTAGCTCATGGGCGATGGTGGAGAAGGTGTGCCTTGCGGCGTGAGGGGTGACGACCTTCACTCCAGCGGCTTTGCAATACCTCGCCAAGCGTTTCCTATATGCCGAATGGTCTAATGGCATCCCTGGTTTTGTTCCGGGGAATAGGAAGTCTCTTGGCTTCAGTCCGAGGATCGCGATGTGGCTGGACAAAATGGAGGCGATGTCATCGGTGATCGGAACGGTTCGGAATCCGTTCTTGGTCTTGGTTCTCGCGAACTTCTTCATCTCGCCGTTCTCGTTTGGAGCGACCGTCGATTTGATTGTTATCTCATTCGTGGAGAAGTCGACGTCCTCCACGGATAGGGCCAGGGCTTCGTTAATGCGGAATCCTGCCGTGAAAAGCAGTCGGGTAAGGACATAATCCATCGACCCGTATTCAATCGCCTGTACGAGCCTAAAAACCTCGTCTAAGGTCAAAGCAATCGGAGGACGCTTGTGACCGCATAGGCTTTCGTCGGAATTCTTGATCTTCTTCATCACGGCTTTGCAGTGGCGATACTCGTCCATGTCGACAAGGTAATCGTTCCCCAAAGCGAACTCCAGCATGTTCAGGAACAAGGTCACGGCCCTGTTTTTGTCCACGATGGTCATGGAGTCTCCGTATTGAGTCTTGGCTTCCGCAATCGACTTCATGATCAGCCTTGCGTTGGCTTCCGTGAAGCATTCGAAAGCGCGTTTCCCCTTGAACACCGGTTCAAAGAACTTATTCGTAAATGGCCTGTCTTTGGAGTACCAAGTGTTGCCTTTTATGGAGTGGAGTAGACGATCTTCTTTGAACGCTTCCCTGAATTCCTCCCAAGAGGCGTTTTGCCTCGAAAACCTTGCAAAACTAAATTGCTTTCTCTTTTTTTCGATGGCGGAATCCAAAACGCTTTGGTAATCAGCTTTGGCTTCAGATTTCGTCCGATACCATTGCTTGCGAACGTATATCACACCAAGCTCTTGGTGTGTGTAGCATTGCTGAATCCGCCATCCTTTTCCGTCTTCAAAATAGAAAGGCGGGTCATTGTTTGTAGATTTCTTGTTTTTCATGTAGAATTATTTCGCTCCTTAATCGATTTGCAGTCATTACTGGGCATTGGCAGGGACATCCCTGCTTTTATTTTTTAATGATGTACTCGCTTACGAACGCGAGAGTTTTCCTAAGTTGCTCTTCGTCCATTAAGCGAATGGAACGTTCAAGTTCGGCTTTCGTTGTTTCCGCTTCCTTGGAGAGAATCTTCCGTTGAACGTCATATCCTAGTATCCATGCAGGATTGACTTGGAATCTTTGGGAGAGCTTTTCAAGGATGTTGAGCTTCAGTGTTTCGATGTTACCTGTCTCCCAGCGAGACACGGTTGTCTTGGTTACACCGACTATCTCAGCGAGCTCGGTTTGGGTCAAATTATGCTCCTCTCGAAGAGTTTTTATCCTTGGTTTTCCTCTTTTTTCCATTTTTGATTCCCTTCTTTTTCTGCCTCAATTATCCTCTAAAATTGCTTTAACCGCAACGAAATTATCAAGATACGCAACTTTGTTATTGCAAAAGGAAATTGAATCAGCTAATCTTTTGGTGCGGAAAACGCAACAAGCAAAGGAGGAAAGCAATGTTCAAACCAGAAAGACTGAGGTCAGTCCTCGGCTCAAAAGGCATCACTGAAAAGACCATCGCGAAGAAAGTTGGGCTTTCTCCTGTCGCTTTTTCTCGGAGAATGACGAAGAAGATTGAAATGACTCTTGAACTCTCTGAGAAAATCGCTGAAGCGGCAGGAATGAGTTTTGACCAGTACTGCGATGTTTTTTTATCGTTGCAAGGTGCGGAAAACGCAACATCAAATGCATAAAAGGAGTCCAGTAATGACTGCAAATCAATTAGAGTCGCTCCTATGCAAGCCTGTTTGGGACTACCGCGACGTCGAGTTATTCACAGGCGTGTCCTCAAAGACTGCTTACGAAATCATCGAAGATCTTCGCGGCCCGGATCCAAAGCACAAGAAAAGCGGTTGGGTAGATGCATTTCCGAAAGGAGTGCGCCGCGATGCCGTCCTGGAGAAATACGCAACCGATGCGAAGACCGAAATGGGAATCGCCATCATCGCGAGGCTCTCCACCAACTTCTTGAGGGCATTGGCATCGATGGAAGGAGGTAACGATGGCGGAGTATAGCAAGGAAAAGCTCTATTTCCTCAAACTCCCGAAAGACTTCTTCCAGTCCTACAAGATGAGGGCTTTGGAGGGAATCGCAGGAGGAAAGGACTACGAGCTCATGTACCTCAAGCTGCTGTGCGAGTCTATCAGCCACAATGGATACCTCCGCTTCGATGAGAGGACTCCATACACCGCCGAGATGATCGCCGGCATCACGAATTCGCCGATCGACACCGTCCGAGTCGGAATCGAGGTGCTTCAGAGATTCGGCTTGGTCGAGATCAACGACTCAAGGACCATCTACATGCCTGAAGTGCCGTCCATGACAGGAACCACAACTGTCGGCGCAGCCAAGAAGCAAAAGCAAATCGCAAACAGGGGAGAGGTGGAACAAAAGGTGGAAGATTTTCCACCAAGAGAAATAAGACAACTAGATAACGGTATGTCTACTAACGTATCCATACCTACAGAGAACTTAGAAGATTCCTCCTCACCTAAAGGTTCGTCGTCATCTCACCGTAAGAAAAAGTATGACCAAAGTAAAAAGCAAAATCCTTTGCTCGAACTGATGGTCAAATTCAAATTTCTCGAAGAATGGGAACTCGATGATCCGCAATGGGAGGATTTGGTAAACGAATTCCTTTTGGAACGGAAGCAAGAACTTGGCGGCAAGCAGGGATTCATCGATGCCAAGAAGCGCATCGACTACGTCCTAGACCGCATATCCACAACCGTGTTCGAAGGTGAAAGCAGGGAAGGCAAGCCGAACTACCACCGCGAAGTCGACCCTCAAATCATGGAGACCATCGAGAACAAGTTCGCTTGGTTCTCAAGGGCCATCCGGAAAGCCGTAGAGCAACTCGAAGCCGGCGAGCGGATCGCCGAGCAATATCAGCAGATGCTGGACTCCGAGCCACCGGAGGAAGCCGAATCCATCGACGATGACATCGATGACGGCGGCGACCAGCCATTCTAAGGAGTAACCCAAATGAAAATTGACATGATCGTATCCGTTCCGCTGTATGTCTGGCTCGTGTGCGCCGTTCTATTGGCGGCCATCGCCTTCTTCGGCGGATGGAAGATGCATAAGAACCACCTCCTCGCGAAAAACGCGCCAAAGAAGGAGAAGAAGCCCAAGAAGCAACCTGCCCCCGATGGCTGGGATTGCTGGGAGATCTAAGGAGACCGAAGCATGGAAGAAGCAAAACAACTCGTGAATCAGGTCTTCGCGACCGTCGAACCGCTCAAAGAGGTCGAGCAGCCAAAACCGATGACCAAAGAGGAACTCGCCAAGAAGGTCGAGAAGCTCGAATCGGAAACAGTCAAGCCAGCCGACCCACTCACCCCTCTGCATTGGTCCGTCTATCGCGCCATCCGCGAGAACACGCTAGGCAGAAATCCTCCATTAACGCAAAGGCAGGTTGTAGACCTCGTCAACGCCGACATGGAGAAGATGGGACACCCCGAACGCCTCCCATATGTCGAGAACGATGCCAACCATTGCCGCAAGCTCTGGGACCTCGTCCAAGACATCAACGACTCACCGGAAATCGAGAAGGTGATCGTCGTCTACAAATACACCTACTTCCTCGGCAACGAATACGAGACCGAGTGGTATCGGTGCAAACTCCGCTCAGACGCCATCCGAAAACTAGTCCGCGCTGCAAGAGTCGCACAAAAGACCAGCCGTAACGGACAAGGGAAGCTGATCAGCTGCCACGGCAAAGTCCTGGAAGTCGACATCGACTTCATTGAAGCCTTCCCTCCAATCCCAAATTCCGAAGAAGAAAAGCCACAACAAGAAGGAGAAACCGCATGAACTTCATCGAAAACAAAAGAGAGCTCGAAGACGCCATGATCGTCGTCGAGGCCATTGCCGCAAACGCTGGCTACAAAGTCAAAGCCATCACCGCCTCCACCGAGGAATACAAAGCCCTCAAAGTCTACGCATTCGGAAGCAAAGCCGAATTCATCGCCATCGACACCGGACACGAAGTCCATTTGATGAACGTGACCGGGAACAACAAGACGTACACCGTCGATCAGTTCATCAAGGTCTACGCCACGCTGAACCAGCAACTCTCCTTCTCTTTGCCAAAATCGACCGTCAAGTCCTACCAGGAATGCCTGGTCAAATCCAAGAACCATGTCAGACAAATCTGCGAAGAGGCGTTCAGGCCCTAAGCCGACCCTCAACTTGACGGAAAGCGAGAAGACGATGATCGTCGTCGCCTTCCGCTCCGGCACGAAGACCGTCAAGGAGATATGCGATAAGTTCGGCATCTATTCCAAGGATGTCAAACGGATCGTCGAAGAAGCCGGATATGCATATTGAAGGAGAACATCAACATGGCGAAGAAGCGAACCACCGAAGAGCTTGAAGAAACCGTCGACGAGGAAATCGGGGAGGAACCCGAATCCGAGGAAAAAACACAACCAAAGCCGATGAAAAAGGCGAAATCCGATAAGAAAGCCGATGAAGCCAAGGAGGAATTCGAAAAGAAAGTCACCAGGCTCATAACCTATAGAAACGACTACCTGTCAAAAAAGCCAAGTCAAGCCGATTCCATCATCGTATTCGACTTTATCCTCTATGGCGCTGGCATCATCGAGGCGGTCGATTTGGCCAAGGCGCCGATGCCGATAGAAGCGAAGAAAGGCATCTCCGGATATAAAGGCTCAGGCAAGAAGTACGGAGAATTGCTGGACCTGTTCGAAAGCCAAATCATGGCCTACCAAACCGACCTTGCGTGCTTCATCTGCAACATATCGACGATGAGTCGCGAGCACCTGTTCAAAGGCAGGATGTTCGAGGAGATGGTCAAATACCTCAAGACCGCGCCGATGTCGCATATGGAGAGGCTTGAGAGCGTCGTCATTGCCCAGATGATCGTCGAGGGCGCTTGCTCCGAAGAAGCGGGGGTATCGCTCCATGCGTTCGACCTCATCCCGATCGCGAAGCAGAGTAAGGAATTCTGCGACAACTATTCGCAGAAGGACTGGACCCTCACGAAGCTCTTCTATGAATGCGGGGCGATCCTCGCGAAGAGGGCCAAGCAACGGCGCGGGCCGATGGCGTTCGACAATGAGGAGGTTGACGACATCCTCGTTGACCTGGTCATGAAGGAATCGCCGAAAGCCAATGCCGCCAGAACGCAAATGACCTGCAACCCGCCCGAGAACCCATCGTCGGTTCCGCCAGCAGAGCCTCAACCGGCTCCAGCGAAGAAACCGTCGTCTGAGCCTGAGCTTACCGAAGAGGAGATCAAGGAAGCCAAGAAGAAGGCGATGAAGCGCATCGAGGATGAGAAATACGAAAAGATGAAGAAAGCCGCGGAGCGCAGGGAAGCCCTTGAAAAGAAGAAGGCGGAAGCGGCGAAGAAGAAATTCGAAGAAGCCGAAAAGAAAAGGAAGGAATCTGGGCAAATGAGCCTGTTCGACTTCCTAGACGACAACCAAGGAGCGACCGCATGAGAAAGAAGGACGTCTACGAGAGAATCAATTCCATAAAGCTCAATGAGCCGAATAAGCAAGGCATCATCGCCAAGGCGTTCGAAGGCTATGTGCCATCAGTCGCGAAATTCTACAAAAGGCCGAACAAATGGCTTGCAACATGCGGGTGCTGCGGACACGTCTTCGATACCGGCGAGAAGCCAAACAACCACAATGAGGACATCAACATGGAATGCCCATCCTGCCATACGATGCTCTGCGTCAACCATTATGGCAACCCAAGGCATTTCAACCAAACATACCTCGCAATGACCACCGAGAACCACGAAGGCATCGACTTCATCCGATATTGGTGGTGCGAGTGGCGTTACGACTCAAGCCACGGCAAATGGACGCATGCCTTCGAAGCGTTCCGCCTCGTCTATTACACCGACGACGGCGTACCCCTCTTATATCGCAGGATATTCCGAGGTCCTGAGTACTGTTGGTACTTCAAGGAATACGACCCATTGATTTGCAGGCATGGCGCTCCGACTCAAAAAGAGATGGATAAGCTCGCCTTGGGCGCGGAGATCTACGGAGATATAGACCTCACTGAAAGATTCCACAACTCCCATATCAAGGAACTGTTCGAAATCGGATGCGGCTGCTGGCTGATGGATTGGGTCTTAACCTTCATGAACGAAGGGGGTCCGCTCCCGAAATGCGAGACGATCCTCGAACTGAAGAAGGGGTTCGTGTTCAGCCAGGCGATGAGGAACATCAACCATATGAACCCAGAGAACTTCCTCGAACTGTATTGGCCGCAGCTGAAGATGGCGTTCAAGAGGAACTACAAGATAACCCAAATGTGGTTCGACGAGATAGACCTCCTCCGAGACCTTTGCCTTAGCGACACAAAACCCGAGAACCTGTTTCCGAAGAACCTCAAGAAAGTGCATGACGAGCACCTGAAGAAATACTGGGCGACGAGGCCGGCGATGCCGCCAGCCCAAACGCCGCTGAAAAACGTTGAGGAGGCCGAAAAGGCGTTTGGCAAAAAATACGCGAAGCACATTGCGCCATACGCCAACGTCAGGCTTACAGGCCCTGGAGTCGAGATCGTCCCGATGCTCACGATAGCCGACTTCTTCGAGAACGCGGAGAAGCTTCAGAACTGCTTTGTGACCTCAAGGTATTGGCAGGTCGAGGACTATATCATGTTCCTCTGCAAAGACGGAGGCGGAAGGGTGCAGGAAGTGCTGACGGTATCCAAGCGCAAAAGGAAAATCGAATTCCTTCTGGGAAAGAACAACAAATTCAGCCGATACCACAAGAAATTCCAATACCTTGCCGAGCAGGGCATGAAATCCATCATCTCCGGGAAACCCTTCTCCGTGGAGGCCTTTCCCGAATCGACCGATAAATGGCAGGAGACCTTCCAAAAGGTAGCCGCGGAGCAAAATCTAATCCCATCCATCATCCACAACCAGGACAGGGTATGGCCGAACATCTTCTTCAAGAAGGCGTTCTGCCTCGACGGCAACGAGGTCATCGTCTGCCTCAAGAAGCCCGAAGTCATCAAAGAGAACGACCTCGGGTGGAAGCAAGACGGCGGTTCTGCCAAAACGCTTCGGGAAGCGCTCGTGATAGCCATCTACTCGAAGGAGGGCATCATGACCGACCTCATCCAGGCGGCGTCGTCCCATGACCGGAGTTTCATCTACGAAGTGGGGCAAACCGTCAAGCCGACCAACCGCTCCTCGCATTCTGGAATCTACTGCTTCGACACGTTCAAGGCCGCCAAGACCTATTGGGAGAACATGTTCCACCCGAACGTGCTGGGCACGGAATCAGCAAAGGCATAAGGAGGAAACAATGACCGCTGAAGAAGAGATAGAGAAAGAACTGAAAGCCACCGAGGGTGCTTCCCTCAGGGCGACGGAGAGGTGGAAGAGCAACCCCTCCCAAAGCCGATACCCAATCGGCTATGCCGACGGACTGAGATTCGCCTTGAACGCGATCCGAAAGGAGAAGGGAGTTAAAGACAACTAATCCTCGTGAAACGAGGTGAAGTAGAAGGTTAATAGCGAACTGCTTGTAATTGGCGAGAAGAACGGAGGGTTAATGCGTAAGCCACAGCTGAAAGAAGCGTCCGAAAAAGGACCGACGCGGGACTATCCCTGAGCAAGGCTGAATAGATACCTCTGCCGACCGCCATGCCTGAATTCAACGAAGAACGTTGAAACGGGCTGTTGGAAGATTACGAACTCACGCTGTTCGACCGAATCGAGGTCATCAAAACCACCATCAACAAATACGGAGAGGGGAACTTCTATATAAGCTTCTCCGGCGGGAAGGACTCAACCGTCTTATCCCACCTGGTCGATATGGCCATCCCAAACAACAACATCCCTCGTGTGTTTATCGACACCGGCATCGAGTACTTGGCCATCCGCGAATTCGTGCTGACCAAGGCAAAAGCTGACGAACGGTTCCAGATCATCAAGCCAAGCAAGCCGATAAGGAAATTGCTTGAGGAAAACGGATACCCGTTCAAGTCTAAGGAGCATTCGATGAAGGTCGGACTCTACCAAAAAGGGAGCCGGGCCAAGAACATCATGGCATACAAAGACGGCGAGAATTCATTCTCCTGCCCGAAGATGCTCCTCTACCAGTTCGAAGAGGGATTCGACCTCAAGCTCTCATCCGACTGCTGCCTGAATATGAAGAAAAGGCCAGTCCATAAGTGGGAAGCAGAATCTGGTCGGCACATCGCCATCATCGGCATCCGCATGGCCGAGGGTGGCCAGAGGAAGAACCACAAAGGGTGCGTCGTCTTCGACAAGAAGGGAGGCATTAAGCGGTTCAAGCCGCTCAACCCCGTATCCGACGCCTTCGAGGATTGGCTAATCGAAAGGGAGAAGATCGAGCTCTGCAAGCTCTATTACCCGCCGTTCAACTTCAAGCGGACGGGGTGCAAGGGCTGTCCGTTCTCCCTTGACCTTCAGGAGCAGCTCACCACGATGCTCCTGTACATGCCAGCCGAGAGGCAGCAATGCGAAGTCATCTGGAAGCCTGTGTATGAAGAGTATCGGCGAATTGGCTTCCGGCTCGACCAAATCGAGCAACTGAAGCTCTTCTAGGCTTACCCCTGCGCCTAGCCCAAGCAGGGGAGAAAGCGAAACCGAAAACAATGCCAGAACGAAAGATTAGCGACCTTGAGATCGATGAGGTCCGAGTCGAGATTCGAAAACTGAACGACATCTTCAAGGAAGGGTTCCTGAACAACCACCTCGACTTCGTGATCTGCCATCCTCTCTACCTATGCGAAATATACGAGGAAGAATACCTCGTCATCAATGGGAAGGTCTACACGATTCCTAAACGAGGCCTCTACTGCAACATCTTCTTCCAAACCTCGTCCTGCAAAACGAAGCAAGACGTCCAACGAAGCGTCATCGAATGGTTCAGCAGAGACGCCTATAAGACGAGATTCTATGGAGGCAGGACGGACGAGCTGATACACAAGTACGTCTTAGACGGCATCAACGCCTACCTAAAAACCGATTTCACCGAAGAGCAGATCGAACACATCTACACCTACCTCGGAAACGGCGTAAACCGCGAATTATGCGTGAAATTCATCGAATCCGGATTCGACCTGAGCGTATTGCCGGACGAAGCAAAAGCAAGCGCAAAAGCGCAAGGAGCAAAGAAATGAAAGCAAAAATCTCAATCAAGAACTTCGAAAAACTCTCCAGCGGAGACCTCGTCCCCGCTTACCTGGACGGCGAGTTGATCTCCTGCAAGGTCCAGAGAGCGTTAAAAACTCAAACCGTCGTCACCTCGTCTGCGGACGGATTCCTCCATGAGGCCATCAAGGACAATCCCGAATTCATCATCGTATCCGAGGAAAACCGAATCGCCGCTAAAGACAAGATGGTCCCATTCGGCGAAATCAAGCTGAAGCCGATCTACGTCAAAGTCGATGGCGACGAAACCGAATTCGCCTATGAGCCGTTCGAGGACGCGGTTCCCCTGATTCCCCAAACCGTCTCAAGGACTCGCGCCGCGAACGATGACGGATACCCAATCGTCAGCATCACCTATGAGAAAGCCGAACTAGCGATGAAGGGAAGTGGCAAAAGGCACATCTCCTGGCGCACCATCCTCTACTTCCAATTGCTGTTCCTCCTCGCTTACCGCACGAGGAACCCGTTCACCATCATGATGGGCGAGACGTGGAAGGGGATTGACCCAGTAACCAAATCGCATTGGTGCCGAGTCGGATTATCACTTGGCCCGACGTCTTATTCCGCTTGCCTCAGCCGCAACGATGACACGAGGCAGATCTCATTCCTGCAGATCGAGAACCTATTTGGCGGAGGCTGGTGCTTCTTCGACTGGAGGCATGACGAATCCGAAACCGTCCTCTGGAAGCTGTTCCTGAGGTTAGGAGGCGCGGAAGACAATTGGTACAGGGACGAAAACGTTGGCGTTTGTGGCCTCTGCTTCGGCGGCGCCTACGACCGGGCTAGCGGGGGCTTGTTCTATTGCTACTACCTCAATTCGTGGATCTACGACGGCAGCGCCGGGTTCCGCCCATCTTCCGACCCTTCCTGATCGAGGAGGTCGCAAGGGGGATACCTCCCCTTGGCAAATCTAACGCGGTTCGCCCGCTCCGCCTAAAAGCGGGCAAGAAAGGAGAATGACGAATGAAAACACTGGAAACCGAGGACCTTGAGCAGAGGCTTTTGCAGAGATATTTCAAGATGGGCAGCCACATCGCCTTCGAGGTTGACCTTCGACGGGCGATGACTCGGACGATCGTGAAGGACCAAATGTCGCGCCAGCCGAAGAACATAGAATTGGACGATCCTGGCATCGCGGACGTCGTCCAAGTGGACAACTACGGAGTGATTACCTGCTTCGAATTGAAGGTCACGAAGTCCGACTTCCACAGCGATGCGAAACTGAGTTTTATCGGAAACAAGAACTATTACGTGATGCCGGAGGAACTCTACGAGAAGGTCAAGGACGAGATACCTCCCAACATCGGCGTGCTGGTTCCACTTGGAAACAAAGACCTCCGATTCGTTAAGAAATGCAAAAGCCAGAAGATGGTTTACGACAAGGAGGCCGTCCTCATAGCGATGGTCACGGCCAGTCACAACCACACGACGCTGTCCAACCTCATGGAGTTCGCGCCATACAGGTTCAAGAAAGCGGAAAGGCCTCAGAAGCCGAACACGCCTATGTTCGATAAGAAGAAGCACAGATTCGCGCGCCTTGAGGACGGGACCATCGAGCCGCTCTACCATCCGAACGGCAAGCCACGGAACTTCTACAAAGACGAGTTCGGAGAGTGGCGCATGGACTTCGACAGGTACGCGGATACCGATGGCATGAAAATGCAGATGTACATGAGCGAACTCATAACCGAGTTCTTGGAGGAAAATAAATGAACAAAACAAAAATCGATTGGTGCGATTGCACTATTAACCCAGTAATAGGATGCAAAAATGGTTGCCCTTACTGCTATGCCGAAAGACTTAACAAAAGATTTGGATTCATTCCTAACTGGAAAGAACCGCAATTCTTTCCTGAAAGATTAAAGCAGCTTAATTCAAAGACACCTAAAACAATCTTTATGGATTCTATGAGTGACGTTGGTCATTGGAATAAAGATTGGGGAGAAACTATCAGGAAAGCAATCTTGAGCAACCCTCAACACGCCTATATATTTCTCACAAAAAATCTTATTTTTGGAAGTGTTATTCAGCCAATAAGATTAGAACCTAACATTTTTTGTGGAAGGTCTGTAACAAAGCAAAGCGACTTATGGCATATGGGCGGCGAAGGATATGAATTTCTTTCTATCGAACCATTGTTAGAAAAAATTAATTTACCAGATTTCGATATAAGGCCAGCAATGAGAACCTTAAAGGCGATTATCATTGGTGCAGAAACAGGCAATAGAAAAGACAAAATCATTCCGAAGAAAGAATGGGTTTTAAGTCTAGTTAAATATTGCAATAAAAGACACATCAAAGTCTTCATGAAAGAATCATTAAGGGAACTTATGGGTGACGATTTCAGGCAAGACAAACTTCCTTGGTACGAATATTTAGAATCAGAGACAAGGGGAAACTGAAATGACCAATATCGAGAAATGGCTTATACAAAAAGGGTTTGAGTTACGCAAAAAAGAAGTAAGTTACAACCCAGTACTTACCGAGACTAAATTAGTCTATAAAGCGTGTTTCTACGGAAATAACCATTTCGAAGCCACAGTTAGGCTATTTAGTGAGTTACGCGGAAGCAACATGAACTGTTGCGAGATAAAGGCGGATAGTGCGCTTTTTATCAACCGTCTTCAAACAAGCATTGAAGACAAGAAAGATATATACGCAAGCAGATTTCCAAATTTTTGTAAGGAAAAGGCAGAAGAAGCCGTTTTCCTGCTTAATCTATGGGCAAGGGAGATGGATGCAGTTGATAATCCTTTTGATGAGGTTAAGGAGGAACTGGGATGAAACCTAAGCAAGCAGACAAATATTGCGGAAAACTGGTCGCCGTCACGTTCAAAGAAAGTTGGTTCAACGAAGCCTTTCAAAGGTGGATATTCGAGGAAGAGGAGTACACAGGTATCCTTGAGCACTGTCCATATGAAGGGCAGGAGAGATACTACCAGCTCACCAGCACGGATTGTCTACCAACCGACCGAGCCTGTTGGAGCGCAAACAGAATGAAAAGGATAAGAAGTTTGGAGTAACTCAAATGAAATCATTCCTAATATCAATCCACTCCGAGTGGGTTATAAAAATCTTCAATGGCGAGAAGACCAGAGAAATAAGAAAGACCGCCCCAAAGGAATGGGTGGACTACCTCTCTGGAAAGACCAAGGAGAAGCCAAAGCCGATGACAGGGTATATCTACTGCACGCAAGGCAAGCCTTATGTCGCATATATCAACGGGAAACTTTACACGCAAAGTGACGGCACAGGAAGAGGACCAGCGGGCATTTGCTTCAACGGAAAAGTAGTCGCCAAGTTTACGCTTATGGAAGTAGAGCGGTTCTCAAAAATAAAAATGTTCGATGGATCGCTTGCCTTCGAAGGCCCGCTAACCGAAATCATCTCAATATACGAAAACGCATGCCTTAGCCTGGAGCAACTTCTTGCTTACTGCAAAATTGGCGACAACTACGCTTGGCACATCTCCGACCTAGAAATATTCGACAGGCCTTGGGAACTTGGTGATGGTAGCGTATTTAGGGAAGTGCGCCCATCTATGTTCTCACACGACGAGCCATTTGACCCGTTAAGCGATTCTGACAACAGATACGTCCGAGTGACGGAAGATTGGAATAAGCCTATATATAAAGCGCCGCAGTCTTGGTGCTACGTGGAGGTGCAAAGATGAGGAAAAGATTCCTTATGGCTCTCGCCTTGGTTGCGTTGTGCCTCGCTTCATGCGATAAACCATCATATTCAGGCGGAGAATCCCTCAAAGCGCATTTCGTGGATTTGGGGCAATGTCTGAAAATAGCGAGTTATGGAGAAGAGCGTACCGGCATCTTCTACATCAAAATGAAAGACGGGACGAAGATATTCGTCCATTCCGCTAAAGTCTACATCATAGAAGGTAATTGCCCATTCTGCGAAGGAGAAGAATATGCCAAGAAGAGCTAGAACCATAACAACCGTCTCGCATCGTCAGGTGAAGAAGCCGGGCGGGGCGAAGTCAACGCACCCTATAAAAGACCCAGAGAAAAGGGTGCTCTTCAAGAACTGGTTCAAAACGCGGTTCGAGAAAGAGAAAAGCGAGAAGAGGAAGCCAATCTTCTATCGCGACTACATGATCGTTATGACGGGCCTATACACCGCCTTCCGCGCCGAGGACCTTCTCCAGCTTCGCCTGAAGGACGTCGCTGGAGGTTGGCTTGACATCAAGGAGAACAAAACCGGTAAGGTGGCGTCATTCCCACTGGCTGATGATTACCTTAACGCCTTGAAAGAATACGCTGCATACCTCAAACTCGAACCGAATGATTACTTATTCAATTCATCCCGTCCAGGATGCATAAACGCAATCACGAGGCAAAGAATGGATAGGGTCATCAAGAAAGCTTGCGAAGAAGTCGGAATCGGATTCACAGTCGGAATGCATGGCCTAAGGAAGACGTTTGGGTATTGCTGCGTCTCCCAATGGGGATTCGATACGAAGGACGTCAGGGTGTTCCTTAACCATTCGTCCGAGGCGACCACCGAGCATTACATCGAATGGAGCAGGGACGACATCGCCAAGGAGAGGAGGAAGGAGATACGTATATGAGCGCAGTGGAATTCTACAAAGAGTTTCCAGTCTCCAAAAAAATGTAAACTCACGCGTGCGTACCTTATATATAAATATATAACGCCTATATACATGAGTTTCTAGTTTATAGGCTTTGTAAACTCAATTAGAAAGGAAAAACCAACAAATATGGAATTCGTTACATTCAAGGATTGCATAATCAAAGGGGAAATGGTCCCGGAGATTTCCGTCAATCCGTTCGCTGTCGAAGCGATATTCCCCGTCAAAACGAGAATCAACTTCAGGACGGTCGAATCTAGAACCCAAATCTCTCTGAAGTCCGGAACAATCTTCTCCACGACCGATCCATACGAAGTATGCGTCGGGAGGATAAAGTCGATTGACCCGAAACACAAATCGATCCCAGAGCCGAAGACGACCGTGAGCCAATACCGAAATGGAAAGACAAGATGAGGAGATACTGATCGCCTTCATCAAAGCCCAGTCCTCGAACCAGCATGAGCTCGCCTCCGTTCTTGCGAGCAATCTCAGGAAGAGGGCGAGAAGGTCTAGCGACAGAAGATTCCTAGTATGTGTTGACCACCTCGTTAATGGAAAGTCCTTGACGGAGACCGCGAGGCAGCGTGCGTACACGCGGGCAGGGGTGAA
>CAMVEL010000020.1 GCA_947166565.1 uncultured Erysipelotrichaceae bacterium
ATCACCATCTATAAGCCCGTCAAATACCCAACCGCGGTCTTATTCAAGGCCCTCATCGTCGACAAGACCCTCGAAGGCAAGCTTGTCCCAGCCCTCAACAAGATCCAAATGGAGGATCCTTGCCTTGAGATCCACCGCAACAACGAGACCAAGCAGCTCCTCCTAGGCGGCGTCAGCGATTCCCATCTCGACTTCGTCATCGATAAGCTAAAGACCATCTACAAGATCCCCGTCGAAACCGAGAAGATGAAAGTCGTCTACCGCGAATCCATCAAGGGCACCGCGGAAGGCGATGGAAGATATGTCAAACAATCTGGCGGGTCCGGCTTCTATGGCGTCGTCAAGATGAGGTTCGAACCAGCCGAGGAAAGCGTCTTTGAGGAAGACGTCTTCGGCGGAGCGGTCCCGAAGAATTACTTCCCCGCGGTCGAAAAAGGCTTCTTCGAAGCCCTCACCAAAGGCCCACTAGCAGGTTTCCCGGTCATCGGGGTCAAGGGCGTCTTGATCGATGGCAAATACCATCCAGTCGATTCCAATGAGCAAGCCTTCCGCATGGCGGCGATCCTCGCCTTCAAGGACGCTTACCCGAAATGCAAACCGATCATCCTTGAACCGATCCTCCGTCTCCGCGTCAACGTCGAATCCCGCTTCACCGGTTCCGTCCTCTCCGATTTGAATACCCGCAGGGCGAGGATCCAGAACATCGAGGAGAAGGACTTCGGCAACCAGGAGATCGAGGTTCTTATCCCCGAGGCCGAGGTCATCGATTACACGACCCAGCTCAAATCGATCACCCAGTCCTCCGGCTTCTTCAACCGCGAATTCTATAAATACGAGGAAGTCCCCGAATACCTTAAGGACAAAGTCATCAAGGAAAACGCGGTCGAACAAAATTGACCACCTTCCTTTCTTCCCTAGGCCATCTCAACTGCCGAGATGGCCTTTTTTCTTATATGCGCGCGAACATAATATATTAATAATGTTTTTAGCACTTTAGGCTTGACAGTGCTAAAGACCTCCCTATAATGTTGTTGGCACTCGAAAGAGGAGATTGCTAGAAAGGATAGGTGAGCCACCTTGACACGTTCTGAAATGATACTGAAGATGATCGTTGAGCATTTCATCAAGACCGCCCAACCGGTCGCGAGCCAAACCCTCATCGACGAATACAAACTCGACTATTCCTCCGCGACGATCCGCGCCGAGATGAATGCCCTCGAAAAGGAAGGCTATCTCGAGAAGACCCATACCTCCTCCGGTAGGGTACCAAGCAAGAAGGGCTACCGTTATTACGTCGAGCACCTTCGCGAATCGCGCCTTGACGACAAAGTCAAATACGCTCTCGCGGGCATCCTCGAGAAGAAGGCCCAATCCGTTGAGGAAGTCATCCGCCAATCCTGCGAGATCCTCTCCTCGATGACCGATCTAGCGACGGTGGTCCTAGGACCCAAAACCGCGGAGGAGCATCTGGTCTCCCTCCAGATCATCCCAATCGGGGCCAACACGGCGACCGCGGTCTTCGTCACCGACCAAGGCTATGTCGAGAACAAGACCTTCATGATCGACGATAAGATCGGGATGGAAAACCTCCAAAAAACCGTGGCCTTGCTTAATGAAAGGCTCAAAGGGACCGCGATCAGCGACCTCGTCGAGAAGATGGAGGCCATGAAGCCCGCGATGACCGATTACCTAGTTGGCCAAGATGTCATCTATCAGGCAATCCTCGAGGCCTTCATGAAATTCGCCAAGCAAAGGATGGCCCTCTACGGCAAAGACAAGATCATGGAGCAGCCGGAATTCGCGGAAGACGCGACCAAATTAAAGGAAGTCATCTCCCTCATCGATGACCCCGAGAAACTCGCGGAACTCCTCTCAACGGAAGCTCCGTTAACCTCGGAATCCGGGGTTGACGTCAGGGTAGGCGAAGATAAGGACTTAGCGATCATATCCGCGGAAATCGCGGTTCCCGGCGCGAATAACGCCACCCTCTCCCTCGTCGGCCCATCCCGCATGGATTACGATAAGGCGATGGAAATGCTCCGTACCGTCTGCGAGATGATCGGGGAATATTTCCAAGGGTCCACCGATAACAAAGGAGGCGGCAACCAAGCATGAAAGACAAAGAAGACAAGAAGAAAGAAAAACTTAGCGAGGAGGAGAAAGGCGTTTCCAAAAAGGAATACGAGAAACTCCGCGAGGAACTCGAAGCCACCAAGAAGGACCTCGAGAAAGCCCTCTCCGATTCCGCCAGTTGGAAAAACGAATATTACAAGGCCTACGCGGATACCCAAAACCTCCGCAAATCCCTTGAAGAGGACGCTAGAGTCGCCAATCGCTATAGGGCCATCGGATTCCTCGAGAATTTGATCCCCGCCCTTAACGCCTTCCATTTGGCTCTAGATACCCCTGCCCCAAGCAAGGAAGCCCAGAATTACCAAATCGGCTTCACCTATATCTATAACCAACTCTTCCAGGCCTTGGAAGGGGAAGGGGTCCATGAGATAGCCCCCAAAGTCGGCGACAAATTCGATATGGCCTGCATGCACGCGGTCGAGACGGTCGAAGACGAGACCAAGGAAGAAGGGACCATCACCAAGGTCCTTGCCAAAGGCTACAAGCTCCATGATCGCCTAATAACCGCGGCCATGGTCCAAGTCGTCGCCAAAAAGAAAGAGGAAAAGCAGGAACCCCAAAAAGACGAAGTTCCTGAAGCGTAATATACGTAATATATAAGAAAACATATAAGGAGATAAAATTATGGCAAAAGAAATAATCGTAGGTATCGACTTAGGTACCACCAACTCCGTCATCAGCTATATGCAGGCTGACGGAAAAGTCAAAGTCATCCCTAATCCAGAAGGCACCAATACCACCCCATCCGTCGTCGCTTTCAAAGGAAGCGGCGAGGAAATCGTCGGTAACGCCGCCAAGCGTCAGGCGATCACCAATCCGGATACGGTAAGCTCGGCCAAGCGCCACATCGGCAACGCCGATAAGTTCCATATCAATTGCCTCAACAAGGATTACACCCCGCAGGAGATCTCCGCTAAGGTCCTCTCCTACATGAAGTCCTATGCCGAGAAATCATTAGGTCAGGAAGTCAAGAAGGCGGTCATCACCGTCCCGGCTTACTTCAATGACGCCCAGCGTCAAGCGACCAAGGACGCCGGCACCATCGCTGGACTTGACGTCGTCCGTATCATCAACGAACCAACCGCGGCCTGCCTTGCTTATGGCGTCGATACCGGCAAGAGCGAGAAGGTCATGGTCTTCGACCTTGGCGGAGGCACACTCGATGTCTCCATCCTCGATATCGGAGACGGCACCTTCGAGGTCCTTTCCACCAACGGCGACACCCATCTTGGTGGCGACGACTGGGATAGGGTTATCGCCGATTGGATCCAAGCCCAGATCAAGATGGAAACGGGCGCCGATCTAACCGATAAGATGGCCCGTCAACGCTTCGTCGACGCGGCGGAACGCGCGAAGATCGAGCTCTCCAGCTCCCTCTCCACCACGATCTCCCTCCCCTTCATCGGTATGTCCTCCAATGGTCCTATCAACTTTGAGACAACCCTCACCAGGGCCAAGTTCCAAGACCTCACCCGCAACCTCCTCGAAAGGTGCAAGATCCCAATGCAGAAGGCCCTTTCCGATTCCGGCCTAAGCTACAATGAAATCGCGACGATCCTCATGATCGGCGGTTCCACCCGTATGCCAGCGGTCCAGGAGATGGTCACTAAGGAAACCGGCAAGACCGTCAACCTCTCGGTTAACCCGGATGAAGCGGTCTCCGTCGGTGCCGCCATCCAAGGCGCGGTCATCGCCGGAGACGTCAAAGACGTCGTCTTGCTCGATGTCACCCCGCTTACCCTTGGTATAGAAACTCTCGGTGGCGTCATGACCCCGCTCATCCCAAGAAACACCACCATCCCAACCACCAAGAGCCAGATCTTCTCGACCGCGGCCGATAACCAGCCCGCCGTCGACATCATGGTCTACCAAGGCGAACGCCCAATGGCCCACGATAACAAGCTCCTTGGCCACTTCCAGCTTTCCGGCATCAAACCGGCCCGTCGCGGACAACCCCGCATCGAGGTCACCTTCAACATCGATGTCAACGGCATCGTCAAAGTCACCGCCAAAGACCTCGATACCCAACTCTCCCAGGATATCACCATCTCCGGTTCCAACGGCCTTTCCAAGTCCGATATCGATAGGATGGTGAAGGAAGCCGAGGAGAACAAGGCCGCCGATGAAAAGCGCAAAGCCGATGTCGAAATCGTCAACAAAGCCCAAACCTATGTCGATGAGATCAATTCCGTCCTCACCGAAAAGGGCGAGCAGATCGATCCCGCCCAGAAGGAGCAGCTCACCAAACTCCGCGATGAGGCCCAAGCCGCCATCGCGAGCAACGATATCGAGAAACTCCGCGAGATCGTTGGCCGCCTCGAGGATGCCGCCCGTGCCGCTAGTGGAGCGGGTAACCCAGGCTCCAATCCTTATGGCAACCCAGGCGCCCAAGGTGGTCCTACCCCAGAAGGACAGGAGACCGCCGATGACGTTGTCGACGCGGATTTCACCGATAACAAAGCCTAATCGACTAAATTAAACCAACCGCGCCTAGATGGGAAAACGCCCATTCTAGGCGCTCTTATGATTAAAGAAAGGAGAAGCAATGGCAGATAAACGCGATTATTACGAAGTCCTAGGCGTAAGCAAAACCGCTTCCAAGGATGAGATAAAGTCGGCCTATCGTAAGTTGGCCAAGCAATATCACCCAGACGTCAACAAGTCGCCTGACGCCCCGAAGAAATTCGAGGAGATTAGCGAAGCTTACGAAGTCCTTTCAGACGATACCAAACGCAGTCAATACGACCAATTCGGCCACGCCGCCTTCGATCCCAATTCCGGGATGGGAGGAGCTGGCTTCGGCGGAGGGGCCGGGGGCTTCTCGGGCTTCTCCGGGTTCGAGGATATCATGTCCTCCTTCTTCGGCGGTGGCTTCAATTCCTCTAGGGGAAGAAGCAATGGACCCTCTAAAGGAGAGGACACCCTTATGCGTATCCGCATCTCCTTCATGGACGCCATCAAGGGCAAGAAAGTCAAAATCCCCGTCACCTACGATGAACCCTGCTCCCATTGTCATGGCTCAGGGGCCCAAAACCCAGGCGACGTCGAGCGTTGCCCCCATTGCGGAGGCTCAGGCGTCGTCATCAGCAGAAGGCAATCCTTCTTCGGCCCGATCGAGCAGCAATCACCATGCCCCCATTGCAATGGCAGCGGCAAGATCATCCGCAACAAATGCAGCGAATGCAATGGCGAAGGCTATAAACGCATCCATCGCGATATCGAAGTCAACGTCCCGGCCTCCATTGCGACCGGCCAGCAGATTAGGGTCACCGGGAAGGGCCGCAAAGGCCTTAACGGCGGGCCTAATGGCGACTTATACGTCGAGGTCTTGGTCCAAGAACACAGCTATTTCAAGCGAGATGGCAACGACGTCCATATCGATATCCCCCTTTCCTTCATCGACTGCGCGCTTGGTACCAAAATCGAGGTCCCAACAGTCTACGGCGAAGCGACCGTCACAATCCCAGAAGGCACCCAGCCCGATGCGATATTGCGGTTAAGGGGATATGGCATCAACGACCTCCGTTCGAAGAAGCCGGGCGATGAATATATCCATATCAAGGTCCAGACCCCAACCCACCTCTCCCGCAGTGAGAAAGACATCCTCGCCAAACTTGCCAAGGAAACCAAACCTTCCGATACGCCTTATGCCAAATGGAAGGCCAAATTCACCAAATAAGCCTATTCGATAAGCGGAACCCCCGATGGCTTCCGCTTTTTCTTTTCTCCCTTTTATCCTTTCCCTTATCAAGAAAGGAAAAACCTATTACAATAACTACCAACAAGAACGCCAAATGAAAAAATCAAAGCAAATGATAATCCCGGAAGCCTATAGGGAGGCTTATGTCAATAACGAGGCCGACGCCAACAAGAAGATGGCCCTTCTTAACGTGGTCGCCGCCGCCGTCGCTATCGTCATCTGGATTTTGTATCTCGTCCGTTTCTTCACGGTTCCAGAGATCATGTACCCAGTCGTCTCCGTCCTTTTCCCGGTGTCCGCGGCCTTATTGCTCTCCCCGTTATTCTTTTTGAAAAGCGAGAGGATCCGTAAGCCCCGATTCAAAAATTACCTACTCGCGGTCTTCCTTCTTGTCGTCGCCGCGATTAACGCCGTCTTGCCAAAGCATGGCGTCTTGGGCTGGGCCGTCGCAATCGTCATGGCCAGCCATTATTATAACCCTCGCTTTGCTAGGAAAGTCTATATTGCGACCATCATCTTGATGCTGATCTGCATCTATTTTGGCATGTTCTTCGGCGAATATGACCCGCATCTTCTTAGTTTGGGCGTCGTCGTTGACGGAAAGCCCGCGACCGTCGATACGCCTGAAGCCCGTGTGGAATTGCTGAATGAATTAATCAAGGAAGGCAACAACCGTTATGTCTTCGTCATCCCAATGTATTATTTGCCTCGCGCCGCCCTCATCTCGATCCTCTTCATCATCTCCAACGCCCTTAACCGCCGCACCAACAAACTTCTCCTTGAGGAAATAAGGGCCAATACCGAACAGGAAAAATCCAAGGCGGAGCTTAATATCGCTAGAAGGATTCAGATGAACACCCTCCCAACGGAAGAGATCAACACCGATTCCGTGGAGATATTGGGGGAGGTCAAAGCCGCGAAGGAAGTAGGGGGAGACCTTTACGATTTCCTCAACATCGATGATGACCATGTCGCGATCCTTATCGGAGACGTCTCCGGCAAAGGGGTGCCCGCGGCCATGTTCATGATGAAGACCATCACCTCCTTCCGCGATTTCGCGAAAAACGAGCTCAGTCCCGCGAAGATCTTGACCGCGATCAATTCCTCGATTCACCGCGGGAACGCCGAGAACATGTTCGTCACCTGCTTCCTTGCGATTATCGATAAGCGCAATGGGAAAGTCGTTTTCTCTAACGCCGGCCATAACCCCCCGATTATCGGCAATAAAGACGGTTATTCCTATCTCAAATGCCGTAGCGGATTCCTCCTTGGCTGCTTTGATAAAGCGATGGTTGCCGATGAGGAATTGACTCTTAATAAAGGCGATACCATCACGTTATATACCGATGGGGTCACCGAAGCTAGGAATATCAAAGGGGATTTCTATGGGGAACAGCATTTCCTCGACGTCATGAACAAGAACCCCCATGATACTGTCGCCGCCATCCATGAAGACATCAAGAAGGACCTCACCGAATACGTAGGGGAAGCAAGTCAAAGCGATGACATCACCTTGCTTTCCATCAAATACAAATAAACGTATACCATTTTTGCCTTATGAAAGTGATGAAGCAAATATTAATCATCATCATCTTTGCCCTTATCGGCAATCTTCTTTCCTATTTGCTTTCGTTGATCAACTTTCCTTTCCCTGGTTCCTTAATCGGATTGATATTGCTTTTCGTCTTCCTTTTAACTGGCTTAATCAAAAGCGAAGGGATATCGGAAGTCGGGCAATATTTCATCGATAACATGGGGATCTTCTTCGTCCCTGGGGCGATCCTTATCCTCAATAACATCCGTATCCTCTCGGAGATATGGTGGAAGTTAGCGATCATTATCCTCGTCGCCTTCATCATCTCCTTCACCGCGACCTATTGGGCCGTTAGGCTCACTTTGTTCCTCCAAGACAAAGCAAGAAAGAAGAAGGAGGTAAAGGAAAATGATTAGCTTCCTCTCCTCCCCTTTGTTCTATTTCTTCGTGACGGTTGGCATTTATTTCCTTTTTGCCTTGTTGCAGAAGAAGACCCATTCCCCCCTTCTTAACCCGTTGCTATGGACCATTGTCTTCGTTATTGGCTATATCCTTCTTGTCGTCTTGATGGATAAGCATGAGGTTAACCCCGAACTAATCGAGGCGGAAGTCAAGAATTACGAGGGGGCCGTCAATATCTTAGATATCCTCCTTGCCCCCGTGACGGTCGCTTTGGCTCTTCCTTTATACGCGAATAGGCATGTTTTGAAGGAAAACTGGTTAGCGATTATCGTCGCTAGCGTGGTTGGCGTTCTCACCTCCATCGGTAGCGTCATCCTCCTAGGTCATCTTCTAGGCTTGGATAATAGCATCGTGATGGCCCTTTATCCTCGCGGAGTCACCACCGCGATCGCTAGGGAGATTTCGGTGATGCTAGGGGTAGGGCAATACGCTTCGATCACCGTGACGGTCGTAGTCATCACCGGCATCGTCGGAGCGATCCTTGGGCCTCTTCTTATCAAGCTCTTCCATGGCGATGACGATGCAAGCGTCGGTTTAGCCTTAGGCTCCGCAAGCCACGCGATAGGAACGAGCAAAGCCTTTGATTATTCACAAAAAGCAGGAGCCATCGCCTCGGTTTCGATTATCACCAACGGCTTTCTTACCGTAGTGGTCGCCCTTATCGTCAGCCTTTGCATGCGTTAAATATTCCTTAGCCTCCCACCACTAAAAGTGGTTTAATACCACCATTAGAAAACGCGGGAGGCTTTTTTATGAAAAAGGAATTGATCACCGGAATCGCATGCATGGGTGCCGTATTTGCCATTGGCTTGACTTTGACGAATACCAATGGGCTTGAACAAGGAAACCTGACTTTAGGCGTAACCCGCGAATATAGCGTGACCATCGATAAGAATAACCGCCTCATTAGAGACGAGGATGGAAACTGGATGTATGGCTACTATCTCCATGGAGAAGGAAGCGAATTAGGTGGAATTGGCTTTAGGGCAAACGGCATTGCCGAAGCCCATTATTCGGTGGATTTAGAAAGCGATTATGCCTTTACCTGGTATGCTAACAACGGCTTAGGATTCGGTATCGAGACCGTTGACCTTCAACAAAAATCCTATGATAAATTCAAAACATACGATTATTACGATATCAAAGTCGGCGGAAGCAACCGTGTTGTTAGGGGCATTCCCGGGGCTAAAAGAATAGAACTGGTCTATGATGTCGATCACGATTTGCGCTTCCCAGTCGATAGCAGATACGTTGGAAAAGGTTGGACAGCAACAAGCAGAAACGTTGAAGGAGATACCGTCACCGATATCTTTACTAGGAGTGGCGAAATAGCTGAGGAGTTCGCGGTTTCCCGTGACTATCAACGCGTAGAAGGCGGTGAACCTTACAATACAAAAGAAGATTATCCCATCCATTTCCGTTCCATCACCATCGTTTACGATTGCTGACCAATCCCTCCTTTTGAAAATAGATACCGTTTCCTTATAAAAACACATCCTTACTTCTAGTAAGCGCTTTTAAGAATTTCCTTCTATCAATACGCGAATAAAAGACTATGATTTTAGCCATGTCGAAGAAGGACTTTTATCTACGATACATCCCAATCTACCTCTCCCTCTTCATGGGGGACGCTTTCCTTACGTCCTATTATTCGCTTTATTTCATCGAAAACGGCTTAAGCGGTTTTGAGCAATCGATCCTCCTCGCCCTTATCCCGTTCTCCCTTTTCTTAGGGAGCCTTGTCCTCTCCCCCTTCGCGAAAACCCCTACACGTACCCTTTGGTTATATAGAGGGGCAGTCATAATCGAAGCAGGACTTACCCTAGGTTTTTCTTTCTGTAATAACTTCGTTTCCTTATTGCTATTAACGATCCTTATCTCCTTTTTCAATGGGGTGCCCTTCACCTTCTTGGAATCCTTAGCAAGTGTCGGTTCCAATAAAAGAGGGATACCATACGGCAATATTCGCTTATTCGGGACCTTAGGTTATATCATTTCCTTACTCGCTGGATTCTTCCTTCTCCGTTACCTTCCCTTTAGGGATGTCTATTATTTTTCTGCCGGGTTATTGGTTTTCGCGGTAATGCTTAGCTTCCTCGTGAAGATAGATGAGGAAGATGAATTCAAACGCGAGGAAACTATAGAAGAAGCACCTAAGGAAAAGACGAATTTCAGGAAGGCCATCCCCTTATTAATCGCGGTTGCCCTTTTCTATGGGGCCTTCCTCGCTTCAGGTTATATCCTCCCCATTAGGTTAAAGGATTTAGGTTTACCTGATGCGGATTATTCACTTATCCGCGGCATCTCCTTAGGCGCGGAGCTTCTTGCCTTATTGCTAATGCCCTTACTTAACCGTTTCTTCAAGAGGAAAGTCATCGCCTTAATGGTCGCTTCCTTCTTGCTGATCCTTTCTATTGCCTTCCCGATTTTCATCAAGGAAGCCTATGCCCTAGGCTATTCTTCCTTGATAGTCTCCTCCATCGGCAAAGCCTTCCTTTTTGCCTATGAAGCAAGGCTATTCGAGGAGAAAATCGGCAAGAAGGGCTTAGGCGTCATCCTGACCCTTTCAAATGGCCTCGTCAATTTGATCGCGGGGAGTTGGAATCTTGCGAGTTCCTCGATTTACGAAAACCTCTCCTTCGAGGCTTTCTTCATTATCCTTGCTTCCTTTGCTTTCGTTGGTAGAGCAATCCTCATAATCGATGAGATAGCTTCCAAAAGGAAAGAAGCCAAAGGCAAGGAAAACGAATCTACCCTTTAACACCGTTTTCTTTTAAAATATAGGTGATGTTACTAAATAAAGATTGGATTTTTTATACACTGGATAAACCAGAAAACCGCCTAAAGGTGGACTTGCCATATGACGCGATGCTTCGCGAAAGCCGGGATATCGCTAATCCTGGAGGAGATAAAAACGGCTTTTTCAAAGGGGACGATTACGCTTATGAGAAAACCCTTCATATCGAAAAAGGCGACTCTTCCTTCTATTTGGAATTCGAAGGTGTCTACCATCATCCGGAAATCTTCGTTAACGATATAAAGGTATATGAAGATGAATACGGCTATAAGGACTTTATCATCGATATCACCTCCTTTATAAAGAAAGGGGAAAACAAGATAAGAGTCATCGCCCATAACGCGGATCAGCCCAATTCCAGATGGTATACGGGCTCAGGAATCTACCGTAACGTCCATCTATATGTTTTGCCGAAAACGCATATCGTTCCTTCCTCTTTTAAGGTTAATACCCTTGATTATCAAACCGGCCTAATCGAGATTAAGGCCACGTTAAGCAATGAAACCAAGGCCACTTTGGAGATAAGAGATGCCGAAGGGAGAATCATCCTGGAAAAGACCTATACCTCTAAGGAAATCGCGGATGAAATCACCCTGGATAACCCTTCTTTATGGGATATCGATAACCCTTATCTATATAAAGCGACCCTCAAAATCGAAGGACAGGAAGAATCCCTAAAATTTGGAATTAGGGGCATTGCCTTAGATAAGGAAAAAGGCCTCCTTATCAATGGGAAGAAGACGATTCTTTATGGGGCCTGCATCCATAGCGATAATGGGCTTTTAGGCGCGGAAAGCTACCGCGAAGTCGAATACCGTAAAGTCAAACTATTAAAGGACATTGGTTATAACGCGGCTAGAAGTGCCCATAACCCGATCTGCAAGGATTTCCTCGATGCCTGCGATGAACTAGGCCTTTACGTCATGGATGAATACGTCGATTGCTGGTATATCCATAAGACCAAATTCGGGTATTCGCTCTATATGGAAAACAATTACGAAGGGGATCTAACCGCGATGGTCGAGAAGGATTATTCCCATCCTTCCGTCATCTTCTATTCTACCGGGAACGAAGTAAGCGAGACCAGTGAAGCTAGAGGCATCGAACTGCAAAGGAAGATGAACGAATTGCTCCATAATCTAGATAAGACGAGGCTTACAACCTGCGGGATCAACGTCTTCTTCAATGGCATCGCCCATACACCCATCGCGACCTATTCGGATAAGAAAAGCGAGAAGGAATTCAATTCCAAACCCAAAGTCGAAGGAAGCAGCGATATCTTCAATACCTTAGGCAATATGCTAGGCGCTTCCTTCATGAAAAACGGGGCCAAACTCCCAATCGTCGATAAAAACACGCGCGGCGCCTTCGCGCAGATGGATGTCGCTGGCTATAACTATGGGATCCTCCGTTATAAGAAGGATTTAAGGAAATACCCCGATAGATTCATCATGGGCACGGAGACCTTCGTCTTCGATTCGGCCCTATTTTATGAATTATCGAAAAATCACCCCCGTATCATTGGAGACTTTGTCTGGACGGGTCTAGATTATCTAGGGGAAGCGGGTTTTGCCGCGGAACTCAACAAGAAGGATTTCCCTTTCCTTTCCGATCGCAGCGGTTGGCTAACCGATGATGGAGGAAGGAAGGATATCCTTGGGGATAACACCAGCGAAGGCGATTATACCGAGGTGGCTCTCCGTAAGAAGGTTATCGATATAGGGGTCACCTCCCCTTATGATTATCGAATCGGCACAGGGAAAGCCGCCTGGCGCTTTAACCACGCGATAAGAAGCTATACTTTCCCTAAGGAAGAAGAAAATAACAAATGCGAATTCTTCGTTTATTCCCACGCTCCTTATATCGAGTTCTACCAAAACGGGAAATTGCTCAAGAAAGGGAAAATCGACCCTAGAAAATGCTATCTCCGTTTCAATGGAAGATATAGAAAAGGGACGATAAAAGCCCTCGCGAAAGACGAAAACGGGAACGTTTTAGGCGAAGTATCCCTTAAAACCGCGGATAAGGAGATCGCCCTTCGTTATTACAAGGAGGAATACCCTCATCAAGACCGTTTCGCCTTCGTCCATTTTGCCTTCGAGGACGAAGAAAGGAACTTCAACCCCCATTTCGAGCAAGCCTTAGAGATAACTAACGTAGAAGGAGGCAAACTCCTCCGATTCGGTAGTTCCGCCTCCTATAACAAGGAAGGTTACCTATCAAACAAAATCAACACCTACCGTTCGAAGGCGATGGCTATCTTCGAATTCGAAGAAGGCAAAACCGATTTATCCTTCACCCTTATCACCCCTAAGGAAAAGCGGGTCATCACACTTTTCAAGGGTGACCATCGATAAAAGGGAATTTTGAAAATCCAGGCGATTTCCCCTCTTTACGCAATCGGACATACACGCCTATAATATGCCCGCGGATATCCCGGCGTGGATCCGTAACCACAAAACCTTTTTGGGTGGCCGAGGCCACCCTTTGTTTTGGGAAGAAAGGAGGAACATGAGCAACGAACTCGAATCCCACATCTTCGTCACATTGGAAAACCCCTTGAAGGAAAAGGGCTATGAACTCGTGGAAGTCACCTATTCGCCAAGGAAAAGCGGATCGGAACTAAGCGTCGTGGTCGATAGGGTCGAGCCGATCAGCTTGGAGGATATCGTCGAGGTTTCTAACCTCGTATCCGCTATCCTCGATGAGGATGACCCGATCGAAGAAGCCTATAACCTCGATGTCTCCTCCCTCGGCGCGGAAAAACCCCTGAAGCTCGATTCCCTTAAGGATTACGTAGGAAGATACGTTAACCTCACCCTTAAGGAAGCCTATAAAGGATATAACGAGATCGAGGGGACCCTTGAGGAAATAAAGGAGGAAGCGGTCCTTCTCTCCTATAGGGACAAAGCCCGCACCTTGAAGGCGGATATCCCCCTAAATAACATCGCTAGGGCCCGCCTAGCCATCAAATTCTAGTAATCAAGAAAGAATAGATAAATTAAGCAGGAGCAAAAACAATGGCAAAGAAAATCAAAGAAGAAATGCCGAAATTCATCGATGCCCTTAAGGAACTTAGCAATGCCAAAGGGCTCTCCGACGAAGATGTCCTCTTCGCCCTTGAAGAGGCCATCACCCGCGCTTTCGTCAAATCCCTAGGGGGAGGCGATGACGCGATCGTCCGTTGCAGCGTCGATCCGGAAACCGGCGCGGTCACCCTAGGACAGGTCAAGAAGGTCGTCGAGGAAGTCGAAGACGATTACCTCGAGATCGAGCTTGATGAAGCTAACGAAAACCTCAAGCCCAAACAGAAGAAATACAAGGTCGGGGACGAATATTATATCCCCTGCCCCACCGAGAAGATCAGCGGGCTCATGGCCCAAGCCATCAAGAACAACCTCCGTCAGAAACTCGCGGAGGCCGAACGCGCCGCCCTCTATCGCGTCTATAAGGACCATATCGGCGAGATGGTCACCGGGGTCGTCGAGAAAACTGACGAACGTTCCGTGACCCTCACGATCGGCCGCGCGACCATCGAGATGGGCAAGAAGGACCTCATCGGCGACGAATATTTCAAAGTCGGCGACACCGTCAAAGTCTATATCCAGGAAGTCAAGCAACCCCAATCCGCGGACGGCAAAGCCCCCCGTGGACCCCAAATCGAAGCCACCCGTTCCTCCGAAGGCTTCCTCCGTTGCCTCTTCGAGGAGGAAATCCACGAAATCTACGATGGCACCGTCGTCATCAAGGCGATGGCCCGCCAAGCCGGCGTTAGGAGCAAGGTCGCCGTCTATTCCAACAACGAAGACGTCGACGCGACGGGCGCCTGCATCGGTCAAGGCGGTAACCGCATCCAGAAAGTCGTCTCCCAGTTAGGGAATGGCAAGAACAAAGAGAAGATCGATGTCCTTAACTATTCCCCGAATGAAGGTGCCTTCCTAATCGAGGCCTGCCGCCCAGTCGTCGCTCTTGGCGCGAACCTAGATAAAGAGAACCATTCCGCCACCGTCATCATCAATAACGGCGACTTCCCGATCGCCTTAGGCAAATTCCGCGCCAACCTCACCCTCGCTCAGCGCATCACCGGTTACAAGATCGAATTCGTCGAACTCGATCAAGCAATCGAACGCGGTCTTAATTGGACCACCGCCGAGGAATGGAAGGAAAAGGCCGAGGAAGAGAAGCGCGAAGCCGAGAAGGAAGCTTACCTCAATAAGCTCCGCCTAGAGGAAGCTAAGCGCAAAGAGGAAGAGGAAGCCAAGGCCAAAGCGGAAGAGGAGGCTCGCCTTGCCGAAGAAGCCAAGAAAGCCGAGGAAGCCGCTAAGCCGGAAGAGAAGATCGAGGAGAAGGCCGCTCCTAAAGCCGCCGCTCGCCCCGAGGAATTCCCAGCCGAGGCCACAAACCCCGCCGCGGCCGCCCTCGCCGCTTTCCGCGCCTCCGAAGCCAAAGCCGCCGCCGAAGCCGCAAAGAAAGAGGCCGAGCCCAAGAAAGTCGAGGAGAAGAAGGAAGCGGTCAAGGTCGAGGAGAAGACCTCCGAAGTCCGTACCACCACCACCCTCGAGGACCTTGAGAAGGAACTTGAGGCCGCCAAGGAAAAGAAGACCCGCTCCGCCTCCAAGAAGCGTCCCCGCAAGATCACCGAGGAAGAGGTCAAGCGCGAAGCGACCCCAGTCGCCCCCACCAAGTCCCCCGCCATCAACGCGATGCCCGTCTATACCGAGGAAGAGCTCGCCGAGATGGAAGAGGAGGAGAAGGAAGCCTACGACGACCTCTCCGAAGAGGATATCGACGAGGAATACTCCGAATACGACGAGTATTACGATGACGATAACGCCTAATAAGACAATATTAAGGAAAATATAGAAGAATGAGGAAAGAGAACCCCAGAACGGACATTGCTTCAAGGCAAAAATACCCAAAAGGGCTTCTCTTCCGCATCGTCAACATCAATGGAACCCTCACTCTTGATAAGGACAATACCCTTAAGGGAAGGGGGATCTACCTAAAGAAAGACCTCGCCTCCATCGAGATTGCAAGCCGTAAACGCCTCCTAGAGAAAAAGGGCAACGTCCCCGCGGCTCTATTCGAGGAACTAAAGGAGAATCTATGAACGAGGTCCTCTCTTTCCTAGGCCTTCTTAACAAAGGAGGCAAATTGATAATCGGGGAAAAGATCCTCTATGCAAGAAAGGGGTCCTTCATGCTAATCGCGAATGACTCCGGCCTTGCCACAAGGAAGAAGTTCCTCGATAAAGCCGAATCCCTACGAATCGCCTTTTCCCTCGATTTCGATAAGGGGAGCCTCGGAAGTTCCTTAGGCTATAAGGAAATCTCCGCCGTCTTGATAAAAGAAAGCAAGGCCGCGAAGGCCTTAAGGGAAAAACTAAGCAAGAAAGGAGTAACGGACATATGAAGAAAAGCAACTACGGTCCGAAGAAATCGGACCAAAAGAAGGCGAATAACCATCAAGAGTCCCGCGTATCCAATTTCTCCTCCGAGAGGAAGAAGGACTATGCGAAGGTCAACGGTGGCGTTTTCCTCTATACCAAGCCCCTATCCGTTGGAGACCTCTCCAAAGCGATAAACGTCCCTTCGTCGGAAATCATCAAATTCCTTTTCCTCGAAGGGAAGATGGTCACCATCAACCAACTCCTCGACGACGATATGATCGGCGAGGTCTGCCTCCAATTCGGTTATGACTTCAAGAAGGAGGAGGTTGAGGATAAGACCCATTTCGAGACCCTCAAGATCGAAGATGATCCCGCGAGTCTCAAAGAACGCCCGCCTGTCGTCACCATCATGGGTCATGTCGACCACGGCAAAACCACACTCATCGATAGCATCCGTTCCTCCCGTATCGTCGATACGGAAGCGGGAGCGATCACCCAGGAAATCGGCGCTTACCAGAAAGAGGTCAACGGCAAGAAGATCACCTTCATCGATACCCCAGGGCACGCGGCCTTCACCGCGATGCGCGCTAGGGGGGCCTCGGTCACCGATATCGTCATCCTCGTGGTCGCCGCCGATGATGGCGTCATGCCTCAGACAATAGAGGCGATCGATCACGCGAAAGCCGCGGGCGTCCCAATCATCGTCGCCGTCAACAAAATCGATGCCCCAGGGGCCAAACCCCAAAAGGTCCTCGAGCAGCTTATGGCCCACGATGTCATCGCCGAAGAATACGGCGGAGACGTCATGACGGTCGAGATATCCGCCAAAAAAGGCATCAACATCGATGCCCTCCTCGAGATGATCGCCCTTAAGGCCGAGATGCTTGAACTTAAGGCCAACCCCTCCCGTTACGCGATGGGCACGGTCCTTGAGGCCGAGCTCGATAAAGGCGTTGGTCCCAAAGCCACCCTCCTCGTCCAAAACGGGACCCTCAATGCCGGCGATTACGTCGTCGTCGGGGAGACTTACGGCAAGATAAGAAGGATGAACAACGAACATGGGGCGATGCTGAAATCGGCTTCCCCCTCGACGCCTGTCTCCGTCATCGGGCTAAATGGCGTCCCTTCCGCCGGAGACCGCTTCATGGCCTTCGAAAGCGAGAAGGAAGCTAGGGAAATCGCGGATGCCCGCGCGTTAGAAAAGCAAAACGCCGCTAGAAGCGGAACCGCCGCGATGTCATTATCCGACCTCAATAACCTCATCAAGGCCGCGAAGGTCCAAGACGTCAACGTCATGGTCAAGGCCGATACCGATGGTACGGCCCAGGCTCTAAAGACCAACCTCGAGAAGATGAGCACCGAGGAAGTGAAGATCCATGTCCTCTCGGCCTCCGCCGGGGCGATCAGCGATAACGATATCCTTCTCGCAAGCGCCTCCAACGCCATCATCTTCGGCTTCAACGTCCGTCCAGATGCTAGGGTTAGGGCCCTTGCCGCCGAGCAAAAAGTCGAGATCCACCTCCATAACATCATCTATGAACTCCTCGATGAGATGGAAGCCGCCCTTAAGGGTATGGCGGTCGTCGAGAAGGTCGAGAAGATCATCGGCGAAGCCGAGATCCGCCACATCTGGAAAATGGCCCATGTCGGCACGATCGGTGGTTCCTATGTTAGAAGCGGAGTCATCAAAGCCAAATCCAAGGTCCGCCTTATCCGCGATGGCGTCGTCATCTATGATGGAACGCTAGGTTCCCTCAAACGTTATAAAGACGATGCATCCGAAGTCAAGGAAGGCTACGAATGCGGCTTGACCATCGCCGGCTATAACGACATCAAGGAAGGCGACATCATCGAATGCTACGCCCTCGTTGAGAAGGAGGACTGATATGGCTAAAAGCTCCAAGAATGGGGCGAGGCTAAAGTCCGTATACGCCAAATACATCGCGGAGATCGTCCAAAGGGAAATCAAAAACCCCCATATCGGCATGGTCTCCATCAACGAGGTGGTCGTAAACGCGGACAATTCCCTGTGCAAGGTCTACGTGACCTTCCTTGGAGCCCCCCATCCCCATAAGGCCTTTGAGGAACTCAAGAAAACCGAAGGCTTCGTGAGGAGTCGCCTCGCCAAGAAAGTCTCCGTCTACAAGGTCCCAGAGGTTCGCTTCCTCTATGACGAATCCTTCGAAAGGGCCTCTTCCCTCGAAGAAGCTCTCCGCAAGGAAAGCGAAGACCTCGCGAACATGGATATCCAAGACGACATCGATTAAACGAATTAATCAAAAATCTCTTTACCGTTTCGGAAAAGAGATTTTTTTATAAAAACCTAATTCTCTTTTTGGCTTTTTTCGTTAAGGAAAAGGGCTAATGAAATAAAAGAATTTTAAGCAGTTTTACATTTTACGAAATCGTTTTGTGTATTTTTTTACATTTTACGAAATCGTTTTGTGTAAATATTTACATTTTACGAAATAGTAGTATGATGGGAATGAGGTTATGAAAATGGAAGAAAGCATCGATTTGAAAAGAAAAATCTACGATGAATTGCTTGAATGGAAAAACGATCCGGATAGATTGCCTTTGATTGTGGACGGCTTAAGGCAAGTTGGCAAAAGTTATATCGTGCAGAAATTCGCTCGCGATAACTTCGAGAACGTCATAACCTACGATTTCAGGCATAACAAGGTTTTGCGGAAGATCTTCAATGGCAATTTGGACGTTGATTCCATTATCAGGAATTCGGCGCCTTATTTTGGGGGCAAGGATTTCATCCCCAATAAAACGGTTCTTATTTTTGAGGAGATCGGGGATTGTCCTTTGGCTAGGACCTCATTCAAAAGCTTTGCCATGGATAAAAGGTTCGCCGTTCTCGCTACCGGCAGTTTGCTTGGCGTCATGAATTATCGTAGGCGCAAGAAGATCGATGTACCGACTGGCTATGAGAGAATCATTCACATGTCGTCCTTGGATTTCGAAGAATTCCTCTGGGCCAATGGTATCGATAACCAAACCGTTGCGACATTAAAGGATTTCGTTAACAAAAAAGAACCTCTTCCTCCTGCCTTAGCGGATTTCTACAAAGAAATGGTTAAGCGTTATGTGGTGGTTGGGGGAATGCCTGATTCCGTCAAAACGTTTTTGAAAACGAACAATTACCTCAAATCGAGGGAAGTATTGGAGGGCTTAATCAAAGATTATCGCGCCGATTTCGGAAGGTTCGTCAACGATGAAAGCGAGGAGGCGATCGATTACAAGCTCCAAGCCCAACTAAACCAAATATTCGATTCGATCCCCTCCCAATTAGCTAGGGAAGCCGATACGCACAAATTCAAGTATTCCTTAGTCAAAAACGGCGGAAGATCGAGCGAATTCGAAGAGCCGTTCGAATGGCTGGAAAAAGCTGGATTGGTCTTAAGGTGTTTTAACCTTAGCGCCATCGAAAAGCCTTTGGAAAGCAATTCCGACAAATCTTATTTCAAGGCTTTTGTCGCGGACATGGGTTTGTTGATGGCGATGTATCCCGTTTCGGTAACACGTGAGTTCTTAACTGATGAACTTGGCAGTAGGAAAGGGGCAATTTTTGAGAATCTCGCCGCGACGATGATCGATAAAGCGGGATTAAACCTCTATTATTTCTCAAAGGGTTCCGACCATTTGGAAATCGATTTCATTCTTGAAAGCGATGAAGGCATCATTCTCTTGGAGGAAAAATCCACGAACGGCAAGATGGCTGCCTCCCGTTCGGTTATGGAAGGGAAAACCGCGTATAAGGCAAAGGAATGCTATAAAGTCATCAAGGAGAATTTCGGTCGGGGCGATTATTACGTCAGCGTTCCCCAATATGCCGTTCCCTTTTTGCTAGAAAGCATCACGGATAACCTAAAAAAGGACCTAATTGCAACAAAGCTAGTTTATCCTAGAGGTTAATTGGCGTAGCCCCTTCAAGTTGGAGGGGCTTTTTCTCGCTTTCATCCATCCGTTGTTTCAGGGAAAGAGAAAACGGATAATTAAGGAAAGGGGAAACGATATGAAGGTATTGATGATCAATGGCAGTCCGCGTCTTCACGGTAACTGCAATATGCTTATGCAAGAAATGATAACCATCTTTGAAAAAGAAGGAGTGGAGGTCGATAAATTCGAACTAGGCTCCAAGACGATCCGCGGCTGCATGGCCTGCGGATATTGTCATGAGCATAAGGAATGCGTCTTCAAAGACGAAGTAAATGATTTGGCCAAAAGGTTCGAGGAAGCCGATGGTTTGGTGGTCCTCGCCCCAGTCTATTATGGTTCAGCCAATGGCTCGGTCATCTCCTTGCTCGATAGATTGTTCTATAGTTCTAACTTTGATAAATCATTTAAGGTTGGGGCTGCTTTCGCGGTTGCTAGAAGAGCGGGTACCACCGCCACCTTTGATGAACTAAACAAATATTTCACCATCAACCAAATGCCAATCGCTTCGGGAAGATATTGGAACAATGGCTTTGGCAGGGAACCCCTTCAAATCGAAAAGGATGAGGAAGGAAGGCAAAACGCGAGGATCGTCGCCCGTAACATGGTCTTCTTGATGAAGGCCATAAAGGATGCGAAGGACAAATACGGCCTTCCGGAAAAAGAAGCGATCACCCCAACCCATTTCATCAGATAAACCCCAAATCATTTATCCATAACTTAAAGTTATATTTAAGATATTCAACTTATATTTTCCGATATAGATGAAAGCGGTTACAATGTGACCATGAAAAACGCGCTTGTTTTACGTGGTCTCCCCCTTTTGCTCTCCGCTTTCGCCTTTTCTTCCTGCGCAATCGCAGAGCCGCTAGATTTCAATAAGCCAACAAGTGAGCCCTCTTCCTCAAAAGACCAGACTCCATCTAGCGTTTCTAGCGAAGAAGAACAAGTCCATAAAGAAGTGCTTTTCGTTGGTAATTCCTTCACCTATTTCAATGATTGCGACCAAGTGGTCCAATCGATTGGCAGGGATTTAGGGCTTGATATCTCTTGCTCCGCGGTCACGGAAGGTGCGCAGCATCTTATCGATACTGCCTCCTCTTCTGATCCTGTTGGCAAGCGCCTTGATGAGGCCTTAAAGAAAAAATACACCCATATCGTCTTGCAAGAGCATTCGACGACCCCCGTCACCAATTACGGCAATTTCCTCTCCGGGGTTAAGCAAATCCTCACCAAGATCGAGGCTACCCAAGATAAACCAAAGGTCTATCTATACGCGACCTGGTCATATGAAAGTTTCGCTTCAAGTCGTAACCTAAGCATCCCTGAATCGGAATTACTGTTAAGAAACGCCTACCACGATGTCGCGACCGCCACGAATACGATGGTCAGCGATGTTGGCAAAGCCTTCAGTTACGTATATTCCAATTATCCATCAATCAATCTCTACCATACCGATAGCAAACACCCTTGCTTCGCGGGCACCTACCTCTCCGCAGCCGTCCAAGCCGCGACCATGTTTGGCCTTGACGTAAGGAAAACCACCTTCTTAGGAAGCGGAGCAGAGCAAGGTAACGGAACCAAAACCAAGCAATCGGTAGAAGAAGCTACCGCGGTCACCTTACGTGAAGTCGCCTATAAAACCGCGCATTCCCTCATCTGATACGACAATATATAAAGAAATATATAAAAAGGAGAAAAAATATGAAAAAAACAAAACTCTTCATCTCTCTTCTCGCCGCTACAATGCTTGCGTCATGTGGTGCGAGCACAGATGGAGGCGGCTCGACCTCTAAGTCCACTCCAACAAGTGAAAGCAGCCAAACCACCGAAGTCACCCCAACCTCAACCGAACAACCCGGTAGTTCCGAAACCGAGGAAGAGGACGATCTCATCCATCCCGTCCTCCATGTCGTCATCTATGAACGCTATGTCGACCAAGAGATCCTTGGACCAAATCTCATCAAAGCCATCAAGGAATACGCTAAGCCAAGAGGCTATGGACTGAAGAACGTCACCTTCGATTATGTCGGAGGCTCCAAGGTCGCGGATTTCCAAACCAACGTCATCGATGCCGAAACGAAATTGGGTTATAAATTCGATATCATACTCGGTGGCAAGGCCTTCAGTGGATGCACTTACCTTAATGAGAATTTCACTTCCTATAAGATCGATGGAGCCGCTCTCGATTTCCCAATCGGAGATAACACCGACCGTCGTCTATGGATCCGCAATGAAACCGAAAACGACGATTTGATCCCAACTATCATCAACTTCGTCCGTTCGCTCGCTGGCCTTCCAGAAGAAGAAGACGGACCAGAAGTTCCACCAGAGGAATCTTCCGACTCCACCCCTGTCGAGTCCTCCGAACTACCTCCAGAAGAATCCTCCGAGCTTCCACCTGAAGAATCCAGCGAAGTTCCACCCGAAGAATCCTCTGAAGAAGAAGACTTAACCATCACCGTTGGCTGGTGGGATTATTCCAAATCCGGTTTCACCGCCGATATCGCCAATAACCTGAGCGCCGGCATCGAAGCCGCGCTTGATTCCTCTGATCTTTATAGCGACGCGACCTTCAAATTCCGCTCCTATGCCCAAACAAAAGTCGGCGAACTTGGAACGGCGATCAATACTGCTGGCGACGTCGATGTCTTCGTCGGCGCGGGCTCAAACCTCAAATCCACCGGTGGAGTCGATTTCGTCACCCGCACCGGCCCAGTAACAATCGGTGAAGCCGATGATCGCTATATTTATCTTCTAAGGGATAACGCGATCGCGAACTTCGTCTATGACTTCATGGTCTCTGAAGGCGGTCAAGGCCTTCTCGTTACCCCAACTGAGCCTGAAGAATCCTCCTTCGAGCTTCCTCCAGAAGAATCTAGCGAAGAGGAATCCCTCTCCGTCACCGTCGGCTGGTGGAATTATTCGACCTCTGGTCTAACCGCGGAAATCGCTGACAATCTCGGCTTTGGTATCGCCGACAAGCTAAGATCCTCCGAGCTTTATGCTGACGCTGACGTAATTTTACGCCCCTATACCGAAGAAAAGGTCGGAGCTTTGGGAAGTGCGATCAACACCGATGGCGACGTCGAAATCTTCATCGGCGCGGGCACCAACTTGAAGTCCACCGGCGGAGTCGATTTCGTCACCCGCACCGGCCCATTAACCATCAACGGTGCCGAGAACCGCTATATCTATCTCCTTAAGGATAACGCGCTCGCTCAATTCGTCTACGACTTCATGATTTCCGATGCTGGTCAAGGCCTCCTAGTCCCAATGCCAGAATAAGGAAAAAGAAACCTTCTATCGATAATCAAAGAAACGCCGGACCTCGATGGTTCCGGCGTTTTTGTATAATCTTGCTTCTACATAGAAGTTCTAAAAACCTGGAAAGGTTTAACTTATTCAATACAGTTGTCCCGTAATTATCGGATTGTCCCCTTTTCTAATGGAACGGTTTTACTATTAAATAGTAGGATTATCAACGTGTCCCACAAATATTGGCGTGCCATTGATATCCCTAATGATATAGATGAATGGTTGATTGAGTTTCACGTCAAGAGTGTCGTTCCTCATTGGGGCGGCACCACCGGCTCCAAACGATGCCATAGAAACACTTTTAACGATTGAACCGTCTTCATTGAACTCCACTTCGTTTTTTTGCTTAATCTTTTGGATATAGATGTTATAGTCCTCAAGCTTCTCGTCATCGAAAGCGTTTTTGAAGGAATCAATGTTAGGATTATAGATCTCTCCGAAGCCTAAATTATCTAAACATTTTTGAAAATCGACATCTGATTTCGTCGTAAATTTTGGAGTCGATAGATTTACCATAATATAGCCATGTCCTTCGTTCTTGACGATGTTCTCATCTTTTTCTTCAAAGATATTCACATCCTTAGTGAGATCAAAAATATTGTCTTCAACTTTTTTAGGGACTAAATATGTGACCGAGGCTCTACTCGAAAAATAATAGTCTTTCACTGAAATATAGGAACCGTAATCATAATAAGACTGGCTTAAATACGAATGGTTCATATATGTAGCTTTAACCGTTTTATCGCTAGTGAGATAGAAATCGTCTTTGATGTTGTTTTCAGATAAATATTTGCTCGCCCACGCATTTTTGAAATAAAGAGTCGAGAACAAATATAATTGGGTTTCATCGTTAATCTCTAAGAATTTATCATCAATAAAACCATTGGAATTGACGGCTTGATTCACCCATTCCACCATCTTATTTGCTTCGGATTCAAAGTTAATCTGATAAGCTTCACAATACAGTTTGGTTAAACTATTTACAAATTCTTGGTTATAGTTAAATTCATTATTGAAGAACGCGGAGTTTTTAAGTTGAATCGTCGATTCATCGCTAGCAAAGGAATTGGCTTTCATGACTTTGTCATAGAAGATAACTCTACTACTCTCATTGAGCCCTAAAAGGGTGTTGAACTTCTCTTTCAATTCTTCTCTGCTAGTCGCATTAGTCATCTCATTTATCACTGAATATAATCCCGCAACGGAATAAGACATGTTATCCTTTTTGGAAGTATCTACCAAAGCATGGTATGTGAGATTTGAAAAATTGTTGTAGGCCTTGTTTTCCTCTTCTGTTGTTTTGATTGGGGATGGAGCACCACCATCAGGGTAAGAAACAGTGTTTAATTTCTTGAACGTATTTGATTCCGCAATTCTAATCTCGTTCAAAGAATAATGTCGATTAGTTGCTTTAACGCTTTCTTTTATTTGTAAAGAAGAGAATAGAATCGCGGAAGCTGGAACGGCGATGAGGCCAACTATCAAGGCAGCAGTAACGATTAAAGCGAGTTTATAAGGTTTGATTTTATGTTTAGGTTTTCTACTATTTGGTTCTAGTTGAGTCGTGTCAAAAGAGAGATTCACATTGCTAGATTGTTCAAAATCCTGTTTGAATTGTTTTTTTAATTCATTCATCGCCATTTACCTCCATAGTAATCACGAAGTTTCTTAATTCCACGTTGATACTTTGAGGAAACTTTTGCGGTAGTATAACCATAAGACTTTGCGATTTCTCTAAAAGAGAATCCATAGATGAGGTGTAACACTAAGAATTTGTATTCCTCTTCATCCAAGACGTCTTTGAATTTCTCTAGATAGATTGAAACGCTTTCTTCATCATATTTCCCTTCGTCATCGTCGGAATAAGCGAGACGGTTTTTAATTTGATTATAACGGTTGATTGATATATTCTTTGCGGTGACGAGCAAAAAATACTTAAGCTTGCTTTCACTCATGAAATCTCTTCTTCTCTCATACATCTTGAGGAATGTCTCGTTAACGATGTCTTTTGCTTCGTCTTCGCTTTTTAAGATGTCGAAGGAAACATAATAGACAAGATAACGATATTTCTCAAAAACATGATTAAAAGCGTTGTTCATCTCCTCTATGGAAGTTGAGCATAGTTTTTTCAAGAGCGAATAACCAATTCTTTCCATCTCTATTAAATAAAACAATTTAACAAAGCGTTTTTGTCGTTTTTTTGTTATTTTATAACTTTCCAATATCCTTTTTTGTTTGTTCCAACTCTTTGGATATACCCTTTTTCAACCAAAGACTCAAAAACCCTGGATACTGTTCTTCTTGAAATTTTGAGTTCCACTACTAAAGTGTCGTATGGAATGCTTGGGTTATTTATAAGCTCTAACAACACTCTCTTTTCATTCTCGGTTAAGTCGTTGTTAAAAAGATTTTTGCCATCATTTTTGCCATCATTTTTGCCACCTGGCATTTGACTGACGATATCTTTGTTAAAAGGGATGACAACATTGATGTAAGTATCATGTATGTCGAAAGCTTCTTTTCCGTATTTGCTAATAATCTTAGGGATGCCGTGGCCTGTATGTTCAACGATTCCGAGTTTCAAAAATATTCTCATCAATACTGAGTTTCTAGGATGACTGACACCATTAAAGAAATCATTCATCGTTATCTCTTTTGGAATACCGCCATGAGAAGTAATTTCTAATCTATCTTTATAAAAAGATACTAATGGCTCAGAAATAGTCCAATCGTTATGAACATATGCATTTACTAAAGCTTCGTTAACGCAGTCAATATCATATAAATATTTATCTACTCTTGGTCTCACTGTGGTATCGGTAACACATATGTTTTCAGCAATCAATCTATCTTTCAATCTTTGAAGACCTAATAAAATACTTTGATCGCCATAATCACTTCTTTGAGAAATTGATGTTTTATCAGTTCCATCAAACTTAACGAAGATAACCGGAACCATATTTTTGTCAGATAATAATTCCGCCATCAAATTGTAAGAACCGTCTTTTCTTAATAAGTTAAAACTCTGTTCAAAGGATAACTCGTTAATATGGTATCCTCTGCTTGTTAAAAGAATCTTCATCATGTCAAAGGACAAAGGAGAATAATGGGCAGGTGCTTCTAAAATGAAATCATTATCAATAAAGTTTTTAGAATAACGATATTCAATTTCTTCTGGGCTCATTTCTTTACATGTCGTGCCTACCCTAATAAGACATCCTTTGGATGAATAACCGTATTTCTTAATACAATAAATAGGTTTATATCCTTTAGGAACTGATATTTTAATTATTCTTTTCCCATCCTCAGTTAACAAAGCGGTAGATATTTCGTTTTGTGGATTAGGTTCGATTTGCATTGTGATAATATCTGATATCTTTCTTTGTGTTTCATCCAAATCTTTATCTGGCATACCTAAAACATCGCCCCAATCAGTTACACCCACAAAGATGTCTCCACCATTGGCATTTAGGAAAGCAACAATATCTCTAATAATTGCATCAACATATTTTTCTTTTAATTCAACAACTTCTGATTCACGATACATACTTATCACCTCGCATTTAAATGATATCTTATTTTTGCCATATTCTCAATATTTTTGCCATTGTTTACTATTTATTTTTGACAAAAATCTATCATGATAAATCAATGAAGAGCCAAATCCCAATAAAAAAGTAACTAAAATAGAAAAACCCCGATTTGTATCAGGGGTTGTACGCAGATCTAGGGCGAAGCAATCTTTACCGATGGTTTTTGGAATGCTCTTTCGCGGAGAGGAAGAAGGCTTTCGCAGGGGCGGTCTCCGGATAGGAGGCGCTTTTAAGCATCACGACTTCCCTTGAAGGAAGGGGCTCTATGGTTTGGACCTCGAAGACCTCGCCTTTTTCCAAGGCATCGCGGACAAGCGACTTAGGGACGATGCCGATCCCGAAATTCTTCGCGACCATCGGGGCGATCGTCGATGCGCTATCGAGTTCGATGGAAGGGGTGACGGATACCCCATGCGCCCTGAATATGTCGTCGCAATATTCCCTTAATTGCATCGCGGATGATAAATAGACAAGAGGGTATTTCGATAAGGAGGCGATATCGTGTTTCCCTTTCCTTAATTCGGGATAGCCGTGTCCTGCAATGACGATATTCTCAAAGCTATTAATGGTAAAGGCGATTAGATCATCGCTATATCTATAAGGAGTGGTGACGAAGGCGATATCGATCTTCCCTTGACGGAGTTTGGCGATCGTTTGGTCGCTTGACTGGGTACTGATCCTGATTTTGATGCCAGGATAATCCTTCCTAAACGATTCAAGGAAATCGAAGAGGAACTCATCAAGCGCGGTGATGGTGGCCCCTAAAGCAACCGAACCCGCCTGTAACGATAAGGAAGCGGAAAGCTCCTCCTCGGTTTTATTTAGCAAAGCAAACGCGGCGCTTGCCCCTTCATAAAGCCTCTCGCCTTCAAGGGTGAATTCGACGCCTTTCTTGCTTCTAACGAAAAGCTTGACCCCAAGCTCGGTTTCGAGGTTTTTGATCGTGCGGGTCACCGCGGGTTGGGAGGTATAGAGCTCCTCGGCCGCACGGGTAAACGAATGATGCTTCCCAACGGAAAGGAAGACGCGGTAATAATCATAATTCATGGCATAATGGTATCATACGGATTTGATATGGTAAATATCGATTACTTTTATTTCCTGATATGAATAGATGGTTGTAAACTATCCTTAGAAAAGATGTAACCGCTTACATCAAAAATATGCAAGGAACCTACGGTTTCTTGGGAAAGGAATCCATGAAAGCTTCCAAGATTTCCTCTTTCTTCCTTCTGGCCGTTACGGGATTGACCCTTTCTTCCTGCGCCTTCGTCTCCTCAATGGAGACCTTCGTCGATGTCGAAGTGGTCGCGGATGGGAATGTGGTCAGTCAAGGGAAGATTTCGCAATTCAATAACCTCCTCTTGCCTAACGCCCCCGAAAAGGTGGGCTTTAAGTTCTTCCGTTGGTACGCGGGGGACGTCGACTCTTTAGATAAGGAAAACGCGGACAAGGATCCTCGCGCCTATAAGGAAGGCGGGCTCATCCGCCTTGATGACGTTAGGCCCTATGTCACCAATAACAAGCTCACCGTCAACGGGGTCTATCTAACCCCGGAAGAGATCCCTCACGCCTATATCGTGGTCGGATGGTATGACAAGACGAGCACCTCTGGCCTTGACCAAAGCGATGTCGATCGCTGGGCCCCCCACGCGGAAGAGTTCGTGAAGAATTGGTGTCTAGACCAAGGACAAAGCGAAGAAGACGCGAATAAGCACAGCAAAGACATCGATATCCGCGCCTATTCCAATAACGGCAACGTCGCCGCGCTAGGGGCTGGAGTCAATAAAGACGGGGACGTCGATATCCTTCTTGGCGTCGGCAATAACGTCGATTCCTCTTCGGGCTCCAATATCGCGATACAGGAGAAGCAAGGCGATATCCCGATGAACGGCAAGACCCGTTATATCGCTAGGCTCACCGATAAGCCCGAGGTCAACGCTTTATATAACTGGCTTAAGACCAGCGAAGGCTATGGGCCTTTAAACAAATAAGGAAAGGAGAATAGACATGAAGAAACGCTATTTGTTACGCGCCGCTGAGATCGTTGGTCTAGCGGGGGCTGGGATCTATACCTTCTTTGCCGCCTATGCCTTTGCCTTAAGGGATAACCTCTATTGGCTATTCGCGATCCTTGCTCTTATCGCCCTTTTCTCTAGCTTAGGGATCTCCAGCCTTATTAGGCGCTTCCCCCTCGACGAAAAGAAGAAGCGCATCGAATTCTGGGTGGCTTCCATCGCTAGCGTGGTAACGCTTATCCCCTTGATCCTCTGCCTCCTCGCTTATCGCCTTCCCGATGAAGGAATAACCGATTTCCCTGAAAGAGAGAAGAAGGAAGCGAAGAAGCGTCCATGGTATAAATCCGCCCGCTTCATCGTATCGGTCGTCTCGCTTGGCTTAATCGGGATCTCCGCCTTCACCGGCTCCTTCTTCGAGACCACCGGCTTTGCCGTAAGCGTCACCGATTTCCGCCTTACCAAGAAGATGACCGAGGATTATAACCTCGCCTCTAGGCGCATCAATAACGATGACGTCTCCTATGCCGTTACCTTCTATCAACCTAAATTCGCTTCCCCTGAAAACAAGGTCTCCACGATCTTCGTTATCCCGGGATTCACCAGGACCAAAGCCACGATGAGCCAATACGCGATCGAATTATCGAAACGCGGCTGCGCCGTCTTCGTGATCGACCCAGGATCGCAAGGTGGCTCCACCAATGCGGGATATGACGAAAACGGCGACCAGCTTTCCTATGCGGCCCAGGCCAATGGGGCGGTGTATCTCGTCGATTATGTCTACAATAACGTCGATGCCTTCCCTAACCTTGACCGTAACCGCTTCGGGGTCATGGGCCATTCCGCCGGTGGCGGCAATGCCGTGACCGTCGCTAGTGAATTCGCCGGGGCCAATTTCGCTTCCTCGCGTATCAAAGCCCTTTATATCTCTGGCTATATCAAGGTCACCGCGGCCGCCAAATATAAGGATATTAGATGCAACGCCGCTAACGCTTACGCCTATTATGATGAAGGGGCCTTCCGCTATCAAAGCGATTCGACATCCCTCGAAGTCATCAATTCCCGTTTCATAAACGAGGTCAACGGGGCGACTTTGGATAGGGCCGTCGAATACGATACCCCCTATGGCTCGATGGAAGATGGGACCTACCGCATCCTCCACCGCGAGAAGACCAACCATTGCTTTGAGATGTATGATGGTCTTTCCATCACCAATTCCATCGCCTTCTTCCGCGAATGCTTTGGCTTAAGCACGACTTTGCCGGATTCCTCCCATACCTGGATTTTGAAAGAAGGGAGCAATGGCATCGCTCTTGTCGCCGGGATGACCTTCCTCTGCGCGATCGCCGGACTTCTTATTGAATTACCGATACTTCGCCTTGCTAAAGGCAAGAAGATCGTTGAAGCAAGCAATGGCGAATATTGCTACGAGGATGAAGTGGAGCAGCACGTTGAGCCCAAAAAGCCGAGTGCGATCCCCTCTCGCTTTAGCTTCAAGGGCAAATCGATATTCTGGTTCACGACCGTCTTCTCCTTTGTCTTGGCGTGTCTAGACTATATCCCCTTAGCCTATCTATCGATGAAGATGTTCCCAGATGCCGCTAATAACATCTTCACCGGAGTCTTCCCTGCGAGGATGTTCAACGCGGTCTTATTATGGGCTGCCTTTAACGGACTCATCGGCCTTATCCTCTTCTTTGGGGTCCAACTTGTTGAGAACCTCGTTGAAAGAGTAGTGGCCAAGAAAGAAGGCAGGGACCCCGTCTACGATTGGTCGAAGTTCCTCGCCCTCAAGATCTCTTGGAAAGGTATCTTGGTAACACTAGGGCTAGCCGTTATCCTCTTCCTTATCTTCTATGGATTAATCGGCTTAAGTTACGTCTTATTCCATCAGGATTTCCGCTTCACCCTCATCAGCGCCTCCCCCTTATCCTTAAGGTTCTTCGTCACTTGGCTTGAATATTTCCCGATCATCTTCCTCTTCTATATCTCCAATTCCATCAAGGTCAATTGCTCGCTTGGGCAGGAAGGCTGGAGCGAATGGAAGGTGTATCTAGTCGGGTCACTTAGCAATTGCTTGGCCCTCGTCTTCATCCTCATCATCAATTATGTGGCCTTCTTCAAAACGGGCACCCCGTTCTATGGCTATTTCGGAGAGGACAAGCAAGAGGTTTGGCTCTATGTCAACATGGTCTTCGCCCTTACCCCGATGATGGCCCTCTTGCCAATTGTTAACCGCATCTTCTATAGATGGACCAACCGCGTCTATCTTGGAGCCCTCGTCAGCTGCATGGTCTTCGTGATGATGTCGTTATCCGCGACCATCAGCTTCATCCCGGTCGCTTAATAAACATATATGTATATAAAGGAGTAAATCCATGGATATTGGAAAAGAATCATTACAAAAACACGCCGAGTGGAAAGGCAAGATCGAAACCAAATGCCGCGTTCCGGTTAATTCAAGGGAAGATCTGATGCTTGCCTATACCCCAGGCGTCGCAACCCCCTGCCTAGAGATATCGAAAGACGTCAACAAGAGCTTTGAACTTACGAGGAGATGGAATACCGTCCCAGTCATCACGGATGGCACGGCCATTCTAGGACTAGGTGATATCGGGCCAGAGGCCGGGATGCCCGTAATGGAGGGCAAATGCGCATTGTTCAAAGCCTATGGCGATGTCGATGCCTATCCTTTATGTATCAAGAGCAAGGATACCGAGGATATCATCAAGACCATCAAACTTCTCTCAGGAAGCTTTGGGGGCATCAACCTCGAGGATATCTCCGCGCCTCGATGCTTTGAGATAGAGACGCGCCTTAAACAAGAATTAGATATCCCTGTCTTCCACGATGATCAGCATGGGACCGCGATCGTCATCGCCGCGGCCTTGCTTAACGCCCTAAAACTCGCCAAAAAGAATATCGGCAAGATCCGCGTGGTCGTCAATGGCGCGGGGGCCGCGGGTATCGCAATCGCGAAATTCCTTCTTTCTTTCGGCGTCAAGGACCTCATCTCCTGCGATAGGTTCGGGATCCTATGCGAAGGCGATCCGCAGCTTAACCCCGCCCAAGCTGAACTTGCTAAGCTTACCAATAGGACCCATATGAAGGGCTTATTAAAAGACGCGATGAAAGGCGCGGATGTCTTCATCGGGGTCTCCGTCGGAAAATGCGTCACCAAGGAGATGGTCGCCTCGATGGCGGAAAGAAGCATCCTCTTCCCCTGCGCGAACCCCATCCCCGAGATTACCCCAGAGGAAGCCAAAGAAGCGGGGGCCTATATCGTAGGAACCGGCTCCAGCCAATATCCTAACCAAATCAATAACGTCTTGGTTTTCCCAGGACTATTTAGAGGGGCGCTTGACGTAAGGGCCTCCACCGTCAACGACGAAATGATGAAAGCTGCGAGTCGAGGCATCGCGGGATGTGTCAGCCCTGAAGAGCTGAGTGTCGACTACATCCTGCCCTATGCCTATGACCGTAAAGCCCACGAAACCGTGGCAAGGGAAGTAGCGAAGACCGCGCGTGAAACAGGCGTAGCCAAGCTATAAGGCCATGGTTGGGAGACCCCGGGAGTGACCCGGGGTTTTCTTTTTGGGCGGTATTTCTTCGCGCGGTTAAACTGTTTTTAACAGATCTTCCATCCTTTTGGAGAACCTCCGTCTTAAAGGATTAAGCGGCGGTTCGCCAAGTGAGGTGAACGCTTGAATTATTCCCGCATTGTGTTCAAGTTGCCTTAATTCCCTCGATAGAATCAAGGGTTTTTGTTTTCTTGGCCTACGCTCGCCCTACGAAAATTTGACATTTTTTCTATAGAGGAATCACGCCATCAAATCCTTTAAGGTAACCACGTTTTGGTAGGACCACATATATTCGTGCTTGGCGATGCCAAAAGTGGTGATGAGGACCTTGTGGACCACGCATTTCTTTGGCAGAAGCTCCGATACGGCGATCTCGCGGCGGGTCAGTTTCCTTTCCTCCTGCGAATCGAGCCGATAGTCGTCTGAAACGAACTTGGCCTCGCAAAGGTCGGCGACGTTGTCGGCACGGACGATCAATAAGTCAATCTGGGCGCCCTCGGATTCATCGCCGCCACGTTTGGTATAGGCGCTTTCCTCGCTACGGACGCCAGAGATTCCCAGGGCGCGCTTGATTTGGGGTACGTGGAGGAAGCATAGGTTTTCAAACGCGAGGCCGCGCCAGGAGACGATGCGCGGATTGTCGAGGTTATTCATCCAGAAATCGGCGTTGAGCGATTCCTGCCCGTCGACGAAGCGCAGATAGAACCAGCAGAAGGGGTCGCTCAGGCGGTAATACGGTTCCCGACGCCCCATGCCGAACGGATAATACTCGACGATGAAATCGCTGTCCGCCAAAGCGCGCAGATAATCGGTCATGGCACCTCCGCCGGTGATTTTGGTCGATTCCTCGATTTCCTTTCGCGTGAGTCCCATCCTCCTTTCGGATAAGGCTCGCACGATTGTTTTCATCGTTTCAGGGTTATTGAAAACGGATCCGAATAAGCGGTCGAATTCCCTTCGCAGGGCCGCTTTTTCGCCAAAGAAACAATCGTCGACGTATTGGGCGAGGCTCTGGCCTGCTTCCATGGGGTTCAGGTAGAATGGAATGCCGCCGAAGACCATGTAGGCCTGAGCGATATCGTAATCGGACAGAACGACCCCATTTTCATGGAAAAGGGCTTTGCATTCACCAAGCGTAAGTGGGCTGAGCCGTATTTCCCTCGTGAGCCTTCCGTATAGGCCACCATGGTTGTTGATAAGTTTGTTCGTCATCCATGATGTGGAGGACCCGGCGACGATGAAAAGCAAGTCCTTCTGACGACAGCCCCAGCCGTTCCAGAAACCCTCCAACGCCGTAATGAATCCGGACTTCGGCGTATCCATCCATGGAAGTTCATCGATAAAAACGACTTTCTTCCCTTTTCTGACCTTTTTACCGTCAATGATTCGTTCCATCCGAAAGAAGGCCTCTTCCCAGGTTTTCGGAGGCAATGTCCCGCTTTCGCCTTCTCGCAATAAAGAGGTGTGGAAATGCGCGAGCTGTTTTTTCATTGAGCTTTCGTCGGAACGGATGGAGGTTCCTTCGTTTTGCTCCTCCTCAATAGGGGAGAGCCCGTTGTGGCGGAAGACGAATCGATCGGCGAACGTTTCGTTGACCAAATACGTTTTCCCAACGCGTCGCCTTCCGTAGACGCCGACGAATTCGGCCCTATTGCTGTGATAAGCGGTTTCGAGCTTTTTGATTTCCGCGATTCTTCCAATCATATTTTTCTCCTATAAAGCGCCTTGAACGGATTAAAAACCTATTTCACGGCGGATTATAGCATGAAGATTTTAGACAAACAACAACGGTGGAAATCGAATTATAAGTCGCCGTGGATTAATAAAAATGTTTTAAACGGCCGAAAATAAACGTAGAAGCAAAACCCGCATCGCGCTCTATATGCCTAAATTCCCTCGACACCATCGGGGGAATTTCATTTCTATGGGTTACATTTGGGTTACAAAAACAACCGTGTCTGCACTGCTAATCTCTAAGTAGACAGCCCTCCCCGAAAAGTGCACAAGGGAGTA
>CAMVEL010000021.1 GCA_947166565.1 uncultured Erysipelotrichaceae bacterium
CTAGCTTCAATTAAATATATGGAAGAAACTGGTGGAGAAGTAGATGTTGCTTTTATCACACCATTAAATCTATTAATCCTTTGTGATTTTTCTAAAGAAACACCTAAAGGTAGAAGAAGTCTTTGTTATGATGAGACGGCTAGATTAAGTAGAAAGAAAAACGCTCCTATATCTAGTGCGATGGAAGAAGCGAACAAAAACGGCATTTTGTTAATGGATTTAGATATTTATAGTTTTTTACAAAATATCGAAGAATTTGATTTGGCAACATCAAGTTGGATAAAAACCCCGGAGAGTATTAGAAGCAAAGGCGGTGCTTTATTTTGTGAAAAAAGATATGGCCACATCTTCTATTTTCATAATAGCGCGGATTCATATTATTCAGTCCGTGGCTTTAGAGGATATATCCTTTTAAACTAATAAATAATAGATAAAAACATATAAAAGAAACTTGATAATGCTATGATGCATTTTTATTCAGAAAAAGAGCCGGGTGTAAAAACTCGGTTTTTCTTGTTCGCTCAAACTTGAAAACACGACATAATTGCGATAGGTAGATTCAGACAAAACAGAATGGATTGACTTAGACAACTACACTTTGTCGTTGTCCAAAGTCACTTATCCAGAATGGACAAAATGACTTATCCAGCATAGATTAGGCCTCTTTGGGGGTCTATTTTCTTTGTGGCATTTCTGTGACAAATGATGTGATAGGGTATTATTGTCAAAGGAGAAACCTAATATGGAACATGAATCGTTAAAAGGATTAAATGAAGAACAAATTGCGAAAGTCAAAGCTTGCAAAAACAGTGATGAACTTTTGGCATTAGCTAAAAAAGAAGGTATTGAACTTACCGATGAACAATTAGCATCGATTAATGGCGGCGCTTGTATTTCGTTCTCATCAATTCATTGTCCAAAATGTGGCTCTACAAATCACAAACTAGTTACATATTACCAACTTCTAAATGAATGCAGTTACTTTGTGTGCGAAGACTGCGGTTGGGAGTGGGAATAATTAATAAAACTAACAAAGGATAAATCTGATTGTGAAACAAGAATTATTAAAAGGGTTATCTGAAGAACAGATCGCTAAAGTCAAAGCTTGTAAGGACCAAGAAGAACTTTTGAAACTCGCTAAAAAAGAAGGCATTGAACTTACCGATGAGCAATTAGAAGCTGTTAGCGGCGGATGTTTCACCGATTCTAAACCCGCTGTATGCCCAAAATGCGGCGCCGTCAATGATTATACTGTGTATGTGGCCCCCAATGGACGAGGAGCCGGGCAAAGAATGTGCAATAAATGCGGCTACATAGGCGATTTCTAAATAAGTGTTCAAAACCTAGATATTTTGGATAAGGATTTTAGGGCAAACACGTGAGTTTATCCTAAAAGCCATTTACCGATTTGTTGCGGTGCGGATAAAGTTTTGTTTGGAAAGAGCCGCGATCGTGCTACGCTTTTTTATAGGTCTCTTTAATATAAGAAATCAATTAGTGGGTTAATCCATTTAGGAAGCCGAGTGGAATATCTCGGTTTTTCTTTCGCTTTCAAAGGACGAAGGATTTTGGACAACTCAGGACGGATTGGTTTGGATAACGACACCTTGTCGTCGTCCAAGGCCACTTATCCAGAATTGGACAAAACGACTTATCCGAGATAGAACCGCGTGATAGCGGCCTTTCTTTTTGTGACACTGTTGTGACAAGCCATTGTATATAATGGATTAAATTAAAGGGGTAACCGAACATGAGGCAAGAACTACTCAAGGGCCTGACCGAGGAGCAGGTCGCCAAAATAAAGGCGTGCAAGAGCCAAGAAGAAATGCTCGCGCTCGCCAAAGAAGAAGGCGTTGAGCTTACCGAAGAGCAACTCGAAGCCGTCAGCGGTGGCTGTGGCACTGGAAATCATCCGCCATGCCCATATTGCGGTGGAACGGAAACTGAACCTCAGAGATATAACGAAGTCTGGGGATACACGTCTTATAGATGTTATAGATGCAATCATATTTTCACCGACCAACACGAGCAACAGGCAAATAAACAATAGAGTGATTTGCACCATGCTTTTTGCGTGACGCTTCTGCGGCAGATTACTAACAAATTAGGAGACATCAGTATATGAGAGAAGAGCTATTAAAAGGTTTAACCGAGGAACAAATCGCCAAGGTCAAAGCTTGTAAGAATCATGAAGAACTATTGGCGTTGGCTAAGGCCGAGGGAATCCAACTCACCGATGAACAACTTCAAACTATTTCAAGCGGTGGCTTATGTGTGAGCACCCCAACCTTTACTTGCCCAAAATGCGGGTCCACGAACGTTTCCGCTTATGACCTAACCGGTCCGGCGAGAGTCTGGTTTTGCACTTGTAAAGATTGCAAATATGAGTGGCATAAATAATAACTAAGTAGATTATGACCGAGCGAGATATCTCGGTTTTTCTTTTGCCTTCAAAGGACGAAGGGTTTTGGACAGCTCAGGACGGATTGGTTTGGACAACGGCATCCTTTTTGTCGTTGACCAAAGTCACTTATCCAAAATTGGACAAACTGGCCTATTAATATATTTCATAGGACAAAATGGCCATATATTATTTACAATATAGGACAATTAGGATACTTATTTTTGGATAAAGAATATGAAATTAAAAGAATTAAGAAATGAATACAACTTATCGCAGCTAGAAGCAGCCAATATTTTGGGCATTCCTGAAAGAACATATCGTAGATATGAAACTGACGATAATTATGGAAGTTTAATAAAACGTAAAATGTTTATTAATATGTTAAATGAACACTGCGAAATAACTGAAGAGAAGGGTTTGCTTAGTGTTCAATTAATTAAAGAAAAAGTATCTGCTTTGTTTGATAACGAATATGATGGACAAATTGATTTTTGTTATTTGTTTGGCAGTTACGCAAAAGGATTAGCTAATGAAAAAAGCGATGTAGATTTATATGTTTCATCATCCTTGACCGGCTTACGTTTTGTTGGACTTATTGAAAGATTAAGACAAACACTTCATAAGAAAGTTGACCTTATCCGAAGTAGCGAACTCAATAATAACATAGACTTGGTAAATGAAATATTGAAAAGTGGCATTAAGATATATGGCTGATAAAAACGATGCTTATTATATGAAAAAAGCACTTGTTGAAATTGAAATAATTATTAGATACACAAAAAGCCTTTCATACGAAGAGTTCATGAGTGACGGCTGGACATCATTGTAATAAGACATGGCCAGGAGGATCTAGAAAGATGGAACGTGATAACGACCTACAATTGCGACAAAAGATACCGATTTGCTTTGAAAAGTGTTATTATGTGAGATATTTCTGAAGGAGAAGTTCAATATCATGAATAAGGCACGCAATATTATCATCGCAACCGCAGGCGCTGTTTTGCTTATGGGAACAGTCCTGGTCGCCTCTGCCGCAATTCGTGCGGGGGGTGGTATTACACCCACAGTATTTGCTGACGGCGAACAAAAGTCATTGACGTCGATAACGTTGGATCGTAATAACGCTCCAACAATCACAGACGGAAGCGGAACCCTTCAATATAACCAATACGCTTCATTCGCTTATACCGAAGCGTCTGCCCTTGCAAATGGACATGTTGCCTTAGGCGCAGGCGGAACAATCGTCAAAAACGAAGAATCGAATGAACTTACCTCCTTCACAGTAAATTTCACTGGCGGCCTCACTTTGACGACTGGGTATGAAAACTCAGACGATGTCTGTTATAGCTATGTGCTTGAAAGCGGCACTCCCCAAACAGTTCATGGGAATTATTTTAAGTTGAAGGCTGACGAAGAGACCAATATCACCTCAATCCAAATAAACTTTGGATGCCTTGAGGAAGAAACTGAATTGCACACGTGGTCAGACGAATGGTCGCATGACGCAGACTATCATTGGCATGCATGCGAAGACCTAAATTGCGTTAAAGTGGATTCTAAAGCTGCGCATGATCCTGAAGCCACCGCTCAAGTAGATCCAACTGAAACACAGACAGGCTTGACCGCTGGAACAATTTGCTCAGTGTGTGGCAGAACTTTATCTGGCAGAGAGGTTCTTCCCGTTTTAGACAAAGAGGGAATCAATTACGAGTTTGAAAATCGTACAACTAAAGTAGATGATGTAGTTGCGGACTTTGAGCAATATACTTGGAAAGAAGATGATTCTGTAGTGATCTACGCCAATCCAGGCGAACCTCTTACGGAATATATCCACGCCGGCAGTTCCTATTATTCCATCGAAACATGGAACGACATGTTCGAAAATCAAGAAGCTGCGGTTTCGGGAACTGGGGACAGCAGGACTTTGACCATAACTTTAAATGGTGATACTACAGTGCTCGCAGAGGATCGTGTAAGTGACCTTGATGGAACATTTGATTTAACGCTTTATAAAAACGTTATTATTGACGGCAGCGGGACATTGAATATCGCTTATACCGAGAATCAAGACGGTATTAAATGCCATAATTTGACTATTGGAGAAAATGTAACTCTTAATTTGTCTGGTAATGATGCCACTGTGATGACTGGTGTGAGTTTCGCTGGCAAGCTTCAAATTGATGGCACATATCAAGTCACGAATTTTGGAAATGGCATAGGCATCAATACTGATATTAATGCTTCTGCGACCGACAATATTCTAGTTAACGGCGCACTTAGAATTACCAATTGCAAGGATGGCATCCACGCTTGGACTACCCCCAGCGGCGGCGCTAGCATTAATGTTAATGGCGTACTCCTTATGGAAAACATCAGGGATCAAGGCATGGACCTTGCGAGCGCCGTTACCATTAACTTTAACGCTGGCTGTGAAGCTAATATTGCTGCAGGAATAAATGCAATTTTAAGAAACTCTAGCGGAGTTATTAATTTCGAAGGTGGTGAAGTTAATCTTACTGCCACTGGTAAGTCGAGTGATTCAACCGCCATTGGTAGCTTAACTAATGTAGCATTAGAAACAAATAATGCTGCTTCAATTAATTTTAATGATGGTATTGTCAATATTACATCTGGCGATATTGGTATTAAAACCTCTGCGGATATGGGCTTTGTTTTTGATAACGATGTTGTTGTTAATATTACCGCTGACAAAGTCGGCATTTATGCAGCCCTTGGTAATGATTCTGATAAAAGTAAAATGACTATGAATCAAAGCTCAAAGCTGACCATAGTTTCAGAAAATGGTACTGGCATTTATTGCAATAATGTCGGGACATTTACCATTTTGGATAATTCAAAATTAGATATAACGGCGGCTTCTAGTGGCATATATAATTTCAAACAGTTCCGCGCATATAATGGCGGTAAGACTGCTACCACTATGAATACAGCCTCAGTTATTATTAAAACCTACGGCGTTACCGGAACTACGGGGTGGAAAACTTCTACTGTATATGGAATTCACGCTAGGGAAGATAGTGATCATAAATTTACAGACATTGGATTTAGAACGACAGGAAAGGTTTTAATTGAAAATCTAGGTACACAGTCCGGAGTTGGTTTTCATGCTGGTCTACCATCAAGTGGCAACGGGAACATTGTCATAGCAGGTTGCACCGATTTCACAATTAAAAATTTCTCTACCGCTATGTCAGTCAATAGTGGTTCCACAGGCATGAACACAAAAACCTATAACTACGATAATAATGCAAAAATTAAAGTAAGAGGCTGTGCTACTCCTTCTTCAGGCGCTTCTTGGTTTACGAACATTTTTAAATCAGCATCGCTTGATATTCAGTAGATTTCAAAGTTACTTTGAATAGATTTAGCCGTCGCTGATCGTAATCGAAACGAAAGGGAGCCGTATGAGAAAAACATCACTCGCTTTGTCCATAACAACGTTATGCCTCTTCTCGACGTCTTGCTCTAGCCTTTCTGACCGCTCATTCCCAAGTGATGGGTCTAATGAATCTGATACCATCTCCTCTAAAGAAGATGCAATTAACGTAGTGGTGAAGCTCACCCTTACGAAGACCCCATCCAAAACAACCTATTATGTAGGCGAGGTTTTCGACCCATCGGGCCTAGTCGCGGAAGCGACATGGGACGATGGATTCGTCGAGACACTAGACGGTGAATCGCTCTCCTTTCCGACCACGCCTTTGACCGCTGCAGATAAAGAAGTCATCGGAACTTACGAAGGATTAACCTTAAGCGTTCCTATCACGGTTATCGACGAGCAACCCTATTACATATACGCAGGGTCTGTTACATATAGCTTATCCAAATGGAATGAGCTATTCCCTAATCAATCCGCGACCGGAAGAAAAGAAAACGGGGCGGATCACCTCTCCATCGCATTAAAGGAAGGAACGACGACGACCATTACTCTAGATGATGGGCAATCCTTATTAGATGGCACGCTCGATTGGACGAACTTCAAGTCGGTCACCATTTCTGGAAATGGTACGCTTAACGTTAACATGGCCGCAGTAAGCGATGCCATCAACGCGAATAACCTGATCATCGAAGAGGGGGCAACGGTCAATCTAGAAGGTGCATCAACCTCTGATAAATCAGGCATAAAGGTTTTAGAATCCATGCAAATCAATGGTAAACTCGCCATCCATAACTTCGCCTATGGCCAAGCTGTCGCCCAGCGCGGAGATGGCTTAGATGCCTATGCCATCCAAATCAGCGTCGGCCAAAACGGTCTCTATGAAATCAATGGCTGCAAATTCGGGATCTACGGCTGGAAGTCGTTGGAAAAGACCCCAACCATTCAGGCTTCAGGCAAACTCAATATCAATACAACCGACACCGCGATCAGGTTCGAAGATGGCCTAAAAGCCCAAATCATATTCGATAATGAATGCACGTCCTCGATATCTTCCTCAACAGGCCGCTGCATTTGGAACACTAGCGGCGCAGTCTATTTAAGGGATAGCGCTAAGCTAACCCTAACTAGCCCGATCGCCACCGTGACGGGCATCGATGCGTTTATCATCGGCAATGGCGAGGATGGAAATATCCAAAATGGCGCATCCCTAACCGCTACCAGCATCGGCACCGGCAACCTAATCGAATCCTATAGTGGTTCCCGCGCGCGCACCAATAAGCTCGTTTTCAATACAACGGGCAACGTGGTTTTGAATTCCGCTGGCGGCAACGGCATATCATTTGGCAATCCCGGAAATTCCAGTTCCTTCTTCAAGCTTTCCTGCGCCTCCTTCGTAGGAGAGAACCTAAACTATCTATTCACGACCACCCGTTCCCTCGACCAAGCCATTGGGGTTACCTATTCTTACATTGCCCCCAACAATAAGGTGACCATTAGGAATTGCGCAGGGATATTCGATTCGTCTAACCAAGCACTATCTGGACTTCTTGGCGAAGCATTCACTTCCTCGACCGTAAACTTGGAGAACGCCTAGGCCTTTTTATGAAGCGCATTAGGAAAGCGAGCAAATGGATATTCTTGGGGGCAAGCGCGTTAGTGCTTGCTTCTCTTATTGTTGGCACCAAAATCGAATCCGATTATGACCCGATCATCGCGGGCGCCTTAAATTCCTATGCATCGGAAGATACGGTATCCTCTTCCTCTACCAAAGAGCAAAAGGCAAGCTTAGGGAGCGAGCTATGCACCCAAATCATTGAAGAAGGGGCGGTATTGCTGAAAAACGCCTCTCTTGATAATGGCACTAAATCGCTACCTTTAAACGCAAGGGAAAAGCGAGTCAATATCTTTGGCTATGGCGCCACAAATGAAGGATGGCTCCAATATGGCATTGGCAGTGGGTCCACTAAACCCCAAGAGCGAAAATCATATACCCTCCTCGATTCTTTCGACGCATCGCGCTATTCCTATAACAAAGACATCATCTCTGCATATTCGAGCTTAAATTGGGTAAAACGCGCGGAAGGCAAAAGGGAAGACACCAAAAAGTCTTATGTCTATAACCTGCGCGAGGCTTCTAGAAGTTGGTATGAAAGCCAGCCTGAATTATTGGAGAACGCTAGGAGCTATAGCGATACCGCAATATTCGTGATCTCGCGCATTTCGGGCGAGAACACTCGTACCGATAGCGTCGCAAAAGAATCCGTCCCTGCCGAGCAATACCTATTGACCAATGGATCGGAGACGAAAGAAGTCATAACCGATAAGACATATTTGGAGACGACCTATGTCGAAGAAGGCGTCATCGATATGCTTGCGGAGAATTTCAAGAACGTCATTGTCTTGATCAATTCCACCAACGCAATGTTCTTGCCTTCCATCGCGGATGCGGATGAGCGGGTGAAATCGATTTTGTATTGTGGCGTCACCGGCGAAAGCGGCACGAAAGCCATCCCCGATTTGCTTTGGGGCAACGTTTCGCCTTCTGGCCACCTTGCAGACACTTTCCCGATGCATCCAATCGCTGACCCAGCGTTTGCGAATCGCAATGACTATGTCTCAGCTGTATTCCAAGAAGGGATCTATTTTGGCTACAAATGGTATGAGACGGCAGACGCCTCAAAATTCTGGGAATCCTCTTTCTCCAAGACGAATCTAGGGATATCCAAATACGAGGAAGCGGTGTTCCGTCCCTTCGGATATGGCTTGTCGTACACTTCTTTCTCTTGGGAGATCAAATCCATTAAGACAGGCGAAAGCGAATACACGGGTGGTCCGATTTCCGAAAACGAAGAATTCGAAGTGATTGTAAAAGTCACCAACACGGGAGACAAAGCGGGCAAAGAAGTAGTGCAGCTTTATTACACCCCACCTTACGTAAGCGGAGGGATAGAAAAAGCGAGCGTCAACCTGCTTGATTTCGAAAAGACCATATCCTTAGAGCCAAATCAATCCATGGATTTGACATTATCCTTCTCCGCCTACGATATGGCCTCATTCGATAGCTACGATGCAAACCATAATGGCTTTGCTGGATACGAATTAGAGGGGGGCTTGTATGCGTTAACGCTAAGAAGCGACGCCCATACCATCAAAGATGAATTGTCTTTCGATATCGAAGTTGCTTCTACGGGGATCCAGTTCAATAATGACCCCATAACCCATCATAAGGTCGAGCCCCTTTTCAGCGGTCCTAATGCTTACGCTGGGCTAAGCATCGATGGCCAAGGTTTTTTAGGCAACAATGGATCTGGCATCACTTATCTATCTAGAAATAATTTCGCATCGACCTATCCGCTATCGAAAGCCGATGGAACCATAAAAGCCAATCTCGACAAAGCGAACTCCGCTTTCGATTTCGATGCGACCTCTACCTATAATTTTGCCTCTATGCCAGCTAATGGCGTGGAGAAGAATCTTCGCCTCGTCATCAGAAGCGACGGAAGCAATGCGACCATGGCCGATTTGAAGGGCGAAACATCGGCTTCCCTCAAATTGAACGAACCCCTTATCAAAAAACTAAGCGATTTCTCTGCCTCGGAGTGGGAGGACTTGCTTTCGGAGATGAGCCTAAACGACTACATCGAGCTCATCTGCTTTGCTGGTTTCAAAACCTCAGGAATCGCTTCTATCGGCAAACCTCAAACACGCGATATCGATGGTCCTGCTGGGTTCAATGGGGTCTATTCCATCGTCCCGGCCGTCGATCCAAAATGGACCGCATTCCCTAGCCAATCTATCTTAGCCTGCTCTTTCTCTAAGCGCCTTGCCTATAATCTTGGCTGTTTGCTAGGCATGGAAGCCCAATCGGAAATCACCCCCTGCAATGGCATCTACGGTCCAGGCGCCAATTTGCACCGCTCGCCATTTGGAAGTCGGAATTATGAATATTATTCCGAGGACCGTTACCTAAGCGGGATCCTAGCAAGCAATGAGATCAGAGGTGCCAAAACCAATGGCCTATATATGTTCATGAAGCACTTCATCGCCGACGAGCAAGGGTATAACCCTCGCGGAACCTACACCTGGATGAGCGAGCAAGTCCTGCGTGAAGAATATTGCCGTCCGTTTGAGATCGCCGTGAAGCAAGGCGAAGCCAACGCGATCATGACTTCCTTCAATTGCCTTGGCAACATCTATGTTGGCCATAATAAAGCATTGTGCACCACATTGCTTCGCGAGGAATGGGGATTCCAAGGCATGGTCCTTACCGATTATTATGTCGCCTCCGATTCAAGCAAAGACGGCACCATGCGCGCGCCAAAGTGCATCGCAGCGGGCAATGACGCCATCTTGAATCCCAGCGCCACTTCCTATGGCTATAAGCCCAATACCAGTAACGTCGCCTCGATGAATCTTGCTAGGGCGGCTGCCAAAAACATCATATTCACCTATGTCGATACCCATTATTACGCGTTGACCCATGAAGTGGAGGACGTCATTTACAATATCGATATCGAGATCAAAGCGGCTCAGCTCACTTCATCCATCCTCCCATCCTTCCTTTTGGGCTTGACTATCGCGCTGGGTGTAATACTTGCCGTAATTAACGCTTGGAACTTCCTCCGTCCCAAAGTCAAAGAGGATGGCGTCATGTATTTAACGCCGCAAGAAGAGGCCGTCCATAAGCAAATCAGAATCTATTTGCCTCTAGGCTTAGTGGTTACGAGCCTAGTGCTCTCGTTAGTCGCTAGAGCAGCGGTGGAAAAATCGTTCTTCGCGAATTTCGCATCCGGCTTATTTAGCGATATCGGCACGGCGTTTACGAAGTTTGGCTTCGGAATATTGATGAACGTCTTCGTTTATTTTGGCCTGATTGCCATCATCGCGACCGCGGTTCTATTCATCCTCAAGTTCATCAAGGACAAAAAGCTAGTGACCGTCATCGCCTTCTCGTCCTTATTGCTTTCGATCGTCGCGACTATCTCATTCGTAGGCGTGTTGCTATTCGCTTTGTCGAGCGGGGCATTCCTAAAGAACATCGCCGACGTCATATTCATGGCGGGCGTCGGCATAAGCGCCTTGCTCGCTTTCGGGTTATCCCTAAGGAACGTGATTTCCTTATATATCGGCAAAAACATTAAGGAGGAAGCTTCTAATGAAGAATAACGTGAGAAAGATATTTGCTTTGATATCCTCGGCGTTTCTTTTATCTAGCTGCGGGCCCGGAGAAGCTAGTAGCCAAGTTCCATCGGAGACTAGCGCACCTGCATCTATAATGGAGTCTTCGCCGATCGAGAATAGTTCGACTTCGGCTGCGTCCTCTTCCTCTCCCACCTCGGAATTCCCATCCACGTCCCCATCGGAATCCTCCTCGGAGCCCTCTTCGTCATACCCGTCTGAGACTTCGTCATCCCCAATGGAGTCTTCCTCCGAGCTCCCGCCGGAATCATCTTCGGAATCCTCTAGTTCTTCTTCAATCGATCCTAACGCTCCTCGCCCCATCAGCGATTTCACCCTTTCCTATGTGAAGGATGATCTTCTTGCTAGGACGGCTGCCTTTGATCTCCAAAAAGCGCTTGGTCCGCATCTTCCGATCGAAGAAGTGGAAGAGCTAGATGAAAACGCCTCCCGCATCTACCTTTCTAGCGAGCCTACCGCGGATTCCTATCAACTCTCTAGATATGGCGCGTCTTTGTTATTGAACGCCTCGAATATCGATGGCTTCGTCGCCTCTAGTCGCGTCCTCCTTGGAGACCTAGAGGGTGCTTCCTATATTGTGCAACCCTCCTTATATCAAACCCCCGTTGCAGGCCAAGTTGACCTAGAAGCGAAAGAAAAGCTATCCGTCATGACCTTCAATATCAGGGTAGGGGACGACACCCTAGGGAATGGGGATACCGGGACGATGGCTGCCCGCTCGCCCAGGATTGCGAATTGCATCAAAGCCTGGATGCCAGATACCGTCGGCATCCAAGAGGCAAGCGACTACCTCGTCGAAAGGCTGAAGAACTATCTGAACCCCCAATACGAGGTCATTGGCCAAGGCAGGGAATCCAATTGCTCCGGCGAGTCCAGCAGTATCCTATATAACCGCGATGCGGTGACCCTATTGGAAGGGGGGACCAAATGGCTAAGTGATACTCCCGATGTCCCGGGGTCCCGCTTCGCCGATGCCGGCAACTACAACCGCATCTTCACCTATGGCATCTTCAAGCGCCATAGCGATAGCCTCGTCTACATGCACATCAACACCCATCTTGACCTAACGGATCCCGCCAACAAAAAGGACGGACAAGTCATCGATGCATTCGCCTCGCCCTATAAGGGCAAGATGCCCATATTGCTCACGGGCGATTTCAATTGCACCGAGGAAGATGACCAGAAGGCCTATCGCTACTTGACTCTTGAAGCAGGATACATGGATTCGATGTATGAGGCCGAGGACTGCTACCAATACCATACCTACCCGCAAGATGGCTATAAGCAAGGCGAGGTCGATCCCCAAGTCATCGATTTTTGCCTTAAGGCCAACTCAGGGTTGCTTTTCACCAAATACCATGTCGATACGTCTCCTTATCCTGGCGCGGAAGGGGAGAGAGCGCAGCTCACAAGTGACCATTACCCCATCTATCTAGAAGCCACCCCCTATGAGCCAATCGTGCCATTTAATTATGAAAAGCCTGCAAATCCAGCCTCAATCGACAATGGATTTGCCATGCATGACCATAATTTCAACTTGGTCCGCAACGAGTCTGGATATCGGAATTTCGCCACGGTGCTCGGCTATCAATCGGAGACCAATGGAACCTATGTCGATGGACTATTCAACCGCACGCAGCATTTCTCCGTCGAACGCCTTGGCAAAGAGGGCGGATACCTGAGCTATCGCTTCGAAAGCGATGCCGAAGCCTTGGGCGACCTGAATCTCGTCATGGCCAACAATAACTATGTTTATGAAGGCACGTCCTCGCTAAGTGAGCTCATCACCATCACGCTTAACGATGAGCCAATCGACCTGGAGGGAGTGGGGCTTCCTTGCTTTGACGTGAGACAGAAATACGAATGGCAGAACCTCGTTCTCCGCGATCTTACTTTCCAAAAGGGCGAGAATATCCTAACCATCTCTTCCAAGGGTTCAGAGTGCCCTGACCAATTGTTGCTAGAGGCATTCTCTGACGCGAATCTAACTGGCGTCGACTATACCGAAAGCGAGAACTTCAATTACATCAACCTCGGCAGCGAGCAAGTGACGCTTAACCAATTGAACCGCCTCTATCCGAATCAGCGTTCCGTCTCTAGCGAAACCGAAGATGGCGTTGACCTCACCATCACCCTTCTTAATGGCGAAGAGACCTGCCTTAAAGCCGGGGACGGCGTAAGCGACCTAGACGGGACGGTGGACTTTGCAAACTACCGCCATGTGACGATTGAAGGAAGCGGGGCGCTTACGATCGCCTATACGAGCCAGCAAGATGGGATCTTCGCGAACAATTTGACCATCAAAGATGGGGCGACGGTGAATCTCACTGGATTCAATAACGCGAAAAAGTCCGGAATCAAGGTCTATGGGACATTGACCGTAGAAGGCGAGCTCAATATCGCGACATTCGGCTATGGGATCGCCGTGACGAACGAAGGCGTCGAACGAGGCTATTCCCGCAATACGACTACCATCGCTTCGACGGGCAAAGTGAATATCTTCGATTGCGCGAATGGGATCTACGGGTGGGAGTATTCCTCGTTCTATCCGGTTTTGAATATCGAAGGCGAACTTGACATCGCAGTAAGCCAATATGGCATATACCTATGCCGAGGCGGCATCTATATCCGCGGCTATGCCGATGTGAGTATCTCCTCCGTCAAATCTTCCATCACGCGATTCTATAAGCTCTATGTCGGCGATGGCGAGGATGGACTGACGACGAATCACGCAAATCTCACCTGCGTCTGCTCCAACGATAACGTTATCTATTCCTATGATGGGAGCAAGACGACCCTCCAGATGTCGCTTGCGTTCAATACGCTTGGGAAAGTCTTGATCGAATCGACCGCGGGCAAGAAGAAATGCGGGATTCAATTCGCGACGAAAGGCAACGACGGCGACCGCTTTCTCGTCCAATGCGCCGATATGACGATCAAGGGGTGCGCGGACGCCATGGGCTCTTGGCTTTCCGGCAAGAAGCAAACCGTGACCTATTCGTATACGGGCAATTTCAATAAGCTCACCGTCGAGAATTGCAATTCGATCTATAATGCCTCGGGGAACTATGGCAACGCCAGCTTCTTCGGCGCCTTCACCGCCAACACGGTCAATGTCATATAGAGGGATCAGCAATGTATTTCAGCAAGAAAAGAATCATCGCGATGGCCATATCGCTTCCCTTCATGGTCGCTTCCGTCATCGGAATCTCCATCGGGCATCAAGAACTCTATGTTCGCGAAGGGACGATCACCTCATTCCTTTGCCCGCCGATCAAGATCGAAACGATCTCGGGAGCCGCTGCCGCGGAAGGCTTTGAGTTATCGAAGCAAATCGTCCAAGAAGGCAGCGTTTTGGTGAAAAACGATGCAGAAACCCTTCCTTTTGATAAATCCAATAAGAATCTTGCCGTCTTCGGGCATGGCGCGGTCGATTGGATCATCGGGGGCTCAGGCTCAGGGCAAGTCATCAAAGAGAAAGGCATCGACAACATCCTTTTCCTCGACGCCTTAGACCATTATGGGGTTTCTTATTATTCCCCTCTCATCCAAGCTTACCGCGATTGGTATAGCCCTTTGGGGAACGTCGATTCCCTCAATCAATTCTATGAGGACTATTACCGCCTCTATGAGCCTAGGCTCAGCGATGCTTCGGTCTATTCGAATTCCCTGAAAAGCGAAGTCGAAGGCTTTTCCGATACTGCCGTCGTCGTAATATCTAGAAGAGCCGGCGAAACCGAAGACCCCCCTAGGCACCAAAACAAAGTGAAGCCCGATGCGGTGGATAGCAGTCGCGATTATCTACAGATCTCAACCGAAGAAGAGGAGCTCCTTACCTATGTCGGCTCGAAATTCGAGCACGTCTGCGTCATTATCAATTCCACCAATACGATGGAGCTTGGCTTCTTGGACACGATCCCTGGGCTAGACGCATGCTTGATCGTCGGGGCGACGGGAACTCGCGGGGCCGAGGAAATCCCATATCTTCTTTATGGCGACCATTGCCCATCAGGCAGGACCGTGGATACCTATCCCTATGACTTTGCCTATAACGTCAATTATGGCTATTCGGGATTGGAGAATATCCATCACTTCACGGGCGCGAATCACCTTTATCCTAGCCCCTCTAGCCCCTCGAAGCCCAAGAAAGACCGCAACGCCGGCGTCCCAACGACCCAATCCCCATCCTACGTCGATTACGCGGAAGGGATTTATGTCGGCTACAAATGGTTCGAGACCGCCGATGCGGAAGGCTATTGGGACAAAGCCCCTTATCAAGGCTATGACAAGGTCGTCCAATTCCCGTTCGGATACGGCTTATCCTACACTTCGTTCGATTGGGAAGTCACTGAGGTGAGTCCCGCTTTGGGAAGCCCCATCACCAATATGGACGAAATCTCCATCAAGGTGATGGTGAAAAATACCGGAGAGGTCGCCGGGAAAGACGTGATCGAAGCCTATGTGACCCCGCCTTATGTCGAAAATGGCATCGAAAAATCATCGGTGAACTTAGTCGCCATCGCCAAAACCCCTCTTATCAAGCCCGGGGAAGAAAGCGAAGTCGAACTCAAGATCCCCGTCAAGGATTTTGAATCCTATGATTGCTATGACAAAAATGGCAATGGACATGCGGGATACGAGCTTGAGCAAGGCGACTATGAAGTAACGTTACGCCAGGACGCCCACCGCGTGAAAAAGGTCAAAATGAATGGCGAAGATGAAACCGACGCCCGCTTATCGTATTCCGTTGCTTCCACGATCAATATCGATAATGACGAAGTGACGGGAAATAAGGTGGAGAATCGCTTTACTGGCGCTAATGCAGAAGGCGGCATCTCCATCGATGGCAGCGATTCAGGCGCCAATATCCCTTATATCAGCCGCGCCTCGTTCCCCGCATTATCGAGCTTTGTTGCCCCTAGCGATAGGCCATTAGGCGGGAACCTAGAAGCGTGGAACATCTATTCGCCTAGCCAAGCCCAAGAATGGGACAATAAAGTGGGAAAGGATTTCCTAGGGAGAGACATTCCTTCTTCTGGCCCCACCTGGGGCGCGAATACCGGCGCTTATCCTTTGTTTGCTAGCGGCGGCAAAATCACCGAATTAGGGTATGAACTTGGAACGGATTACGCTAACCCAAGCTGGGATAAGGTCCTAGACTCCGTCCCGATGAATCAAGCCGTGGCGCTGATGAATAGCGGCGCTTTTGGCTCAGCGGTCCTAGACGCGGTGAAAAAGCCGGTCTCCGTCGATCACGATGGACCTTCGCAGATCTGCTCGTTCAATGCAGGCGACGATCCCGGCACGGGCTTCCCCTGCGCAAGCGTCCTCACCCAGACTTTCTCGCCGATCCTCGCCTATCAATTCGGCATCAATTACGGCAAAGAGATGTCCGCGAAAGGCCAAGATGGCGCCTATGCATTTGGCTGCAATATCCATCGTTCGCCATTCCAGGGACGCAATTACGAATATATGTCAGAAGATGGTAGCTTAACCGCGATCATCCTCTCTAACGTCATCCGCGGGCTCAAAAACACCGGGAAATATTCCTTCTTGAAGCATCTTGTCGTCGCCGAAAGCGAATACGAACGCGAATCGATGTACACCTTCTTGACCGAGCAGGCATTGCGCGAAATCTATCTGAAACCCTTCCAAAAGGTCATCCAAGACGCAGGATGCGTTGGCATCATGTCCTCTTACAACAGGATCGGCGGCATTTGGACGGGCGGCAGCGAGCACCTGATCGAGGGGATCGTCCGTTATGAATGGGGATTCCATGGGGCCATCGTCACCGACTATGCCGATAATCCCCAATTCATGAATGGCGCCCAATCTGGCAGAGCCGGCGGAAACCTCGGCTTAGAGACCAGCTTCAATAAGGTAAGCGGCTTCGCTAATCCTGATACCTCCTCTTCGCCGCGTCTCCAATGGAGGGTCCGCGAAGCCACGAAGCAAACGTTATTCATGATTTTGTCTTGCCGTTACCAAAATCGCGTCTATAACCAATCTAGCGACGCGGGAGGCCAAGTCGTATCCTATTCCTCGCTTGCCTCTTGGGAGTGGTGGAAACCCGTCCTCACCTCGGTTGAGGTGATGCTAGGGGTGGGGATCGCCATCGGGCTATATTTCATCTTCAAACCCTGGAAAGGGAAAGACCCTTTGAAGAAAAACGGGGGTGACGAACAATGAAAAAGCGTTTGATCGACATTCTTGTTTTAAGCGCGATCCTTTTGACGGGACTAGGGATTTCAGGTGGGACGTTGTTGTCGTCTTATTTGAATTACCAAGAGTATTACAAAGAGAACTATCCTGAAATCGACCCCACGGACTACGCAAAGCTCATCGATTACAAAGTCTCGCTCAAAGAAGGCGTCTCCTATTATGCGAACCATCGGGCAAAACCCGTTGCCTCTGATTTCGTCTTGCTCGGCACCTTCCAGCCCAATAACGAAGAAGAGCCCCTCTTTGAAGCGGTCATCAATCCCGAAAAGCGGCCTATCGCCATTTCATCACCCTCCACTTTCTCGGTGAAAGGAGGCGAAGTGAATATCACCTGCGATTCGATCACGAAGACCATGAACTTCGCTTTGGAGAAGGTGCGCCTAGATTCATTGAAAGTGACCGCTAGGCCCTACAAAATCAAATATGCGGTCGGCGAAAAATTCGATCCTAGTGGCATGGAGGTATACGCCGTTTATAACGACGGCAGTTCCAAACGACTGACCAAGCAAGACTATACCGTCAAGGAATCCGCAGGCCTAACGAAGCAAAATACCTCGATCACAATCACCTATGAAGAAGGCGGCAATTACGCCCATATCGAAGAACCCATCGAAGTGGTGGACACTCTAAATGACGGCTCCATCGTCTCTTTGATGCCACTAAAAAGCACCTATGAAATCGAAGATGGGCAAAAGGTGAAAAACGTCGAGGCGGAAATCCTTGGCGTCTATGAATCCGGCAACCGCAAGCTATTGGCCCAAAGCGACCTCTTGCTTATGGCGCCTAGCGAAACGGCAAGGCTAGGAAAAGCGTATTCATTGACCTACGCCATACGGAATAACCACCGGATCAAAGTGGAGGTTCCCGTCACGGTAAAGCGCCACTTCGAGGGAGAAGATTGCATCATTAGCGGTGGCGAAACCAATACGGAACCTGAATACCGTTATGTCGACGGGGCGCTAGTAAAAGGCGAAGAAGTCACCTTTGCCGGCGGATTTGCGAAAGCGGTGGAAAAAGGGAAAGACGGGTCGATTAAGTTCACATTCGTTTCCTATGGCGAAGCGTTTGGGCGGCTTAATCTTCGCTGTGCGAATTCATATCTCGAGCAAATCGATGAGCAGTATTACATGGCTCCATTGCAGATCAACACCATCGCTGAATTGCTAGTGAACAACAAGGCGATCAATATCCCCGATAGCGTCATGCTTTCTGGCTGCGGCCCTTTGACAGAATATGAGCCTTTATATAACGTCTATAGCGATTTCTCTTTCCTTGATTTGCCTTTGATCCCAGGCGACAACACGATTGCCATCCGCTTCAAGAAATCAAGCGAAGGGGCATTGAACTATTGGAATGAGAGTCCCTCAACGATGAACATCGATTCGCTTGAGCTTAGCAGCATGGGTAACCCCATTGAAGAAGGCGATGAGGTGACTAGCCTTTCCTTCCAAAATAACTTCGCCCTCCATTATGGCGATGACCTTGACGCCATTTCGCTTCCCATCATCGCCGAATATGCTTCTGGCAAGCATATCCTCATGACCGAAGAAGAGCTTTCGATTGATAGGCCAACTGGAAAAGTTGGGCTAGGAGAAGTTGAAATTTCAGCTGCCCTACGGTCAAAACCCGATATTTCCGTCAGCAAGACCTTCCATATTGGTGACGTCATCTTGCAAGCCGAAAGCGCGAAGAAATCCGGCTCCTCGAAAGTGACTTCCGCCACCGAGGCCGAATATTCTTACGAAGATCAAAGCGAAACCAATGTCGCCACCGTCATCAAGGGGATGGACAATTCCGCAACGAATTATAGTGGCGAGACATCTTTGTCTTTCTCCTTCGCTGGCGTTGCAGGAAAGACGGGACTAATCGTGCGCTGCGACAATGCCTATTTCTTCGATTCGCCATATCGCACGGAAGCGATCAACCTGGAGCAATGCGTCGATATTCAAGTCAATGGTGTTCCATTATCCTTCGGCGTGGCTTTGCCTTCGATTGCTAGCGCGACTAACCCCGACGTCTGCTGGATGACCTTATTCGAGCTCCGTTTGCCGGATATCAACTTGCGGGACGGCGAGAACGTCATCAAGATCATCGCGAAGAAAGACGCTCCAAGAAATAAGTGGAACGAATGCTCCATCCCGCGGTTTGACTACATCAAATTGACTTTGCCTCTTGGCGAATAGCTGCTAAAAACCCTGCAATTGCCCAATGGTTTCAGCGGTTTGCTTGCGCAAATCAGTAAAAGCCCGCTCATATAGTCATGCCAAAAAGCAGGAGTGCTTAATGCTTCAAATGCATGGTGATTTACCTCCAACCATTGGGAATGATCCATACTTTTCGTTACAATATATAAATATTTAGAAACGATGATAGGTAACTGGACCGCAACGCTTCTTTTAACAGGCATTTGTAGGGGGCTTCATGGCAAATAAAAGGGGGCTGTTGAAAAACCTATTGGTTGTTCAGTGCCCCGTTTGCCAGACTGAGCTTTCTTGTGGCGCTTTTTTGACAAATATTGTGATAACATCTAATTAACAAAGGAGAACTCAAATGAAATCCAAATTATTAATCCTAAGCCTTACCTTATTGGCCTCTCTTGCCTCTTGCGGGCAAGGCGGAAGCTCTTCCAGCGAACCCGAGAAAAAGATGCTCTCTTCCTGGAACGAAACCAGCACCTCAAGCCCCGTTGCCGTCTTAAAGCAATTCGTCAACAATGCCACGGACGAGAAATCGGACAAATTCATCCCCGTCTCCAAGCGCGTCGCCGTCTTCGATATGGACGGCACCTTGTACGGCGAGCTATTCCCGACCTACTTGGAATACCTCATGTTCATCCATCGCGCGAAATACGATGAGACGTACCACGCCGATAGCGAAACCCTAGCCTTAGCTGACGAACTGGAATCCCTCGCCGATAGCCATTCCTATCCTTCCGGAACCGATATGCGCCACGCCCTCGCCGCCGCCAAAGCCTATGCGGGCATGACCCTTAAGGAATTCAATGACTATTGCGTCTCCTTCTTCAAGAACACCCCTGATGGCTTTGAAAATATGACCTATGGCACCGCCTTCTACCAGCCGATGGCGGAAGTGGTGGATTACCTGCAGGTCAATGACTTCCAAGTCTACGTCGTCTCGGGCTCGGACCGTTTCATCTGCCGCGCCTTATGCTGCGACTATCTTCATATCCCCGAAAATCACATCATCGGCATGGACGTGCGCCTCGCCGCCACGGACCAAGGCGATACCGAAGGGGTCAACTACACTTTGAAGGACACCGACAAGATCTTCCGCACCGAAGACCTCCTCATCAAAAACCTTAAGTTCAACAAGGTCGCTCAAATCATCAAAGAGATTGGCATCCAGCCTGTGTTAAGCTTCGGCAATTCCGGCGGCGATACCGCGATGCACGTCTACACCAAGACCAACAACCCATGCCCCGCGGAGGCTTTCATGCTCGTCGCCGACGACGACGTCCGCGACTATGGCGTGCCCGAAAAGGCCGCAAAACTCGCTGCGGATTGGCAGGAAAAAGGCTTCCAAGTCGTCTCGATGAAGAACGAATTCAAGACGATTTACTCTCCGGAAGTTCGCCGCACCTCCCGCACGAAATAGAATCCCCTCCTAGGGGTGTTGAAAAACTCCTCTGAATTAAAAGCGTCAGATACGCGATGAACTGACGCTTTTTTGATTCGACGATAATGTCATGGGCATTATCTATGGCCTTCCTTCGCTAGATCGATGAAGGAACATGCAAAGCATGTTGAAAAACCTAAGGTTGGTGAATGAAAAAAGAGGCTGCTGATCAACCACTAGGTTTTTCAACAGCCCCTATTTACTTATTAATTCGATTATTATTCAGCATCCCATTTATAACTGCAGTCTTTGCATTTGCACTGGTAATACCAATCGGAAAAAGACATTTCATGCTTACGACTTTCGAAACGAATATTTGTGGAATTGCATCTTGGACAATGAGTTGGTTCGTCTGCAGAGTTACATCCGCCACCATTGACAGCTTGTAATTGCTCTTCGGTAAGTTGAATGCCTTCTTGTTTTGCTATTGTTACTATTTCTTCTAAGCTCTTGCATTCTTTAACTTTCTCAATCTGCTCTTCGGTTAAGCCTTGTAGTAGTTCTTTTTTCATAAATGATGTCTCCCTTGTCGTTATTACAATAACAAATTAGTTGTCACAAAAGCGCCACAAGAGTTCTCCCCGGCTGAGCTAAGTCCCTCCAGGAGCGACCTTTTGAGTTTCTATAAATTGCGTAATAGCGGTTTTTAAATGACAAAAGAAAAGAATTAGCCTTGTATAAAAACTCGGTTTTTCTTGTGGCGCTTTTGTGACAACGATTATGGTAGGATATGGTTGATAAAGGAGACCCTTGAACATGAAACAAGAATTATTAAAAGGTTTAACCGAAGAACAAATTGCCAAAGTCAAAGCATGTAAAAACAGTGATGAACTATTAACACTGGCTAAAGCAGAAGGAATTGAACTCACTGACGAACAACTCACCGCTATTAATGGTGGCGGTGCCTGCACCGTTGCTTCGAATGTCGGGGATTTTATCAATCCGTTCGATTGCCCGGAATGCGGATGCAACGATGTTAAGGCGGTGAAAGGCAAAGGCAATCTATTCCAATGCCAAGGATGCGGATTTAAATGGAGGGAGTAAGAAGTTATATGAAACAAGAATTATTTAAAGGATTAACCGAAGAACAGATCGCAAAAGTCAAAGCCTGTAAGGACCAAGAAGAACTTTTGAAACTCGCTAAAAAAGAAGGCATAGAATTAACCGACGAACAACTCGCCGCTATTAACGGCGGCGGCGCTTGTAGTGCCATTTCTGATTTGGGCGATAAAATCAATCCATGGGATTGCCCAAAATGCGGTGCGAACAGACCTGTAAAAGATGGCAACACGTACACTTGCGAGAAGTGTGGCTACAAATGGACAGATAATAGTTCCCCAGCACATTAACAATTCTATTGTGACCGAGTGTAAAAACTCGGTTTTTCTTTTCCGTGAACAGAAACAAAACGCTGCAACATTGTTAGATTGATAAAAAAGAACCGAAAACCGGTCCTTCTTATCTTTCAAGTAGCTTAAATTGCCAAGGGACGCCCGGAAGGAATTCGTTAAAGGTCTCTGATTTGCCGCCTAGGCCTATTCTAAACGATTTGGCTTAACGAAGAAAATCCTTGATTGGCTATAAGGCTATCAAATGGCTATTTATGCGACAAAATCGCGGAGAAAGTATTCAGAAAAAGGAACTTTTCCTTTTGTGGCGCATCTGTGACAATCGCAATGATAATATGGAATAAACATTGGAGAATTTCGATGATAAAAAAAGAATTATTAGAAGGCTTGACCGAAGAACAAATCGCCAAGGTCAAGGCGTGCAAGAACCATGATGAATTGTTGGCGTTTGCAAAAGAAAAAGGCATTGAACTAACCGAGGAACAATTATCCGCGGTTAGTGGCGGATGCGGGACCTATACGGTTAGATGCCCAAAATGCGGCAGCAACATCATCGTTGAAGATTGCGTAGGCAAAAAAGACTATTATTGCAATTCCTGCGGACACGAATTCAACGATAACCTTTGGGAAGATATTAAAAACTTAGTTAACTAATTGGGTAAAACCCATAACAATTGGTTAACGAGAAGAAGAATAGAAGACTGCAATAGCTATGCCTACTTTGTAGAAGCAGGAATAAAGTGGTATAAATTCTATTTGAAGAAGGATTTTTTCATGATGAAATTTAAAACGGTACCTATCACCTTAATCACAGGTTACCTCGGAAGTGGGAAAACCACATTAATCAACCACATTTTAAAGAATGCGAAAAACCATAAAATCGCGGTCATCGTCAACGATATCGGCGAAGTCAATATCGACGCGGATTTAATCGCTAGCGGAGGCATCGTCTCCGGAAAAGACGATTCTTTGGTGGCCCTTTCTAACGGATGCATTTGCTGCACGTTAAAAGAAGACTTAACCAAGCAATTGGCGGATTTGGTCAATTCCAGGAACTTCGATTACATCCTAATCGAGGCTTCCGGCATTTGCGAACCCGTCCCCATCGCTCAGACCATTACCTATATGGAAGAGGAATTCGATAGGCAAAAATTGCCCAAATTCTATACACTGGATTCCATTATTTCCGTCACCGATGCCTTAAGGCTAACCGATGAATTCGGCTGCGGAGAAGCGTTAAAAGAGACGGAAAGAGAAGAAGAAAACCTCGAAAACCTCGTTATCCAGCAACTGGAATTCTGCGACATCGTTTTGCTAAACAAAGTCAGTGAGATTTCCGAAGAAGAACTAAAGAAGGTGAAGATAGCGATTAAAGGCATCCAACCCGAAGCGAAGATCATCGAATGCGATTATTGCAATGTCGATATCGATGAACTCGTTGACAACCATCTATTTGACTTCAACAAAGCCGCGGGAAGCGCCGCCTGGATTCGCGAATTTGAAGATTGGGATAACGAAGTCGATCACAGTAAGGAAGAACACCATCATGACGATGACGACGATGACGACGAACATGAGCACCATGAACACGGTCATCACCATCACCATCACGGCATCGAAAACGAAGAAGAAGGCACTGCTTTGGAATATGACATCAACACCTTCGTCTATTATCGGAGAAAGCCCTTTGACAAAGAGCGGTTCAAGAAATGGGTAGAGGAATCCCCAAAGCATAAAATCATTCGAGCGAAGGGCGTCTGCTATTTTTCCGATGACGAGAAAAACCTCTATATCTATGAAAGCGCAGGCAGGCAAAGGACGTTGAGTTGCCATGGAAAGTGGCTATCTGACCGCATCAGCAAACAACAGATTAAAAACCTTCTAAAAACCGATAAAAACTTCGCGCATGATTGGGATGACCAATATAAGGAAAAACTAATCAAGCTTGTCTTTATCGGACAAAACCTAGACGAAAAGGCAATTAGAAACGAATTAGATCAAATCTAATCGCAAATCGCATTATTGTTAGGCCGCCTCTACCGATATATCTGGCGGCCTTTTTTTCGTGGCGCATTTGTGACGTATATCGGAGTTTTGCATGTATTTTTCGGATGATTAAATTGCTATTAAGGACTCTGAAACTAGGCGACACGTGGCAAAATAGTTGATACATGTATCAAAAACGGTGGATTGGTGATTTTTATAACTATACGAAATACTGTTATTAAGAGAGGCATGCCGCAATTTTTTATTTGTGACACATCTGTGGCATCCCAAGCGATAACATATAATTAACCAACGGGAACTTTGTATATGAAAAATGAATTACTAAAGGGATTAAGCGAAGAACAAATCGCCAAAGTTAAAGCTTGTAAGAACCAAGAAGAACTTTTGAAACTCGCTAAAAAAGAAGGCATTGAACTTACCGATGAACAATTGGAAGGTGTCAGCGGCGGAATGTGTACCTCCACTCCTAATGAACCATGCCGTTCATGCGGATCATGGAATGTTAAATGGGAAAAAGAGATGACTGACGTTTCGTTCCATCACTCATTTACATGCACATGCAAAGATTGCGGAGCGATCTGGCACATCGATAGTCCAAATCTTTAAGTCGAGTGAGGCATCTCGTTTATTAATGTTTTTTGTGACACAACCGCGGCATTCCAAACGGTAACATAGAACTAACAAAGGGGACTTTGAATATGGAAAAAGATTTATTTCAAGGCTTAACCGGAGAGCAAATCGAAAAAGCCAAAGTCTGTCAAAACAATGAAGAGTTGTTGGCATTAGCCAAAGAAGAAGGCATCGAACTCACCAAGGAACAATTAGAAGCCGTCAATGGTGGGTACAGCGGATGCCTATCAACCCCATCCATGCCATGCCCAAGATGCAAAAGCATGAACATCCACCGCTATCACGGGGCCACCCGTTGGTTTAACGAATGCCTCGATTGTGGCCGCGAATGGATGTGCTAATCCATTAGTATTCACCAAACCGATTAGCTACCAAGAAGGTAGCTTTTCTTTTTAACACAATGTAATTGAGCAAAGGAACATCAGCCGCGATGGCGAAACGGGCTTCAGGCAGAAAAAACGAGCCCTTATAATATACATGTATGACAATTGCCATTATCTTGCTTTGCTTAGGGGCATTGACTTCGACTGTTTTCATCGTTAGCAAAGTCATTAATTATTCTCCGAAAACCATTGTCTTTAAAACGATTGCTTCTTTGGTTTTCGTTGCGTTAGGCATTTATGGCGCTGTGGTTACACCTGGTCCGACCCCAATTAAGGTATTTATCGTATTGGGCTTATTCTTTGGGACGCTCGGCGATTTGTTGTTGGGCTTTAAATATGTGGTCACAAAGAATAAAAACATCTGGATTTTGGCGGGGATGTTTGCTTTTGCCTTTGGTCACGTTTTTTACGTAATCGCCTTATTCGTAGGCTATTATGTTCCCGGAAATCCGTGGTTTATCGCCCTTCCCTTCCTAACCGCTGTCGTCATCTCCTCTTTGTATATGGTCATTTCGCGTAAGGCAGGCGTTCGTTTTGGCAAACTCTTGCCGTTTGGCTTATTCTATCTTTTCTGTTTGACCTCGATGGTGTCGTCATCGCTTTATATGAATGTCCTGCACGGATTCACCCTCACCAACCTCGTGATGTTCTTCGCGGGGGCTGTGTGTTTTTCCGTCAGCGACTGCATGTTGACAGGCGCCTATTTCAAAGCCGGGAAACGGTCGAATACCTATATGGCGACTTATTCGGCGTTCTATTATGTGGCGCAGTTCGTTATCGCGTTCTCGTTGATGTTTTTGGGATAAAGGAGTAGGCGCCAAATTGGGTTATTCGTATAAAGCAACAGAAAATAGCGCACCCATGTAATTAAAATTGACTATATAAGCCGAACTTAAATGTTTGGTTTTTTATTCACAAAGAAGAATAATTATTTGGCGATCGCAGGTATAACCTGATCGATAACCTGTTCGATGAATTCTTTGGGATCGGTAAATTCCGTAGGATCTTCGGACATAGAGATTTCGCCTTCTGGTTTACCGTGACGGGAATAACCCTCGCCTATGAATTCCATGCTTGCCGTGTGGACATAATTCGTACTATAGTCGGTTTCTTCCTCAAAATCGAAGAGCCTATATTCGAAACTATCGAGTGCCTTGGTTTCTTTATCCAAATGCAATGTTCCTTTAATGATTCCCGGAATAACATCGTTTTCGCTTAAGTATTCGATGTATTTCTCTTCTTTCAGTTCAAAAGATAAATCGAAGTAATAGTTGGATTCAGTATATTCAATATTATTATTGATGATGAACTCGCTGATTTCCTCATCGCTGCATTCCAATAAAGAAAGGCAAATCTGATAATACAAGGCATCAATGGCTTCGGCGTACCCTGGGCCATCATAGATGTTTATCCTATCAAAAATATCGGTCAAGGCCTTGGTTGTATATGAACCAAACAGGATATCTTTGCTGATGATTCCGTTGAATAAACGCATATCCTTATTGTCATCATCGTTGAAATCGGAAAAGAAATACCAGTTTTCGATCTGAAGGTTCAAATCATCAAAAAGCGCTTGCACCTGTTGCATGTAGGTATAACGGTTATTCTTTTGTATTTCTTCTTCATCAAAGTTGTCGTTCAAAAATGAATTTATCGTGGCGTATTGAACCAAAGAATAATACCCTAACCCTTGGCACATGATGTCAAATGTATTGTAGTCTTTATTCTTTATGACTTCCTCGTAGCTTTCTGCATCTACGTTGTAATAATAACCGGTGGAGCCACTCCCATTATAATTAAAGAATTCGATGCTTTTGCCGTTGTCGTTGATGCTATTGGAATAGACGCTAAAATTCTGCTGAAAAATTGTGAAAAAGGATTTTTCGGTGAACGGCGATAAATCTTGTTTCGCCAATAATGATTTGAGATTATCGACAGCTTCCTGATGGTCGATGGTTCCTTCGGAAGAGCTGCCTTCGGTCGTAGTTTCGGAAGACGTATCATCACTAGTGGCTTCAGAAGTAGTGTCATCGCTCGTCGACTTGCTTTCTTCTTTTCTTCCGCATGATGCGATGGAAACCACTAACGGGAATATGAATATAGGTAATAGTTTTTTCTTCATCTTCATTACCTCCTAATGTACCCAATATTCGCAGTGGTGATAAGGTCTTTTCGAGCTTGGCTTTTCTACAAATATTTTATTTTTTATTTGCCGGCATAAATAGCCCCATCTTTATATCTATGCTTTCTAGGGTTTGATGGTGGAAGGTCTTTGTGGCGCATCTGTGACGATGGCAGGATATAATGAAAACAAATCAAGGAGACGCCAGCCATGAAAGAAGAACTTTTGAAAGGTTTAACCAAAGAGCAGATCGCCAAAGCCAAAGCCTGTCAAAACAATGAAGAGTTGTTGGCATTAGCTAAACAGGAAGGCATCGAACTCACCAAGGAGCAATTAGAAGCCGTCAATGGTGGGTACAGCGGATGCCTATCAACCCCATCCATGCCATGCCCAAGATGTAATAGCACGAACATCTACCGCTATGACGGAGCTAACCGTTGGTTCAACGAATGCCTCGATTGTGGCCGCAAATGGAAGTGCTAATCCATTAATAATCACAAACCGATTAGCTACCAAGAAGGTAGCTTTTCTTATTTGGCTTGGGCCAAACAACCAGCCTATTCCATATGAACTATGCTGTTGCACTTTTGTGATGGATGATTGTTATAATGAAAACAAATCAAGGAGACGCTAACCATGAGAGAAGAACTACTTAAAGGTTTAACCGAACAACAGGTTTCCAAATTAAAAGGATGCAAGAACCAGGAAGACGTTTTGAAAATCGCCAAAGAGGAAGGCCTAGAACTCACCGATGAGCAATTGGAAGCCATTTCCGGTGGTAGCATTTGCGCGCCGGCCTGTCCAAATTGCGGAACAAAGGAACACGTTTATAAAAGTTGGGAAGAAGGAACGGAGGATAAATACGTCTGCAAAAAATGCGGCGCCATCGTCGGTGATTTCGGACTGTAATTTAATTTAAACCATAACATTGAAAGAATAACGATTAGGAAAGAAGAACTACTTAAAGGTTTGACTGAAGCGCAGGTCGCTAAGTTCGAATAGTGCAATAGCCAAGAGGAAATATAAAGGTCGCCAAAGAGGAAGGCATCGAGCTAACCGATGAGCAGCTAAAAATCAAAACAATGCGATTTGCCTAATTTCATAAAGAAATTGTTTGTGCTTAAATATTGCCATGATGTCGCCAAACGTTTTTAGTAAAACCATTTCAAATGGAGTGCTTTAGCCATTGGTTTAAGGCCCATTTTCTCTTATGGTTTGGCTTCAGCCTCCTAACCAATGCCTAGCCTTTCCGCGGGATTGGTCATTACAGGAGGCATTAACTCTGTTCTCGCTTCGGATTTCCGGGGCTTCACATAAAATCACAAAAGAAAGGAAAACACATGGGTTATTTATTCAAAAAATTCACCGTGCGGAACTGGATTGCGATCATCGTCATCCTTCTCCTTACCGTCGTGCAGGTCTACTTCACGATGGCGGTCGTCGGCTGTGTTAATGAGTTGATGAATGTAGTCCAGCGCAAAGATGTCGATGAAATCTGGAAAAACGGTTTCTGGATGATTCTCTCGGCCTTGTTGCTGGCAGCCGCTCAGACGGTCATCTCGATCATCGCCTCCGCGACCGCGAGTTCCATTGCGACCAGAACTCGTAAGGAACTCTATGAGAAGATCAACGCGTTATCCCTTGCCGACATGGCTGGATTCTCCACCGAATCCCTCATCACCAGAACCACCAACGACATCCAGAACGTCCACTTGGCGTTCCTTACCGCTTTGCGTACGGTCTTCGTCGCTCCGATCACGATGGTTTGGTCCATCATCATGCTCGTCCAAACCGGTATCGCGCAATTGACGGTTGGCACTATCATCTGGTTGGTCTTGCTTGTCGTTGCCGTTATCTTCTTGATTCTATTGGTCATCCCGAAATACAAAGCCGTTCAGCGTTTGACCGACGCCCTCAACGTCGCAAGCCGTGAAAACCTCACCGGTATCCGCGTCGTCCGCGCCTTCAACGCCGAAAAATATCAGGAAGAGAAATTCGAAAAGGTCAACATCGACTTCACCAAGAAGCAGATCTTCGTCGCCAAGGCCTTGGCCTTCTTCACCCCGTTCGTCATGTTCGTCATGATGGGTCTCACCTTGACGATCCTCTGGATTGCCTGTCTTATCATCCATGGCAATTTCAACATGGAGCAAGCCACGGTCGGATTTGCCGCGACGAACTCCTTCGTCATGCTCGCTTCCCAGATCGTCATGGGCTTCATCTTACTTATCTCCATCATCCTCCTTTGGCCCCGTGCCACCGTCTCCGCAAGACGTATTCGTGAGGTTCTCGTCCACACCGAATCCATCATCGATCCAGAGAGCCCCGTCGAATTTAAGGAAAAGGGTACCATCGAATTCCGCAACGTCGGATATGCTTATCCAGGCGCGGACAAGGAATCGATTTCCCATGTTAGCTTCAAAGTAAACAAAGGCGAGACCATCGCCTTCATCGGTGCGACGGGCTCAGGCAAAACGACCATCATTAACATGATTCCACGTTTTGCCGATGCCACTAGTGGCGAAGTCTTCGTCGATGGCGTCAACGTCAAGGACGTCCGTCAGGAAGATTTGCGCAAGAAGATCGGTTATACCCCACAACGCGGCTTCCTTTTCAAAGGAAACATCCGCGAAAACATTGCTTTCTCCAATCCTGAGATGACCATGCAGGATGTCAAGAAAGCGGCCGAAATCGCCTGCGCCGCCGAATTCGTCGAAGGAAAGCGCGAGCAATACGATTCCGAGGTTGCCCAAGGCGGAACCAACTTCTCCGGCGGCCAGAAGCAGCGTCTTTGCATCGCTCGTTCCGTCGCGAAATTCCCGGAAATCCTCATTTTCGATGACTCTTTCTCCGCCCTTGACTACCGCACCGACAAAGTCGTGCGCAAAAACATCAAGGACTCCATGCCCGGCGTTACCCGCGTTATCGTCGCCCAACGCGTCGGTACCATTATGGATGCGGATCAAATCGTCGTTCTCGATAAAGGCGAAGTGGTTGGCTTAGGCAAACACGAAGACCTCGTGCGCAACTGCCCGGTTTACCAGGAAATCGCCCTTTCCCAGCTTAGCAAAGAAGAACTCGGCCTTGCCCCAAAGCAAGCCGCCGCTGCTAAAGGAGGTAACTAAAGATGGCAAAAGCAACTACCGCGCAAAAAAATAACAATTTTGCCCGTTTGAAAGACCTCTTCAAATACGCCCGCAGATACTATGTTCCGATGATGATTTCCATCATCTTGCTCATCGCTTCCGCGGTCCTCTCCATCCTCTCGCCGCGTTACGTGCAAACGCTAACGAACCTCATTTCTCCAGCGGAATTGACCGAAGGCGCTGGCGGCATGGTCCAGGTCAAGATGGATCTCTTCGTCCAAAACGCCGTCACCTTGCTCGCCTTCATCGTCCTGAGCTTCGTGCTTTCGACGATCTCTGGCATGATCTTCAACGTTGCGGTCCAAAAACTCAGCCGTGACATCCGTACCTCCATCAGTGAGAAGACGAACAGGATGCCATTAAATTACTTCGACACCAAACAAATCGGTGACATCCTCTCGGTCATCACTAACGACGTCGATGCTCTTTCCACTTCCTTACAAAACTCCATTACCTTGGCGGTTCAGGCGGTGGTAACCCTTGTCGGCGTCATCATCGCGATGTTCATCTCCGAGTGGCATATGGCCCTTGTCGTCCTTATCTCGCTCCCAATCATCCTCATCGCGATCTTCGTCATCTTCCATTTCGCCACCCCGTTATTCGGCAAGAACCAAAACCTCTTGGGCGAAGTCAACGCCGAAGTCGAAGAAAGCTTCACCGGTCAGATCGTCATCAAGGCGTTCGGTGCCGAAAAGCGTAAGAACGCTCAATTCGGGGTCAAAAACGGTGCCCTTGGCAAGACGTTATATTCCTCTCAGGCCCTTGGTGGAATCATCGAACCGGTCATGAGCGTCCTCTCCTACCTCACCTATGCAGCCGTCATGATCGTTGGCGGTCTCCTCTATACCCAAGACTCAATCCAACTTGGCCTCATCACCGGGTTCCTTGTTTACGTCTCCTTATTCCAGCAGCCGCTTTCCGAAATCGGGCAAATCGGTTCCACCGTCCAGCTCGGTATCGCCGCGGCGGGTCGTGTCTTCAACTTCCTTGCCGAAGAAGAACTACCAGACGAATCCGAAAAGAAGACCGGTCTTCTCGACCACGACCACATCCGTGGCGAAGTCGAATTCCGCAACGTGGCCTTCGGCTATGATCCCGCCAAGCTCACCATCAAGAACTTCAATCAGAAGATTCAACCTGGCATGAAGGTCGCCATCATCGGTCCTACGGGCGCCGGCAAGACCACTTTGGTCAACTTGCTCATGCGTTTCTATGAGACCACCAAAGGCGATATCTTGGTCGATGGAGTTTCCATCCACGATATGAAACGTGAAGAGCTCCGCGACGTGTTCGGCATGATTTTGCAGGAAACCTGGGTCATTAACGGTACCCTCCGCGAGAACATCGTCTATAACCTCAAGGATGTCAGTGAGGAAAGACTCAACGAGATTTTGAAGGAAACCTCCTTGGACCACTTCGTCTCCACCTTGCCACAAGGCATCGACACCGTTATCCAAAAGGATTCCGCCCTCTCGGCTGGACAGAAGCAGCTCGTCACCATCGCCCGTGCGATGGCCGAGAATTCGCCGATGCTCATCCTCGATGAAGCGACCAGTAACGTCGATACCCGTACCGAAATCCTCATCCAGAGCGCGATGGATTCGTTGACCAAAGGACGCACTTCCTTCGTCATCGCCCACCGTCTCTCCACCATCAAGAACGCTGACCTCATCATCGTTATGAAGGCCGGCGACGTCGTCGAGACTGGAACCCATGACAGCCTCATGGCCCTTGGTGGACTCTACAGCGAGATCTACAACTCACAGTTCAATAACTAATTCCGTTTCGGAATAAACGTTAACGAATAAGCCGACTACTCAGGCAAGTCGGCTTTTCCTTTTGTGGCGCATTTGTGACAAACGACGTGTTAACATAAGGCCACAAAGGAATTTGTTAATCATGAAAGAAGAACTATTAAAAGGCCTAACAGAAGAACAGATCGCCAAGGTCAAGGAATGCAAAAGCCAAGATGAACTATTGGCCCTTGCCAAAAAAGAAGGCGTTGAATTAACTGAAGAACAACTTAACGCGATTAATGGTGGATGTGGCAAATCAAAAGAATGGTACGAAATCGATAACATGCAATGTCCTGAATGCCTTAATAGCCACTGCATGGAAAAAGTTAGTGACGCTTGGTATAGATGCAAATGGTGCAACAAGATCACCATTAACAAAAACCTCCAATAAATTAATAACCGTATTAAAGCGATTGACATACCCCGGATCCTCTATATCAGGAGAAGGGGTATTTTCCATTTGCCTTTGCGGCTATTCAATCCGTTTAAGACCCGCCCATTTTTTCGTCATTGCAAACATAGACGCCTTTTTGTCGCACATATTGAAATCCGCTGGGGGTGGGGATTATAATTTTCGTAGTCGCCTAAGAATGAAATATGCGAAGGTCAATTTCATTCACAACAACATATCATCAAATTCGTTTTAATTGTCTCTGACACTCGGGTTTATGACCCTTAAGAACAATTATTGGTTCTCGGTCGTTTATCTATGTAAAAGGAGATGGAATTCATGAAAAAACATAGACTGTTTGTCGCCGCATCGCTATGCTTGTCTTTTCTTGTTGGCTGCGGACAAGGTTCCGGTGGGGGATTGCCTGGAAGCAAATACGAAAAAGTGCAATATGCCTTAAACGGGGTTGAGAAATCCTTAAAGAATCAAAAAGTCGCGAACAGGAACGCGTTAGGCTTATTGCCAAGAGAAAAAAGAAGTGAGGGGGAGGCAATAGAGGCCATCTATAGCCTTTTCCAAGACGGGGTCGCCAGTGAGCCCGACTTCAAATACGAAGAGCCCCCGATGATCCAATTCCAATATATTAAGAAGACTTTGGAGAAGATCGGAAGCGGCTTTAGCTTTGGCATTAAATACCAAGAAACCATCACCGGCGAAATCTATTATGATTTCTCGACCGGCAAAGACACCCAAAGCCCCCAGTTCAAACAGAACTATTCGCTCGACTTTTCGCTTTACATCAATATCGATGATAACGACTTGATCAATTGCAAGACGTTGTTCGATGTCAATTACACTCACGAAAACGACGTCCATCACCAGTCCATGTACGCGGAGATGTTCCTCGATTACGACATGAAGAAAACCGACGCGAACTATAAGCTGAAACTTTTCGCTTTGGACGATTGCTCGGATTTCAGAATCCCCGAAGAAAAATTAGATAAGCCTTGTCAATTGAAAGTCGTAGAGAGTGCCATCAATGCTTC
>CAMVEL010000022.1 GCA_947166565.1 uncultured Erysipelotrichaceae bacterium
AGGATGCTATCCTTTTACGGAGGTAAAACAATTGTCGAGGCTCAAGGAATACAAAACCCATGTCCAAGATAGGAAAGCCTTCGCGATCTTCCTTGAGGAAAACGAAGGCGGTTTAAACGTTTTTAAGCATATGGGTCGCCTAATTCCAGAAGGGATTCGTTCCTTTTATCTTTCCTCGAAGCTTGGGGAACATAATAAAAAAGACCTCCCTCTTATCAAGCAATATGAGGAGTTCCTTAAGAAACTCAAGGAGCATAACCTCAAGGTGAAACGGATTGAGGAAGCGATGTCTTCCTTCGATGTTTTGGCCTTGCTCCATAACCCCCGCAAATACGTTACGGAAGAAAGGAGGGAGGCCCTTACCGAAGCCCTCGAGGATTTGCTTCCCCTTTCCTATAAGGAAGACGAAAGGACTCTATCCTTCATCCATTACGTCAAGATCATCCGCGACAATCTCGATGACCTAATCCTCCAAAAAGAGATCCTCGATGGATTCAAAGAAAACCTAAAAAGCATTCAAAATCATAAAGGATATTGCGATAAACATTTCGTCGAGAAGGCCAAGACCAAGGAATTGATCCTTCAAACCATGGTACAATGCCTTAACGAAGAATATTACGATTTCGGGAAGGTGTTTCCCGCGGAAGAGGCCATCAAGCTCCATAACATGGTCTTCCTCTCCGATCATCCGGAATTCGTAATCCCCGAGGAAGATTAAGAGAAAGGGCATGGATATGACTGCGAAAGAACTTAAACTTAAACCGTTTACTCTGTTCGATGAGGATTGGGCCTTACTTACCGCGGGCAAAGTTGATAATCATAACTCCATGACGATATCCTGGGGAGAAATAGGGACCTTATGGCATTATGATGTCGTCACGGTTTATGTCAAGCCCTTGAGGTACACCCATGATTTCATGGAGGGGAATGACCTTTTCGTTGTTTCCTTCTTCGATGAGAGTTTCCGTAAAGCCTTGTCCCTCATGGGCTCAAAATCCGGTCGGGATATAAATAAGGACAAAGAGAGCCATCTTACCCCAACCGCCTATAAGGACACGACGATCTATAAGGAAGCAAAACTGTCCTTAATCTGCAAAAAGATCTATCAAAACGACTTGGTTTTGGAGAATATGCCTGAAGAAGAAAGAAGGCGTTATTACGAAAAAGAAGCACCCCATACCATGTATATTGGAGAAATCTTGGAAGTTATTGAGCAATAATTTGAAATCTTCCTTGCAAAAGAAAAAACACACGATAACCTATTGCACATGATTAAGAATCTATTGTTGACATTCCTTAAAGGAATCCTTGCTGGACTAGCTATCGGATTAGGGGGATTCATCTTTGTCTTGATGAGTTTTCTTATCCCTGGAGAATTAGGCAAGGCCCTGGGTTCCGCGCTTTTCGCGGTTGGACTATTTCTAGTTTGCACGTTCTCGTTGTCTTTATATACCGGAAAGATCGGCCTTATTTTCGAAAAGAAGCAAAGCGCGGAATTCTATATCGGACTCCCAATAATGTTAATTGGGAACGCCATCGGGGCCTTCGGACTAGGCTACCTCGCTTATTTTGCCTTCAAGGACCTCTCCATCATGGAAACCGCGGTCAAGGTTGCCAATGTTAGGCTTTCCTTCAATTCCTTTGACGATTACCTTTCCTGCATCCTCAAATCCTTCCTTTGCGGAACCTGCGTCTATCTCGCGGTCAAATGCTTTAACCTCAACCGTTTGAAGCCGGTTGGCATTTTCCTTCTCGTCTTCTTCGTCTTCCTATTCGTTTACTGCGGTTTCCAGCACTGCATCGCGAACATGTTCTATTTTGGTTTTGCCAATAAGGTATATGGAGCGACCTTCATCGATTTGGCCTTATGCATCCTTTTCAATAGCTTTGGCCCAATCATCGGGGTCATGCTTTTCAAACTGGTGGAAAAGGCCAAGGATAATTCGAAACCCATAAAAGATGACGCCCCTAAGGAGGAATGAATCTAATGGAAAAAGAAAGAATCGGGATAATCGGGGCGATGGATGCCGAAGTGGATTTGATCAAACGTGATTGCGACATCGAAAACACTTCCAAAGTCGCCGCGATGGAATTCGTCGAAGGAAGCCTTAACGGCAAGGAAGTCGTCATCGTTAAATGCGGCATGGGTAAGGTAAACGCCGGCATTTGCGCATCCACCCTCATCAGGGATTTCCATTGCACGAAGATAATTAACACAGGCGTCGCGGGCTCTCTTGATGGAAGAATGGAAATCGGGGACATCGTCATCTCAACCGATGCCGTCCAACATGATTTCGACGTCGAGGTCATCGGCTTCAAAAAAGGCGAAATCCCATATACTGGTCTATTCGCCTTCAAGGCCGATCCCTTGTTGATCGAAAAAGCCAAGGAAGCCACGAAAGAAGTGGCCCCCAACATCAATATCTTCGAAGGAAGGGTGTGTTCTGGCGACCAATTCATCTTTAACAAAGCCCAAAAGGATTTGATCGTCGCTAGTTTCAATGGGCTATGCTGTGAAATGGAAGGCGCCGCGATCGCCCATACCTGTTATTTGTTTGGCGTTCCCTTCGTCATCATCAGAGCCATCTCCGACAAACCCGATGGAGAAGGGGCCGAGGACTTCAATCAATTCGCGTCGAAAATGGCGGTGGTCTCCGAGAATATCGTCAAATCGATGCTGAAAAGAATTTAGTTTATTTGTTTAGGGATAATTCGTCCAAAGCAGCCATCGTTTCCTCTGGTAAAACGATCTTCGTGGCTTCCATGTTTTCCTTTAGCCTAATAGGAGATGTCGAACCGATGACCGGAACTATTTTGAGTTTCTTATTGCATAAATAGGCAATGGTCAAAGAGGGAATAGGGATATTGAGTTCCTTCGAAATGCCTTCAAGGGTTTTGAGCCTTTCGATATTCTCTTCGCTTTGATAGGCTCTAATCGCTGCCTTATCGACGTTTTTCGTATCGAAATTATCCGAGGAATTGACCCTTCCCGTAAGGTAACCCCTCGCCAAGGGGGAATACGAATAAATCGGATAACCGCGTTCTTCGAAGATCTTTAGTTCCTCGGGTTTTCCCGTTAAGGAGACGCAGCCATCGCTTCCTCCCCAAGGGTCTTGGACCCAGGGAAGAAGGGTGAGGTTATCGCTAACGGCAACTGGCCCAACTAGATCGTAGAGTTTCGCTATTCTTTCGGCTTGGGAAACCCTCTTCGCGGTGAAATTAGAGAACCCGTATGCCTTTATTTTGCCCTTTTTGATGTATTCGTTAAGTATTTGGATAAGCAAGCGGAGATTGCATCCACTGTCGTCACGGTGAAGGAGATAGAGGTCGATATAACCGATATTGAGGGTCGCTAAGGATTTTTCAAGATCTTTGATGAGGCACTTTTCGTTAACCCTTGAAAATGGATAAGGAAGGCACCCTTTGCTGATGACGTAATAATCTTCTCTATTTCCGTGGGTCCTGATGTATTCACCTAGGACCTTCTCGGATTTTCCATAGCCTCTAGCCGTATCGAAGACATTGATTCCGATTTGCCGACAGGCATCGAGGATTTGAGTTACGTCCTTTCCTTTTTTGAAGGGTTTGCTATCGCAGCCTAAGGCAATCTTGCTAAGTTCCATATCGATTATGTCCTCCGTCATCTAAATTATACGGCAATAAGGAGAAAAAACATGTTGAACTCTTTCCTCTTTCCTATGAAGATTAAAGCCATGAGAGCCTTTTTGTTTTTGAATACCAACACCGAGCAGAAGAAGGAGAAGTGCCGCAAGGCCATCGATTCTCTCCCACCCTCCTTCGAACTTTTCGCCCGCGATTTCATCGTCTCCCAGCTTGATTCCCCAAGATTGAAAGTTGAAGACGGAGGCAATTACGATTTGATAATCTCCATCGGAGGAGATGGCACGCTGCTTAGCGCTTCCTCCATGGCTTATGAAATGGATGTCCCAATCCTAGGTATAAACGCCGGGCATCGCGGCAAGCTCTGCGCGATTCATTATGACGACGACCTCTCCGTTTTGGACCCAGATAAATTCAAAATCTCACCCCGTTTCGGGCTTATTTTCAACAAAAACAATCCCCGTTTCGCCTTAAATGATGTGGTCTTCGTTTCGGAAACGCGGGCTAGAAGCGTGAAACTAACGATCCATCTAGGCGATAAGGTCGTGGATTTCCAAGGCGACGGCCTAATCGTCGCTTCCCCAACCGGTTCGACCGCCTATTCGGCATCCTTGGGAGGACCGATTCTTGAGGAAGAGGCCCATTGCTTCGTCATCACCCCAATCGCCCCGATAGACGCCTTCATTCATCCCGAAGTCGTCATAAACCGTAAACTCGTCATCTCCCCCCGTCATCCGGGCAAGACCCGTTCGGCCATTTGCTATGACGGAAAAGACCTCGGTTCTTTCTCCGAGGATATCGAGGTTTGCCTATCGGATAGACCTCTAAAATTGGTAACTGGAATCCGCTGATTTCCGCTCCTAAAAAATCGGCGCGGTTTTTTAATGTTAATGTATCTTAACTGCGCTCGCGTGCGCTACACTATTACACGCGATTGTATCTAGAGGAGGTTTTTCAGATGCACATTCGTCCAGAAGCCAGAAAGACGGTCCTGGAAATAGTTGACCGTTACAAGGATGAACCATCGCCCCTAATGTTGATCCTCTCGGATTGCCAAAAGGAATTTGGTTATATCCCCCTCGAAGTTCAGGAAGTGATCTCCGAGGCCACAGGTGTTCCGACTGCCGAGATTTACGGCGTCGTCACCTTCTACAATTTCTTCACATTGGAGCCAAAGGGCAAATACGTCATCGGCGTCTGCACCGGCACCGCTTGCTATGTCAAGGGCAGCCAGAACGTCAGCGACAAGATCGGCGAATTGCTCAAGATCAAGCCAGGTGAGACCACCAAAGACGGTCTATTCTCGCTTGATAACGTCCGTTGCTTAGGCGCCTGCGGTATCGCCCCGGCCGTCTCCATCAACGGCAAGGTTTACCCAAAGGTCCAACTCAGCCAGGTCGATAAGATCCTCGATGAGTACCGCAAGAAGGAGGAAGCCTAATCATGACTAAAGAAGAAGCGATCCGCACCTTGGAGGAACTCGGTTCCGCCCAATGTAGCTGCGCCAAGAAACTCGAAGACAAGTTCTCCGGAAAAGACGGCAAACGCCATATCGTCATCTGCGGCGGTACGGGCTGTATGTCCTCCAATTCCAAAGACATCATGCATAGGTTCGAAGAACTTATCGCCGAAAAGGGCCTTCAGGATAAGGTTACCGTCAACCTCGTCGGTTGCTTCGGTTTCTGCTCCAAAGGACCGTTCGTCAAGATTTTCCCGGAAGACACCCTTTATACCGAAGTCAAGGTCGCCGATGCCGAACGCATCATCGAAGAAGACATCATCGGCGGCAAGATCGTCGAAGGACTCCTCTACGTCGATCCGGCTACAAAAGAGAAGGTCACCCGTCAGGATGACATCAACTTCTATAAGAAACAAATGCGTATCGCCCTTTATGGCTGCGGCACCATCAACCCCGAGGATTTGGACGAATCCCTCGGTTATGGCGGCTATGAAGCCCTAAAGCGCGCCCTCTCCATGACCCCAGAACAGGTTATCGAAGAGGTTCTTGCCTCCGGTCTTCGCGGACGTGGCGGCGCTGGATTCCCAACCGGCACCAAATGGAAATTCGCCGCGGCCCAGAAATCGGAAGAGAAATACATCATCTGCAACGGTGACGAAGGCGACCCAGGAGCCTTCATGGACCGTTCCATTCTCGAAGGCAACCCCGTCGCCGTCATCGAAGGTATGGCTATTGCCGCCTATGCGATCGGCGCCCATCAGGGTTACTTCTATATTCGTGCCGAATACCCAATCGCCTGCGAACGTATCAAAATCGCGATCCGCGAACTAACTGAACGCGGTCTTCTCGGCGATAACATCCTCGGTACCGGCTTCAGCTTCAGAGTCGGCCTCCGCTATGGCGCTGGCGCCTTCGTCTGCGGCGAGGAAACGGCCTTGCTCAACTCCATCGAGGGCAAACGCGGTATGCCGCGTCCGAAGCCGCCTTTCCCGGCGGTCTCCGGTCTATTCGGCAAGCCAACCGTTATCAACAACGTCGAAACCCTTGCCTCCCTTCCATATATCTTCCGCGTCGGCGCCGCCGAATATGCGAAGATCGGAACCGAGAACTCCAAGGGCACCAAGGTCTTCGCTCTTGGCGGAAAAGTCAATAACGTCGGCCTTGTCGAGGTTCCTATGGGAACCACCCTCCGCACCCTTATCTATGATATCGGTGGAGGTATCCCCAACGGCAAAGAATTCCTTGCCATCCAAACCGGCGGTCCTTCCGGCGGCTGCCTTACCAAGGATGAACTCGATGTCGCCATCGATTATCAATCCCTCCAAAAGGCCGGTTCGATGATGGGCTCAGGCGGAGCCATCGTCATGGACGAAGACAACTGTATGGTCGACGTCGCGAAGTTCTATATGGAATTCATCCGCGACGAATCCTGCGGTAAGTGCACCCCATGCCGTATCGGCACCAAGCGCCTCCTTGAGATCCTCACCAAGATCACCCAAGGACGCGGTGAGATGAGCGATCTCGATGACCTCGAAACCCTCGCCTCGGCAACCGCTGCCGGCGCTCTCTGCGGACTTGGACAGACCGCGGCCAACCCGATTCTCTCCACCCTCCGCAAATTCCGCCCGGTCTATGAAAGGCACATCCTCGAGAAGAAGTGCGATGCCGGCGTCTGCAAAGACCTCATCTCCTTCGTCATCAATCCCGACAAGTGCAAGAAGTGCTCTATGTGCGCTCGCAACTGCCCAGTCGACGCGATCCATGGTGAAGTCGGGAAAGTCCCGTATGTCATCGACACCAAGAAGTGCATTAAGTGCGGCACCTGCGTCACGGTTTGCAAATTCGGCGCCGTCTCCAAGGAGTAAGAACAATGGCGAACAAAGTTACTATCTATATTGAGAATCAGCCATATCAGGTTGATGCTGGCCTTACGATTCTCGAGGCCGCGAAAAGCTGCGGCTACCACATCCCCTCCCTTTGCAACTGGCGTGACCATGAATGCTCTTTGGCTTCCTGCCGCGTCTGCTTGGTCAAGGTGGAAGGCGCTAGGGGACTTGTCCCTTCCTGCGCCTATGAAGTTGCCGATGGCATGAAGATCTCCATCGCCGATCAAAAGGCGACCGATGCTAGACGCACCTCCGTCGAGCTTCTTCTCTCCAACCATTCCTTCAATTGCCAATCCTGCAAAAAGAACGGCAAATGCGAACTTCTCAACGTCGCCCGCGACGTCGGCGCCCGCCCAGACAAATATATGGGCGAGAAGACCGAGACCACGCTTGACTTTTTGACCCCGGCCATCGTCAGGGACACCAGCAAGTGCATCCTCTGCGGTCGTTGCATCGAGGCCTGCAAAAAGGCCCAAGGCATCGGAATCCTCGGTTTCGAAAACCGTGGCTTCTCCACGATCGTCGCCCCAACCCAAAACCGTTCCTTCTCCAAGGTTCCATGCATCCAGTGCGGTCAATGCACCCTCGTTTGCCCAACAGGCGCCTTGATGGAACACAACAACATCGATGAGCTTGACGCCGCTTTCCGCGCTGGAAAGCACGTTGTCTGCTTCGCCGCCCCGGCCGTCCGTTCCGCGATCGCTGAGGAATTCGGCTGCAAGATCGGCACCAACGGCACCAAGCGTCTCGCCGCGGCCCTCCGCCGCGTCGGCTTCGAGAAGGTCTTCGACATGAATTTCTCCGCCGACCTCACCATTATGGAAGAGGCCCACGAATTCATCGAACGCTTCTCCAAGGGCGGCAAGATGCCGATGATCACTTCCTGCTCCCCGGGATGGATCAACTTCATCGAGCTCTATTTCCCTGAATTGCTCCCCCATGTTTCCACCTGCAAATCCCCACAACAGATGTTCGGCGCTATCCTAAAGAGCTACTACGCCGAAAAGATGGGCTGGGACAAGAAGGACATCTATGTCGTTTCCTTCATTCCTTGCACCGCGAAGAAATATGAGGTCCAACGCGAACAATTCGTTGACAAAGACGGTATCCGCGACGTCGATTTGGCCCTCACCACCCGTGAGCTTGGCGATCTCGTCAGACGTGCCGGTATCATCTGGAACCGCCTCCCCGAAGAGGAATTCGACCACGATATCGTCGGTGAGAACACCGGCGCGGGCGTCATCTTCGGCGTCACCGGTGGCGTCATGGAAGCCGCGGTTCGTACCGCCTACAACATGCTTACCGGTGAAGAGATGGAACCGATCGACCTCCTCCCGGTCCGTGGATTCGAGGCCGTTAGGGAAGCGACCCTTGATATCAAGGGCACCAAGGTCCGCATCGCCGTCACCTCTGGCATGATCAACGCCAGAAAGCTCCTTGAGCAAATCAAGGATGGCACCTCCCAATATGACTTCATCGAGGTCATGGGCTGCCCCGGCGGCTGCATCAATGGCGGTGGACAACCATACGTCTTCCCATCCATGCTTCCAAACGAAGACCCCGACATCTGGTATACCTATCGTGCCAAACGTGCCGCGGTCCTCTATGAGGAAGATAAGAACAAGCCTCTCCGCCGTTCTCATCTCAACCCCGACATCAAGAAACTCTATGAGGATTATCTTGGTGAGCCGGGCAGTGAGCTCGCCGAGGAATTGCTCCATACCTCCTATAACGCCAAAAGGGAACAATATCCTGACGTTGACTAAACCTTCCTAGGTTAATCAAAAGCCCTTCGCGATGAAGGGCTTTTTTTCTTGTTCGTTATTATTTGGATAGCTTCCTTTTCACTAGGTAGGAAGCCAAATCGACGAGGAGGATGATCGTTATGGCGATTAAGGCAAGGGCGAATATCGGGGTTAGGTCGCTTGGGTCGCCGTTTCTGAACATGCGGATATAACCGCCGATTCCGGGGTTCGTATCCCCTGAGATGATCTCCGCCATAATCTCGGTTTTGAAGGAAAGGGCAAAGCTATTGACCATTCCCAGGATTACGAATGGAAGGGCTAGGGGGAGCTCTATCCTGATGGCTCTTTTCCATTTTGGGGTCCCATCGAGCCTCGCCGCGTTTATAAGCTGTTCATCGACCGCGTTAAAACCGGCGACCACCGATTCATAGAGAATCGGGAAAGCAAGGAGGGTAACGATGTAAATAGGGGCGATGGAAGAACCGGATAAAAGGATGAAGAGGAAGACAAACGCCGCGGTTGGGGCGCTTTTTAAGACGATCATCAAGGGCTTTAATACCTTTTGGAGAGGTTTTATTTCTCCTGCTAAAGATCCTAGGGCCAAAGCCGCGACAAAGGATATTCCAAATCCTTCCAAGGTCCTTAGCAAACTTAAGCCGATGCTTTTATAGGTGAAGGAGTCACCTAAAAGCCTCCCTGTTTCGCCAAAAACTTGGAAGGGCGAAGGAAAAACAAGGTTCCCTTGCCCTAAGGAAAAGGAAATGACGAGCCAAAGGACGAATACGAGGATTAGTCCTATGGTATAAAGGAATGGATTACTTGTAATAAACCTCTTCATCAATCTCGTTTATGCCAAATAGCTTGGCGAATTCCTTGATGGAATCTTTGTTTTCGTTAGCTTTCTTATAGCCTAAGCCCATGCGGTTATTCTCTTTGGCCATCGTTTCCACTAAGGCCACGGGGGCGCTGAATTTGCTTTGGGCAAGGGTCTTATCGGATTCGGATTTGAAATAATCATCGAGGATGGAAGGAGAGGCTAAGAAGGCCTTTACGTCTTGTTCGAGGGAGGACAAGAAGGGATCCGCCTTATCTTTGCTTAAGGAAGAAGAGACGAAGACCGAGGCTTGGGTGATTTCCTTACCGCCGGATTTCCTGGAGAATTCTTCTTGAATGGAAGAATATTGGTAGGCCTTTTCGTTTTTTCCTAAAGCGTTATGGAGGGCGGGTTCGGCCATAAGGACATAATCGACGGAGGTATTGTCGTCGGTCATGTTCTTCCCGCTAATTAGGCAGGAGGCGGCATCGCTAGCGGCATTGACATAATGGACATTCGTTAGGCCCATGTCTCCATAAATGTATTGGAAAAGCTTATCGGGGACGTTATTCTGCTGGAAAAGAACAACATAATCATCCTTATCGAGCGTCTTATTTTCGTCATTGCCGCTTCCTGCGAGGAAGAAATTACCGAAAGTCAATGTAGCCGCGATTTTATAGGGAGCGGCTTTCTTGGTGATGGCGTTTAGTCCGGCATTTGTTGGAGCGATGATAACGTCTTTCCCGCTATTCTCACTGAAATAGGCGACAACGTTCGCAGGATCTGCGTTGATTTCGCATTTATCTTTGAGGACATGACGGAACAAAGCGACGGAAGGGGCTCCTGCAGGGGAAGCGATGTTAACATCCAAAACGTAGGAAGAAGGGGTAGACGCCCCGTTGCTCCCGCAGGAAGCGAGGATAAGCGCGGATAGGAATGCTGGGATTAATGTTTTTTTCATTTTAAATGGCTCCTTAAATATATTTAAGCCCTTGAAATATATAGACCTTCATATATGATTATATGTGATTTGAATCACACTTATGGAATTGTTGTCGCTTCTTAATGAAAAGGAAAAAGCCTTAGGCGAAGTCCTGAAGTTTGAAAAAGGAGAAAACCTATTCGCTGAAGGGGACAGATGCAAAGGAATCTATTTTTTGATACATGGGTCGCTTAAAATCGTTTCCTATACCCTTGAGGGAAACGAAATAATCTATCGGCTTTTGGATGGTTCTGGCCTATTTGGCCATAATCTTATTTTCTCCAAAGAACCTTTTTACCGTGGCTCGGTCATCGCTAATAGCGGGGGCGAATTGCTTTATTTTTCCAAGGAGAATCTTCTTAAGCTATTTCAAGGCAACGTCATTTTCCTAGAAGAATACCTCAAAGCCCAAAGTGAAGCGGTGAAATCGATGAATGCCCAAATAAAAATCTTGTCGATGCCTTCCGCTTCTGAACGCCTTTATTATTTCCTTTCGCTAAATAACGGGGCTTTCACCTATTCATCGATTTCTTCTTTCGCCTCCATCTTATTCCTTCAACGTGAGACTCTATCGCGCCTTCTTCATAAGGAGGCTAAAGAAAAACGCATTATCATCAAAGGGAAGAGGATAATGCGTTCTTAGTTTTAGGCTGGGTTATCGGCGATATATTGGTCAAGGTCGTTGATGAAGGCCTCGAGTTCACTTAGATCGTTGATTCTTGCCCCGGATGCCAAATCATGGCCTCCACCGCCCCATTTGTTCGCAAGGGGAGCGATGTTCAGACGTTTGCTGCGGATGGAAATCCTCCAGCAGTAATCTTTTGGATTCGGGTCTTCTGTAATGGAACACCAGATTTCAACCCCCTCGATATTTGAAAAGGTGTTGACGTGTTCCTTTCCAAGTTCAGGGGTGATTTGGAGTTCTTCCTGCACAGAGGAAGGCAAGCAATAATAAGCGACCCCATGCGGAGAAACTTTGAAGTTAGAAAGGACATAGGAAAGCGAACGGAGGCTTCCGATGGTCTTTTCATACATCGTTAGGTAGGTCGTCCTTAAGTCAAAACCGGTGGAAAGAAGGAGCTCCGCGATTTGGAAGGTATGGATGGAGGTGGAGGAGAACATGAACCTTCCCGAATCCCCAACGATGCCGATATAGAGCCATCTTGCCGTTTCCTTGCTCACTTTCTTCCCTTTCCAAGAGAATAGGAAGGCGGCGAGGATTTCGGCAGCCGCGGCTTTATCGAGGTCACAAACAGTAAGTTCAGGAGTAGTAATCTCCGCTTTGCAAGGATGATGGTCCATCTTAATGACGGTTTTGGCCAAGGCAAAGTTCGGATTGGCGATTCTATCCGCATCGCCAACATCAAGGACGATGGAAAGGAAATCCATCTCTTTGAGAGCGGCTTCGCTTATTTTCTCAGCTTCAGGGAAGATCCTTGGGGTGAAGGTCGGGTGGTTATCGCCGACAAAATGGATTTCCTTATCGGGGAAATTGTCGCGAAGGAATTGGACCATGCCAAATTGACAGCCAAGGGCATCGAAATCCGGTTTAAGATGGCGGAAAACGATTACCGTTTTGGCGTTTTCTATGGCCTTTTGCATGGCCAAGAAGGAATTCTTATGGGTTTTGGCGAAGACTTCGACTTCGCTGGGCAATTTGTTAAATGCGCCCATCGACGATCCTCTTGTAGCAGTCTCTCGCGATCATGACTTCTTCATCGGTTGGGATGATGGCGACTTTGATTTTGCTTTCTGGCAAGGAAATGAGAGCTTCTTTGCCGCGAATCTTGGAATTCAACTCGTAATCGATCTTCAAGCCAAGGGCCTCTTCGACATCCTTAAGGATGAGTTCACGGTAATAGGCGCTGTTTTCACCGATGCCCGCGGAGAAGATGATAAGGTCGGCTCCGCCAAGACGGACATAATAGGAACCGATGTAATCGGCGACCCTTCTCGCGAATAGTTTGCTGGCGATCTGGGCCTGTTTATTTCCGCTCTTATCCGCGTCTTCGACGTCACGGGTATCGTTAGAGACTCCGGAAACTCCAAGGAACCCGGATTTCTTATTGAAGATATCGTAAAGTTCATGGACGTCTTTGCCGGTGCAGGTCGCTAAATAATCCATGACGGAAGGATCCATATCGCCGGTGCGGGTGCCCATCATGACCCCACCTAACGGGGTAAGACCCATGGAGGTCGCAACGCATTTTCCATCTTTTATCGCCGCAAGGGAAGAACCAGAACCGATGTGGCAGGAGATGATGCGCTTGGCCCCGTAATTCTTTTCGCCAAGGATCGCCAAATAGTTATGGCTGGTTCCGTGGGCGCCATAACGCCTGCAATCGTATTTGACAGAATATTCATATGGGATTGGGAAGAGATAATCCTCTTCTTCCATGGTCTGATGGAAGGCAGTATCGAAGACCGCGATCGCCGGAACGTTCGGAAGGGCCTTCTTGAAGGCGCGGAAGCCAAGAAGGTGGGCTTGCGCGTGAAGAGGATCAAGAGGAGTGAGAATATCGATCTTATGCTCGGTGTCTGAATCGAACTCCGCGGATTTGGAGAAGTACTTACCGCCTTGGACGACGCGGTGACCGACGCATTCGATTTCGTCTAACGAGGCGACGACGCCGAATTTGACGAGGGCTTCAAGAAGAAGGGCGACGGCTTTGGTGTGGTCGAGGATCGGAAGGGTCTCGACGTGCTTTTCTCCGTTGAATTTTAGGATGAAGGCCGCGTCTTCATGACCGATTTTATCGGCCATTCCCGAGCAGATCTCCTTTTCTTCTGGCATTTGGTAGAGTTTGTATTTGAGTGAACTGCTGCCGGCGTTCACGGCCATGACTTTTGGCATAAGAAAATTTCCTTTCTATTTCTTTCGGCTAGATTCTATCATTCTCCTTCGCGTTTTTCTTCTATTTTCTTCCTTCTTTCCATTATGGAAAAACCCAAGGCGATGTATAATTAGCTCATAAGGACAAAAACGATGGGCATCAACTCCGAACTAGGCCATGACGAATACCTTCTCCATTGCCTTTCGGCCGCCTATATCGATTTGCTGTCGAAAAAAGACAAGAACGATATCGGGGCCAGGGAGATCGCCAAGAAGGCGGGAGTCAGCAAAAGTTCTTTCTATCGCTTATTCGGAAACTCGAATTACCGTGAGAAGCTCATCCTTTTCCATTTAGCCTTCCTTTTCGAAAAAGGCGAATATAAAGGTAACAACGTATCTTCTTCCATCAAGGGATTCGTGGATTTCTTCTACAAAAACAAAACGACGATCACCCCGATTATTCAACAAGAAGAGGGGTACCTGCTATCGTTTATCGTTTCCTTAAGCGAAAAAGAACATACCGCCTTCATCCTCCCTAGCCTTTATCCGACGCTAAGGAAAACGATCCTCGAACATCCGGAAATCGATGAAGTCGAGGCTTTGAAATTGGTCAAAAAGACCCTCAAGGAAAAACTTTAAAAAGAAGTTATTTTTGGAAACTAACCTATTGAAAAGGGCCTGTTGTTGGCCTATAATGAAAGCGCTTTCAAAAAGAAACCTCCTTTCTTGCCTCCATCGGTATTCGACATTAAGCCCTGTTGATGTCCTTCCTCCTTTCTGCCGATGGAGGTTTTTTGTTGCTTTTGATTGAAATTTACTTCTTAAAAACAAGTAAAGCCGTATAATTCACCCGAAGGAAAAAAAGGAATTACCTATGTATCGCATTGAGAAAAGAGACGTCCTTAACGAAACCGTGACCTCTTTATGGGTCGAGGCCCCTTTGGTGGCTAGAAAAGGGGAAGCCGGTCAATTCATCATCTTACGCGTCGATGAAGAAGGGGAACGCATCCCTTTGACCATCGCGGGAACCGATAGGGAAAAAGGACTTGTTCGCATTATCTTCCAAGTTGTTGGAGCCACCACCATGAAACTTAACGCCTTAAAAGAAGGCGACTTTATCCATGACTTCGTTGGTCCTTTAGGAAAACCAAGCGATCTTGAGGGTTTAAAGAAAGTAGCCGTAATCGGAGGAGGAGTCGGCTGTGCAATCGCTTTGCCCGTAGCCAAAAAACTCCACGATTTAGGCGCAAACGTCGTCTCGATTGTCGGCTTCCGCAACAAGGATATCCTCATCCTCGAAGATGAATTCAAGGAAGTCTCCGATAAACTTATCGTCACCACCGACGATGGTTCTTATGGAGAAAAGGGCAATGTGACCATTCCTTTGAGGAAAATGCTAGAAAACGGTGAGAAATTCGACCGCATCATTGCGATCGGACCCCTTATCATGATGAAGTTCGTCTCCTTAACCGCCAAGGAATTCAATATCCCCGTTGTCGTTTCCATGAACCCGATTATGATCGATGGAACCGGAATGTGTGGAGGATGCCGTTTAACCTTATGCCAAGATGGCAGGCGTGTTACCAAATTCGCCTGTGTCGATGGCCCGGAATTCGATGGATATGAAGTCGATTTCGATGAGGCCATGAGCAGAAATAGGATGTATATGGATTTCGAAAAGCATGCCTATGAAGAAACCTGCAATTTGTTAAGGAAGGGAGGAGAAAACTGATGGCTAACGTCACAAAAAGAAATGAAATGCCGACCCTTTCGCCAAAAGTCCGCGCCAAATGCTTTGAAGAAGTAGCCAAAGGCTATGATGAAGAAACGGCCTTCAACGAAGCCTCCCGCTGTCTTTCTTGCCCTACTGCCCCATGCATTTCCGGTTGCCCGGTCAACATCGATATCCGCGGATTCATTAAGAAGATGAAGGAAAAAGATATCGAGGGGGCATATGAGGTTATCTCCAAATCATCTTCGCTTCCCGCTATCTGCGGAAGGGTTTGCCCACAGGAAAGCCAATGCGAAAGCAAATGCACGTTAGGGTATAAGTTTGAGCCAGTCGCAATAGGCCGCATAGAACGTTTCGTTGCCGATTATCATGCCGCCAATTCCAAAAAAGAAGTGACCCCTGTAGTTAAAAACGGGAAGAAAGTCGCTATCATCGGTTCTGGGCCATCGGGTTTGACCTGCGCCGGAGACCTTGCCAAAAAAGGTTATGAAGTAACGGTTTTCGAAGCCTTACATGAACTTGGCGGCGTCCTTCTTTATGGAATCCCTGAGTTCCGCCTTCCTAAATCGGTTGTCAAAGGCGAGACTGAAAAGCTTAGGGCCATGGGCGTCGATTTCCAAACTAACGTCGTCATTGGAAAAACGTTGACAATCCAGGAATTGTTCGAAGATGGCTATAAAGCCGTCTATGTCGCTTCCGGTGCTGGTCTTCCCAATTTCATGGGCATTCCAGGAGAGGAGCTTCGCGGCGTATATTCCGCAAACGAATTCCTTACCCGTTGCAACCTCATGAAGGCCTATCGTGAAGTCAATGACACTCCCATCATGAAAGGTGGGAAAGTCGCGGTCGTCGGAGGCGGAAACGTCGCAATGGATGCCGCTAGAACCGCCCTTCGCTTAGGCGCCGAAAAGGTTTACATCATCTATCGCCGCTCCATGGAGGAGCTTCCAGCCAGGAAGGAAGAAGTGGAACACGCGATTGAGGAAGGCATCGAATTCCGCTTTCTCAATAATCCCGTAGAGATACTTGGCTATAGTAATTTGGATAACCCTCGCGACCCTAAAAACGGAACCGTTAAGGGGATGCGTGTCATCAAAATGGAACTTGGGGAACCCGACGAAAAAGGTCGCAGACGTCCAATCGAGATTCCAAATTCCGAATATGAGATGGACCTTGATACGGTCATTATGGCTATCGGAACCTCGCCTAACCCCCTTATCAAATCGACCACCCCGGGCTTGGAGGTCTCCAAACGGGGCGGCATCGTAATCGATGAAAACGGCATGAGCAGCATCGAAGGCGTCTTCGCTGGAGGCGATGCCGTAACAGGCGCAGCCACCGTCATCTCCGCTATGGGCGCTGGCAAGCTTGCCGCTAGGGGAATCGACGATTACCTTTCCAAGAAAGAATAAGCCATTAAACCTCCAGTATAGGTTAATCCCTTAGATTGCTGGAGGTTTTCATTTATCATATTCCCGTGAGGTGAGACTATGATCGTTCCAAACAAAAGAAGCTTTCTCTTAACCCTTTCGGTTTTCCTCCTTTCCTGCGGGTCGGCTTCTTCGTCTACGAGCAGCAAAAAACCGATCGTCTATGAAGACCTGGATTATTGGTATGAGGAAGAGAACCTTAACGATTATCCTGGAAGCGACAAGACCAAGGTAGATCCTGAGGACGTCGTTTTGCCTCCTTATTCCATCCATACAAAGGTTCAGGAAGCCTATCTTCTTTCGGGCATCACCACGGTGCAGGATTTCGCTAGAGGAAATAAGGAATTATCCAAGCCAAACCCAATCGTTCTCCAAGCAGAAACAGAAAAAGAGGGGACCCATTACTTCGAAATCTCCAAATATGAGGATTTTTCGGTTTCCGAGCATTTCGCTTTCGATTCCTCTCAAGCGGAAATCTACAACTTGGAAATCGGCACGAAATACTATTATCGTTATTCTTTGGAATACGCGAATTTGAAGAACGCGGAAACCTTTACCTTTACCACCGCGGATAACGCCCCAAGGAATCTCGACATCGATGGCATAACTAACGTCAGGGATATCGGAGGCTATCCTTCCAAATTGGGTGGCAAGATTCGCCAAGGCCTTTTCTATCGCGGGGGGAGACTCAATAAATCCACTCGCGAAGAAGTGGAGATTCAAATTACCGAGAAAGGCCGCGAAGAACTCGTGGATAGATTAGGGGTCAAAGAGGAAATCGACCTCCGCATGGATGAATCGTGCACCTCCGAACAGACCGAATACGGCCAAATGAAAGACGGTTTGATCGAAGGCCTTCATTACAACCGTTTCCCCATCGATTGGCATATCTCCAACCAGATGTTAGGCGCTACCGACGTCATCTCGAGGATCTTTACTTTCCTTGGGGATACTTCCCATTATCCCGTTTATATTCATTGCAACATCGGAACCGATAGGACCGGATTGATTTGTTTCCTTTTGGAAAGCCTTCTAGGCTTACCATACGAAAATGTTTTCCGCGATTATCTTTTCTCCAATTTCGGGGATATCGAAGACAATCCCCGCGATTACAAAAAGCTAACCTCGGCTTATTACATGGTCCTGATTTCCGAAGATGGGGACAACATGCACCAGAAGACTTACAATTACCTTCTTTCCTGCGGCGTGAGTGAGGAAAGCCTTGATAATATCGTCGATTTATTCATCGAACCCCCTGCAAAAATCGATTAAGTGATTTATTCACTTATAGGTGTTTTGGGGTGTATAATAAACCTAAATAAAACAAACGAGTTTTTCAAAACGGAAAGGAAAATCTATGGCGTTTGGTATCTTACATGATTACCTCATGGGTCAATCGATTAATGCCTATGAGTATTTCGGCTGCCATTTCGGCGTGAAGGAAATCGAAGAAGAGGAGACTTATAAGGATAAGGCAGGCAAGACCCGCCGCCGCAAGGTGAAAAAGGAAGTCAAAGGCGCGTATTTCCGTCTTTATGCCCCTATGGCGGAAGATGTCTCCGTCATCGGCGAATTCAATGGCTGGGATGTCCGCACCCACAAACTTGCCAAAATCGATCCCTGCGGAGCCTGGGAGGTTTTCATCCCCGGCATCACCGACTATCAATCCTACAAATATCATTTCCGTAACGCCAAAGGCGAATACGTCGATAAAGCCGACCCCTTTGCCTTCTATAGTGAATTCCGTCCACAGACCTGCTCTAGATGTTATGACATCGAAGGCTTCCCTTGGATGGATGGCGATTGGCTTGCCGGGCGCACCCGCAATTTCGATAAGCCTATGTCCATCTATGAGATGCATCTAGGCTCATGGAAAGGAAAAATCTACGATAGGTATCCTTCCTATGAGGAAGTCGCGGATTATTTGATCCCCTATCTCCAGGAAACCGGTTATACCCACGTCGAGATCATGCCGATCACCCAATATCCATTCGATGGATCTTGGGGATATCAGGCTACCGGATTCTTCTCCGTCGATTCCCGCTATGGCAATCCCAAACAACTCATGAGCTTCGTCGATAGGCTCCATCGCGCAGGATTCGGCGTCATCCTCGACTTCGCCCCCGTCCATTTCGCGACCGATTCCTATGCCCTTAGGGAATTCGATGGCACCTGCTTATTCGAATACAGCGACCCCGCCCATACGATTTCGCCTTGGGGAAGCGCCCAATTTGACCTAGGCAAAGACCCGGTCAGAAGCTTCCTGATGTCCGCGATGAACTATTTCCTCACCTATTTCCATTTCGATGGCATCCGCGTCGACGCGGTCAGCAACATCGTCTTCTGGGACGGCAACAAAGCCAAGGGTGAGAACACCGGGGCCACCGAATTCATCCGCCGTCTCAATGGCAAAATCCATTACGCCCATCCAAGCGTCATGATGATCGCGGAAGACTCCACCGATTTCTCAAAAGTCACCGCCCCCGTCGAATACGGCGGACTCGGTTTCGACTATAAGTGGGACCTCGGCTGGATGAACGATACCTTGAAGTACTATAGCAAGGACCCGGTATACAAGAAGTACGAGCATAACAAACTCACTTTCTCGATGGCCTATTTCTATTCCGATAATTTCCTTCTTCCCCTTAGCCACGACGAAGTCGTCCATGGAAAAGGCACGATTATCAATAAGATGTGGGGCAATTACGACCAGAAGTTCGATTTGCTACGCAACCTCTATACATATCAATACGCTCACCCGGGCAAGAAGCTCAACTTCATGGGCAACGAACTCGCTTCCTTCGATGAATGGAACGAGAACAAATCCCTCCCATGGGAACTCCTCTCCTACCCGAAGCATGACTCCGTCAAACGCATGATCCGCGACCTTAACCGCATCTACGCGGCCGAGCCCGCCATGCATTTCGAGGAGCATAACCCATCCCATTTCGCCTGGCTTATGGTCGACAATGCCGATCAAAGCGTCTTCGCCTTCGAAAGGGAAGTCGGCGATTCCGACCTCATCTTCGTCTTCAACATGACCCCAAATTATTATGAGAGGTATTGCATCGGTACCCGTCACGAAGGCATCTATGACGAAATCTTCAATTCCGATAAGGATGTCTATGGCGGTTGGAACCAATACAATGGTCTCCCCGCGACCTCTTGGCCAGAAGAAGGACCGGAAGGCCGTCCGCACCATATGGACATCAAACTAGGCGCCTTCTGCGCTTGCATCTTCAAACGTCGCATCGAAAAAGCCCCAGAGGTGAAGGAAGCCCCCAAGGAAAAGAAGGCCCCGGCAAAGAAAGCCAAAGCCAAGAAATAAGCGACCCATGCATTTAAAAAGCTCATCTTCGCGGATGAGCTTTTTGTTATGGATTCTCTATTAGTTTCTTCCTTGGCGGCTATATCCTTTTCCCCTATATGTGGTCTCTTCGTCTCCAGTTGGGTTAACGATGGAATAACCGATGTTCGTAAGGTGGTCCGCGACCCTTTCTAGTTCAGAAAGGAAAGTGGAATGGAAGGGGGAAAGCTGAGTGTTGCATAGATTGGCTTTGATACGGTTGAAATGGGCGTCGCTAAGACGGGTCTTCATTTCGTCGGTCTTAGCTTCCAAGGCATGGAGCTTTTCCAAATCGGCGGTCTTCTTCAAGGCGAAGACCCTCGCGGAAAGGTTGAACATCTCCTCGATGATTTTCTCCATCTCGTTGAATTCGGCTTTCGCGGTTTCGGAGAAAGCGAGCTCCTCCGATTTCATCTTGGTCGCGCTTTTGAGGAAATTGCACGCGTGGTCGCCGATACGCTCGATATCGTTGATGACATGGTAATAGGAACCGATCTTTCTTTCTTCGCGAAGCTCCGCATTCGCGGAAAGGCGGATCATGTAATCGCTGAGGGCGTTATTGATGTAGTCGATTTGGTCCTCTCTTTCCTCTAATTCCCTGGACTTCGAGAAATCCTGATCGACCATTATGTGGTAACCAATGAAGAAATTGACCTTTGCCAAATTGAACATGTTCTCAATTTCTAATTTTACCTGCATCGCGGCAAGAGCTGGGGTGGCAAGGAGGTTATCATCGATATAACGGAGGGCCTTCCTCTTTCTTTCCTCGTCCTTATCGCGGATGACTTTGGTGGAGAATTTCTCAATCAAACGGAAGAAAGGCAACGCGACGATGGCAAAGGCCACGTTATAGATGACGGTAAAGATCGCAAGAAGCAAACCGACGTCTTCCGTTGGGAAGGTATTAAGCCAATTGAATAAGGGGGCGGAAACTATCCAAACGACGATGGTGACGATGAGGGCGAAGATACTACGGGTGAATACGGCCGCGAAGGTGACCCGCTTTGCCGCGACGTTTGATTTTAACGCGGCGATAATCGTTGGCATAATCGCTCCGACGGTAGCCCCGATTACGAGGTAGAATCCGCTGCTAAGCAAAGCTGGGTTGGCGGCGACCATGACGATAACGATACCATTCGTCGCCGAAGAGCTTTGGGTGATCGCGGTGAGGATAACGCCAAGAAGAAGCAATAGAAGTGGGAAATTGATCGCGGAAAGCATCTGCACCAAGGCGTTGCGGATATCCGCTTGCTTAAAGGCCGCGCTCATGGCCTCAAGCCCAAAGAAGAGAATGCCGAAGCCGATAAGGATTTCGCCAAAAGCCTTTAAGGAAGGCGAACGGAAGAAGCCAAGGACGAAGCCGATGAAGGCCACGGCCATGAGGAAGGTCGAGAAGGAGAAGGTCGATAAGGAGACCAATACGCCGGTGACGGTCGTGCCGATATAGGCTCCGACCAAAACGGAGAAGCCCTGAATAAAGGACATGACTCCCGCCCCAAGGAAACCTACGACCATGACGCTGGTCGCAGAAGAACTTTGGATGATCGCGGTAGTACCGGTTCCGATTGCAATCGAGGCAAGGCGGTTGTCCTTTATCTTCCTAAAAAGAGTCTTGATGCGGTGCCCCGCGCTTTTCTTGAGCCCGGAGGACATCATGCTCATCCCAGTGACGAAGACGACTAGGCCGACGAGAAGCTTAATGATAGTGGTGGCGATTTCCATAAGATGATTCTATTTTAACCATTCGGAAAGGATATTTATAGATAAATATTTTGGTAAGAAAAACGGCCCATAACGAGCCGTTAATCGGATTCTCCTTATATTAGGCTAGATAGGCCTTATATGTGGTGACTTCTGGGACGACCTCACCATCGATTTGGAGACCGCACGGCTGATCGAAGGTGACCTCGACGCATTTGCCTTGCTGGAAATAGGCCCATTTCTTTCCGACGTGTTTTCCTTTTTGGATGCCCGGGAAAGCAAGAAGGGTCCTGATCCTGCCCTTTTTGTTGATGCAGACGAAGGTCAAGGAATCGGAATTCCTCTTCTGGTCTGGGGCAATCTTCATGCCGCCGCCATAATAACGGCCGTTCATGCAGGAAGCTAACCAAACGCCTTCGAAGGTAAGGGGTTCCCCGCCATCGATTGTAACGGTGGCCTTGCGAGGAATGAACGGTCCAAGAAGGAGGCTGATGGAAATCTTGCTGTAATTGATGTCGGTTTCGCCGGCTTTGAGTTTTTCTTCGGCGACGACGCAGCATTCGCCATCGACACCGAATCCGATGCCGTTGATGAAGCGATAGGTTTTGCCCTTAACCTCAACGCGGGGGAGACCGACGAGGAAATTGTTGATTCTATAAAGGTTATTGACCGGCTCGACGTATTCCTTGATGTCATTAAGGAAGTCGTTCCCGGTTCCGGCCGCATAAAGATAGACGGGAACGCTTGGGATTTCCTCAATATGGTTAATGAAATAGTTGAGGGTTCCGTCTCCTCCAAGAATGGCGAGTTCGTCCCCTTCCTTCAACCCCTTGCAGAATTCGTTAAGTTCGATGGAGGCACTATCGGTGCAATTGACTTCGAATCCGGCGCCTTGAAGTGCGGCGGCCGCTTCTTGGGCGCTTTCCGTTCCTTTTCCGCCATCGGCATGAGGGTTATAGAGCAAATGGAGCATGATGATTTTTCCTTTCACTTAGGTTAATGCTAGCTTGATATTAAACCTCCCGAGGAAGTTTTTCATCTAATTTTTCCCCTTTCGTCCAAATTGACGGAAAAATAGCCCTGTTTTATCCTTTGAAAAGGAGAAAGCTAATGGAAAAGAAACGGGTTTTGTTCCTCTGTCACGGCAATATATGCCGTTCTGCCGCCGCGGAAGCGATTTTTTCTTATCTTGCAAAGCAAAAAGGTCTTTCCCACTTATTTGAAATCGATTCCGCGGGTGTTTCCGATGAGGAAGAAGGAAACACCATGTATTTCCCGATGAAAGGCGAACTTAGCCTACGCGGAATCCCAATCCCTCCCCATAGGGCAAGAGAAGTCACAAGGGGTGACATGGAATACTTCGACATAATCCTATATATGGATGAATCGAATAAGAGGCTTTTGACATACGCGGGTCTATTCAATAACAAATGCAGGAAGATGACCTTCCTTAATCCTGAATTTTCGGAAATCGAGGACCCTTGGTATACAAGGCGCTTCAAAAAGGTCGTCGATGAATTGCTTGTTTGCTGCAAGTCCCTTTTAGATTACCTGATGTATTAGTTTTACTTACCCCCTAAGCCTATTTAATATAAAATCCTAGATTAGGAAAAGGAGTTTTACCATGAGCAAATCCAGAGTTTATTTTACCGAATCACTCGATAATCTGGCCCCGTTACGGTTGTTGGAGGCCTTAGGAAAGAAGCTCGAAGGCAAAATCCTTGCGAAAGTCCATTCCGGCGAAGAAGGGAATCAGAATTTCCTTAAGCCCGATTTCTGGCTTCCGACCATCAAGGAACTTAACGCCACGGTCGGCGAATGCAATACCGCTTACGAAGGAAGCCGCGACACCAGCGACAAACATATCCAATTGTTGAAGAAACATGGTTGGATCAATACCGATTTCCCCTTTGATTTGATGGATGAAGAAGGGCCTGACATGGTTTTGCCAATTGGCTTAGAAGGTCATCTAGGCGTCGATTATGTTGGCAAGAACCTCGCCAAATACGATTCCATCATTGTCCTTTCCCATTTCAAGGGCCATCCAATGGGTGGATACGGAGGTGCCTTAAAACAGCTTTCCATTGGCTTTGCTTCGAGCTTTGGCAAAGCCCATATCCATTGCGCGGGCGATACCGATCATTCCAAAATCTGGACGGCCCCCCATGATGATTTCCTCGAATCGATGGCCGAAGCCGCCTACTGCATCAATAATCTATACAAGGGAAAGGCGATATATATCAACGCGATGATCAACCTTTCCGTCGATTGCGATTGCTGCTCGGTGGCCGAAGATCCCTGCATGAAGGATATCGGAATCCTTATCTCCGATGACCCCGTCGCAATCGATAGGGCTTGCATCGATTTGGTTAAGAATAGCAGCGATCCCGGGAAGGCCCATTTCCTTGAAAGGGTCAATTCCAGAAACGGCGAACACACGATTGACCATGCCGCGAAACTTGGCGTGGGCAATCAGGATTACGAGCTCATTCGCATCTAAAATTAAATAATTTTTCCCCTTTTGCAAAAATTTTTCATTTTCGTGAGCCAAAATTGGATTTTTTTCACTATTAGTTAGTAGAGGCGAAAAAAAGTAGTCTCTCCGTTCCAGGGTTCGGGTAAGCCCATCTAACAGTTGGGAAAAAGCTGGTGAGGTAACTCAGGAATATCCTTATAAGTCGATTGACAAAAAAGCCGAAAAACGGATGACGTTTATCGACGAAAAAGACTACCGTTTCCCGGGAATGGTGGTTATCCTGGCACCCTCGGGCCGAGGGGAAGAGCTTGCGCAGCCATCTTTGGCGATCAAGAAGATTGATATCGGGCCACGATTCGGACTCGTGTGATCCTCTTTGTTGCAAGGCAAAGTGGGAGCCGCACTCCTTGACAGCCTCATCGTGATTTGATTGAAATCAGACCACGGACTGAAAATCCAGTGTTGGTCCTCCTTTGTTGAAAACAAGCGATACCAACTCGCCGATCCACGTCGTTGCTGATATGTGATGCTTATGAAGCCGAGCACTAAGTCAGCAAAAATCAAATGTCCCTCGGGCGGAGGGCAAATGCCTGTTAGCCTATCTGGGCGAGCAGGAAAAATCGCCACTCGAATCTCGTACGGTCAGCCGCAGGACCCAAACTTGCGGCCCAACCCCTGCCTATTGGTGAACTTTAGGTGGGGGTTCGCTTTATTTAAAGCCATGCATGGCGTAAAATACTAAATAGGAGAAGAACATTTTAGCCCCATGCAGAAGAACCACTTGATGAACGAAGGCCCCTTGTTGAACGAAAAAGGGAATTTGACTGAACCAGGTTACGCTTTTTCTCTTGTCAAAGAATATTCGCGTTCGGCCATCAAAGCCCCGAAATGGCGGATAAAGGAATGGGATTATTACTACATCGGCAACGACGATTATGGTCTTGCCCTAACGATCGCGGATAACGGCTACATGTCGATGGCTTCGATTTCCTTGCTCGATTTCAAATCTAGAAAAGAAGAGACCCTCTCGAAAATCGGCCTCTTCCCTATGGGCAAGCTGAATTTGCCCTCCTCTTCCAAATCTGGGGAAAGCAAAATCGAGGGCAATGGTTTCGATTTCTCCTTTACCAACGACGGGAAAACCCGTCATCTTCTTTGCCATATCAAGGGATTCGGAAAGAAGAAGGAGACCTTTAGGGCGGACATCCTCCTTGAAGAAACCACTAACGATAGCCTTGTGATTGCAACCCCTTTTAGGAAGAAGGCCCATTTCTATTACAACCAAAAGATTAATTGCCTTAGAGCCCATGGATATGCAAAACACGGGGATAAAACCTATGATTTCAATTCTTCGTTTGGGGTCCTCGATTGGGGAAGAGGGGTTTGGACTTATCGGAACACCTGGTATTGGTCTTCCCTTTCGTCGATGTATAACGGCCATTTGATTGGTTGGAATCTCGGATACGGTTTTGGCGATACCTCCGCCGCCAGCGAGAACATCTTCTATCTTGATGGCAAGGCCTTCAAATTAGGGGATGTGAAAATGGAAATACCCTTTACCAAGAATGGCGATGATTACCTTTCCGCTTGGCGCTTCCATTCCTCGAACGGGGATATCAATATAACCTTTAATCCGATAATCAATCGTCACACGGACACGAATCTCCTTATCCTAAGGAGCAATCAACATCAGGTGTTTGGCCTGTTCTCTGGTACCATTCTTCTCGATGGAACCCCATTCCAATTCGAAAACGTTATGGGCTTCGCGGAAAAAGTCTATAACAAGTGGTGATTATCTAACGAGAATCTCTCTTTCTAGACTATCGTCGGGGAAGGAGATTTTTATTTTGGCGATCGTTGGTTTCTTAACCGGAAGGCTCCTAACGAAAATTGCGCTTGATCCCCCAACAAGAGAGAAGTTTTCGGGCCCAAGGAGAGCGATTGGCCCGGAAAGCTCTACTTTGCAAACATCGAATGAATAGAAGGACTGCATCCCGTATTCGTTCCGCTTAATGATGGAGACGCGCTTCGCGTCATAGCTATCCCCGTTAACAAGCTCTTCGGGGGCCTTGACTTCATAATGGAAACGATGACTGGTTCCAATTGTCTTCTCGACCATCATCTTGCCATCCTTATACCCTCGGATTGAGAAGAAATCGGCCCGATTCACACTACCCATGTATTTGTTATAGAGATTTTGGAGGTCAGGCATCCTTAGATGGTGCTTTGCCAAAATGCGCAATCCCGTGGCCTTTTCCCTTAAGGATAACCCACTTAATCCGCCTGTCGCGGAGAAGGAATTCAAGGCCTTGGTCAAGAAGGCCTTTTCCTTGTTGTTGAAGGAAGGTTCATCAAAGGTGTCCCCAATGAAATCATCGATCCAAATCGGGGCATGGGGGAGATTTGGATAATCTTTCCTATTAGGCAAGAACCTACCGATGAAAACGTCGTTTTTATATAGATCGACATAATCCATGTTGGTAAAAACCACGAATGGTTTCAATAGCGATTCGTCCTCATCCCCCTTATCTAGGGCGCTGCAAACTTCCAAGAAAGGTTCCTTTTTCAGCGTTCCATAGAAGAAGGCAGCGTATTTAGGGTTACGGAAGATATCGTAAACGCCGTGGTAGCAGATGCGGTCACCGGAGCCAAATTCGACGTGGGTGTTGTAATCGAAGGCACACCAAGAGAGCTCTCCGCAAAGGTCATCATAGCCGAATGCGTCGTCTGCGACCCTCGCATGTCTAAGCGCATGGGTTATGCGCCTTTCGACGTTATCGAAGGGCTTTGTTGGATACAGGTGTCCATTATTTTCGGTGACGAGCTTTGGTTTCCCCTTTGCCGTGGGATATGTTTTCGGGGCATCGAGGCCATGGAGAAGGTCATGCTCGGAGAAATCGTTAAAGGCGAATATGTCCTCAAGGAGTTCACTGTCTTTGAAATTCCTGACGCCCAATGATTTGCGGAAGGGATCAAGTTCATGATGGACGGCCTTAATGCGGGAATATAAATCGTTATCGTCTCCAGATTCATCGATTCGCAAACCATAGGCGATAAGGCAAGGGTGATGACGTTCCTTTACGATCAATCTACGCGCGAAATCAACGCAGTTATCGCGCCATTCCTTTTCCTTTCCGATATGCTGCCATCCGGGGATTTCGTCGATTAGGAGCAAACCGAGCCTGTCACATTCATCAAGGAAGGATTCGTCATCCGCGTAATGTGAAGTGCGGACCACGTTGATTCCAGAGTCCTTTAATATCCTAGCATCCTCGATATTGAGGGAATCGCTAGAAGCCATGCCTATATATGGATAGGACTGATGGCGGTTAAGACCTATCAATTTGGTTTTCATACCATTGATGAAGAAGCCTTCTTCCTTCCATTCGATATCGCGGAAGCCAAGAAGCCTAGTGTAAACATGTTCGCCTAATGTGGCCTTTAGGGTATAGAGCTTTGGGTTATCGATATCCCATGGGACGATTCCTTCGACTTTGAAATCGGGATTAAGGCTTTCGGCAATCTTCTTTTGCCCATCGAAAAGCTCGAAAACGGTATCGGATTTCGATGGTCTTCCTCCATAAGTGACCTTCAAGGAGAGCCTTCCATTCCTGGTAGCAAGAGGATAAATGTCCTTGATATAGGAGAAGGAATAGGAATCGAGATAGGCCTTGCGATAGATTCCTCCGAAAGTGAGGTAATCGACGATATGACCAAAAGGTGGGATTAACGGGTCTTCGGAAGAATCTACGACGACGACTAGGCGGTTACCGGTTTTCTTAATGGAGTCGCTTACATCGATTTCGATAGGGAAGAACCCAGAGATGAATTCGCCTAGTTCCTTGCCGTTAAGATAGAAGGTGGCCTTAAGCATAATGCCATCAAAATGGAGCATCTTAATGGGCAAGGACGGGTTTTTGTCATCGAATTCCAAGAAATAGGTGAATAGGCCTTGGTAGGTCGATTCATCGAAATCATGGTAAGGCAAGGCCTTGACGTTATGCGGTAAATCGATGATCGCTGCATCTTTTGGGGTGGATTCGAGATATGAAGGATCGTAGCCTTCCTTGAATCTCCAGGAAAAATTGATTGGTTGTCTCATAGCGAGGCTATTTTACCCTTGTTTGGGGGTTTAAGAATAAGAAAAGATTCTTCCCCTTCGCCAAGTGTTGAGAGAGGACTTACTTTAAAGTAAAATACCGCCGTCGAAGGTTAGATGATATGTCAGTGAAAAACGTGTTAACCAACTTGGGTTCCGGAATCAAGGAAGTTTTCTCCGGAAAGGCCGAAAAAGACAATCTTTTTGCCCTTAACGGGAGGACCCCATTAAAAAGCGCGCTTCCCTTTGGGCTCCAACATGTTCTAGCGATGTTCGCCGCGAATATCGCTCCGATGATCATCGTCTTCGCCGCCATCGGCGTCATGAACGATAGCGGAATGGCCGTCTATTCAATGCTAGGCGCCCTATTTATGGCGGGACTAGGAACTGGCATCCAGCTTCTTATTGGGGCAAGGCTCCCTATCGTCATTGGCACCAGTTTTACTTTCGTCCCTATCTTTATCACCATCGGATTAAGCGCGGGTGGTGGAGAAGCGGGATATTACACCATTTTGGGTTCGATAATCGTCGGAAGCGGTTTTGCAACCGTCTTTTCCTTGTTCTATAAGTGGTGGGGCAAGCTCATCAAACCGATTGTCCCAGCGATTGTTGTTCTTGGAATCGGTCTATCGCTTTTAGCAAGCGGCGCGAACCAATTCTTCGGTGGAAGCCAAATCATCGGAAACGTTATTTCAAGTGGAGAAACAGGTACGGGGGTTCCTTATTTTGCGTATATCCTTGTCGCTTTGGCTACACTAATCTCCGCGATAGTCTGGTATATAGCGATGCCCGGCGTATGGAAAAACATCAACATCGTCATTGGCATCCTTGTTGGCTATGCGATTTCTTGCTGCATCCCCGGAATGGTAAATTTCTCTGGCATGGCCATCGATACCAATAACCTCGTTGGCCCCCATGGCGTTTTCACCTATCCCCATTTCATTGATTTCACCAAGCTGCGCTTCGAACTCGTCCCTTGCATCCTCACTTCGGTTTGCTTCATCGTCGCGATAATTGAGGCAATCGGCGATACCATCGCCTTATCCCATTCCGGCTTAGACCGCGAACCTACCCCCAGAGAATTAGGCGGCGCGGTTGTTTTCGATGGATTCAATAGCCTTCTTGGTTCGGTATTCGGGGCTTTCCCCTTAACGACGTTCGCCCAAAACGTCGGCATCGTTTCCCAAACGAAGGTCGTCAATCGTTTCACGATATTCCTTGGGGCGATGTTCTTGGTCATCACCTCTTTCTTCCCCCCTATCGCCAATTTCATCTATTCGATCCCGGATGTTGTCATTGGAGGCACGATGGTCATTCTATTCGGCAACATCATGGTCGTTGGAATGAAGTCCATCTCCGAGCAAGGCTGGAGCGATAAGAATATCCTCATCGTCGCCTTAAGCGTCTGCCTTGGTTTTGGCGTCACGATTGCCACCGTCTCAGTTCCCACGGGACTCGCTTCCAGCGTATCCCTCTTCTCTAGCTTAGGGATTGGCTGGCTTGGTGATTTGTTGTCCAATAACGTCCTCAACATGTTCCTTATCGCGATTATCCTTTCATTTGTCTTGCCGGATTCGATGAGGCTATTCAAAAGCAAAGAAAAGAAGGACGGAGAATAAACATGAACGTCATCAAAGGGAACCTCGTTTTTTCCAAAAGCATCAACGAATTAGTCATCAGGGAAAACGCCTACATCGCTTACGACGATAAGGGGATAGAAGGGATTTACGATTTCCTCCCCTCTCATTTAAAAGATGCCAACCTTACGGATTATGGAAATGCCTTGATCCTACCTTCCTTTTGCGATATGCATCTCCACGCCCCTCAATATCCTATGCTAGGCATGGGCATGGATTTGCCGCTCATCGATTGGCTGAATACATACACCTTTCCAACCGAAGCCCATTTTGCGGATAAAGAAGTGGCAAGAAGGGTCTATTCGGTTTTGGCTAAGGAACTTATAAAAAAAGGAACGACCCGTGTAGCGATGTTTTCCTCTTTGCATACCGATGCCACCATCATCTTGATGGAAGAGTTAGAGAAAGCGGGAGTAGTCGGGTATGTCGGTAAGGTCAACATGGATCGCAATGGCGGGGTCAACCTTCAAGAGACGACGGAGGAATCGATCAACGAAACCATCCGCTTCATTAAGGAAAGCAAGAAGTTCAAACACCTTAAACCGATTATCACCCCACGCTTTACCCCATCTTGCACTAACGAATTGATGGAAGCATTAGGGAAAATCGCCAAGGATTACGATTTGCCAATCCAATCCCATCTTTCCGAAAACGTCGGGGAAATCGCCTGGGTCAAGGAACTTCATCCAGATACCACGAATTATTATGAATCGTATGAGAAATACGGTTTATGGAATAGCCGCACCTTGATGGCCCATTGCGTCCATAGCAATGAGAAGGAACTCTCAGCCATTAAGGATGCCGGAGTCGCGGTTGTTCATTGCCCTTCATCCAATGAGAACCTAACCTCAGGATACGCACGAGTCCGCAAAATGCTTGACATGGGTATCACGGTTTATTTGGGAAGCGACATCGCCGGGGGCGACCATCTCTCGATGTTCGATAACGTCGCCGCGGCCATAAGGGCCTCTAAAGCCAGAATGAAGATGGATGAAGATAATACCCCCTTCCTTAACGTTGAGGAGGCTTTCTATTTGGCAACGACCGCCCCGGCCTCTTTCTTTGGCGATAAGACATTCGAGAAAGGCGCGCCACTCCACGCCATTGTCTTAACTGACGACAATCTCCCAACCGTAAGGAAACTTTCGGTTAAGGAACGCTTCGAAAGAGCCATATACCGCCAAGAAGAAAATGCGATTAAAGCCGTTTATAGTGAGAACAAACGGGTGCTTTGATGGATAACGTCCTTAGTTTTGCTAGCAGAGAAGAATTCCGCGCTTGGCTAGATGAGCATTCCGAAAGCGAGGATGAATGTTGGCTTGAGGCGAAAAGGATCGCCCCGAAAGAAGGGTCTTTTGTCTATCTTGACGCCGTCGAGGAAGCCATTTGCTTTGGCTGGATCGATAGCTGGGTCAAGAAAGAAGGCGAGAGGGTCTTCCAACGTTTTTCCAAAAGGAAGAAGGGGAGCCACTGGACCGAGCTTAACAAGGAAAGGGCCAGACGTCTATTGAAACTTGGTTTGATGGACCCTAGGGGAAAGGCCGTATTGCCGCCCCTAGGCCCTAGGAGCTTCAAGATGGACGAAGAATTAATCGCCGAATTGAAAAAGGCTAGAGCATACAAAACATTCAAAGCCTTCCCGCCCCTATATCAAAGGGTTAGGACCTATAACGTGGTTTTCTACCGCAACATAGACCCCAAGGCCTATGAGAATGCCCTCTCCCATTTGATCAAGGAGACGAAGAAAGGGAAAATGTTTGGCAATTGGAACGATTATGGACGGCTGTTAGATTACTAAAATCTTCCGATTACCCCTATAAACAAAAACCTAGACAAGTTATAATTATCCTACCGAAAGGAAATAAAAAAATATGGAACTCAAAGGATCCAAAACCGAACAATGCCTCATGCAGGCTTTTGCTGGTGAAAGCCAAGCAAGAAACAAATACACCTACTACGCCTCCAAGGCCAAGAAGGAAGGTTACGAGCAAATCGCCGCTCTCTTCCTTGAAACCGCCGATAACGAGAAGGAACACGCCAAACTCTGGTTCAAATACCTCCATAATGGCGAAGTCCCATCAACCGAGATGAACCTTCTCGACGCCGCTAATGGCGAAAACGACGAATGGACCGATATGTATCCATCCTTCGCCAAAATCGCGGAAGAGGAAGGCTTTAAGGAAATCGCCGCCAAATTCAGGATGGTCGGAGAAATCGAAAAACATCACGAGGAGAGATATCGCAAATTGCTCGATTCCGTCAAAGGCGGAGTCGTCTTCGTCGGAGATGACCTCGCGGTTTGGAAATGCCGCAACTGCGGACATATCGTCGTTGGTAAATACGCTCCGAAGATCTGCCCGGTTTGCAACCACCCGCAATCCTATTTCGAGCTAAGCGTCGCTAACTATTAATTCCTAATGCAAAGTTAAAAGGGAGCTCAAATCGCTCCCTTTTATTGTATGAGACGATACATAGTATCGGCGAGTGAAAACTCCCCGATAGTCGGGGAGTTCGGTTGGGCTTAAAGCTTTGCGGAATCCGTAAAAGGCTCCTATCATGGTGGGGCGGACCAACGCACCATCTGAAAGGAGCCAAATGTCGAATTCATCCGACAA
>CAMVEL010000023.1 GCA_947166565.1 uncultured Erysipelotrichaceae bacterium
GCGCAACTCCTTGCCGACACGGTGGCTTTAGCAAAAGTGCTGGAGGCATTGGCTTTTCTTAAGGCCAAGATATCGTTAACGCCATCCCCGGTCATGGCTACTTTATGACCGTTTTCCTGGAGGGCTTCGACTATCGCCAGTTTTTGTTCGGGGGACACACGGGCAAAGATCGTGTTGCCTTTGACGACGTCTTTGATTTTTTCTAAGGGCATCCCTTCTAGCGAAATGCCTTTTTCAACGTCTTTAATCCCACATTCGGATGCGATTTTCGAAACGGTTAGGAGGTTATCTCCAGAGATGATTTTGATATCAACCCCGTTTTCATAGAAGAAAGTAAGTGTTTCTTTTGCAGAAAGCCTAATATGGTCTTCGATGACATAGAGGGCAATCGGCTGTTCGTTTTTGGTCAAAGCCAATACACGCTTCCCCTCTTTTGCCTTTTCTTTTACGAATTCTAGTTCCTTGGCCCCATCTTTCAAAAGGTATTCTGGAGCGCCCAAAAGGATGGCGTCACCATTCTCATAAATGATGCCAGAGTGTTTTTTAACGGAGGAGAAAGGGATTTTTTCCTTTATTTCGGAAGAAGCCTCGTGACCATATTTTTCATCAAGGGCCGCAGAGGTTGGATTGGTTTCGCTAAAAGCGCCTAAAAGATGACGAAGATATTTTGTGGCCTCTTCTTCCTTTCCTAAGAATCTTGCTTCAACAACATTCATTGTGCCGTCAGTTAAGGTACCAGTCTTATCTAAGCAGATGGTATCCACTCGGGAGAGGTTTTCCAAAGAATAGAGTTCTTGTATAAGGGTCTTTTGCCTTGCTAATTTCAAAATCGAAACCATGAGGGCGACGGAAGTAAGAAGAACTAGCCCTTCTGGAATCATGCCGACGGCGAACGCTCCTGAGGTAATAACGATTCTTCCCCAAGTCGCGGCATCGGAAAGGGATAAGGAGGATCCGAAGACCTCCGGATTCCCACCATGAATCGTTATCTTGATGCATAAAGTGGTGATGATCACCGCGACAACGACAAGGATGGCATAGGCGAGGAAGCGAATGATTTTGTTGATGATGGTCATCAATTCGCTATGATGACGCGGCAACTCTTTGGCCTGTCCCGAAAGAGAATGCGCAAAAGTATCGTCTCCGACGCGTTCAACGATGGCTATACCACTTCCAACAAGAATAGAAGACCCGGCATATACCAAATCACCTTTTTTCTTGGCGATGGGGTCGCTCTCTCCCGTTAACATGCCTTCATCAACGTATATTTCGCCTTCTTGAAGAATGGAGTCGGCAAGGCATTGTTCACCCGCGGATAGTCTGATGACGTCGTCTAAAACAATATCCTCCGCGAATAAAGAGATGTTCTCTCCCTCACGGGTAACGTTAGCCTTGGCTTGGTTCAGTAATTTAAGTTTATTTAATACACGCCTCCCGTGGATTTCCTGAACACTTCCTATTGTCGAATTGACAACCGCGGGGATAAGAAAGCCGAATTTGGAGATGCCAAAATCCTTTTCGACCACGTCATGTCTTCCGGTGAGATTCAAATAGATCATGAAGAAGAGGAAGAGGGCGGCGATAACGAATAAAGCGATATTAAAAGGGGTAAAGATATTATCGAAAAGCATTCTCAAATAGGATTTTTCTACTTTCTTCGATGGACGGTTAATCGCCCCTTCCGAAACCCTTTGTTCGACTTCTTCCTTTGATAGGCCTTTATCTAACGAAGGGGAAAACCTAGCAAATTCTTGTTTTACCTGATTCTTCTTCATAATAGACCCCTCGTTCTTAGTTCCTTTTCGCAGGAAGAAACATCGTTAAATAGAATTGCCTCAATGCCTACGTTTTTAGCTTCTATTAAATTTGCCGGATTATCATCGAAGAAGTAAATTTCATCGATAGGAGAGAGGCTTTTCATAACGAAATCATAGATTTCTCGCCCTGGTTTGATAAGCCCCAAATCATAACTCCTGAACTCCCCATCGAAGCATTCTGCAAAAGATGTGCCATCGAAAATGAATTCAATCATTCCTTTGATGCAGTTGGAAAGCAAATACACGCGGTGCCTGCTTTTGCATTTTTTAGCCAATTCGATCATCTCTTGGATTGGCGTCGATGTTTTCCTGAGTTCGTTCGCGATAACCTCTTTGTTGAGCGACAGCTCATTTTCCATTTGTTGGAACAATTCATCCTTGTCACATTTTCCAAGGTCAGCCCCCATGCAGAAATGGTCTTTTAGTCTAGGACCGTCGTTTCCGTAACGCCTATTGAAAAACTCAACGAACGGGTCTTTCGCGAAAAGACCGAAGCAATCAAATAAAATGATTTTGCCGTCTTTCATAGCAAGGAGTATACGCCTATTAATGGTTTAGAAAAATCGTTTGATAGAAACTTTTGCAGTTTTTCTGCAAACTCATTAGATAAATCGCTTAATCTTCCTCTATTTTGGATATATGGGTTTATGTGCCGTAATTTCGATTTTACCTGATAAGCGGAAGGAGATTTTTCTTCCTTGACCTCTTTGAGAGAGTTATAGCGACCCCAGATAGACTTTCCACGTTTTGATGAAACTAGTTTATCGATGAGTTCCTTTTCGGTTTTCATAAGGTCTTCCGGCAAAATCAGTTTTTTCGACAGAGCCTCTTTTAAGGTCAAAGCTAAGTCTTCCATAGCATAACGATCCTCATTTGATACATACACCTCGGACGTTTTCAAGGATAAAAGGCCAAATCTTAAGGCCTCCTCAAGATGATTAAACATGATTTCCATTTCGCCAAATTCGTTTTCGCCAACCATCAAATCTTGATACAGGGTCTTAATGGTTTTTAAATCCGAAAAACCAAAGTAGAGGATGTTCCTTAATGTATATTCAAGACGGTCCGCCGAAAGCCGAGGGGAGGGATTATCGCAAAGAGGATAAAGTGAATAATCGCTAATCGAATTAAGGCTCACGCCATCTTTAGAAAGGCAAGTGATCAATTCTTTGGAACCTTTCAATAAGGATGTCGTGAGATCTTCTGTCGAGGTCTGCTTTTCATAATCGCCATTAAGAAAATCGATGGAATGGGCAAAACAAGGGGTGGAAACATCGTGAAACAATCCCGATAATACGGCTTCTTTCGTTCCGCCAAAGTGGTTGACTATCAAAGCTACCCCCAAGGAGTGGTGATAACGTGTGCTTTTAGGAAGACGGGCGAAGAAAGGAATGGATGTGTATTCAACGCCACAGTTCATGCCAACCCCATCAAGTCTTTTGAGGATTTGGAGATTTAAATATTTTGCAAGCTCGCCTCCTAATGGTTTGCCATAGATTCTTAGAAGATCATCCATATTTCAATTATCCCATAATTCTTAAGGTCTTCGAAATGTTTTATAAAGAGCAAATCACCTACCGTTTCATAACATATAACCTAAAACGGTGGTGATTTTTGCTAAATTGAAGGAAGTTTGAAATCGATCCTTTTTTGTTCAAATAAACATAAACTGTCATTTTTCTGGCGTAATCCTTTATTTTTGGCGAATTGTTGAAGAAATAAAGGACCCGTGCGTGATTTTTCACGGTTTAATGCCCTCTAAAAGCCACTCAATTAGAGAAATTTGCAGTTTGCAATTCGCTTCCGCGCGCCTACAATACAAGCATGCTAATAGTAATCGTAACTTTAATTCTTGCTCTTGCCGGGGATGCAGGACTCACCTACTGGATTTATGCTTCCGGCGTATCGCCGTGGTTTTGCCTTTTAGGCATAATCATGTGGCTTCCGCTTTTTATTCTTCTTTTTGGGGTCTGGGTTATCATCCTCATTCTTTGGGGCCTTTTCCTTGATAAGAAGAAGGCGACTGAAAAGCCCAATCATTTCTACTATGGCGTCATTCGTCAAACCTTGAAATGGTTCTTCCTCCTAATCCGCGTCAAAGTGCATGTCAGGGGTAAGCCTCTTCCAAAAGAACCCTACTTCATGGTTATGAATCATAGATCAAACTTCGATCACATGGCCCTTATTGCCGGAATTAAGAAGATGATTATCTGCGTCACCAAACCAGAAAACCTTGATTTCCCGATCGCCGGGCCTTTCATCCATCACGCAGGCTTTATTCCCATTAACCGCGAAAACATGAACGAAGGTATCGAGGCCATCCATAAAGCCTCTTCCTACCTTGAAAAAGGTTTATGCAATATCAACATTTGTCCGGAAGGAACCAGAAACAAAACCGAAGAGCTTTTGCTTCCGTTTAAGCCAGGTTCATTCCATATTGGCACGGACGTTAAAGCCCCAGTTGTTGTTTGCTGCGTAAAGAATGCTGATAAGGTCCACAAGAACTTCATCCGCCGCAAGACTCACATTTATCTCGATATCCTCGCCGTAATCGAGCCGAGCGAATACGAAGAAATGGGCTTAGCAAAGCTAGTTTCCTATTCCGAGGGACTTATCCGTCGCGACTTGGAAGAGGGCGATCTTCTTCTTTCGGTTGATTAATCCTGTAAGCGTTTTCTTTGAAATACAAAGAAATATGGAATGCATTTCTATTGTAAAAAGTTGTTTTAGGCTGGAAAATTAACGGGCATTCCAAAGGAATAGAAACGAAATGCTCAGATTAGACAAAATCAAAAAAGTCTACAAAACCTCCGACATGGAGGTTACTGCCTTAAAAGGCGTCAGTCTTTCGTTTAGAAAAAGCGAGTTCGTTTCTATCCTTGGCCCTTCCGGTTGCGGAAAAACAACTCTTTTGAACGTCATCGGAGGCCTTGATCATTACGATGGTGGAGATCTCTATATCCTTGGACGTTCCACCAAGGAATTCAAGGACCATGATTGGGACGTTTACCGTAACCATCGCATCGGTTTTGTTTTCCAATCCTACAATTTGATCCCTCAGTCTAACGTCCAACAAAACGTTGAGCTCGGGTTGACGATTGCCGGTTTAACCAAAAAGGAAAGGGAAGCCAAAGCTCGGAAGGCCTTGGATCTCGTTGGCTTGAAAGGCTTATACCGCAAATATCCAAACCAACTTTCCGGTGGACAATGCCAACGCGTTGCGATCGCCCGTGCTATAGTCAACGACCCAGATATCATTCTTGCCGATGAACCCACCGGCGCCCTTGATTCCGTTACTTCAATCCAGGTTATGGATATTTTGAAGGCGATTTCCAAAGACCGCCTTGTCATCATGGTCACCCATAACCCCGATTTGGCGGAAAAATATTCGACCCGCATCATCAATTTGCTTGATGGAGAAGTGATTGGCGACTCAATGCCTTATTCTGACGAAGAGGAGAAAAAAGAGACTGCGCTTACCGAAGGCGAAAGCCAAACCAAATCCAATCTTTCTCGTTCCGTTGAAGAAGAAAAAGCCAAAATGAGTTGGTTTACCGCCTTTGCATTATCTGCTAGAAACCTTTACGTCAAAGCCAAAAGAACCGTGATGACGGTTATCGCTTCCTCAATTGGCATTGTCGGCGTTTCCGCCGTAATCGCCGTTTCTAGCGGGGTCACCAATTACATCACTTCCGTCCAAGACGATATGCTTTCTGGTAACCCGATTACCATTTCAAGATCTTCCCTTAGCATTGCTAACCTTGCTGCAGCAACCTCAAGTTTTGGAAGCACTGTCAACACGGTAGCTTCGAATATCAAAGACGGTTATATCGACGTCAATTCGATGATTGAGCAATTGGTCAACGCAACCGATGGCCTTGGGGCTTCCTTATCGACGAACGAAATTACCGAAGAATACGTTCGTTTTATCGACGCGATGCCAAAGGAGTATTACGCAGCAATCAAAAAGTCATACGGAATTGATCCGTTGAACAATCTTTATACCGATGATCATCTTGTGTGGGATGACGGAAATGATGTGGAAGTCCGCCGTTCCATCGCCGCTTTCGTCAATTATGCAGTCGCGATTATCTCCCAAACGGATTATGCGACTTTCGCTGATCAAATCCCTGCTTTTACCGACATTATCGGTCAATCTGTCGATGATGAGAAATACGTTTTGTCCCAATACGATGTCGTCGAAGGCAAGTTCGCGACCGGGGAAAACGAATTGATGATCGTTCTCGATCACAATAACCGCGTCAGCGACTTGATGCTTACGATGCTTGGCTATTATGGCCAAAGCGACCTCATGAATTACATCTACTATTATGGGTATGATGACAACGACCCCATTAAGGTTGCCTATTTCACCGAAGAAAGGCAGCAGGCTTTCAAAGATATGCAACGCGTGTCAATCGAAAAACTGATGTCCAAGAAATTCCGTTATTATCCAAACGATGTCATTTTCTCTCCGACCACCAAACAAATGAGCGTTAACGGGACGATGACCCCGTATGACACTTTCAATTACGCGTACGAAGAAGATCCAAATTGGATGAGTGAAAACAAGGGAATGGAACTCAACGTTGTTGGCATCCTCAAACCAAAAGAAGGGGTGCGTTATGGCTGTTTGGACTCCGGCTTGTATTACACACCCGCTTTCACCAGACGCTTTATCGCGGATAACAAAGCCAGCGACATAGTCCAACATATAAACCTGGTTGGTTCGATTTCCTCTTCCGTCACTACAAGCCGTGATGCCATAACTGGCGAGAAGATCGTAAACGAGATGTATGTCACCTACCATTATGATTATTATTTCTTCCCGACTTCCGGAACTCCGACCGAACTTCCCAATCATGACGTTGCATATGCGCCTGTTGGAACCTCTCAAATGGATATCACCAGCGCCTTAAGCGCTTGGTTTGCCATGGCTTCTGGCGGTTCAGGATCAACCACGATGACGGCGACCATGACCAAAAATTCGGTAGGTGGGTCCTCTATTCCTTCAAAGATTTCAATTTATCCGAACTCCTTTGACACCAAATATCATGTGACTGATTATCTTGATGTTTGGAACAGCAAGGAGGACATCGAATTGGAAGACGGCTATTATATAGCCGCGGTCGATAGGGTCGATATTAACTATAACGATAACCTTCAATTGATTATCACCATAATTAACAACATTATTCAGATAGTCACGATTGCTCTTGTCGCCTTTACCAGTTTGAGCCTTGTTGTTTCCACCGTAATGATCGGAATCATCACCTATGTCTCTGTCATGGAAAGGGTCAAGGAGATTGGTGTCATTAGGTCCCTTGGCGGAAGGAAAAGGGACGTGTCGCATTTATTCAATGCCGAAACGCTTATCATCGGAGGCTTATCAGGCTTGTTCGGGATCATCGTAACATATGTGTTGCAAATCATCGTCAACATCATCATCCACGCCAATTTCGGCTTAACGATTATGGCCCTTCCGATTTATGTTGCCGCCATCGTCATCCTTATTTCAATCGTTTTGACGAGCATCGCGGGTATCATGCCGGCTTCTAGCGCCGCTAGAAAAGACCCGGTCACCGCTTTAAGAACTGAGTAAAGACCATTATGAAACGCGATAACGAAAATACATTTGTATTTGATGAGGTAAAATACGATGAAGCGCTGAAAAAGCAGGCTCATTTTATGTTCATTGGCTTTGCCTTTTTCGACATCGTCCATATTCTTATTGGCATTTATTTCTTCATCTTCATTCTTCTAAACGAACGGGCAAATCTTTTGGGTATTGCCGAGGCCGCGTTGGAAGTAGTCGTTTCAATCACCCTTATCGCTTTCGTTAAGGCAATCGGGGATAAACAAAATAACTCTGCCACAAATAGGCTTTATATCTACGCTTGGCTTTTGGCTTCCGTTTCCTTGCTAGTTCCTTCCCTGTGCGGGGCGATTTCGTATTTCCATAGAGACATAACCCCATCTTTGTATGTCGATGTAGTTATCCTTGTTTTTGAGGGGGTCATGTATTCGTTTTTCTTTGTTTCCCTCTTCCTTTCCAACCATCAGACCATTTGGAAGGTCCTCCTTTATTTAGGCATGTTGGCCTTTGGCTTAAGCGGAATTCTCGAAAACGTTAACCTCTTTGTTGAAAGTGCCTTTTCCAACCAAGGGCATGAATTGATTAACACATATTTGGAATTCATTAAAAACCTGGTAACTGTCGTTCCTGCGGTATTCGGCCTCATCGGCTTCTACCGCGTCGATAAATTACAAAACGGACGTCTACTATAAATATGCCGAGAATCGAAGTTAAGCACCTTTCAAAAATCTATCATGAAGGCCAGGAGAACGAAGTTAGGGCCCTTGATGATGTCTCCTTCTCTTTGGAAGAAGGGGAGTTCGTCGTAATCTTAGGACCTTCTGGCGCTGGGAAATCCACCCTTTTGAATGTTCTTGGGGGAATGGATAGCCCAAGTTATGGATCTTATCTTCTTGGAGATAAAGATATTGCCAAATTAAAGGAGAAGGAGCTTTCGGTTTTTAGACGGACCGAGGTTGGATTCGTTTTTCAATTCTATAACCTCTTGCCTAACCTGACTTGCCTAGAAAACGTGGCTATAGCGGCTTCGTTAGTCAAGGAACCGTTTGAAGCAAAGGAAGTCGTTAAGGATGTCGGATTATCCAAGCGAGAGGGAAATTATCCATCTGAACTTTCCGGAGGCGAACAACAACGCACCGCGATTGCTAGGGCCATAGTGAAAAACCCAGGGCTCCTTCTTTGCGATGAGCCTACCGGTGCCCTTGATAGCAAAACTGGTGCTTCCGTCCTCGCCTTGCTCCGTGATATAGGAATCAAATACAAGAAAACGGTTATTATGGTCACGCATAATGCCAAAATCGCCGAAGTCGCCAACCACCTAATCCGCATCGCGGATGGAAAGATTGCCTACGATGGTTATGTGGAGAACCCAAAACCGATCGAGGAGATAGAGTGGTGAAAAAGTCGACTGCCTATTTTCTTTTCAAACAAGGTATCAGGGAAATTTTCTCCTTGTGGAAGCAATTTATCGCAATAATAGCGATCGGGGCCATTGCCGTTACTTTATTCGTCGGCTTGCAAGCCAATGCTGATTCTTTAAGAAGCAGGGTTGACACAATGTATGCAATGGGAAACGTTGCCGATACATATGTCACCGTCAACCCGATGAAAGGCAACCAGGGCGACCTAACGGAAATCAAATCAATTGTCGAAGGAAAAGGAGAGGCGGAAGGGCGATTCTATGCCTTCACGAAGTTGAATACCTATAACGCTTACTGTGCGATTTCTCCGACTCTTCCGACTATTTCCAAGGCTTCTGAGATGAAAAGTGGTCCCTCTCAAACCAATGAGGACTTTTTTGTAGTCGATAGCATATTGAGCGCCAGCAACGATGAAGCTGGTTTCGATGGAAGGGTCGCTATTGGCCAACCGGCCACGATTGAATTTGATCTATCCCCATATGCAAAAAATGGCCTCGTCGATAGCGATTTTATCGCGGAAGAAGACCTCATTCCTTTCTTAAAGGAAGGGGTAAGCATCGATAAAACGCCAGTAAAGACGTTGAAAATCAATTTAAGTATCCCCGTCACGGGGTTGATGTCCCACCCAGAAAATGTCCTTAAGGCCTCATATTCTGTCTCGGTCTATCTTCTTTCTTCTTCAATGTTCGCGAAAGCCTTTGACGAATACCTTTCTTCCTTTTTTACAGAGGAAGGGATTGATATCTTCTATGGAGCGCTTGCTCTATCTCCGATTGGATGGGAAAGGGAAAGACCGACACGTTTCCCGATTCCCGATCAGTTTCTCGTCAAATATAACAGTAGCGCATATGAAGAATCCACAACCAAACAAATAAGGGAATATTTTGACAAAAAAACTGATGAGGATTCTAATCTGATTTCCATTCAAAACAACGAAGATACAAGCTTTGCCTCAGTCATGGAAACAGACGTTATCCAAGCAAGGCAATTAACATTCGTCTTCCCCTTTGTTTTCTTTGCCGTTGCCATTTTGGTTATCCTCACGACCATGTCCCAACTCATTTTGAAAGAGAGGGTCCAAATAGGAACTTTAAAGGCTTTGGGCTTTTCCTCGTCTATGGTTAGAAGATATTATTCCGCGATTACCTTGGGGGTAACCGGAATCGGAATTCTCATTGGTGAAATCCTCGGCCCTCTTATCATTCCGATGATCATGGATAATAAATATTCGATTCTTTATAACTTGCCAAAAGGCGGTTATCTATTCCCTATTCTTTCAGGGGTTTTGACGGCCGTTGTCTTCATGGGTCTTGCCGCTTTGGTAACCTTCCTAACCTGCCGTAAGGAGGCATCGCTTCCTCCATGTGAATCGATGAGGCCAAGTGTTCAAAAATATTCGAAAAAAACCGTTAGAAATGAAAAAATATCTAAAAATTGCACGGTTTTTTCTCTTTTAATGGCCATAAGAAATATTCTTCATAACAAGGTTAAGTCGTTGATGGTAATCTTCGGTGTTATGGGGTGCACGGCCTTACTTTGCTGCGGCTTTGGAATCGACGATACGATTAACAAAGGGCTCCATACAGACCCCTTTATCCGCAATAGCGCGGATGTGACTTTGACTCTAACTGGGGAAGTAAATCGCGAAAAAATTGCGGAAGACTTAAAAAACCTTTGCCCAGATGAACTTAAGGGAATAGAGGGGTATACAAGAAGCAACACCGACGTCCTTTTTAATGACCATTCAGTTTCGACTTATTACCAGGTTATGGATTCCTATTATTCCTTGGATGGAAATGAAGGAAAAACTAATTTCCCAGCCTATTGGGATAAGGATCAAGTATTGCTAACGAAGAAGATCGCGGATAGGTTAAACGTTCATGTCGGAGACACCATCCGTTTCTCAATCGGGTCTATTTCTTTAGAAGCCAAAGTATTTTCCATTGACGATTTCTTCTATAGTAATGGAGTATTCATCCATACCTCTTCGTCACTGCTAAAGAACAACCCAATCGATTCCTTTGCTTCCTATTATGTAAACGTTAAAGAAGGCATTGCCCCTTCCTCCATAAAGGAAAGCATTTCCAGCAAGTTATCATATGTCGGAAGTATCGATACAAGCGAGGATTGGCTGATTAAACTTCAAGATGTCGTCTCTTCCATATCCGCGATGACAATGGCCGTTAAGGTTTTCGCGATCCTTCTTGCTATCGTCGTCTTGGTTAACCTAGCTCTATTGAATTTCAAGGAAAGGGGGCGTGATATCGCCACGATGAAGGTCTTGGGCTTCTCACGTATGGAAATCGCTCTATCGCTTTTCTTCGAAACGATGTTCCTAACTTCGGTTGGGGTCCTTTTGGGCTTGGCTTTGGGATTCCCCTTCCTTTATTTGGTCCTTTTCATAAACCAGGTCGAAGTCGTTTCCTTCCCGTATATGGTTGCAGTTTCTTCTTACTTCATTGCTTTCGCTTTGACTTTCGGAGTGGCCGCGATCATCAACCTCTATTTAGGCAGCAGAACCAACAAAATAAAGATGGTCGAAAGCCTCAAATCGGTCGAGTAGCATATTGATAGACAAATAAAGGGTGCGCTGTAAAATAATCCACTAGAAAAGGAGGAAACTATGGGCATTAACAAAACTCTGATGGGCTATTTGGACAAAAGCTATAGCCAATATCATGCGATTGCCTTGATTAAGGAACGCCTTCTAAAAGAAGGCTTTGAGGAGTTGGAGGAGAGTTCTTCTTTCGTCTTAACTCCTGGAAAAGGGTATTTCGTCATCAGAAACGATTCCTCATTGATCGCCTTCGTTCCCGAAGAAAGGGTGAAGGGATTTAGAATCGCCGCTTCCCATAGCGATTCGCCGACTTTCAAAATCAAAAACGATCCGGTCGTCGCATCTTCCGGCGAAGCTTGCCTTAGGGTTGAGCCTTATGGCGGAATGATCATGTCGACATGGATGGATAAACCACTTTCCGTTGCCGGACGTATGATGGTCAAAAAAGGAAGACGGATCCGTTCCGAACTTCTATATATCAATGAGGATGTGGCAATCATTCCAAGCCTCTGCATCCATTTCAATAGGGATGTAAACGAAGGTCATAATTACAATCCGGACGTCGATATGGTTCCCTTAATCGGCAAACTTCCTGAAGCCTTCTGCTGGAAGAAATACCTCAAGGAAAAAGCGGGTTTAGGCGAAGACGAAGAAATCATAGATGAGGATTTGTTCCTAACAATCAGGGAAAAATCCCATTTAGTTGGAATAAACAAAGAATACCTTTGCTCCCCAAGGCTAGATAACTTAACCTCGGCCTTCCTTTCTCTTGAAGGATTCCTTGCCTCCGGTAGGGGCAACGCCATCAAGGTTTACGCTTGCTTCGATAACGAAGAAGTCGGTTCCTCTTCCCGCCAAGGCGCGGGTTCGAGCTTCCTTCAGGATATCTTGGCCAGGATTTCCGAAGCTATGGGCCTATCTTGCCGCGAAGCGATGGCAAGTTCCTTTATTCTAAGCATTGATAACGCCCACGCGCGTCATCCGAATTATCCTTCGACTTTCGAAAAGAGCGCGGATGTGTCGTTAAATAAGGGCATTGTTTTGAAATATAACGCGAACCAAAGATATACTACCGACGCTTATTCGGCCGCGATTGTCAGAGATATCGCAAACAGGGCCAAAGTCAATGTCCAATCCTTCTCAAACCGTCCTGATATCAAGGGAGGCAGCACCCTTGGAGCAATTTCCTTATCGCAGGTCTCAATCGCTTCTGCGGATATCGGCTTGGCTCAGCTTGCCATGCATTCCTCCTTCGAAACGATGGGGAGCGAGGATCCTGAAGCCATGAAGAAATTCACCAAGGCCTATTTTGGAGCCTCGTTTGACCTCAAGGCTCATGAAATCTTAGTGGAAGGAGAATAACCATGCCTCGCATTATTCTTGTCGGTGGGGGTTCCTCATCCGGAAAAACCTACGTCACCAAAGCCGTTCTTGATGCTTTGGGAAGCGATAATTTCACCCGCATCTCGATGGATGATTACTATAAATGCCATACCAACCTCTCGATGGAGGAACGTGCGGCCCTGAACTACGATCATCCGAAGGCCTTCGATTGGAGATTGATGAGGGAGCAGGTCAAAGCCCTAAAAAACGGTCAGGCCATCGATAAGCCCATTTATGATTTCGTCACCCATGATAGATTGTCCGAAACGGAAAGAGTCGAGCCTTCCAAGGTTATTGTCCTTGAGGGAATCATGGCACTGGTCGACGCCGAAATCAGGGAAATGGGGGATATCAAAATCTTTATTAACGCCTCCCCGGAAAGGCGTTTCTTACGCAGATTGCTAAGAGACTCCAATGAGAGGGGCCGCAGCTTTGAATCGATCGTCAATCAGTATTTCGCAACCGTCGCCCCGATGTATGGCGAAATCGTGGAACCAAGCAAGCAATACGCGGATATCATCGTCAACAACGACGGAGTGGAAAACCACGCGGTCGATGTCCTTGCCTCCTTGTTCCTCCAACAAATCGACCTATTCGACATGAGAACCGAAAAGATCGTTTTGGAAAAAGAAGTCTTCAATGAGGACGCCCTTGCGTCCGCTTTCACTAAAAAGGAGTAAAAAATGGAAAGCATCTACGAAATCCTAGTCAAAAACGTCAAAGGCGAAGACGAGACCCTTGAACAATACAAGGGCAAGGTCTTGCTCATCGTCAACACCGCCACGGGATGCGGCTTCACCCCTCAATACGAAGGACTCGAGAAGTTATACAAGGATTATGCCGATAAAGGATTCGTCATCCTCGATTTCCCCTGCAACCAATTCTTCGGTCAGGCCCCGGGAAGCGATGAGGAGATCCACGAATTCTGCACCCTCCGTTATAAGACCACCTTCCCCCGTTACAAAAAACTTGATGTCAAAGGAAAGAACCAAGCTCCGATATTCGCTTGGCTCACCTCTCAAACCAACGGGAAAGAGAAGGGCAAAAAGCCAAGTTGGAATTTCTGCAAATACCTCATTTCCAAAGACGGAAGATTCCTTAAGATGTTTGGTCCGACCGCGAAACCAGAGACCTTGATTCCAGACATTGAAGAGGCTCTCGCCGAATAATTAACCGCGTTCATTAAAAGTAGTCGATAACCCAGCAATTTTCATATTATCTTTGACTTTTGCGGAGATTTTGCAAAGGAATTGCTGGGTTTTATTATCTCAAATTACCCTCTGGTTTATATGGTATAATCAGTTTGTTATGGAAAAGAAATTACCCCTATTGTTTGATCTAGACGGAACCCTATGGGATGCAAGGGAAGGGATCGCCAAAGCTTGGAATGAGATCTCCTTACGCCATTTTGGAATCGGGGGGATCGATGCCCAGGGAGTCACTTATTTAATGGGGATGCAGATGAATGATATCGTCGAAGCCCTTTCCCCATATAGAGCCTCCAAAGAAGCCAAAGAAAGCTTTGGGAAAGAGGCCTTTGATTATGAGAATTATTACCTCTCCAAAGAGCCTGGCAAAATCTACCCATTAGTTGAAGAAACAATCAAGACCCTTAAAGAGAGAGGCTACCCAGTTTTTATAGTTTCGAATTGCCAAAAAGGGTATATCGAAAACTTCCTGAATATAGTTGAACCTGGACTTTTTGATGATTACCTCTGTTTTGGAGACACGAATGGACCTAAATCGTTGACTATCAAGACCATCCTGGAAAAACACGGCTATGAAAAGGGCGTTTATATCGGCGATACCGCGGGGGATGAAAAGGCGACCCGCGACGCAGGGTGCGATTTCGTCTATGCCTCCTATGGTTTTGGGAAAGCGATCGCCCCAGATTATGTAATCAAGACGTTTGCGGACCTTCTTTCCCTCTTCAAATAAATTGGCCAAATGCATATTTGATGCATAGCTTTTTCTTTAGGGGTAGAATAACGACATGGAAGAAAACGAACTATCATCAATCAAAAAGGAATTTCTGACCCTTGAGCAAATCGATGAGATTCGCGCGGATTTTCATAATCTTGCCGCTAACGGGGACGAAATCACGATCATCGATAAACTCGAAAGATTCGTGAAGGATAACGGGACCATGAACGATGACGTTGCCATGATTTTCGATTTCATCCGTCTTTCTAGAAATATCTCCCAGGGTCATATAGTCAAACAAACGCCCTTATTTGTGACATGCGGGTTCTCTTATGGGGTTGCCCTTGTTGGGGCGCTTGTCCATCTTGGGGTTTATTCCGAATCGGAAATCAAAACCGAGGTCGAATCCAGGGTCGGCGGATTCCCGATGGGCGGAAGCATCCCTACCGCTTGAGGCCAAGAGAAAAAAACATTTGAGGCGGTTTAACCGCCTTTTTTCGTCCACGCGTTCGCCTGCGCTTGTAAATCGACCCGTAAAGCCCCAAAATAATAGACAACTGATTTGCGAAAAGGGATGACCGGTATTTATGGATAAGGAAAAAACCCAAGAGGAGTTGCTTAGGGAAAACTACCAAGAGCGCGCAAAGCACCTTAACGGCCTCGCTGATGCCGCCCTTTCGGAAGCGATTGAACATTATGCCCGTTCGCAAGAGAACACGGTTGATTCAGCTAAGTCTTTAGCGGTATCGACGGTTAAAAAAGCGGAGCATGACATCTCCTTGGTCTTAGAGGAGAAGGAAAAGGAAATCTCCGAAGCGGTTTTAGCCGCCTATGTTGATTTTGGCTTGAGGGTCTAATATGGAAGGGAAGGAACCTCTAATCGACGTCAAAGCCCCAGAAGGAACGACGGTCACCGTCGCTTTTGGCGATGAAGTCGTCAAAGAAGAAGCGGTCTCTACAGAAGAACCTCCAGTTTTGGAGAAAGAAAAACCGGAGGAAGCCCCAAAGGAAGAACCGATTCCAGAAGAAATCCTTCGCCAAGCCAAAGAGCTCGAGATGGAAAACGAGGAACTCGAAAGGCAAATAAAAGAACTGGAAGCCCGCATCGCGGTGGAGAAGGCGAGGATTCCCGAACGTCTTGAAAAGGAATTCAAAGCCTCGATTGCCTCCATGAATGAGTCCGCCTCGATGATCGGAACCTCAGAAGGTTATGTCGTCGAGGAGTTCTCCGAGAAAATCAAAGAGATAAACGCGGTTTACGCGGATCTTGATTTTTCGCTTATTTGCCTTAACGCCAGAAAGGGGGAGGAATAATAATGGACGGTAGCATCCTTTCTTCCCTTCAAGACCGCAATCTCGCCTTAAGAAAAGAACTCGGTGAGAAGAAGAAGATCCTTGAGGAGCTCGAATCTTTCTCCTTGGGTTATAAGCCATCATTTCCTCTTGCAACCGCCGCGATGGGAAAGATTAATAAAGCCACGTCCTCTCTCGATGTCCATTACAATGCCTTGGCAAAAGCCAAGGAAGATGTCGAATCGACTTTGAAGGATTTGGACTCCATCGAAGGATTCGCGGATTCTTTTAAGGACATCATCGTCAGGGTCAAAAACCTTGATGAGGCCGGATTATATGATTCCGCCTTCCTTTTACTTGATGATCTAGATAAAAACATCGAATCTTTCGACGAGGAGAGATTCCGCTTTATCCTTACCGCGAAAGAAATATCCGCTTATGAAAGGTGTGCCCTCTATTACCATAAGGGCGAATCCAACATCGCTAAAGGCGCATACCCGATGGAAAAGGAGGAGATCCTTAAGTACCTTGGCATCGCATCCTCCTTATCAACCATCGCCAACCCCGAATCTTTGAAGGCCATCCATATCGATGAAGCGAAAGGACTTCTTTATTTCTTCGCTTCCAACGTCGCCAAAACGACTCTTCCGACCATTGAATCCTTCCTCGAAATGCTCTCGGTCATGGAGATTTATGGGGAAACGAACGAATATTCGCTTGTTTCAACCCACGAAAGGGCGGAGCAGCTTAAATCGGTTTTCCTTACCCAATTCAACGAACTAAGCTACGAATATTTCGAAAACGAACCGAATTACGATAAGGCTTTAACGATTTATCGCGGCCGTAAATACCTCCTGCTTACGGAAATCGACCATTATGCCTATAAGGAATCGGAAGATGAGAAATCCTTCTATTACGCCTTCATCAAGGCAAGTTGTCTAAAGAAGAGCCCAACCGCCTATAACGATTCGGTGCTCGTCTATGGCCAAAAGGCTTCCGATAACGATGAGGAGGCCTTCATGATTTTGGCCCATATCATCTCGATGCCCCTTCTTGACGCGGCCAAATTTAATATGGCTTTAAGGGCTACGGCCAAATTCGATTTCGTCCAAAAGCTACATCTTTTGGAAACGGTGGTAAGACTTGGCATCGATAAGGAAAAAGCCGCTCTCGTCTTTGACGAGGTCAACAAGATGAAAAAAGAGGGCGATTTGGAGGAAATGGCCGGCCCCTTGAATTACCTGAATTACCATATCGACCCATCCATCCGTCAGGAATTCAATGCCTTGAGGCTATCTTTGCTTAGATCAACCAAAGCCCACAGGATTAAGATCAAATCCACGAACGAGGCCCTTCATCTTGTCTTTGGGGAAGAAAAAGGGACCTATCCCGTCCCCGTTGGCAAGAAACTTAAGAATACCCGCGTCAAGGCTTGGAGCATGAGCACCCTCCTCCTTTATTGGTTCTTCATCGCCTTTGTTCCGGCTGTCGGAGCAACCCTTGCGATGTTCGCGATTTTCAATAACCACCTCGAAGAGCAATTAACTAGCTACATTTATGCCGCCCCAATAGGAGTAGTTTACATAATGTCCCTCATCATCGGTATTCAATGGTTCTCCAACGACGAATGGGAATCCTCCGTTTTCAGAAGGATCATGTTATTCGTTTCGATGGCGATGCTCATAACTACCCTCGTTTACTATATCTCCCCATCCGTTTTGACCGGGTTAAGGATTTGGAGCATTCCTTTATTCGTCGTAGCAACTGGGTCAGGGCTTTTATCGATATTGATAATTCGTGAAAGGAAGAGGGTCTGGGGCTATGTCACCATCATCCCATTTGCCCTTTTGGCCTTAGCTTGCGCCATCTTCGTGATACTTGACGGCTTTGGCATAGCCATCTAGGAGTTTTATGCGTTTTTTGCATCTATCTGACTTGCATATCGGAAAGAGATTAGCGGGTTTTTCTTTGCTGGATGAACAAAGGAAAATCCTTTTCGATGCGATTGAAGAATGCAAAAAACATGAGACCCATGTCATCGTTTTGGCTGGAGATATCTATGATGTAGCCACCCCTAGTCAAAGCGCGACCACCTTGCTTTCCGATTTCCTAATCGCATGCAATGAGAACCATATCGAAGTTTTGGCCATTCCAGGAAATCACGATTCCGCTGAACGCCTTGGCTTCGTTTCCTCTTTGCTCCACCGCGAAGGGATTCATATCGTTTCGACCATCGAAGAATCCCTTAAACCAATCGAAATCGAGGATGCCAGGTTTTTCCTTTTCCCCTTCTTTAAGCATTTTGATATCAATCACGCTTTTGGAAAGGAATTCGAAACATACGAAGAGGCCGCTTCGTATTTGCTATCCTTGCTGGAATTATCCGAGGACAAAGCCAATATTCTGGTAGCCCATCAAACGGTTTTGCCAAGGGGAAAGGAATTGAAGCGTTCCAAAAGCGAAGACGTCGTTATCGGTACGATCATGAATATCGATGCGAACCTCTTTAAGGATTTCACTTATGTGGCCTTAGGCCATATTCACATGGAGCAGCAGGTCGCCGATAACGCGATTTACCCAGGGGCCATCTACAAATACGACGCCGCGGAAGCTAATTATGAGAAGAACTTCCATTTTGTAACCATCGATAAGAAAGGGTTCCAAATTGAAAAAGTCCCCATCCATTTTGAAAAAGACGTCCGCGTCATCGAAGGTTTATTTGATGATATCATTCATCAAGCAGGGAGCGAGGACTATGTTTTCCTCCGTCTTTTGGATGAGGCTTTAGTCGAATCCCCGATGGAAAAAGCAAGGCGTGTCTTCCCTAATTGCTGTGGCGTGTTCTCAGTTAAGATCGAGAGGGAGATGGCTTTAGAAAACGAGGAGATAATCGATGAGGATCTTCCTCCTTTGGAGCTTTTAAAGAGATTCTATCTTTGGAGCGAAGGCAAGGAACTAAGCGATTACCAGCTTTCCGTTGCCCAAGAGATCTTGGAAAGGAAGGACGAAGAATGAGGCCCCTGTTACTAAAAATGGTGGCCTTTGGCCCTTACCGTAATGAAACCATCGTCGATTTTACCAATTTCAATTCCCCGATTTTCATAATCACAGGCGAGACAGGTGCTGGAAAAACGATGATTTTCGACGCGATTTGCTTTGCCTTATACGGAAAGTCCAGCGGAGAAAAAAGAGACCAAAACATGCTTGTTTGCGATAAGTCTCCAGATAAAGCCAAGTCGTTGGTCGAACTGACTTTTCAAATTCATGGCAAGCAATATATCGTCAAACGTTCTTTCCAAAGAAGCAAAACCCCAAGCGTCTGTTTAGAAGAAGTCGGCGGGGATTACTTCGTAAGCGGTGTTACCAATGTGAACAAAGCCATCGAATCATTGTTGGGCTTAAATTTTGAGAACTTCCGTATGACCATCATGATCGCCCAAGGGAAATTCGAGGAGCTCATCCAAGCAAAACCCGAAACCAGGAAAGCGATCTTCCGTCAGATTCTTTCGACCCATAATATCAATTCCTTCCAAGAAGTATTGAAGAATAGAGTTAGCGAATTGCGCACCTCGATTCAAAAAGATGAGAGCGGGGCTTTGGGCACCCTTCTTACCTTTGCGGACGAAGATAGTTCCTTCATGCAACAATTCAAAGGGGATGGTCTTGATGCCGGGATGGTTTATGAGGCTTTGGAAAAAAGGATTGTCGAACAGGAAGCGAGGGTAAAAGACCTACAAAATCAAGAGAAAAAAGCCAAGGAAGAATTGGACGAAACCATTAACATCCTTCAAAAAGCAAAGACATCAAACGAACGTTATGCCTCTTATCAAAAGGATTTGGAAGGCATGTCCAAGCTTGAAAAAGACAAAAAAGAGATGGATGCCCTTGCTAAATCGATCGAAGAACGAGAATCCATCAAAGCCGTTAAGGAAAGGAAGGATGCTTTTGATGATGCTTCTGGCAAAGCCAAGCATAGAGGCGACGTCCTCGAGGCGGAAAAAACCAAGGAGCCTGTTTTAAAGCAAGAGGCCGAGGCTAAGTTAAAACACAAAATCGATATCGAAGCCCAAAACAACCCCCGTATTGACAAAAATAAGGAAACGGTAACCAAATTTGAAGGAAATTTGCAAAAACTTAAGAATCTCGAAAGCGTTCAAAAAGACCTCGAGAATTGCCAAAAAGACCTAAAGAAGAATTCGGAGGATTTAAGGGCGTCTTTGGATAAATTGAATTCTTTGAATTCCTTGATCAATTCCCTAGAAAAGGAGACATCGTCTTTTAAAGGCGAGGCAGAACTTGTCGAGATTAACGGAAAGATTTCGATCCTCAAGCAAAGGGATCAGCGCCTTTCAAATGTTGAGTCCTCTTTAAAAAGAATAACTCTAGACAAAGAAGATTTAGCTAATAAAAAGGCCAAATTAACGAACGATTTGCTTATTCGTGAGGCAAAATCGCAAGAAGTCGATGGACGGTTTAATATTTTTATAAAATCCCAAGCGGGAATCCTTGCAAACAACTTGGAAGAAGGAAAGCCCTGCCCAGTCTGCGGATCGTTGGATCACCCCCATTTAGCAATTTGCGATTCCTCGCTTTCCATCACCCAAAAAGATTTGGATGAGGACAAGGCAAAGCTCAATGCCATGGAGCAACAGATAAAGAAGGATAGCGTAATAGTCAGTGGGCTCGAAGCCAAGATAAAACAAGCGGAAGAAGGGATTTTGAATACCCTTCAACAAGAAAAATCGATGGAGGCCGTTCCTGAAATCAACGTTTTCTTCAAATTGATAAAGGACGAAACGGAGAAAGCGTTGGCGGAACAAACCAAGGCCAAATCCTCCGTTGAGGAATCGATAACGAAACATAAGGCAAACGTTGATTCCTTAGAAAAAGCCAAGTTCCAAAAAGAGAAGGAAAACGAAAACAAATCATCTTTGGAGAACAAAGCTTCGTCCTTAAAAACCAAATTGGCCTCCCTTGAAGAAACGAAGAGTTCCCTTTTGGATGAGACGAAAGGGATGAATGAAAGCGAAATAAAAGAGCAAATTGAGAAGTTGAATGGCGAATCAGAAGAACTCAATAAGGAAATCGAGGAAGCTAGGGAAGAGGCCAAAAAAGCCGAGATTGCTCATAATTCCGTTTTAACGAAGATCGATTCTTTGACTTCCTCTTTTATCGAAGCAAAAGAAGATGAAAAGAAAACTCGCGAAGCATATGAAAAGGAAGCTTCCGAAAGGTCGATTGCCTTAGATGTCGAATTGCCTAGTATCGATAAGGAAAAACTCCAAAGGGATAAGAAAACATCTCAGGAATTCGTCAACGCCTATGCCGTTATGAAGGGCATTATGGAGAAGCATCGCGAGAATAACGACGACTCCATCAAAGAGCAATTCGATGTCGAATCGCTGGAGGCTGATAAGGAAGTCAAAGACCAATCTTATCAGACAATTGCGTCGACCCATGCGGCAGTAAACGCTAATCTAACTAGGAATAAGGCTGCCCTATCTTCTGCTAAGGAAATCCTTTCTAGAAACAAAAAGAAAAGAGAAGAATACTCTGAAATCTCCGCTCTATGTGATGCAGTATCCGGGAAACGATCATCGACAAACAAAATCGATTTCGAAACCTATTGCATGCTGCATACCTTCGATAGGGTTCTCCGCATCGCTTCTGAAAGACTCCTCAAGATGTCTGACTCCCGTTACCGTTTCGTAAGAAAGGATCCTTCGGCTCATGTGAATCGCGGAAACCACGGCTTGACCATCGAAATCGAAGACCTCTATAACGGAACCACACGTGAAGCAACCGGTCTTTCTGGCGGCGAAACTTTTGAAGCCTCCTTATCCTTGGCTTTATCTTTCTCGGAGGCGATTCAAAGCAATAAAGGCGGCATTGAGCTCAATTCGATGTTCATCGATGAAGGCTTTGGAACGCTCGATCCATCTACGAACGGAAGGGCTGTCCAAGTTCTCCAGGAATTGTCACGCGAAAAGGATTCGCTTGTTGGCATTATCTCCCACATCGAACTTCTTGAAAGCGTCATCGATTCCAAACTCGTTGTCGAAAAGACCCCGGATGGGGCCATGATTACTCAATATCCCTAATATCTTTTCTTACGAAGTTCCTTCTTCATCAAAACGTGGGGACACCCTTCGTCATAAATGATTTCGGCGTCTTTAATTTCCTTAAAACCAAGTTTCTTATAGAACGCAGTTTTGTCCGCTTGGGCATGAACAAGCGCTATATGGCCACCTATTTCCAGTATTTTCCTCATCAGGAATTTCATGGTGTAAGTTCCAAATTGAAGACCCCTGTATGCTTTTCTTACCGCTACACGTTCAATGCGATAAGTCTCTGGATCCATTTTTTCGAGCCTCCCTGTTGAGACGGGGATGTTATCAAGATAAAGAACCAATTCCCAAGCCTCGTCATCGAGTTCATCGAATTCGTTCTTGAAACCCTGCTCAACCATGAACACTTCGGTTCTTATGAGCCTTGCGTCTTCCGTAACCCCGATAGAGAATTTTTCCTTTACCATGCTTTTATTTTAGGCTAATCGAGAAGCGATATAAATGGACATAATTGTCCATTGGGCTTATTATAAGCCTGCATATGAATCTAGGCCTTATTCTCAAAAACAGGAAAAACAAGATATTCGCGATTGGGCTGTCTTTGATTGCCCTTGGTTTCTTTGTTGCGGGCATTAGCATTCATTTCTTTACCCTTGGTGCCAATTTTATGGGCACTCCCCAAGGAATCATCGATATCATTTCTTTTATATTTGAAGGCGGCATCCTCACCTATTTGCTCGTTACCAACATCCGTAACGATTCTAGAGCCTATTTGGCTATCTTGATGTGGCTTTTCTGGTTCTTTGTTGATGAGATATTCACTATCCTTTATTCTCGCCTGGCCATTGTCTCTTTCTTTGGGCCAAACGCGGACCCCGTGTATGTGACTTTAAGCAGTTTGTATATCTTGTTCACCGTTGCCTCTTTGGTCATTGGAATCCTTCTTTACATCTTTATCCGTCGTTATATGTTCATGTCCTATGACCGTTTTTCGCGCATCAGGCTATTCGCCATTATCCACGCAGGAATATCCATTGGGACCTCATGCTTGATAATAGCTTTGGAATATCTCGTGAACGGGCAGGCTTTCTTTATCGAGAGTCTCTTCTTCGGGCTTTGCCGCGCTTTGGCTGACATCGCCATTTGCTTCACCCTTGAGCGTTTGCGTAGATAAGCTGAAAATAGGGAAATTTCCGCTTGTTTCCTAACCACCTCCCTATTATATTTATCTAGCCGCCGACTTGGCTCAACGGCAGAGCAATCGCTTCGTAAGCGATAGGTTGCAGGTTCGAATCCCGCAGTCGGCACCAGCGGAAAATCACCATCGGTCATGCCGGTGGTTTTTTCTTAATAACCGCAATGTTGGCGAACCTTCCTGCGCAATATAATCCGTTAGAACCGTGCGTGCATTATGCTATTCTTTTTTTACTTTAGGAGGACCTTTTAAAATGAAACATACACGTAAGGTCTTGTTTACCCTCTCCCTTTGGAGCCTTATTCTTGCCGGTTGCGGCGGAACAAATAACCCTCAAAGCAGCGAAAGCCAAAGTGGAAGCACCAAGACCGATGAATCGTCAATAACCACGGATTCGTCCACCAATCCAATTTCGACTTCGTCAGAGGAACCGGCCCCCGAAGGCGCGACCTTCTATGACATCACCGACTTCACCGATCCCGTTGAAATCCATACCGCCGAACAAAAAACCTTCCTTTCCTATAGCGGCGAATACGAAACGATGCCGGATAACCTTTATCCAGACGGCAAAAAGCATCTATCGGATTCCAATCCAGTCGATATTTCCTGGAAATACCAAGCCCCAACGGGAAAGACCGTTAGTTCATTTTCCGTTATCTTTGGCCAGAAATCCGATTTGAGCGATGGCTATGAAGTGAAAGTCGGAACCTCGAAATCCGCCAAGCTCTATAACCCATATTTAGGAACGAACTACTTCAAGATCAAAGCCTCCTTCAATGGCGGCGATGTCGACGAAACCCAAATCAAGACATTCGAAGTCGATTCCACCTATCCGCGCAACCTCACGATCGGCGGCATGACCAATTGCCGTGACATGGGTGGCAGGGTCACCGAAGATGGCGGCAAGATCAAGCAGGGTCTTGTCTATAGGACCAGCGGCTTTAAATACGATTACAGCACCCAAATCACCGACGCTGGAAAGAAGGAGATGCTCGAACACCTTAAGGTCAAGACCGAAGTCAACGTCGCTGACGGCACCAATTACAACCTCAGGTTGAGCGGAACTACCGTCAAAGACCTCCTAATGGACTATGACCAAAGCGGAAGCAGCAGTACCTCCCATTTCTCCCGCAACGCCGAAAGCGTGAAGAACTTCTTCAATCTCCTTGGGGATTCCAGCAATTATCCTGTCTATTTCCATTGCCGTATCGGCACGGATAGGACCGGCCTATGCGCGATTCTCCTCGGCGGCTTGCTCGGCGTACCTCTAAATTACCTCTATCAGGATTACCTCTTCTCCAACTTCGGAAACATCCAGGAGAAGCGTTATATCGGCGCGAAAGCAGGACAAGACAACATCCAAAAATACATCGCTTCCATCAATTCGCTTTCCGGAAAGACCTTCAAGAACAAGGTCTATAACGCCCTTCTTGCAATTGGCGTCACCGCCGAAACGCTTAACACAGTCATCGATAATCTTACCGAAGGGACCAAGCCAACCAATAACGATGCTGGACAAATCGTCGCAACCGCGGACAAATTAACAGGAACCGGGACCAACCTCATCACCGATAACTCCGATCGCAACCATCCAGATCATTATTACACCCTCAATTCCTCCTCGCAGTCGGTCAGTTATACCTTCAATACCTCCGCGGCATATAAAGCCCAAATCGTTGCTTATCTAGGCAATACCGAGCATTCTTCCTCCAAGAAGATCGGTGATGCCGTCAAATTAGAAATCGATGGCAACAAAGTCACCATCCCCGATATCACCTATACCGATGCCGGCATGGGCAACTGCAAGAATCGTATGAATTACTTCCCGGTTATCCTTGGTGACGCCGATCTAACCGCTGGAACCCATACCGTTAAGATCACCGGAACCTCCAACACCATGAATATCGGCACCCTCTGCGTCTTTAACGCCGATGGCACCTCTGGCGGAGGTAGCCAAGGCGGCGGAGAACAAAGTAGCCAAGGCGGCGACCATATCCACGATTACAAACCGGAAACACCGCAGACCAACAAAGCCGGCAAGAACGTCACCACCTACCTCTGCGATTGCGGCGCCAAATACATGGCGATCGCCTTCACCGATTGGTCGTCCAATCCGAACCCGGGCACCTCGACCGATCAAGTCAGCAAAGGCAAACTCGGCAAAGGCTCCGTCTTCACTTGGGACTTCCCAGCCAAAGCCGGCAGGGTCACCCTCCAATATAACGTCAGATGCTCCGATTGGCAGCATGTTGGCAATGCGGATGCGGTCTTCAAACAGAGCCAATACGTTATCAAGGCCAACGGCGTTGCTCAGACCTTGCTCCCAACCGATAACGCCCAATACGCGACCCTCGGACTAAGCGAAACCGCGGGCACGTACCTCGACTTCTGCACCTTCGATATCGACGCCGACAAGAACGTTGAGATCGAACTCGACCATAACGTCACCGACTACCGTCTCCTCTTCAAAGAAGAAATCAGATTGGTCTACGCCTAATCCATAAGATTAATTAAGCTGCTAGCTTCAGGGTTAGCAGCTTTTTAATGGGGGCATGTATCTGTTTTTCATTAAAAACTTGAATTGATAGAAAAATGGTCTATTGTTTCCCTTGCGGCAAAAAGCCATTCGTGTATGACATTTGACATCATCATCCAAATCGCTCTCCTAGGCCTCGGATTATCCGCGGATGCTTTTTCCGTGGCTTTGGTGGATGGCTTAACCTATAAGGATATCAATAAGAAAAGGATATTCTTCATTGCCGCGACTTTTGGCGTTATGCAGGCTTTGATGCCTTTGGTAGGCTTCTGGATTGTCGAACTCGTCGAACATATCGCCGGAGGAGTTGCGGGATCAGAAGCCGGGTCTATCGCTTCCTTGATCGTTGCCTGGTTAGCGTTTGCCTTATTGCTTTTGATCGGCGGGAAGATGTTAATCGAATCAATCCTTGCCCTACGGAAAACCGAAGAAGAAAAGAAGGAACGCGTTTTCTCCGTGAAAGAAGTCATATTCTATGGCTTTGCCACTGCGGTCGATGCTTTGGCGGCAGGCGTAGCCCTACACGCAGGCTTATCGAATACCACGACAGTTTGGCTACACGTATCAATCGTTTTGATTATTACCTTCTGCATGTCCCTTGTTGGTTTGTTCCTTGGGAAGCAGATTATGAAATTATTCCGCGGAAAATACGAAATCGCGGGGATCATCGGGGGAATTATCCTTATCGGTTTAGCCGTTTGGGTAATCCTCGAACATTATCTATGAAATAAAAAAGGGCACACGCGTGCCCTTTCTTTTACCAAATGGAGATGCGTTTTTCCTTTGGAATGAACATCTTATCCGTTTCCTTGACGTCGAATGTTTCATACCATTCGTCGAAGTTGCGGACTTGCATGTTCGCCCTTAATTCCGCCGGAGAATGGACGTCGCTAGCAAGGAGGAGGCTTATGTATTCTTCCTTAGCCTTCATACACCAGACCTTCGCCCAGTTGATGAAGTAGGCTTTGAAGTCAGGCTTATCAAGTTTATGCATAATCTCAATCGTGACACCCATGCCACCGTTATCGGCGATATTCTCACTGACGACAAGCTCGCCGTTGACCTTTCCTCCATGGAAGGGAATGCCATCGAATTGTTTGATCATGTCGTTGGTAAGCTCCTTGAAGGCCTTGAAGTCGGATTCCTTCCACCAATCGAAGAGGTTTCCGTTTTCATCGAAATGGGCACCGTTATTATCGAAGGCATGAGAGATTTCGTGTCCGATGACCGCGCCGATACCGCCGAGGTTCTCACTAACGGATTGATGGATTGAATAGAATGGTTTCTGCAATATGGCGGCTGGGAAGGTGATGTCGTTCGCGCTTGGGTTATAACAGGCGTTGACCATATGTCCCGGCATCGCCCATTTGTTCCTATCGACTGGCTTTGCCAAATCATCGAGGTTATGACGAATCTGGGCTTTCATGAGTTTTTGCATCGCCTCGAAATAAGAATCTTCTTCATTGACCTTAAGCTCTTTGTAGAACGGATCGATGGCATCGGGATAGCCCATCTTGACGGCAATCGTGGAGAGTTTGAGGATAGCCTTTTCCTTTGTCGATTCCTCTAAGAAGGAATTCTTCCTGACCCTATCCTTATAGGTATCGATGATTTGGTGGACTAAAGAAACGACGTCTTTCTTGGCTTCTTCACCAAAATATTTACGGCCATAATAGACCCCAATTGGCTCAGCGAATACGCGCCCTACGACCTGATAGGCTTCCTTTTCGATAACTGGGTCTTCCGCAACGCCGGTTAAAATCCTTCTATAGGTGTTTCCAAGTTTCTTCAAATCGGTTGAGAGGCTTCTGCTACCCTTAACAATGGCCATGACATAACACCAATGGACATAAAGGGGCAAGGTTTCTTCTGAGAAGAAGAGATTGAATTCCTTAATGGCTCTAGGATCATAAACGATAATGGTCTTGGGGGCGTTTTCACCAAATATCTCCTTAAGGACGCGTTTGATATCGAGGGGTTTGACATATCCGGCGACTTCCTCGATATCCATTGGGTTATGGTTATTGACATAATCCGCCCATTCGACTTGGCTCTTGACGCGTTTTGCGACCAAGGCGTCGAAAGCGAGGGTGTCCGCGACGTATTGTTTTCTCTCCTCCTCACTTAACGGGGTGAATTGAAGTAAGGCATCCGCCATTTGGGCGTAGACCTGTAGTAATTGTTGGCCTGCCTGATTGCCTTCCTCGTAATATGTGGTATCCGGCAAAATGATGTCTGGTCCAAGGATGATGAAGGAGTGCTTGGTCGCATCCGCCATATCCTCGGCCACCCCGCCGTTAAGCGGCAAGTCAATGTTATTCAGCATCAAATCCGCGGCATTCTTGTTAAGGTCATCAATGGTTTTGATGTTCTTGATTCTTTCCAAAAGAGGGAGGATCGGTTTAATGCCTTCTTCATTCCTTCTCTTAGCGTCGATTACCTTCTTATATAGACGGATGGCGTCATTCATTTCCTCGATATCGGTGGAGAGTTTGCCCTCCGCGAATTCTTTGAATTCGTTCATCAATAGTTTTTCAACCTCTTGGTCGAGATCGGAAAAACCGCCTGTGGTAGGCCTATCGTTTGGAATAACGGCCTTCTCTAGCCATTCGCCATTAACGTGATGATAAAGGTCATCCTGGATTCTTGGTTTGTTGCTCATGATCGAAATTCTCCTTTTCAAAGGAGATTATAGCATAGAAGAGGTTTTATTTCTTTTCTTTAGATTAGTGTTAAGGAAAAATAAATAATCGCATAAAAACAGGAAAAGCGCGATTTTATCGCGAAAAATTGACTCTTGAAGAACTTATTGCTCACCTCTATAATTTTGCATGCCGCTAAAGGCGGTACGTTCACGGATGTCCAGCCCATGGGTGTTTAGCTCAGCTGGGAGAGCACCTGTTTGACGTACAGGAGGTCACAGGTTCGATCCCTGTAGCACCCACCACGTGAACGAAGCACCGCGTTTGTAACGCGGTTTTCTTTTTCTTGCTTTGTAGTATCATTTTTCCATGACTTATCAGAAGACGAATCGCAAAGGAATCCTCTTATGCCTGCTAGATATCATCACCATGGGTATCTTCTTCGTTTTCTATATGAAGGAAGTCCGCGAGGAAATAGGAAGCTTCGGAAAGAAAAAAGGCATTCCGTATTGGGTTGCTTATCTCCTTGGGTTAATCACTTTCCTCATCGTTCCCCTGGTTTGGTTCTCTAACCGCGCGGATGCCATAAGGGAAAAAGCGGAAGAGTTGAACCTCGATATAAAGAAAACCTCGTTCGACCATGCCTATTTATGGTCTTTCTTTGGAGCCTTCATCATCGTTGGTCCCTTCATTGCCACCAAGCGTTTCTTCGATACCCTCAATGCCGTTGAAAAAGCCCTCAATGAGCCGGCGGTTGAACTACCTTCCCCTGCGGAAGAAGAAAAATCAGAAGAAAAGATAGAGGAAAAGGTAGAGGAAGATGCGGACGTCATCAAAGAAATAGCCAACAAAGAGAAGACGGGAGAAACCCCCTCTGTTCCAAAGCCAGAACGCGACCCAAGAATACCTAAGGTTAGTTTCGATCCGAAATACGCAGGTGTCGGAGCCAAGACTTGGACCGTGAAAGTCGATGGACGGGTTCATTTCTTTTGCCGTCAATCCGAGGCAATCGCCTTTGCGCAACGTGTCGCCAGGGAACGCGGGGTCAATGTCGTTGTCAAAGGGAAGAAGGACTAGGACCAACTCCCTGTTGAAAGATTAAACCCTTGAAGGGTATAATCCACCCCGTCGAAAAAAAGGCAATGCATCCTTAGTTCAATGGTAGAACGCTAGCTTCCCAAGCTGGACACACGGGTTCGATTCCCGCAGGGTGCTCCATTAGAATAATGCGCGGCTTGGCCGCGTTTTTCTTTTATGGGTTTATCCGTGTTCAAACATCTTTGAAAAACGAAAAGATGTCGGTAAAATAATGCCGACAATAATAAAGGAGTTTATATGACCAATTTTCAAATCTATAAGAAAATCCTTTCATTCTCATTATTCAAGCTTCTAGTTGATTTCGCTTCCTTGGCCATCCTTATCGGGGCTTGCGTCGCTGGTTTCTTCATCGCTAACGCCAGCACCAGCCGTGCCCTTATCGGGCTAGTCATTGGTTTTGTTATCGGCATTATCTTGGCTATCTTGATTAGTGTTTTCATCTCGAATCGAATCAAAGCCGCCCAAATTGCCATGATGGTTAAGGGGATTACCGAAGGACAACTACCAGAACGTTCTTTTTCCGAAGGTTTTAAGGAGATCAAAGGCCGTTTTGGCAAAATCACCGCTTTCTTCTTTGTCACCAACGCGATCAAAGGTATCTTCCGTCAAATCGGTCAAGCCATTAACAAAATCGGCACCGCGATCGGCGGGAACGTCGGTAACGGAATAACTTCCGCGATTGATTCCGCCGTCCAAACGCTCCTTAGTTATCTCTGTGATTGTTGCTTGGCTTGGACTTTCTACCGCAAGGAACAAAATACCGCGATCGCCGCTTGCGAAGGCGCCGTCATTTTCTTCAAGCACGGCAAAACCCTTGTTCGCAACGTTGGCCGTATCTTTGGCTTAGGCGCCGCTTCCTTCCTTCTTATCGGTGGGGCCTTCTTCGGAATTTCATTCGCGATTTTCTACCAGTTCCCCGGTATCTTCCAAGGCCTTGCCAACGAGATTCTTGAAGTTGCCGCCCGTAATGGTGGGGAAGTTCCAAACTGGATTACCAACACAACGGTACTTACCGCGTTCATCACCGGAATCGGGGCCATCGTCCTTTGGAGCTTTGTCCACGATGTCTTCATCCGTCCATTCATCCTCGTTGGAGTCATGAAGAATTTCATGGAAGCCGGCATAAAAGACGTCCCAACCGAGAAAGATTTCGCCGAGCTCGATGCCAGATCCCCACGCTTTGCCAAACTCCATAGAAGCATCTAAGGTCTAAACAAATAATCAAAATGCGCGTCTTCTAGGCGCGCATTTTTGTCTATAGAAATAAACATGAATGTTTATGCTTAGTTGATGAATTATAGTAAAATAGCCTTGCTTATATCTTGGAGGGAAGGACATGAGGAAATCCAAAATCGTGATTTCTTTATTCACCGGTCTTGGCCTTGCGACTTTGGCGACGGCCTTTCTTTCTGGCTTGAATCTAACAAAACAATACGAAAAGGGAGAATACGTGCCTGCGGAAAATGCCTATTTTTCCCAACAAGTCAAAAATGATGCGGGATTTATTCAAGCTAAACCATCCGTTGTTCCGACCGACAATAAATACAATACCCAAAAGACACGCTTTCTTGGCACAAGCTTAATAGGCGATATCGAAAACGTTTGGTCTTCATATACCGGAAAGGGAACGAAAATCGCCATCATCGACGATGGCTTTGATTACAATCATCCTGAATATAGAAGACAGAATGGTCAAAGCGCGATCCTCCCCAACAGCCGTTATTATTATCTAAGCGGGTCATCGGTTTATTATAAGCAGTTCTCGGATACCCCATCTTGCATTGCGGAAGAATGGGGAAGCGATGGAAATGGCGGATACGAATGGGCCACCCACGGAACTGCTACCTCCACAACCGCCGCCGCGCCAATGAATAATGGTGGCGGAGTCGGTATCGCTCCTGAGGCCGATATATTGGCCCTCAAAACCGATATGAAATTCGCCTCTTTGGAAAGCGCAATCGAGTATGCCGTTAAC
>CAMVEL010000024.1 GCA_947166565.1 uncultured Erysipelotrichaceae bacterium
CTATGTTGCCCGAAAATGCAAAACCACCGGATTGTCCGGTGGATAATTATTCATATTTTTGGGTAATTAGATCTGACCTGCTCCCCAACCAAGGGCAATCTGAACGGTCTTGCTGCCGACATAAGCTGTGTTGTCTTTGGTTCCGATGGCCATATCGTCTTCGGAGTAGATACTGGTGAGCTTAGTGGTATTGGCGTCAAACCAGTTGGAAGCGCTGCCGATATCGGCGAAGAACCAAATGAAGAAAGCTTCTTTGGATTCGACTTTGGACGCGGTGAGGTGGTTCTTGAGGTTTGTTGGCTCGGTGAAGACCTGAGCGGTCGAGAGGGTTTTGTATTCTTCCGGGGTATAGACCTTGACGGAATATCCTTTTCCTTCGAGGGTGCCTTTGACGGCGCTGGCGCTTTGGGATGCTTCACCACAAGCGGTAATGGTGAGGGCCGCAAGAGCTGCGACTGCAAACGTACGGAATGAAATCATTTTATTCTCCTTTTTGGCCCTGATCCGATGTCTAGGGCTAGGAAATTATAAACAATTTTAAGGATTTCTTTCCATCATGTTTATGCCTTTTTTCTTTGTTTATTAGGCTTTTTGTTTCTGTGGCATATCTGTGACAGATCAAGTTTTATCATATATTCAAACAAGGAGATCCAGAATTATGGACAAGAATTTATTAAAAGGCCTTACCGAAGAACAAATCGCCAAAGTCAAAAACTGCCAAACTAACGAAGAGATTCTTAAGGTTGCCAAAGAGGAAGGCATTGAGCTTACCAACGAGCAATTAGAAGCGGTCGCCGGTGGCGGTGTTTGCAGCAGTCTAACACGCACATGCCCAGAATGTGGCGAATTCTTTGACATTCATTCCTATGGCAATAGATGGGAATGCCGAGATTGCGGTTGCTGGTGGGATAAAAATGGCATCCTCGAGCACGGCAAGAAATACAAAGGCAAAAAATAATTTATTGTTTTCTCGATTAACCTAAATGTTGAACAACCGTCCTGGTGACGGTTTTTTTGCAACAATTTATTCATAAGTGTTGCGGCTATAACAGATGGTGAGATTCTATTTATCGCGGATTTCAGCTTTTGTTTAAGTGATTTCGAAAATTGATGCACGCTATGTTTGTTTTTCTTAATTCCCCATTAAAATGGGGGACATGAAACTTCGCTTCAACATGCTTGCTGGTTTGCTAGTTTTCCTTTCGTGGCACGTTTGTGGCGTTCGACCTGTTATCTTATAGAATAAGGAGTCCGAAAAACCAGTAGATTATTTGGCAAAATGTCCATGCATATGGCCAAGTTTCCTATAAAAGAAAATCAAAGACTAAGATAAATATCTCTATATTTATTTCGAAGCGTGTGATATAAAGAAGCCGCGAAACCTTATGAAAAAGATCTGGGTAATCATCGTCAACGTATTGATCATGGTCGGCATGCTTGCCTTCGTTTTTGTTTATTCCGATTCCGAATATAGGGCCACCGCCAAAAGGCAGGTCGAGCATTTCGAAACCACGACCGTCAGCATGGGACGCGTGACCGAGAATTACCTCGAAGGTGAACAGCGTATCTGCGATGTCTGGTCCCATTATATCAACGATGAGAATATGACCATGGAGCAAGCCGCGGGTTTCATTCGCGTATCCCATGTCCTTAAAAACGCCTCCGCTCATCTCATTTACGTTGATGACTTTACCGGTTTATCCACTAGGCCAAAAAGCGGCACCGAAGACAATTTCGACGTTTCTTATGCGCATCTAAACCTTCTAAACGACACGAGTTGGATCCATGAAGTCGGGACCCATATCAACATTTCCCGTTCCTACACCAATCCAATGAACGGCGTCCAGTCGATCGCTTTCTGCAATTTCATCAACCTTAACGACGGGGGGAATGCCAGGAAAGCCGTTTTATTCCGTGTTCTTCCTATCTCCGAATTGATGCAAAAATGGGTCTTTCCCCAAGAGGAATTCGAGAAAGCGGAACTCTCCATCATCGATAAAAACGGGGATTACATCATCAAGAACGAGTCCTTTAAGAATTCCAATTTCTTTGAATTCTACAATTCCTATGCCGATAATCCGATCGATAACGAACTCCGTAAGAAAGTCATCGCCGATACGGGTTCATTCTACATGCTCAATTCCCAAGGAAGGCAATGCATCCTTGCCCACACGCCTTTCGATACGACGGGCGGTTTGGCCATTTTGAGCTTGATGGAAACCAGATATTTGAATGCCACCACCCAAAACTGGTTGCTTATCGGCATTGTTTCCGCGGGGCTTCTTGCTTTGTTCATCTTCGACGTTGCGGTCATGCTCTATTTCAACAAACGACTGCAAATCACCGCGAAGGAAGCTAAATCCGCGAGCAAGGCCAAGACCGACTTCCTCTCCACGATGTCCCATGATATCCGTACCCCGATGAATGCCATCATCGGTTTGACTACGTTAACCGAGAAGAACCTCAAGGATGAAAAGCTCGTTAGGGAAAATCTCCGCAAGATTGCTTTGGCTAGCAACCACCTATTGACTCTTATCAACGACATTTTGGATATCTCCAAAGTCGAAAGCGGAAAACTCAACCTCGTCCCACAGAATTTCTCCATCGTCGAAACCGTCGAAAACCTCATGAACCTCTCCCAACCGATGATCAAGGAGAAGAACATCGACTTCAGCTTCCATATAAGCCGTATGGAAAAGGAATACCTCTACGCCGATCAGCTTAGGATCAACCAGATCTATATCAATATCCTTTCAAACGCGATCAAATACACCGAAGCCAATGGCCGCGTAACCGTGGATATGAAAGAAGAGGAAAGCCAAAAGGAGGGGTGCGTGCGTTTAACTTATCGCGTTGCCGATACGGGCATAGGCATGACCCCGGAATTCATGGCCAACATGTATCAAGCCTTCTCCCGTCAAACCGATAGCCGCGTCAACACCATCCAAGGAACGGGCCTAGGTTTAGCTATTACCAAACAAATGGTCGACCTTTTGGGTGGGACGATCGACTGCCAAAGCGAATCTGGCAAAGGCACGACCTTCACCGTTACCCTCGATCTTCCTGTCGCCGAGCATCAACGCGCGGAGATGAAGCTTGAGGCTATGGACGCCTTGATCGTCGATGATGACGAAGTCCTCTTGGAAACCGCGGTTGATACCATGAATTCCCTTGGCTTAAAGGTCGAAGAAGCCCGTAGCGGACAAGAAGCCCTTGGCATGATCAAACATAAGCAGACGGATGGGAAGAATTACGATATCGTCATCATCGACCTTAAGATGCCTGACATGGATGGTATCGAGACCATCAGAAGAATCCGCGAGGAGATAAAGGCGAATATCCCAATTCTCCTAATTTCCGCTTATTCTTGGTCCGATGTTGAACAGGAGGCCAAGGAAGTCGGCGTCAGCGGGTTCCTCAGCAAGCCACTTTTCCCTTCCACCCTTTATGATAAAATCAACGAAATCCTCGGAACCGAGAATAAATCGGCCGAGGTGGAAAGCGATTATTCCGATCTCAAAGGCCTCAATATCCTTGTAACCGAGGATAACGACATCAACTGGGAAATCATCTCCGCCTTGCTTGAGACGTATGGAATAACCACCGAACGCGCGGAAAACGGCCGCATTGCCGTTGAGAAGATGCAGAAAGCCGAAAAAGGCAGCTACGCCCTCGTCTTCATGGATATCCAGATGCCCGAGATGAATGGCCTTGACGCGACTAGGGCTATCCGGGCTCTTGATGACCCATGGGCTTCAAATATCCCAATCATCGCCATGACGGCAGACGCCTTTTCCGAAAACGTCACCGAATGCCTTAACGCCGGCATGAACGGGCATATCGCTAAACCAATTGACATCAAACTCGTTCTCAAAGAGATTAGAAGGATTAAGGAGAAATCAAAAACATGAAAAAGAGGCTTCGTCTAACCCAATGCCTTTTCGTGGCTTCGTTGCTTTCTTCCTGCGGAGGAGGCAATCCAAGCGGAACCGATGAGGAATTCAAACCTTCATTGGATGCCCAAACCCAATGCTTCATCAAGGTCGATGGCGATTATAGCAATTTCGAAGCTTTGGAAGCCGAATTTGATAGGTTCAAGGAATATTATCCAAACGTCCATCTAAGCTACGTGAAAATCGATGGAAGCATCTCGGATGTCCTTAATGGAGAGGAAGCACCAAACATCTTCTTCTGCCATCCGAAGATGATCGGGAACGAGCAATATGCTTCCGTCGTCTCCCATATGGAAGACCTCTCTAACCCTGCGTTGAAGATGAATTTGGACTGCATCCGTCCAAACCTTCTTAAACGCGATTCGGAAGGAAAGGTATTCATGGTCCCTGTCTTCTCAAGGACTTATGGAACCATTATCAACAAAGATCTCTTCAATAAAGAAGGAATCAAAATCCCAAATAACTGGAATGAACTAGTTAGCGTCTGCGAATCCTTCGTCGAGAAAGGTTATAAGAGCCCGATGATGGGATATACCAATTACGACCTCGATTCCAAAAAGGAACGCACCAAGGTCTCCAATGGCTTCCAAAACACCGTCGCCTATCCTTTGTTCGTCGCTGAACTCGCCAAAAACCCAGACGCTTTGGCCTTAGCTAACAAACTAGATCCATCCGCCGGCCAATATATGCGCGGTGCCTTACAAAAGATCAGGGATCTCATCGATAATGGCTGCGTGAGCCTTGAGGAATGCGATAAGCTCGAAGATAACTACGACAAGGTTCTCTTGCGCTTCTTGGATGGAGACATTCCGATGATGGTTTGCAATGGCGATACCGTCTCGGGAATCAAAAAACGCGAACAGAAATCCGATACCTTCAATCCCGATAAAGAAGCGTATGCCCCATTCAAATACGAGTTCTATCCAATTCCTTTGACCGAACAAGGCGGATATTTCATCGATAGCCCTTCCGTCCAATTCGCCGTCAACAAGGATTGCGAAAACCTCGATATGACCAACGAATTCATGAGGTTCTTACTTAGAACGAAAGAGCTTGATAACTTGGCTTCCTTGAAAGGACTTATCTGCTCAACGAAGACCACTCCGTTCGCCCCTATCTATGATCCGTTTAAAAAGGTCTATGATCCTGTCTATGCCCCATTTAACAACGTCGCCTCGGATAGAAGGATCTCTCCGGAAGTCATCGGAATCAAAGACGAGCTTGCGACCCAAATCAGAATCGCTTCCTTCTATGTCGGAAGGGGCGAGCTCACCGTCGATGAAGCCGTCGCGAAATACGGACAATTCAAATAAGCAAAATAGTTGAAGCGATAAAACCGAGTCGAGTGCTCGGTTTTTTGCTATCATTGGTTCGCGAAGGAAAAGACCCATGATTAGGTTTTCGAAATATAAAAAGGAATATTATCAATTGCTCTGCGATTTCCTTATAAAAATAAATGAGGAAAGCAAACTTCATTCCAATTGGATTTGGGCAAGGTTCGAATGGATGCATGAACATCCTTTGACCAAAAAAGAGCTTTTGGATTACATGGGCCTATGGTTTGATGATGATGAACTCGTCGGGGCTGCCCTTATCGATATGTTTTTCGGGGAAGCCTTCGTTGGGACATTAAAAGCCTATCATTCGCTTTATCCTGAAATATTGAGATACGCCTTCGATAATCTGAAGGACGATCAAGGACTTGGAATAACGATCAACGATTTGGATAAAGAGGAAATCGAGGAGGCTTTAAGGCAAGGCTTCTTCAAAACGGAAGCGGAAGAAACCGTCCTAAGGATTGACCTAAAGGAAGCGTTTGCAATAGATTTGCCCAAATGTTTTACCGCGGAGACCTTCGACGCGGAGAAAAACCAAGAGGAGATGTCCTGGCTTTTTTGGCAGGGATTCGATCATGGTGAGGACAAAGAGGAATTCCTTAGGGACTTTAAAGAAGAGGCGTCTAAGCGTTCTCACTTCAATAAATACCTATGTATCATGATAAGGGATGAAAATGGGGAAGCGGTTGCAACCTCATCGACTTGGTATGATGAAAGGACCGATTACGCTTACGTCGAGCCAGTATGCGTCATTCCTAGATGCCGTAAGAAAGGATTAGGGAAAGCCGCGGTTTATCTTTCCCTCAACCACGCGAAGGAATTAGGTGCGAAAAACGCGATTGTCGTTTCAAATCAAGACTTCTATAAACGGCTTGGCTTCAAAGAAGGAGAGCATTATTCCTTTTATTGGAAAAAGGAGGAAAGGGTCGTTAACGGAATTACCTATAAATTGGAAAGACTCCTTGGGAAAGGAAAGGGAGGCTATTCATATTTAGCTAAGGCTAACGGCCAAGAATACGTCCTCAAGCAAATCCATCATGAGCCATGTGATTATTATAAATTCGGCAACAAGATCGAGGCGGAGAAAGCCGATTACCAAAAATTAAGGGATGCATGTATCAGAATTCCCAAGATGATCGATATCGATTTGGAAAGGGAAATCATCATCAAGGAATATATCGAAGGCGAAGTCATCTCAAACATGATCGAAGAAGGGAAGTCGGTGGATGAATATATCCCTCAACTTCAGGAGATGGCTACTTTAGCCAAGGCAAAGGGCATGAATATCGATTATTACCCAACCAACTTCGTTTTGAAGGATGGATTACTTTATTACGTCGATTACGAATGCAATGAATACATGGATGAATGGAACCTCGAGAACTGGGGTATGAAATATTGGCAAGGAAAATCCACATGAAAACGGCTTTAGAAATCGTTTATTTCTAATCCCGTTTTTTATAAAATGGAAAAGCAAAGAGGACGTCCATCAACGAAAACTAACATAAACAATTAGTTGTTTGGAATAATTGAACAGGTGACTTATGAGCGGCAACATCGAAACTATGAATCCCAAAAGAGGCTTCCTGATAAAGAAGACAGTTTTGATCGTCGATGACGAGGAGATCAACGTCGAGATCATGTCTGCGATCCTCGCGGATGATTTCTACGTTTTGACCGCGAACGATGGCAAAGAGGCCTTGGATATCCTTCTTTCTGGAGACAATAAAATCGATATGGTCCTTCTTGATGTCTTCATGCCGATGGATGGTAGGGAAGTTTTGAAGGTCAGGCAGGAAAACCCAGACATCAAGAGAATCCCCTTCATTGTCTGCACGAGCGACAAGAACATCGAGGAGGAATGCTTCCATCTTGGGGTCAACGACTTCATCAAGAAGCCTTACGAGAATCCCGATATCATCGTCGCGAGGGTCAAGAGGATGATCGAGCTATATGAAGATAGGTCAATCCTCAAGGAAGTCGAAAGGGAAAAGCTCACCAACCTCTATAACATCGAGTTCTTCAAGAAATACGCGATGCAATTCGACGCGAATTTCAAAGATCTCCCAAAGGACATGATCTCCATTTCCATCAACCGTTTCAGGCTGATCAACGAATTATACGGAAGAGCATTCGGGGATAAGATCCTTCTTGCCGTTGCCTCAAAACTTGGGAAATGCATCAGCAATTGCAACGGTCTGGTCGGAAAAGACGCGGGGAGCACCTTCGTCATTTATTGTGAGCACCATGATGATTATGAGATCCTACCGATTAAGTTGCAGGAAGCCATGAAGGAAGTCGTAAACGATATCCATGTTTCATTTAGAATCGGCGTCTATCCATTCGTTGATCCCTCTTTGGATAAGGATATCGTGGTCGGAAGAACCAAGACCACCGCGGATTCGTTGATAAACGAACCTACGAAAACCATCGCGATCTTCAATGAGGAGAAGCAAACCAAAACCCTCCATAAAGAGGAATTGATCGAAGCCTTCCCTTCCGCTTTGGAGGAAGGACAGTTCAAACTCTATTTCCAGCCAAAATATTCAACCCATGGAGATAAACCCGCCTTCACCAGCGCGGAAGTCCTGATTAGGTGGATAAGCCCCAAATTCGGCTTCGTCTCCCCTGGCGAATTCATTTCCTTGTTTGAAGAAAACGGGTTAATCGGCAAACTCGATGCCTATATCATGGAAAAGGCCGCCGGATACATGCGTTCATGGAAAGATAGGTTTGGCCTTTGCGTTCCTTTATCAATCAATCTATCAAGAATCGATATCTATCGACCCAACTTGGTGGAGGAGATCATCAATTACGCGGATTCCAACGGCATCCCCAGGGATAAATATTTCATCGAGGTCACCGAATCGGCCTTCGTCGAGGACGCGAAAGAAGTAATCCCCGTGATCGATAGGATTAGACAAGCGGGCTTCAAAATCGAAATCGATGACTTCGGAAGCGGGTATTCCTCCTTTGGGGCATTAGCAGACCTTCCATTCGATGTTTTGAAGATCGATATGCAGTTTATCCGCGCGATGGATAAAAACCCCAAGGTCAAAGACATCATCAAGATGATCATCAACCTTTCCAAGGTGTTTGAGGCGACGACCGTCGCAGAAGGGGTCGAGACCAAGGAACAATATGATTTCCTTAAGGAAAATGGCTGCGACATCATCCAAGGTTATTATTTATCGAAACCATTGCCGATTAATGATTTTGAGGAATTAATAGAGAAGGAGTTGGCAAAATAATGGACGTTAAGACTTTCTATGCCGAGATTAAAGGCAGCTACAATGACGCCTTAGCCATCATGATGAATGATGTTTTGATCGCGAGGATGCTAGGTAAATTCATCAATGGCGACTCCATCGATCAAATGATTGTCCTTTATGAGAACAAGGATTTCCGCGGTCTTTTCGCCGCCGCCCATTCCTTGAAGGGCGTCGCGGGCAATTTGGCTTTGACCCCAATATTCGATTTGGCTTCCTTCATAACCGAAGCAACGAGAAATGACGATAACGTCAATCTCGATAAGGAAATCGCCGAGCTCAAAAACCTAAACGAGCGTCTAAGGGAAAACTATTCCAAATATATCGCTTAACCTCTATCCATAATCTTTTATAAGACCATTTAGACGATGGTCTTTTTTTGTTCCGTTTAAATAATGGATACATGTATCGATTTTTGACCATTTTTAATATTCGTGCGCATGTGTGGCAACTCTGTGACGGAATCGCTGTATAATATGCACAGAAAGGAACGAAGGTGTTTTCTTTTTAGAAGTAATTGGCATGAATGTTGTTGTTCAATATCTAATTCACGACTGGGCGACGATCCTCATTCTTCTCGCCTTTGCCATCATGCTAAGAATCACGGTTTTCCTCGACAAAAAAACCGTTATCCGCATGTATATTTTAATCGCTGCCGTTTTTGCTCTTTCGATCATCGTCTTTGCCGAATTCTATCTGGCCGAAATAAACCAGTCCAGGGAAGCGCGTGTAGTTATGACCGCGATACGGTATAGCGCAACGCCATTATTGATTGCCTATATTCTCTTCACGTTGGTGAAAAGGACCCGTTGGTATGTTTTGCTGCCGGCCGCAGCCTTAATGGTCGTCAATATCGTCTCGATATTTACGGGAATCGTCTTCAGTATTAACGATGCCGGTAACCTCACGCGTGGGGTCCTTGGGTATTTACCTTATATTGGGGTCGGCGTTTATAGCGTCGTCTTGGTTTACGTCCTCATTCTTCAAAGCAATAAGCACATAACCGAAATCATTCCAATCGTCTTCATGGCCTTCTCCTTTGGTTCTGGTTTAGTCCTTCCATTTGTCATGGGCAAAGATTATTCAAAGATCTTCTGCAACACCATCGCGATTGCCCTTTTCGTCTATTACGTCTTCCTGATTTTGCAATTAACCAAGAAAGACGCGTTGACGGGGTTGCTAAATCGCCAAGCGTACTATTCCATTGTTAGGGGAAAAACCAAGGATATCACCGCGTTTATATCAATTGATATGAACGGATTAAAGGAAATTAACGATAACTACGGCCACCTTGCCGGTGACGAAGCTTTGGTTACTTTGGCTTCATGCTTTACCAAAGCCATCAAGATTAGGCAGCACGCTTACCGCATCGGTGGCGATGAATTCGTCATTATCTGCACGAAGACCTCGAGGATGGAACTCGAAGAGCTCGTCTCGGTCATCAAAAAGAACGTTTCCGAAACGCCATATTCCTGCTCAGTCGGTTATTGCTATAGTGCGGATGGCGGCAAAGACCTTACCCAGATGGTCAAAGAATCCGACCAGATGATGTACGCGGATAAGGCCGAATATTATTCCCAATCCGGGAAGAATAGACGCACCAACTAAAAGATTTTACAAATCCATAAGCATCTTATTTTTAAATTGCTGCGCAATATGTTATTTTATTGCAAAGCGAGGTATTTAATATGTCTAACAGATTTATGTTGAACGAGACCTCTTACCACGGCAAAGGCGCGATTTTGAATGTCGTTCCCGAGATCTTGGCTAGGGGATTCAAAAGGATTTTGGTTTGCACCGATGAATCCTTGGTGAGATTTGGCGTTTCCAAGAAGGTCACCGATTTATTGGATGAAGGAAAGATCAATTATGAGATGTTCACGGAGATTAAGCCTAATCCAACGATCGAAAACGTTTTAGCTGGCGTCAAGAAAGCCGAGGATTTCAAAGCCGATGCGATCGTCGCGATCGGCGGAGGTTCCTCCATGGATACCGCGAAAGCGATCGGCATCATCATCAATAACCCAGAATTCAGGGATGTCCGTTCCTTAGAGGGTGTTGCTCCAACCAAGAAACCATGCTTACCGATCATCGCGATTCCAACCACTGCCGGAACCGCGGCGGAAGTCACCATCAATTATGTCATCACCGACGTTCAAAAGAAGAGGAAATTCGTCTGCGTCGACGTACATGATATGCCAATCATCGCCGTCGTCGATCCCGATATGATGGCTAGCATGCCGAAGTCCTTGAAGGCCTTCACCGGCATGGACGCCTTAACCCACGCGATCGAAGGATATACCACTAGAGCTGCTTGGGAGATGAGCGACATGTTCCATATCAAAGCCATTGAATTGATCGCCAAGAACCTCCGCGATTCCGTCGCCGGAAACGAAAAAGGCGGCGAGAACATGGCTCTTGCCCAATATATCGCCGGCATGGGCTTCTCCAACGTCGGTTTGGGCATTGATCACGCGATGGCCCATACCTTAAGCGCCTATTACGATGTGCCTCATGGCAAAGCCTGCGCGATGCTCCTCCCGATTTCCATGGAATTCAATAGGGATTATACCGGTGAGAAATACCGCGAAATCGCTCGCGTCTTTGGGGTCAAAGGGGTCGACGAGATGAGCCAAGAGGAATACCGCGATGCCGCGATTAATGCGGTCAAACAACTTTCCATCGATGTCGGCATCCCAACCAAATGCGAGGAAATCAAGGAAGAAGACGTCAACGCTTTGGCGGACGATGCCCTAAAGGATGCTTGCTATCCCGGTAACCCACGCGAAGCCACCCATGAGCAAGTCGTCGCGATGTTCAGGAAATTGATGTAATTCCCTAAATGACTCATAAACCATCCGAAAGGGTGGTTTTCTTTATACATATGATTTGACAGTGATGTGAGACTCTATAAGATAATGTTGTTAAGAAGGGTTGAGGAAAAAGCATGAGCAAAACCGTCTCATTACTCTTGCCTTTTTTGGCATCCTGTACCGCGACCCCAACCCCGTCAAGCACAGCCTCTTCCGATGATACGTCTATAGAGACGACCGATTCGATTAGCTCCTCCGAGCAAAAGCCTCAGGCGATATCGGCGACATATTCATTAAGTCGCGTAATGCTTGGAATCAATTACCCATTTTTTGAAATCGTTTTTGGTGAGGATGGACGATGCCTCCTCCATTGGTTTCTGGACGGAGAAGAATTCACTTCTCACCAAAAATATTCCATCCAATATGATCAAAACATTATTTTCTCATTCCTATGGGACACTGTCACATTCACCGACGATCTTGTTGAAGGAGATTCGCCAATGCCCGAATCCCTAGCCGGCTGCGAATACAAATATTTAAATACCAAACATACGACTCTGAGCTTCGAAAGTGCGGGAGCAGTGGTCTCCTTTGACGAAGATGGAAGTGTGTATACGCTTGGCAAATCATTTTACGATTTCTCCTTGGTAAAGAATAAACGATAGGAGCTTTATCACAAACCGCGTAATTTCCCTTGATTTGTCTTCTATATGCCCAAGGCAAATTGTTTTATAATTGAAACGAACCTAGGAGCAAAATAATGGAAAAACTATTTTTGGACAGCGTAGGCGAATATAAGCTTTCGCTTGCTATTTTCGAAGCAAAAGAACCGCGTGCCGTCATCCAAATCGTCCACGGCATGCAAGAGCATAAGGAAAGATATTATCCTTTCGCCGAATATTTGGTCGAAAACGGATACACGGTCGTCGTATCTGATATGAGGGGACACGGTGAAGACGCCCCGATCCTCGGCCATATCGCCGATAAAAAAGGCGAAGTCCTCCTTATCGAAGACCAAAGGAAGATCTACCAATTCATCAAGGAACGTTTCAAAAACCTTCCCGTCTATTTATTAGGGCATTCGATGGGTTCCATCATCAGCCGCGTCTTATTGCAAACCAATTCCAAGGATTACGCGAAAGTCATCCTTTCGGGTTATGTTAATCCTAACCCCGCCTCTGGAGTGGCGGTTGGCTTAGGCAATATTAGAAAGGCTTTTGGCAAAAAGAAGTCTTCAAAGATGCTGGCCTCCTTAGCCTTAGGGCCCTATACCAAAGCCGTCAAAGACAGGAAGACCGATTTGGATTGGTTAAGCTATAATGAGGAGAACGTCAAAAACTATTATGCGGATCCTCTTTCCGGTATCCCCTTTACCAACGGTTCCTTCAGCGCGCTTTTCCATCTCCTTAACAAGATGGGCAAAGCCAAGAAATACGTTGATGTTAATGAGAATCTTCCGATCCTTCTTGCAGGAGGAGAAGAGGATCCTTGCACCGGAGGAGAGAAAGGCCGGGCCGCCAGCAAAGCCTTACTCGAAAAAGCGGGATTCAAGGAAATCTCTGTCATTACCTATAAGGGTATGAGACACGAAATCCTTAACGAAAAAGACAATGCCCTAGTCTATAAGGACATGTTGGATTTCTTCAATAAATAAAGGGAGGCATTATTCAATTCTTCCTTAAAAATGGCGGTTGCGGGCCAAATGCAACCGCCATTTTCTCTTTTGTAAACTAGATGTGACGCACCTTCAAACTAGAGTTGCTAGAACGCTTTTCCGATTTAAGGAAAATAAAGGCATAACCGGAGGCAAGACCAATGTTCGGAAAACAAAAATCAATCAGCGAAGGCCAAATTGAAAAGTCACCATACGAATTGGATGAAACGGAAAGAGCCTTTACTTCCAATTATACAGAAGGATCATCTTATTCCCACGATCTTCCTTTCTCGGGATTCAAGAAACTTCTCCTCCAAGGGCCTTGGAACGAATAGTCTCTATATTTATATTTTCTGTCTTTATCGTAAAATCTTCCCAAAGAGGTAAACGATGAAAGACATTGCCTATCAAAGAAAACTACAAGCCTTATTAGGAAAAGAGGTCGGGGGATCTATCGATAGGCCTTTAGGATCAAGGCATCCGAAATATCATGAGATGGTTTATCCAATAAATTACGGGTATATCGATGGCTTTATGGCCCCTGATGGCAAAGAACAAGATGCCTATGTAATAGGAACCGACAAACCCATACATCGATTTAAGGGAACCTTGATAGCGATTATCGAAAGAGAAGATGACGTTGAGGATAAACTCGTAGTCTCCATTAACGGCAACGATTATTCCGCCGAGGAAATAGAGAAGCTTATTAATTTTCAGGAACGTTATTTCAAACACAGAATTATAAGAAGGGAAGACCTATGAACGCGGATATTGATATTCGGGGCGTTAGGCTTGAAACGGATAGGTTGATCCTTCGTGAATGGTATCCTAGCGACGTGGATGATTTGTATGAATACGCGAGCGTTCCCGATGTCGGGGAAAGAGCCGGCTGGCCCCATCATAAAGATAAGGCGGAATCCCTTTGGAGGGTCAATCACTTTATCGAAGGAAGGAAAACATTCGCCATCGTTTATAAGGAAAACAACAAGGTTATTGGATCTTTGGGTATCGAAGAATACGGGATGGAAGAGAAACTAAGCGAATTCTTTGATTACCGCGGCCGTGAAATTGGCTATGTCTTAAGCAAAGACTATTGGGGAAGAGGCTTAATGAGCGAGGCCGTTAAAAGGGTTATTGCCTACCTTTTCGATGAAATGGATTTCGATTTCCTCCTCTGTGGGCATTTCGATAAGAACAAAGCCTCTGCGAGGGTGCAGGAGAAATGCGGTTTTCTTCCTTACCGTAAACTTGTCTTCGATACGGCTTTAGGCACGAAGGAACCAGGGGAATTGAACCTCCTAATCAACCCCAAAAAGAACATACGTTTTGCCTTTTCCCATCCTGAAACCCTAATTTATAAACCTTGATAAAGCATTTTTATTCACTTTGTTTTCTTAAGATTGACATAGGAGAACAATTTTTAGCGTTTAGACTAAAGGCAGAAAAAACATCTTTTCATATTTTGATTCAGACAAGGGGGTATCAAAAATGGAAAACAGATTCAAAAAGGGATTTCTTTGCGTTCTCTCGGTCGCGCTTCTTTCCGCTTGCCAAGGCGGTAACCCTGGAAGTAGCAGTGCTTCGCAAAGCAAGGAGAGCGAACCTATTTCCTCTTCTTCCTCAACCATAAGCCCGACTTCTTCCTCCTCTTCCGAGCCGGAAGTGCCTTCAAGCCAGACTAGCCAAACAAGTGAAACAAAAGAGAGCTCCTCTAGCGAAGAGCCGCCAATTGAGACATCCACCATTTCTTCTAGCGAGGAGGAATCAAGCGATTATCCTCCTTGCGATGAACATGAATATGAGGAAAGCGTCTATAAGAAGGCCACGATCGTCGAAAAGGGCATTAAGCGTTTTACCTGCAAGAATTGCGGACGTCATTATGATGAGGAATATTATGATTTAGACGAATATTCCTTTGAGAATATGACCTATAGCTATGATGGCAAACCCCATCAAATCCTAATCGAAGGTATGCTTCCTTATGGCCTCCATGTCGAATATGAGAATAACGTCCTAACCGAAATCGGCACGAAGGAAGCGACCGCGAAGATTGTTGATGATAAAGGTAACCTCATCGAAACCAAGAAAGCCAACATCGCGATTGTCGAAAACGTTGGCTTTGCCAATTTGAGGTTGACCACCGAGACCGGCGAAGATCCAGATTACAAAGAGCGTGATTTATATACGAACATGACCGTCTCGATGGATAATTGCGCGGACGATTACGCCTTTAAGGATATTACAGGCGGGATTAGGATCCGCGGGAATAGCACCAACCAAGACCAAGTCACCAAGAGGGCCTGGAGACTAAAACTCGACAAAAAACGCAACATGCTTGGCCTAAATGGCGGGACAAAGGAAAAGAGTTGGGTCCTTCTCGCCGATTATTTCGACCAATCGATGATGCGTAATGCGACCGCCTTTACCTTTGGCAATTCCTTGTTCAACCATTCCGGGAATTATTGCACCGACTTCAAGCATGTCAATTTCTATATGAATGACGATTACCGTGGCGTCTATCTTCTTGCGGAGCAACAACAAGCTAAACCAACACGCGTTCCTATCAACGAAGCCGATACGGATTATGAAGGCACGGACGTCGGCTATCTCGTCGAACTCGATGGCTTAGCCAATCAGGAAGATTATTACTTCACGATTGGTAATGGCGGCGGCGGAGGCTTCCCTTGGGGAGGCGGAGAATCCATCAACGGGACCAACATCCCATCAAAGGATTATGCGATCAAAACCGATGTATATGGGGATCAACAGCTTCCTTTCATCAAGAAATACATGAATAACGTCTTCACCATTCTCAAAAACATCGTTAAAGGAGAAAAGATGCAGACCCTCGATGAGAATAACGATCTTATCGATAGCCCATATAAGACGGCCTATGAGACCTTAGATTCCGTAATCGACATGGAATCCTTCTTCAAGACCTATGTCTTGCAGGAATACATGCGTAATTATGACGTCGGCTGGGGAAGCTTCTATTTCTTCGTCGATTTCTCCGAGACTAGCACCCATAAGAAATTGACCTTCGGGGCTCCGTGGGACTTCGATTGGAGCACCGGCAACCCCAATAGTTCCTCGGTCAATAAATCCACCGGAAGCTTCTGCGATTCCGGCAGCCACATGTTATTCAATCCTTGGCTTTTCCTTCTTTCCCAGACCGATTTCTTCGCGGAAACGTTCCCGAAATATTATTCGGTCTTCGCTAATTCCTCGATCTATGAAAGGGCGGTTGAATACATCAATTACGAAACCTCCGCTTTCGCGACCGAATTCGATAAGAACTACACCAGATGGGGAACCCTTAACGGTCAAAAGCCCGACATGTATACCAGGAAAGACGTCGTTTCCAAATTCACTTGCCATGCGGATGCTTCCGAATTCCTCCTCAATTGGATGAAGGAAAGAAAAGACTACATGGATGACAAATACCTTGGTGAAAAGTAATCAATCAAGCTTTCGGCCTTCTTGAAATCCATATCCCTTCTCGCTTGGATGATTTAGAATGAGAAAGCCATGAAATACATCTATTTCCAATTCGGCAACATCTTTCAAAACAAAGCCGAAATCCTCTCTTTCCCTAATGGGGATTTCGAAGTCGTCCAAAATAAGAGGGGAATCAACGCGGAACTCCTCCTTTCCGATTTGGACCATAATCCCCTATATAAAGCCCATTTCGAAAACGCCCGTTTCATGAAAAGGTGTTTGGTGGTCGAAAAGGCTTCCGGGGAAAGGATTGGAATCCTTATCCCTACCCCAAGGCTAGGCGATAAATTCATGATATCCCTCGAGGATAGGAAGGAATATCTGATTAACGGTTGGGGTAGGAGCCTTGAAATTACCTATAAAGAAGAAAATGTCGGGACCATCAAATTGGAGCACATGGTTGGGGCAAAATATAGTTTGACTCTTAGCGATAACCTCGATTTGCCATCGTTTTTTCTCTTCTCACTAGGAGCCATTATCTTGCGCGATAACCTTTTGCTTTGATTCCCTAACCGATAGAGGGCAAGCAATATGCTTACCATTGCCGCGACTTTCACGAGCGATTTTCCGTAGAGCACCCCATAATCTATGATTATTGTTATAAGGCACCATATCAATACACCTCCTTTTGTAGTAGTATTTTCTCGGTTAATACGACTATGGCGATTTATTATTATGCGATAATGCTAGGCATATCCATTCTCCTTACGGTGGTTTATGCCTTTATTTTCCATAAGCATTTCGACCCGAACATCACCATCATGGTCATCTTGATCCCGATCATCAATTTGGCCTTTGTTTTCATGGCTTTGTCCAAGACCCCGGAAGAAGCGGTCATACCTTTGAAAATCTCCTATTTGGGTGGTTGCTACGTTTTGTTATCGACGCTGTTCCTGATTATCAACACGTGCGGGATCAAAACCAAAGCCTGGATGAAGGCCGTTTTCTTTGTTGTTTCGACCGCGGTTTACGTTACAGCCTTAACTATTGGCTATTCGGATATCTTCTATGTCGGCCTTCCAAAAATCGGGGAGGCGTATGGGGCTAGCTATCTTTACGATAAGCATTACGGCTTCATGCACACCGTTTTCTATGTTCTCGTCGCGGTTTATTACCTGATCATCGTTGCCGCGATCGTCTATAGCTTCTTCAAAAAGAAGCAGGTTCCAAGAATCATCCTGATCCTTATCAGTATCTCCGTGACGATCGCGATGATCGGTTTCTTTGGGGCCAGGCTTATAACCAACAAGATCGAATTGCTCCCGATTACCTATAACGTCGGCATGGCGATCTATATCATCATCGTCTCCCGTCTTAGGCTTTATAACCCATCCGATTCCGTTATCGATTCCTTGGTCCAAAAAGGTGACACGGGGTTCATATCTTTTGACAACAAGATGCGTTATCTCGGCAGCAACGAGACCGCGAAGAAGATGATCCCCGAATTGAATGAGCTCATGATCGATAAGCCAATTAACGGGAATCCTTGGTTTATGGAGAACATCCTCCCCCTTATCAAGGAATTCGAATCTGACGAAGAAAAGAACAAGCATTTACTTGAAAGGGATGGAAAGACCTATTTCATTAACGTCAATCGCCTTGTCTTGACTCATCTTTGGCACGCGCATAAGGGATATCAATTCCTAATCACGGACGATACGGCCAATCAGCAATACATCAAACTCATCAAAACCTATAACAGCCAGCTTGAGGAAGAGGTCATCAAGAAGACCCGTTCGATCCTCGATATGCAGGATAAACTCGTCATGGGTATGGCGAGGATGGTCGAAGGCCGCGATAATTCGACGGGCGGTCATATCAAAAGGACCAGCGACGGGGTTCGTATCCTAATGGGTGAGATCATGAAGGAAAACGAACTCGGCTTAAGCGAGGAATTCTGCAAGGATATCATCAAGGCCGCGCCTATGCATGATCTCGGCAAGATCACGGTCGATGACCAAATCCTGAGGAAACCGGGCCGCTTCACCCCCGAGGAATTCGAGGCGATGAAGACCCATGCCGCGGAAGGCGCGAGGATCGTCGGTCAAATCCTAGAAGGAACCGAAGACAAGGAATTCGCCCGTATCGCCGTCAACGTCGCCCATTACCATCATGAAAGATGGGATGGCTCAGGATATCCATGCAAGCTTAAGGGGGAAGAGATTCCTCTTGAAGCTCGCATCATGGCGATCGCGGACGTCTATGATGCCTTGGTCAGCAAACGCGTCTATAAGGAAAAAATGTCATTTGATGAGGCCCATGACATCATAATGTCTGGAATGGGTAGCCAATTCGATAAGTCGCTTGAGAAATATTATTTGGCCGCTCGACCGGCTTTAGAAGAATACTACAAACACGCAGATTCTTAATTTACCACTTTATTTTGCCTTTATTCGAGCATCATAACGGGCTTTGAATTTTTACTTATGTAAAAAGGAGAGGCTAACAACATCAAAAGAAGTCAAGGAGTAGGCGTTAACGCGGACGGGGGCTTCGATTATAGCGTCACCTCCCAAGAAGGAACCTATACGGTTGTTGAGAACGTTTACTATTATGCAAGGTCAAGCGGAGGAACGATGGTTGGCCTATATGTGGAAATAGAATCTTGGCCCATTCGTATTGGGTGCTGCCAGGCTTTTTATAACGGCCCTGATTCCTTTGCTTTTCCTTTAGGGAAAATGGTATATTGTCCTTACACAAGGAGAAGCCTATGAAGTTTGAAGACGTTGTGCATGTTTTGCCACCCAATTTTGAGGAGATCAAAAAACAGGAAAAAAGGCCTTTGATTTTGGAGCTAGGCCAAAAGATTACGGACCGTAAATTTAGGAAAATCAATTATGATGACCCTGAATACTATGGCCTTGCGGCGTTCGTATCCGATTTGGAAGCCCAAATCGCCTTGACGATGAAACTCCGTCAGGAATATTCCTTTGAAACCATGAAGAAGAAGACCAAAAAGCTTGGTCTAAGCGATAAGGAACTCGAAGACACCCTTTACCATATGGGCTATACGGGCCTTATCGAATGGCATTACCAAAAACAGGAAGACGGCAGCAGAAAACGTTATTACGTCCTTCCTCGTTTCGTCATGGGAAGCGCGGAATTCTCCAACATGCAACGTAAGCAAATCGAAGACCATCCTGAAATCGCCCGTTTCTTCGAACGTATGACCTTCGATCCCCTTAACGGCCTTACCGAGATGATTCCTCCTGGAGGCGCGGGCATCGGCATGCACGTCATCCCAGTCGAAAAGGCCATTGAGCACGAATCAACCTCAATCGATATCGAGCATATCAATTATTGGCTTGATAAATACGATGGCCATATCGCGGCTTCCGCCTGCTCTTGCACGATGTGCGAAGAGGTCCTTGGCGTCGGTGGGGCTCGCGATGCCGCGGATTGGTGTATCGCCGTCGGCGACATGGCCGATTACTGTGTAGAGACCCAAAAAGCCCATTATATTTCCAAAGAAGAGGCTCTCCGCATCTTCAAGAAAGCGGAAGATAATGGATACGTCCATCAAATCACCAATAACGATGGCAAGGATAAGATCATCGCTATCTGCAACTGCGATCCAAAGGTTTGCCATGCTCTCCGCACATCGCAGTTATTCAATACACCTAACCTTTCCCGTTCCTCTTTCGTCGCCCATGTCGAGAAAGAGAAATGCGTCGCCTGCGGCCGCTGCGTCGAATATTGCCCGGCAGGCGCGGTTAGATTAGGCCAGAAACTTTGCAAGAAAGACGGCTCCGAAGTCGAATATCCACGCATGCCCGACCCATTCGTCACCAAATGGGGCAGAGACAAATGGACCGAGGATTATAACGACGCGAACCGCGTCAATTGCTATCCAAGCGGAACCGCCCCTTGCAAAACCGCCTGCCCAGCCCACATTGCCATTCAAGGCTACCTTAAACTCGCCGCCCAAGGCCGTTATGAAGAAGCCCTCGCCCTCATCAAGAAGAACAACCCCTTCCCCGCCGTATGCGGACGCGTCTGCAATAGGCGTTGCGAAGATGCCTGCACTAGAGGCTCCATCGACCAAGCCATCGCTATCGACGCGGTTAAGAAATTCCTCGCGGAGAGGGATATGGATCCAAAGACCCGTTATATCCCCGAAAAGGAGATTCCAGCCGCTCCAGAAGATTTCGAATTCCCACAGAAGATCGCGATTATCGGCGCGGGTCCAGCCGGACTTTCCGCGGCCTATTATTTGGCCATTAAGGGATACCGTCCCACCGTTTTCGAAAAGAATGCCCGCCCAGGCGGCATGCTCATGTATGGCATTCCAACCTATAAACTCGAACGCGCCGTCATCGATGCCGAAATCGAAGTCATGAAAGAACTTGGCGTCGAGATCAAATGCGGCGTCGAAGTCGGCAAGGACATCACCATCGAAGAGCTTAAGAAGCAAGGTTATTGCGCCTTCTATTTGGCAATCGGCTGCCAAGGTGGCAGACGTCCTGGCATTCCTAACGACAACGTCCACGGAACCACCACCGCGCTTGATTTCCTCCGTTATGCCAATGAGCACGAAAACCACCATATCGATGGCGAAGTCGTCGTCGTCGGCGGAGGCAACGTCGCTATCGACTGCGCGAGGGTCGCCTCTCGCTTTGGTCCGAAGAAAGTCTCCATGTATTGCTTGGAGACCCGTGATACGATGCCCGCTTCCAAGCTCGAGCAGCAAGAAGCCGAGGAAGAAGGAGTCATCATCGAAGCCTCCTGGGGTCCAAAGGAAGTCAAAGTCGATGCAAATGGTGAGGTCAAATCCATTGTCTTCAAACGCTGCATTAGGACAATCGATCCAGAAACCAAGAAATTCTCCCCTCTTTATAACGAAGACGAGACCATCGAAGTCCCCGCCAATAGGGTTATCTTCGCTATTGGTCAATCCATCGTTTGGGGCGATCTCCTTAAGGGAACCGCGGTCAAGACCATGCCAAATGGTGCCCCAATCGCCGAGAAATACACTTATCGCACCGACGATCCATTAATCGTCGTCGGAGGCGACGTCTATACCGGTCCAAAATTTGTTATCGACGCGATCGCCGCCGGTAAAATGGCCGCCGATGCTTTGCATCGTATCGCCCATCCCGGAACCGATAAGGACGAAGGCATCAACAAGATGGAATTCATCGCCCTCAACAAAGACGATATCCTCGTTGAGCAATACGATAATTCCGCAAGGCAGGAAGAAGGCCTCGATGACAAATACGATCCAAAGAAGACCTTCCGCGATGTCCGTAAAACCCTCACCGAGGAACAGGTTAAGATCGAAACGGCCCGTTGCCTTGGTTGCGGTGCCTCCATCGTCGACCCGAATAAGTGCATCGGCTGCGGCGTTTGCACCACCAAATGCGCGTTCGATGCCATCCATTTAAGCCGTGATATCCCAGAAGCCTCCAACCTTGTTCCATGTGAAGACACGATGAAGAAGGTCCTTCCATACCTCATCAAGAGGAAATTCGCGATCTCCAAACACGCAAGGCAAGAGAAGAAGGCCGCCAAAGAGAACAAAGCGTAATGCACGAGTTATCCATTATTGAAAACGTCGTCGATACCCTCTACGACTTCTTTGAGAACGAGCCTGTCCGCAAGGTCCATTCGGTTACTTTATGCGTAGGCACGGTTTCAGGGGTTGTCCCGCGTTATTTAACTGACGCCTGGAAGTGGTTCGTAAAGAAAGACGAAGTCTTCAGGGATAGTGAATTAAAAATCGAATTGCTTCATGCCTATACTACTTGCTTAGATTGTGGCGAGGAATATGACACGGTCCAATACGCGAAGATCTGCCCCCATTGCCATAGTGAGAATACCGTGCTGAAAACCGGGAACGAACTTTATATCAAAGAGATAGAGGCGGAATAAAAAAGCTACCGTTTTGGCTTATTCGTCAAATAACGGTAGTCTTTTTCAATTATGTTCATTTCTTGTTTTCGGCGGCGATTGAAACAGCGATCAACGCGCCCCCTAAAAGAAAGGCGATGATGGTCATGATGGTGTTGATGACCACCAATGAGATTCCTCCTTTTTCCGTTCCAGCGAAATGTTTCATTAATGAAACATATCACCATTAAATCCCCATTTCAGTCTTAAAATTGCGATTAATTGGTGATTTATGTTGCGATTCAAAGAGGGAAAAATAGACAATCCACCCCTATTGAAATGGACGAAAAACTCCACGTATAATCTTCCTGCGGATTTCGAGACTATACTTATTTCTAAGAGATCAATGAAAATGAGGAGGTCGTTGGTTCAAATCCAACCTTCCCTTCGGGGAAGTAGCTCAGTGGTTAGAGCGCCTGGCAGTTAGTCCCCGCATTTGAAGGTAAATCTTATACACGGGTTGCCTTCTTTTTAGTAAGAATGGGGGTGAGGGCATGATAGACACCAGAAACAGAATTCTTCTTTCCTTGCATCTTGTATCAAGAGAGGATGATGAAGAACTAAATGAGAAGGACCGCGCCTACTTTAACGCCTATCTTTTGGCTAATGGGGGCATCTCTTTGGTCAACCCCGAGAAATTGACCGAAGGTGTTTTCAGAAAGCTCGAACCCCTTTTTCCGCTTTCCGTCCCACCCTCTTTTTATAAGAACCCTCAAGACACCACTTTCTTTTCCAAGGATGAGCTTTTGCTTGAGCAATTGGTTTCCTATTTCCTTGGATACGGAACGGGATTAGGAAGGGTTGAATTATTCAAGAAAGCCACCCCATCCTATCTTAGTTCCAAAGACATCAAGGAGAGGGAATATCGGATTATCGAAAAGGAAGAGGCCGAGAAAATCCTTAAGGAACATATGCTCTCCCTCTGCGCTTATAAAAGGCCGTTCTCCGTCGATGAGGCGGAGGATTTCGCGTGCTTATTCGAACGTGGTTATTACGAGAAGGACACCCCAATTTGTTGCAAGGATAATATCTTCTATCTTTTGCCTTACGATGATTCCTTCGTCTCTTGTTTAGATAAGAAGGACCTCGTTAAGTTTTCCGTCTTTGTTTTCGGTGAACATAAATTTCACCTTGACCGCATCATCTTGAAAAACAAGATAATCGCTAATGTTCTCAAAACCGCGATTCCCTTGGTTAAGGATTGCCCCTTAAGCAAGAAGCAGGCCAAATATTTCAATATGCTATGCAATAACCTTGACATCAAGCATAAAAAGGAAACCCATAAGAAAAGTCCTGAAGCTAGGGCAATCGATGCCATAAGGAAAGGCGAAATCATCAAAGCCGCGGAAATCTACGCTTCCGCGGGCTCTAGCCTTTCACGTCACCTTACCTTCCTTCTTTCCAGGGCCAACGAAGAGGAGACTAAGCAGATTTTGGATATGATTCCTAACGACAACCCAACCGTCTTGCTTCAGCTCCTAAATGGTCTTCTCTTAGAGAAAGAAAACTTTCCCCGTACCTTCCGTTTCTATAAGAAAAACACTTTGAAAATGCATACCGAAAACGGTATCGAAACCAAAAACCGCAAATCGGTTTTATCAAAGGAAACAATCGAGAAGGTTTCAACTATCCTTAGGAAAAAGATATTCGAAAGCTATTCCAAGGCTCCGAAAATCGGGAAGATTTATGTTTCCGAGCAATTTAAGAACATCGCTATCCCCTTAAATACCAGCGCTTCCTCAAACGGAATAGATATCTTGCCGCCTGGCTCAAGGATTCCCTTCAAAGCGGACTTTATCCGTACCTTCGTCTATTGGAACGATGTCTTCGATATCGATTCCAGTGCGATTATCATCCGCGAATTGAAGAAAGCGAAGGATTATGAATTAACCCTTAACGATGTCCTTTCCTGGAGGACATATTTCTCCAAACCCTTTAACAAATTCGCTTTATCAAGCGGGGATTGCACTGCTATCACCGGCTCGGAATACCAGGATTACGATATCGAGGGACTCCTCTCCTTGGATTATCGTTATGTCATCTATTGCCTTAACGGCTACGCCGGGAAATTCGGGGATAACGATATTCATACGGGTATCCAAATCAAAAACGACCTTAAGACAAAGGCTTGGGACCCCAAGAACATCGAATTCCAGATGGATGTCCGTGGTGAATGCCGTTCGATGGCTTCCTTCGCGATTGACCTAAAGAAAAGGGAAATCATCGTCCTTAACATCAAGACGAATGGAGGAGCGGTCGTCTCCAAAAACGAACTTAACGCCGCCTCAATCTATCTAGATGAAAAGTTCTTAAGCGTCAACATGTATGATGTCCTCGCCTTAAAAGGAGAGAAAGTCGATAACAAAGAGGACGCGGATATCGTTTTCGATGCCGAATACCAACCAAAGGAAGGCCAAACCGTCGTTAGGCCTTACGATATCTCCAAACTCATCGAATTATCTAAGTAAAAAAAGGGAACCCATCAGTTTTGATACATGGGTCCCCTTTTTTGCTATTTGTTTTTGCTCATCAAGGCGAAGGAATCCTTCAAGGCCGGATAGAGGGAACGGAATATTTCATATTTCCTCTTATAGGCTTCGCGGAGTTTGTCGTCAGCAGAAGCGACGAGGTTTTTCCTGATGATCGCCTTGCTAGCTTCGTCGAAGTCCTTGTAATCGCCATGTCCAACCATCGCGAGGATCGCCGCCCCATAAGCGGGTCCTTGCTCGTTTTCAAGGCAATAGACATCGACATCGAGGATGTTCGCGAGAAGTTCCATCCAAAGGTGGTTCTTCGCTCCGCCTCCACAGACGGTCGCCTTCTTTATCTCAATGCCGTTATCCCTAGCAATCTCCAGACAATCCTTCAAGGCAAAGGAGACGCCTTCAAGAATCGCTAGGCTCATGTCCTTAGCGGAGGTATCGGGACGCATGCCGATGAAGGCGCTGCGGGCAAAGGGATCGTTATGAGGGGACCTCTCTCCCATCATATATGGAAGGAAGAAGACGGGGTTTTCGCCAAGTTTTAGTCCGGCATAGGCCTCTTTGTAATCGGTCGTTTGCAAGACTTTCTCAAGCCACCATTTATTGCAGCTAGCCGCGGCAAGGATGCAACCCATGAGGTGGTATTTGCCGTTAGCGTGGTCAAACGAATGGAGGGCGTTATTCTTATCGACTGAGAATTTGTCGCTAGCGATGAAGACGGTTCCGCTAGTTCCTAAGGAAACGTTGCATTCGCCATTATGGATGCAGCCTGTTCCGATTGCGGCGGCCGCATTATCGCCAGCACCAGCGGTGACAACCGCGTTTGGAAGGCCATATTCCGGCTTTGGTTTACCGACTACCTCATAGCTTTCGAATAGTTTTGGTAGCCAGGATTCCTTGACGGAGCAGACCTCGCACATCCTCTTCGACCATTTTTTGTTTTTGACGTCGAGGAGGAGCATTCCGCTAGCGTCGCTATAATCGGTCGCATGCACGCCGGTCAAACGATAGACCGCATAATCCTTTGGAAGCATGATCTTGGCGATACGGGCGAAATTCTCCGGCTCGTTTTTCTTCATCCAAAGGAGTTTTGGGGCGGTGAAACCGGCGAAAGCGATGTTCGCGGTTTCCGCGGACAACACGTCCTTGCCAATCTTCTCGTTTAGATAACGGGTTTCCTCCTCGGTTCTGGCGTCGTTCCAAAGGATGCATGGACGGATGACCTTATCGTTTTCATCAAGGGCCACCAAACCGTGCATCTGCCCCCCGAAGGAGATACCAAGGATTTGGTCCTTGATGCCTTCGGAGAGTTTATCGAGGATCTCGTCGACTGCGTCGATCCATTGTTTCGGATCTTGTTCGCTATAGCCATCTTTTGGATAGCTAACATCGTAAGGCACGGCATGGATGCGCAGAATCTTCCCCTGTTTGTCGACGAGCAACCCTTTGCAGGAAGAAGTGCCTAAATCAATACCGATATACATATAAGGCTCCTTAATTAACGGAAGAGGATTTCGTTGAGGAGGGCTTCAAGGTATTCTTGACGTCCGCTATCGACTTTGATGTTCTCAAGCTTCGCGCCATAGGCGGCGAGGGATTCAAGGTTTTCTTTGCCTTCGACGATTCTCTTGCCGATGCCGTCTTTATAGGAGGCATAACGGTCTTCGACGAATTTGTCGAATCGGCCATCGCGGATGAGTTCGTCGGCTTTGATTAAGCCAAGGGCGAAGCTATCCATGCCGGCGATATAGGCAAGGAGCATATCCTCGTAGGTGTTGGATTGACGACGGGTCTTCGCGTCGAAGTTGAGACCGCCGTTTTTGAATCCGCCCTCTTTGAGGATTTCATACATCGCGAGGGTGGTGTCATAGACGTTGGTCGGGAATTGGTCGGTATCCCAGCCAAGGAGCATATCGCCTTGGTTGGCGTCGATGCTGCCGAAGACTCCGTTGATGCGGGCAACGCGGATTTCGTGTTGGAAGGTATGCATCGCAAGGGTCGCGTGGTTGGCTTCGATATTCATACGGAAATCCTTGAGGAGATCGTATTTGCGGAGGAAGTTAACGCAGGTGGCGACGTCGAAATCATATTGATGTTTGGTCGGTTCCTTTGGCTTTGGTTCGATGAGGAAGTCGCCCTTGAAGCCATGGGCACGGCCATAATCGCGGGCCATGGTGAGGAGTCTGGCGAGATTATCGACCTCGAGCCCCATGTCGGTGTTAAGAAGGGTGTCATAACCTTCGCGGCCACCCCAGAAGACATAGTTGGTGGCGCCTAGTTTGATGGCGGCGTCGATTGCGGCTTTGACTTTGCCAGCGGCAACGGCGAAGACATCGGCGTTAGGAGAAGTGGCGGCACCGGCCATGAACTTCTTGTCGGAGAACATGTTGGCGGTGGACCATAGCAACTTGATGCCGGTCTCTTTTTGCTTCTTGGCGAAATAATCGGTGATGACCTCGAGGTTACGGGTGCTCTCCTCAAGGTTCTTTCCTTCTGGAGCGACGTCGACGTCGTGGAAGCAATAATATTCGATTCCGAGTTTTTGCATGAAGTCGAAGGCGAAGTCCGCTTTCTTCATGTAGCGTTCCATGCCGTAAGGCTCACCGAAGTTCTTATCCGCGGTATCGCCGCCGAACATATCGGTGCCAGAGGCGTTGATGGTGTGCCAATAGCTCATCGCGAATTTAAGATGATCTTTCATCTTTCGTCCGGCGACGACGCGTTCTGGGTCATAATAATGGAAGGCGAATGGGTTTTTGCTGTCTTTTCCTTCAAAGACGATTTTCTTTCCGTTGTAATCAAACATGTTTTTTCTCCTAGGTGTTTTATTGGATAGTGAATGTATGGAAGTTTAGGGCTCCGCTTCCTTCATAACGGAAGTAGAGACTGCCGACCCCTTCTTTGGGAGCGATCTTCCCTTGGAATGGAAGGCGGGCTTTCCCGGTTGAATTGATTTCGACCGAGCCGATCTCGTTGCCCTTAGGGCCATCGAGGATGACCATTTTGCCTTTGCCTTTACCCGAGACCACGACCTCGATCTTGGATTCATCCCCGGCAAAGAGGAAGTATTTGAATCCGGCGGTCGCCCCATCGCAGAAGTTCGCGATGTATTGGTCTGGGTTATCCTCCCTATCTTTGCCGGATTGGGTGAAGAAGGGGTGGATTCCCTTTCGGGCTTTGGCGCGGTAGAAGGTAACGCCGTTTTTGGAATAGAGGTGGCAGGCGATGCGGGCTTCGTGTTCGCCTTTAGCGATAAGCGGTCCGCCGTTTAGTCCGCAGGAAGTGACTTCCGCTTGGAGGAACCTTCCGTCCGCGTCCATCTTAATCTCTTCGGCGCAGGCCTGACGGGAATGGCAATGACGGTTGGTTTGACGGTGGTAGAAGACATAATATTTGCCGTTGATCAATTCGACGCTTCCATGGGTATTGCCAAGGTAGTTCATCGGTTTTTCGGCTAGGCCAACGTCCCCGATGGAGACAAGCGTCCCGCCGAATTTGAATTCTCCCAATGGGGAATCGCCAATCGCATAGCAGAGTTCATGTCCTAGTAATGAGGAATAGATGAAGTAGTATTTGCCATTGAACTTACGCATTGAGGAGGCTTCGAAGAATTCGTGTCCTTCATAGCCGGTTCCCTTCGAGCAATGTTGGGTCTTCGCGATGCGGGTCATCGTCTCTTCCTTGATGGTCAGCATATCGTCTTCGAGCTCGACGCCCATGGCCCCGTTATAATTGACCGGTCCGAAATGGGTGAAGATGTTCGGTCCCTTTTCGCCGAATCCGGTGTAGAGGTAGATCTTGCCATCGTCGTCGCGGAAGACGCCTGGGTCGAATTGGGCTAGGTCCTTTTCCTTCTTTTGACCTAGGAGGGTGCCGTCCTTATAACGGACGTGTCCATAATATTTATATTCGCCCGCGGGCTTATCACACACGGCGACGCCGATGACTCCCGCACTGCCCCTGAAATAATAGAGGTAATAACGCCCGTCCTTACCTTGGACGACGTCTGGTGCGTAATATTGCTTCAATAACCATGGCTTCTTGCCCTGATCGTCTTTCTTTCTCCAAATGACCCCTTCATAACGCCAGGACTTCAAATCGTCTACGGGGGCTGAATAGGAGACATAGTCGTTCATGCAGAAGAAGCGGCCATTGAACTTGTCGTGAGAGCCATAGATATAGACTCTGCCATCGAAGACATGAGGTTCCCCGTCGGGGATGTACTCATAACTCGGGAGGTAGGGGTTTACGGCTTCTTTCATCGTATAGTTCCTCCGGTTTCAAAAACTTAGGCTTGCTCGATATTTGCGTTTTGTCCGCATCATCGGACCACCTTATGCCATGATTCTATTTGCAGGTTAGTTGGCTCAAATTGACAATCTTGCGTTTCTTTCTAAGTGAAATCAACGGAAAGAGGCCAATTACTTATTTGAATAAGAATGTAATAGAGACAATTTTGAGCCTTTTTCGTTTTGATCATCTCTGTTATGGCTGACATTTATGTAAATGATATCTTTGTGCAAAAAGAGTAGAGAATTAGGCATAAAAATAGAGGCCAAGTTAAAGATAGTCTAAGGATTAGCACAAGAAAATCATATTTGATACTAGTTAGAGATTTTACGATTAAAGCACCAAGTAAAAACATTTGACCCGTTATTTGCGCTTTGTGCTAGTTATTTGGGAGGACTATCGCAAAGGGGTCAAGACAACACTCCCAAGGAAAGGATAGTTCCGCACAAAAATATATAGCGGAACAAAAAGGCTAATATGAAAAAAATCGTCTGCATTTTGTCGATGTTGGCTGCCCTTGGACTAGCTAGCTGCGGCGGAGCGCCGGAGTCCTCGAGCTCGTCCCAGTCGACTGGCCCGACCACCAACCCGTCGAGCAGCTCCAGCACCCGTCCGTCGAGCCCCAGCACGCCGGCACCGAGCTCCTCCAGCTCCACGCCGAGCACACCAGTCGAGCC
>CAMVEL010000025.1 GCA_947166565.1 uncultured Erysipelotrichaceae bacterium
TGACTAGAGCTTCCTATACGCGTATACTCACTCCTGCGTGGAAAGCAGCATGTTTCCATCTCTCCGTCTGACGTCGTCAAAATAATAAGAAAAGTAAGCCCTGCAGCTACTTGGGCCGAAAAGGACGACACCCGGGAAAGAAGGGGAAACACCCTAACTTTGCAACGCGAAGAAAGGAGACAAACATATGTCTAGGTACACCGGAAGCACGTGGAGCAAATCCCGTCATCTTAATTTCTCCCTCCTCGAAACCGGCGAGGAACTCAAAAAGCGCCCCTATGGGCCTGGTCAGCATGGCCAAGACCGCAAGAGGAAGCCATCCGAATACGGAACCCAACTTCTCGAAAAGCAGAAACTCCGCTATCTCTATGGCCTCAACGAAAGGCAATTCCGCAAGATGTTCATGCTTGCGAAGAAAGAAAAGACCGTCACCGGTCTCGCCTTCTTCCGTATCCTCGAGTCCCGTCTTGATAACCTCGTCTACCGCATCGGTTTCGCGAGGACCCGTCCAGCGGCCCGTCAGCTCGTTAACCACGGTCATATCCTCGTTAACGGCAAGAAGGTCGATATCGCTTCCTACCTTTGCAAGGTAGGAGATGTCATCACCCTCAAGGAAGAGACCCCGCTTAAGGTCGTCCTCGAATCCCTTGAGACCGCTCCTGCGACCGTTCCTTATGTCGAAGTCGACAAAGAGAAGAGAATCGGAAAATTCATCCGTCTTCCAGAACGCAACGAGCTCGCCAAGGAAATCAACGAGTCCGCTATCATCGAATACTATAACCGCAAGTTATAATCCTTCGAAAAAAGCCAAACCCTCCGCAAGCTGCCGGAGGGTTTTCTTTTATCTTTATTTATATATAAAGAAAAGGCATCACCTAGTATGGCGATGCCTTAAGCCAGCTAATCTTAGAATTCGCCAAGCGCGTAATTCTTCTTACCCTTACGGATGATGACGTATTTGCCGTGGAGGGTGGATTCTTCTCCGATAGTCAAATTGACGTCATTGATTTTCTTGCCATTAAGGGAGATCGCATTTTGAGTTACGTCGCGTCTAGCCTCTGATTTAGAGGAAGAGACACCTAAAGCAACGAGCAAATCGAGGATATTTATGTTCTTCTCTATTTTCTTCTTCATTGAGCCGAACAATTCCTCAATCGCTTTTTCCGATAAGGAAGCGACCTCTCCCGAGAAGAGGACATTGCTCATCCTGACCGCTTCTTCCGCGGCTTCTACGCCATGGAGGTCCTTGGTGACTTCATAGGCGACCTTCTTTTGACCGATACGGGCGCCAGGAGAGGCGAAATGCTCTCTAGCGACTTCTTCAATCTCCTCTTTGGAAAGGAAGGAGAAAACCTTGAGGAAGCGAATCGCGTCCTCATCGGTGACATTCATGAAATATTGATAGATCGTATACGGGGAGGTGAGGTTCTCGTCAAGGAAGAGAGCCCCCTTCTCACTCTTGCCGAATTTCTTGCCGTCACTCCTAAGAAGAAGCTTCGCGGTAAGGCATTCGACCTTCTCATCGACCCCATCGATTTTCCTGATGAGCTCAAGGCCAGAGGTGAGGTTACCCCATTGGTCATTCCCGCCGATTTGCATTGAGACCCCATATTCATGATGGAGATGGTAGAAATCGATGGATTGGAGGATCTGATAGGAGAATTCGGTGAAGGAAATCCCTTCTTCTAGACGGGATTTGACGATTTCCTTGGATAACATGTAATTGATGGAGAAATATTTCCCGTAATCGCGAAGGAAATCGATCATCGAGAGGTTGCCTAACCAATCGTAATTGGAGACGAGGACGCCTTTGCTTGGATCGCTTAGATCGATGTATTTGGCGAGTTGGTCATGGATGGCCTTGGTATTCCTTTCCAGGGTTTCCTTGGTTTGGAGGTTCCTCTCCTTGCTTTTTCCGGAAGGGTCACCGATCATCCCGGTTGCACCTCCAACGACCGCGACGATGCGGTGTCCGGCCTTTTGGAATCTCTTAAGAAGGGAGATCATGACATAATTGCCTAGATGCATCGAGGAAGCGCTTGGATCGAAACCACAGTAAATCGTGGTCGGTTTCTTTAGCAAATCGCGGACCGCTTCTTCATTAGAATATTGCTCGATGAGATTGCGATAATTGAGTTCTTCGATGAAATCCATAATAACCCTCCTTTTGAAGGCTTGCCTATTTTACCTTTATGCGCGTGAAAAGGGTAGGTGATAATCTAGGGAGTTTAATTAACAAAAACGATAATTTGCTATGTAGCATAGTATCGATTTAACAAATGCGATCAGTCACTTTTTAATCTTGGCTATTCTCCATTTGGCCATTGGATGTTTAGCACATCTTTCAGCGGCGTCACCGTCAAACAATAGATTCGGTTCAAAATTGCCACAGGCAAATTCTTTCAAATACCTTTTCTCGTTTTCGTTCAGAACCAATAAGTCTTTTAAGAAGCTGATAACATCTTCTTTTACTTCTTCTAAAACAAATCTTTCACTTTTCTTCAGAACCGGGAAAAGCTCCTTTTTGATTGAATCGCTCACAAAGGAAATGTTGTTAAAGGTGGCTCCGTCAATTTCAAATACGCCATCTAGCGATAAATAGAAGGTTACGAGTTTCCTCAGCTTCTCTTTATCCACATTACTCAAAATGTTTTTAAGGTTATAAGTGTCAAATAAATCCCTTGGCTTATGCCTATCGATAAGGGCGCCTATCTTCATGGCGAAAAGCTCTTCTTCCGACGGAGTTCTTACCATCAATTCCTTATCAAAACATCTAATCGTCTTCAAAACTGTTGGAAAAATATGGATTCTATCGATGAAATTGATTTCCACTTTGATGTTATCCGTGTTCCCATATGCGTTTGTGTAAGAATATGTTCTACTTTCCAATATGAAGCTGCCTCTGGTTTTTTCTGAAATCGAAAAACCCTCTTTTAAGGCGAACTCATCAAGAGACGTCATGATTTTTTCTCTATCCTCAAGCATTTTTACCTTGTCGAGGTTACCGACATAATCCAAATCTATATCAACACTTAAACGGGCAAGATCCGTGAATACTAAATTGATGGCCGTGCCGCCTTTTAGGACCAATTTATAATAAGGCGGATCTGATTCGTTCGAGATAAAAGAAAGGATATCAAGTAACCTTATGACCTTTTCAATATTAGCGTTGATAAATCCTGTGCTCTTTCCTAAAGCATTAATGTAGTTTTCAGAATAATTCATCGGGCAAGTACCTCTTTTCTTCAACCATTAATTTCCATTTGTTGTTTAGCTTGGCATTGCCAACATTGCAATCGAAGTAGACTACGCTCGTACCGGAATGTTTCAAACATTCATCATAGAATTCATCTGGTATGTCGTTGCCAAAATGCTTTTCGAATAAATAGCCGACCTTTTGGTACAAAACCTTCTTGTCATAGGCCTCCAATAGTTTTTTAACGTCTTTAAGATTTAACTTAGGCCAATCATCAAGAGCGTATTCCACTTCCTCTAGCCCGCCTGCTAAAGAAGGATCATCTATCGAATCGACGATTGCTCGTTCCATGGTGACCACGCGTATTCCTTCTTCCTTCATCCTATCGCGAATGAATAAGTCACATGTTGGTTTCTTGGCGGTATAGGTGACATCCTCGAAATCGAAGTCACGTCCATGGGCTTTTGTTAGATAGACGAAGGAAGAAACGAATGACTGATTGGCCAATCCATAATATTCAATCGCTTCATGATAGGAGAAATAGGCATCATCGAAGAGACGACTTGCGATTTGGAATTTGGTAGCAAAGATGTCTCCAGTTGAAGGATTAATCAATGCATATAGGCCTCGTTTAATCTGTTTGATATCCCCTCTTTTCATGGCTCGATAAACGAACACGGAGAAATCCGATGGGGTCTTATAAGAGTCTTTTAATTCATTGAAAGAGAATAATTCCGGTAATTGTTTCATATACCAATTAAACCATATTATTACCAAATTGCAATATTTTGGTTAAAATTTAATAATTATTCTCTAGATTGTTGTTTCGGCAATGGTTGGTTTTAAATGATCGGTTGGAGGAATTATCGGTAATCAATTACCGTCTATATTCCTTTCCATCAATTCCTGATTGACCCATCGTTAATCTCCTTAAAACAAATGTCTTTAGATTATAAAACTTTCACGGGTTTCAAGGAACATTCGAGACTAATAAAACCGAGTTTTGGGCATATTACAAAAAGCCCCTTTTCCTTGTTGGGATTAGGGGCAAATCTAACTTAATCGATTAGATCAATACATGCCTTCCGGCATAGCTGGGGCGACCGGCTTCTCTTCCTTGATCTCCGTGACCGCGGCTTCCGTGGTGACGAATAAGGAAGCGATGGAGGAAGCGTTAAGGACAGCCGAACGGGTGACCTTGGTCGGGTCGATGATGCCTTTTTCGGCCATATTGACCCAAACGCCGTTTTTGGCGTCGAAGCCAATCCCTTCTTTGGCCTCCTTTTGCTTAGCCTCGATTTCATCAGGCTCATAACCGGCGTTCTCCGCGATTTGGCGAAGCGGCTCATAAAGAGCGCCTAAAACCGAGTCATAGCCTTTTTGGAAATCGGCGTTTTCATGGATTGGGCGGGCCTTGATCGTCTTATAGACCGAAGCAAGAGCGACTCCTCCTCCAAGGACGATGCCTTCCGCGACCGCGGCTTTGGTCGCGTTGAGGGCGTCTTCGATACGGAGCTTCTTGTCCTTGAGCTCGCTTTCGGTGAGGGCCCCGACTTTCAAGACGGCGACGCCACCGGAGAGTTTGGCGATCCTCTTGATGAGGTTCTTCTTATCGTATTCGGAAGTGACCGTCTTGACTTGGTTCTTGAGTTCCTCGACGCGTCTAGCGATCTCTTCCTTATTGCCTTCTCCTCCGACAAGGACGCTCTTATCCTTCTTGATGGTGGCTTTCCTGACCTTGCCTAGATCATCGATGGTGACGTCTTTTAGTTCCATCGAGAGGTCTTTGGAGATGAACTTAGCGCCTGTAGTGATCGCTATATCCTCAAGGGCGGCTTTTTGGGCATCGCCGAATTCCGGGGCTTTGACGGCGACCACGTTGAAGGTGCCGCGAAGCTTGTTGACTATAATGGTGCTGGTGACGTCTGCATCTAGATCATCAGCGATGATTAGAAGAGGCTTATGGGCATCGACGACCGCTTGAAGAAGAGGGACGATGTCATTGATGTTGCTGACTTTTTGATCGGTGACAAGGACAAGCGCGTCCTCCATCTCCGCGACCATCTTCTCCCTATCGGAAACCATATAGGGGGAGATATAGCCCTTATCGAATTCAAGGCCTTGGGTGATAGCTAGTTCATCATCGATGCCACGGCTATCATCGACGGAGACGACCCCGTCTTTGCCAACTTTCTTCATGGCTTCCGCGATCAATTTACCGATATGGGGATCGCCACTAGAAAGCGAGGCGACCGATTCGATATCCTCATTGGTCTCGATTGGGCGGGAGAGCTTTAGAAGTTCATCGGCGACATCGCGCCCAGCTTTCTCCATACCCTGGCGGACGAAGACGGGGTTAGCCCCCTTTTCGACCGCGATGATGCCACGGTGAATCATGGCCTGGGCAAGAAGGGTCGCCGTAGTGGTGCCGTCTCCTGCCGCGTCATTTGTTTTATTGGCGACCTCATATACGAGTTTAGCCCCCATATTGGCATAGGGGTCCTTGAGTTCTATTTCCTTAGCGATGGTGACCCCATCGTTAGTGATTAATGGTGAGCCATATCCTTTATCAAGGACGACGTTACGCCCCTTGGGGCCCATCGTGAGCTTGACGGTATTTGCAAGGGTATCGACCCCCTTAAGCATTTTATCGCGGGCTTCCTTGCCCAAACGAATGTCCTTAGCCATTGTTTTAATCCTCCTATTTTATTCGATTACCGCGAGGATGTCCTCGTCTTTAAGAAGAAGGAATTTACGGCCTTCCTCTTCATATTCGGTCCCCGCGTATTCGCGGTAGATGACTCTTTCCCCGACCTTGACGGATAGGGGTTTAAGGTTACCTTTATCGTCGAGCTTGCCTTCGCCAAGGGCGATGACGGTCGCGACGTTACCGACCTTCTTTTCACTGGTCAAAACGATTGAACCAACCTTCTTCTCGGATGGTAGCTTCTCGAGAAGGACGTTATCATGCAGCGGTTTTATCATAGATACATTTACCTCCACTTGCTGTTGCCCCATTATTTTAGTCACCTATTTGGCACTGTCAAGGGAAGAGTGCCAAAAAGATGTGGGGGCTTACCTTTAATATATTAATAATAAGGATCTAGGGGGTTGCTTGACCTTCAAATCCCTTCCAAACCTTCTAAAGTTGAAAGGAAAAGCTCCTTCTTCCATAATTCGACGCTGCTCTTATCGTCAATGAAGTTCAAGACATCCACTTTCGCGGATTCGTAATCGACAGATAGGAATCTATCTTTAAGGAGTTCCTTGGTTTTCTCAATTGTCAGCTCTTCGTTTGCCTTAATGAAGGAATTTGAATGATGCAGTTTATTTTCCAAATACGCCAAGTTTATCTTCGTTCCCTTTCCGATATAGAAAAGATAATCGTAATAATCGCGGCCTTTGACGTGATGCTTATAGTCCCTACATAGAATCGCGTGTATTTTCCCTGCGAATAGTGTTGCTTCGTCGAATATCCGTATTTCGCAAGGGGTGGGGAACAACCTATATTCGAACCTGCTTCTCCCCCCTTCAGGGTTATCGATATCGATCTCCAGTTTGATTCTGATCTTTTGGTTGGAGACCACTTTTCGGGCTTCCTCGTTTTTGGGAAAGAAAGACATCATCAGCATGAGGGTATTTCCTTTGAGGAAGGCGCTTTGGATTTCGGCCCCTTGGCCTTTTTCTTTCTTCTCAACGTCAAGATCTATTCCATAGGAAGAAAACTCATTCTTTAGAAAAGGCAGATAATCATCGAGCCTAAAGGAAGGATCGGCATGAAGCAAAGCGAAATCGAGATCCTCGCTGAAGCGATTGAGGCCATGGAAAATCCTTAAGCAAGTCCCTCCATAGAAAGCGGCCTTCTCGAAAAAGCCTCCCTTTGATAAACCCGAAAGCGCGATTTCCTGGATTATTTCCTTAATGGCGTTTTCCCTTTCGGCGTTATTCTTTGGGTTATATTTGCTTAGCATCGTTTCGATTACGTTATTCATGGAGATACTCCTTTTTTATGAGCTTGATCAAGTATTCCAAATTGGTTTTCTTATATAAACTGGCCAAATGGAGCATCAGGTGGAAATCGCAGGTAGCGAATTCTTCCTCGTTGATCCTCTTATCCTCGAAAAGCAATTCCTTCAAAGACTTCACGGAATGGATTGGTCGCCACTTGCAAAGGGAATCGCAAATCGCCTTTTCCTTGCTGGCGATCTTTTGAAAAAAACCATCTTCCTCAAGGACGGTGATGCCTTCTGGGTAGGCGGATTCTGGGATATCGATATATTCGTATCGGCCAAAATCGTTGATGAAGGTCTTGCGTTTTCTTACCTTGAAGGAGGCGGAGGTTATCGCGTATACCCGTTCGGGGATCAGCCCATAGTAAGAGAGGGCGAAATCAAAACTTAAATAGGAAGGGGAAAGGATAACCTCGGCCAAAAGGCAGGGATTAACCGTTCTCTTTGTTTCATATATTCCGCGGTTAAGTCTAATGAGGAGTCCGTTATCGGCATCCCTTTTGATTTTGTCCAAAGGATTCGCGTAATCTTGGTAACGTTCCTTTAGCATTGATGTCGTAAGTATCATATTTGCGCCTCCAAATACAATTTAATTGGATTTGAAGGAGATTTCAAGGTATTTTTGTAACTTGCTTGGCATTCATAATAAAAAGATGGGATTTCGACCACTTTGACGTTTTATTGGTCGTTTTCCACCAAATCGATTATAAGAAAATGGGATTGTTATTCCTTGAATACGTATTCATAGGAAGCGAATGGATGGGTGATATCAAGAATCTGGTCATCCTTATGTTTTAAGGTATACCTAATCTCCATGGATGGGCATTCATGGATGGTTCTGACCATTTCCCCCTTAACGGGGGCCTTTAGGCCATGGGCTTTCATAGGAAAAGGGAAAACCTCAAGGAAATAATTCCCTTTCTTAATGACGATATGCTCCTTTGATATTAGTTTGGCCTTCGCGAAATTATAGGTCCCGAAACGGTATTCCTTACCATTATGCTCAATCATGCAGGTGATGCCTTTGATATGGAATAGACCTAGGGGGATATCCGCGATTGCAAGGGTGAAAGAGGCTTCTTTGCTTGTAGCGTTAAGCCAAAGGTATTCGCTAGGAAAGCTTCTTCCCCTATCTCCTTCCATATAGCCGTTCCCCTTATCAAAGGAGATGGTTTTCCCGTTGAGGAGGACTTCGCCTTCCAAGGAATGGTACATCGAATAGATGGAGTGCTTGCATTCGATTGGGAGGAACCGGTAATAGGACATCACGTTCTTCTTTGTCTTTAATAAGGGCCCATAGGAAATCTTCCCAACTAGTTCAAGGTCATCTTGATGGATATCATAGGATATGCCTTCAAATGAGGCCTTAACAGAAGAGATATCCTTTATCTGATAGGCCTGCTCGTTAACGATTATTTGGACCATGTCCTCCCCATTGGAGGTGGAGACGATAGTTGCCAAAACAAGGCCATCGACGGTCTGATGCTTATAATAGATACCGAAGAACCCTTTTCTCATAATCATATTGATTATATAGGAAAAAGGCGCGGATTGTGCAGTTATTTGCGTTTGGGAAAAAAGGTTATTATCTATCCAAACTATTCATATCAAGGAGGAAATCCAAAAGGGAGATGATCATGAATCCTTGATCGCTGAAGCGATTAACAACGGGATTCCTGACGATTATGATTTTTTTGAAGGAATCGTCGATTTTGTTCAAGGGCTTGCTTTCTTGGATCCACTTTTCCTCGCTTGGAATATCGTAAGATGACTGAATGTAATACTTTTTGCTGCCAAGAGATGCCAGGAAATCGACCTCATAATACTTTCTTACGTCTTTTCCGTTTTCCTTCTCCCTCGATTCCACGACCCCGACATCGACGTTAAATCCTCGATACCTGAGTTCGTTATAGATGATGTTTTCCATGATGTGGGTCGGTTCGATCTGCCTAAAGCCGAGTTTGGCGTTTCTTACTCCAATATCCTCAAAATAGAGTTTGAATGGGGTGTCGATGTATTTTTTGCCCTTCACGTCATAGCGGACGGCTTTAGAAAGAAGGAAGGCATCGATGAAATAATCGATATATTTGGAAATGCTCAAGCGGGAAAGGACCGTGTTCTTCACGCTTTTGAAGGTCGCTTCTAGTTTCGAGGGGCTAGTTAACGAAGAGATGCCGGAAGCAAGGACATCGAGCAATTCGCTGATGTTGGTGTCATCTTTCAGGTCATAACGGTCAACGATATCATTGATATAGGTTTTCTTGACCTGCGCGTTTAGGTAGTTGATTTTTTGCTCATCGGTAGGCATTGATAATAGCAAAGGCAAGCCGCCGTAGACCGAGTATTCCTCATAGGCCTCTTCCTTATTCCCATTATATGAGGAAAAGAATTCCCCAAAGGAAAGGGGGAGGACATGGATTTCATCTCCCCTTCCCTCAAATTCAGTCAATACGTCAGAAGAGAGGAATTTAGAATTGGAACCGGTTACGTAAAGATCGATATTGCCTTTTCTAAGATATCCGTTAAGCACGCTTTCGAAGGCATCGAGGTTTTGGATTTCGTCAAGGAGGAAATAGTATTGCCCGTCATCGACGAGCTTATTCTTGATATAGGAAAGGAATTTTTTGGGATCCACTTTCCGATTCTCTTTTTTGAGCTCAATCAAATCCTCGCCGATAAGCTCGAGGTCATCTGCTGAATCAAAGGCGAATTTGATTATGTGTTTCTCATCGACTTTAAGGGTATCCTTGAGGTATTCAAAAAAGATAACGTTCAAAAGATGGGATTTACCGCTTCTGCGCATACCGGTAATGACTTTCACCATTCCGTTGTTCATTCTTAGTTTCAAGGCTTCGAGGTATCTATCTCTTTTGATTCTCATGTCTTTGCCTCCATCTTTATTTGATGAGCATATTATAACACTTACGGCAATTTTTGTAACGTAGAAGGTTGGTTCTACTTACAATTTTTGACGCTAGCGGCAATTTTTGTAACGTAGAATAGGTGTTCTACTTACATTTTTTGACGCTAGCGGCAGTTTTTGTAACATACATAACAACCGAATGTCTTTGGTTTTATGAAGGGTAATCCACTGAAATTACTAAGTAAATCTTAAAAGGAGATTTAAGGTTGTTCGTCTTGCAAATAAGAAAGGAAAACGAAATGAGAAAGCCGCTGGTTCTACACAAACTCTAAATAACCCCTTAACGAAGAAAGGATGGGGCGGGCCCATCCTTTATCAGTTAATGAATGTTTAGATAAATAATTACACAATCTCAAAGAAGGTGTCTGGTCTATCCTTATTGAAGATCTCGTTGCAGGTCATGATGGTAACGAGGTTTTCTGTTTTCGATAAATTGATGATGTTATGGGTCCATCCCGGAATCATATAGACCGCTTCGATATGGTCGCCACTCACCTCGAATTCGATGAACTCGCCCGTATTGATGTTTCTTTCTTGTATAAGACCATGTCCAGAGACCACGATGAATTGCTCCCATTTGGAATTATGCCAATGATTCCCTTTGGTAATGCCAGGACGCGATATATTCACCGATACCTGTCCGCAATCTAGTGTATGGACTAGTTCGGTGAAGGAGCCTCTTTCATCGATATTCATCTTCAAGGAATATTTGAATTTATCCTTAGGAAGATAAGATAGATAAAGGCTAAATAGCTTCTTGGCAAAGCTGCCTTCAGGGATTTTAGGCATCATAAGAGAAACAGGTTGATCCTTGAATTCAAGTAATAGATCCACGATTTCCCCAAGGGTTACCTTATGGGTAAGAGGAACGCAGCAATATTTGCCATTCTCGTTAAGGATTGTTTCTGTCCCATTGAATTCGCAATGTTTTTCCTTGCCTTCAAGAAGATCGTACATCCCTTCTATTAGGTCATCGATATAGAGGAGTTCGAGCTCGGTGCTTCTATCGTTAACCGTGAATTCCTCATCATTCGCGATTGCATAACAAAACGTCGAGACCGCGGAATTGTATTTAGGACGGGAATGACCCATAAGGTTAGGGAAGCGATAGACCGCGACCTTTACGTTATGTTTCTTGCCATAATCGAAGAAGAGTTCTTCTCCTGCGAGTTTGCTACGGCCGTATTCGCTGTTGCCGAATCTTCCCGCTAAGGTTGCCTGGATTGAAGAAGAAAGCATGATGGGGGCTTTATTATGATGCTTTTCTAAAGTATTCAATAAAATGGAGGCAAAGCCGAAATTGCCCTTCATGAAGTCTTCGGGGTTAGTGGGTCTATTGACTCCTGCTAGATTAAAGACGAAATCGCATTTGGAGCAATACCAATCTAGTTTATCTTCATCCCCTAGATCATATTCATAGATCTCTTCAATATGAATATTGGGACGGGTTTTGTTCTTCCCGTCTTTGATGTTTTTTAGGTTATTTATAAGGGCGGTTCCAACCATTCCCTTAGATCCGGTTACGAGTATCTTCATAACTTATTGGTCTTTTCTCCAAACCATGCGGTTAACGATATTCGTATAGGATTGGATGATACGGATAACCTTCATGGAGACGTTGAGGTCAACGTAATCGGGACAAGGTTTACCCAATACGTTATTGCGTTTCATCTCAATAGCCATATCGGTTGCTTGGAGAAGTTCCTTCTCGGTGATGCCGGCGATGATGAAGTCTCCTGCTTCTATTGCTTCAGGACGCTCGGTCGAGGTGCGGATGCAGATCGCGGCGATTGGATTACCAATCGAAAGATAGAAAGATGATTCCTCAGGAAGGGTCCCTGAATCGGAGACGATCGCGAGGGCGTTCATCTGGAGGTTATTGTAATCGTTGAAGCCTAGAGGCTCATTGACCTTAACGCGAGGATCAAGTTTGAATCCACTGGCGTCAAGCTTCTTCTTGCTACGGGGGTGGCAGGAATAGAGGATTGGCATATCGTATTTTCTAGCTAGGGCGTTAATCGCGTTAAAGAGATTAAGGAAATTCTTCTCGCTATCGAGGTTTTCTTCCCTATGGGCTGAAAGCAATATGTAATTATCTTTCTTTAATCCGAGTCTAGAAAGGACATCGCTACTTCTAATCTTATCCAGATTCATGGTTAGGACTTCCGCCATCGGGGAACCAGTGACGTAGGTTCTTTCTTTTGGCATGCCGCATTCGATTAAATAACGTCTTGCGGCTTCAGAATATGGGAGATTAACATCCGCGATGATATCGACGATGCGCCTATTGGTCTCTTCGGGGAGGCATTCGTCTTTGCATCGGTTTCCGGCTTCCATATGGAATAAGGGGATATGAAGACGTTTCGCGTTAATCGCAGATAGACAGGAATTGGTATCGCCAAGAACTAGGACTGCTTCAGGCTTAAGTTCCACCATTAGGTCATATGTTTGGGAGATGATATTCGCGCAGGTTTCGCCTAGGTTTTTGCCTGCAACATGAAGCAAGACATCTGGTCCACCTAAATCAAAGTCCTCCCAAAATACGGTGGAGAGGTTCTTATCGTAATTTTGGTTGGTATAACAAATTATCGTATCTAGATATTCCCTAGCTCTTTTCATAACCGCGGCAAGACGGATGATCTCAGGGCGGGTGCCCGCGATTATTAGGAGTTTGGTCTTTCCGTTATTCTTCCACATAGTTTTCCCTCCCTAATATTATTTCTCGTTAAGCCTATCTTTAATATAATCCAAGGAAGCGATTTTGGCTTTGGTTTCCTTTAGGTTAAGGATACGGGTGTTGTTGGAATTGAATTCTTCGATGGCGGCTCTCTTATGGTCGCCTTCCACGAAATATTTATCGTAATTTAATCCACGGTTATCCGCGGGGACGCGGTAGAAATTACCCATATCGATGGCTTTGGCGCATTCTTCCTTGGTAAGAAGGGTCTCATACATCTTCTCGCCATGGCGGATGCCGATGACCTTGATATCGGACTTCTTGCCACCGAATAGTTCACAGACCGCTTCCGCTTGGGTACGGATTGTGCAGGCCGGGGCCTTTTGGATAAGGAGATCGCCGTTTTCACCATTTTTAAAGGCGAAGAGAACGAGATCCACCGCTTCATCTAGGCTCATGATGAACCTAGTCATAGAAGGTTCAGTTAATGTAATTGGGTTACCCGATTTGATTTGATCGATCCATAAGGGGATGACCGATCCCCTTGAGCACATGACGTTACCATAACGCGTGCAGCAAATACGGGTGTTGCCACTGCTTCTAGATTTAGCGATAGCGACCTTTTCCTCTAATGCTTTGGAGATACCCATCGCATTGATTGGGTAGGCCGCTTTATCGGTAGAAAGGCAGATAACGCATTTAACACCGGCATCAATCGCCGCGGTAAGGACGTTATCGGTCCCGATGACGTTGGTGCGGACCGCTTCCATTGGGAAGAATTCGCAGGAAGGGACTTGCTTAAGAGCCGCCGCATGGAAGATATAATCGACTCCATGCATAACGCCACGGCAGGATTCGAGGGAGCGGACATCGCCGATATAGAATTTAACTTTAGCGGCATGTTCAGGATATTTGACCTGGAGTTCATGGCGGAGGTCATCCTGTTTCTTTTCGTCACGAGAGAAGATACGGATTTCCGCGAGTTCGCTTTTGATGAATCTTTTGAGGACCGCGCCTCCAAAGGAACCAGTTCCCCCAGTGATAAGAAGAACTTTATCCCTAAGGACATTGGTATCCTTATCGGCATATTCCTCTAATAGTTCTTTGATTCTTTGAAGTTTAAGCTGATCAGCTTTATCTTCATCTTTTTCGTACGCGCAGTAGGTGCGTAAGGAGGTATGGGTGATTTCCGCGGCTTCCTTCTGGGTTAGTTTGCATTTGTTCCTTAAGTTAGATAGGGTCATAAAAGGCATCCTCTTTAGTTCTGAGGAAATTATACTGCTATAAATGCAAATGTTGCAATACATTGGTAATTATTTAAGATGAAAATTGTTTCTTTACAGACGAAATATGTTATATTTGCATATTTTGCTGACCTTGTTTTTTTAAAACAATAAAAAAGAGGGACCACTGGCGGACCCCTCAGACCTGGGTCCCGTAGGATTGCCAGGTATCACGCGTTAATGCTTTTTAACCTTCTTTTGTTTGATCACTAATAAAGCGAGGTTCGCTAACAAAAGGATTATATCCAGCTGAAAAAGTAAGGTCGCTAAGAATTTGAGACGCTCTTCCAGGAAGTCCAAAAGTATTTACAATGCGAACTTCGTTCTGTTTTATCCATTGCTCGGCGTCTTCGGCCGTCTTTAGTGCCTTGAGCGCTTCATTAGATTCAAATTGAACAGCAGATTCGAAACTTACTACGGCATCAAAGAAAGACGAAGGTTCGAAAGAAATCCTTCTTGAATAAGCGAGGGTAAAGCCCGTCAACGAAACTCCAGCAACGGTAATATTATCTTTGATATTTAATGAAACGGAATTTGGGTCAGAAGGGTTTAACAGCGCTTGAAAGCGAACCTCGCGAAGAAGAATCTTTCCATTAACATTAATCCCTTTTTTGTAATCTATATTGTCCTTATCCATAGTTTTTCTTCCCTATTCAGTATATTATCACGCGGAAGCTCTAGATTCGCCATTCTGTTTTTGATTTGGAATATCCTTCCATTTCCTTTGATTGGATTCTTCCCAATCATTCAAAAATGGATCGTGATTTATTCCATGATTAAACCCCGCATAAAAAACGAATGATTCAGTGCGGGGGTCGAACACATCTCGCTTGCATTCCGAAGCCGCTAAATGCTCTGCCAGTATATTATCTATAGCAGAGTTTAAACTAACCCCTTCTTCAGCTGCGAAAGCAATTAATTTCCTATGAAGACTCTTTGGCATTCTTAATGTGATTCTTCCACTAACATCTTGAATCGTGTTCGACGAAGGTGCGGGGATAGAGAGGTGTTTTTCATTGCGATATTCAATTTCCTCCTTCAAAACATCAAAAGCATCCGAAATCGCCTCTTCAATAGTATCGCCGGTGCCAACCACATTATCGAAATCTTTGAAACGCACCACGAAATAAGGGTTGACCCCTCTTTCATCAAGCGAAGTTTCAAAAGAATACTTTTTGAGATCAATAGATTCCATAATTGTTCCTCCTTATAAATCATGCTCTTCAACCATATTTCTGATGTCTGAGATATAAACGGGTTTAATTTGTTTTTCTCCGCCAAATTTAACGGTGTAGCTCCACGTAAAACCATCGCGGAACGTTTTTTCAATCCTCAGATGGCTCCCTTTTCCCGGTTTTTGGATCCAATTATTTCTTTTAAGCCAAGAAGACAATTCGTTTGGGGTAATGTCGTTGGGAACGGGAACTTGATAAAGAATTTTTTTATTAATCTTTTCTGCGTTTGACATATCCCTCCTTTCCCAATGAACGACACCATATGTAGTGTCAGAAGTATATTACCTATTTGGTTTATTTTCAATAATATCTTAACGATTACCGCCTAAAATTAAGATCGGCTTCGGTTCTCTTGCGCATTATATGGACCGCAATAGCGTCAAAGCGCGACAAATATCTGCTTTTTTGGAATTCAAAAGCCTAGGTCGATTTGGGATATTAACCCCTCACCCAACCTAGACTAGTCGTTTATGGTTTTTGCACTAATTAGTATCTTCTATATAGGGTTCTTTGTTCCAGCTGTTTATCTTGATCTTCCAATAATGTCTTAGTGATGTTTTGTAGTTATTTCCTATCCTTGTAGTTCTTTTCTAACCATTCTTGGTTTTGCTTCATGCATTCCTCAAGCCAGGTTGAGCCCTTATCTGAAAGATACCTTGGTAAATTCATTATAAATGGCCTCTTCATCGGTTCCATGCAAGCTTAGCCTGAGGGAAAGTCTTTTGGAAACGAAGGCCACGGAGGACGCCTTTCTTGGATTTGGATTGGTTATCCTGGATGAATACGTAATCTAGCCCCGCCTGACGGAAATCGGATTCCTTATATGTTTCCATAAAGTAACCGCGGTCATCCCCATATTTCCTGGGTTCAATTATGAATACATCCTTTATGGATGTTTCTATGAATGTGAAATTATTTATGGTTACGGGCATTAATCCTTTCGCTCTTTATACTCTTTGTCTTCCAGTATAGCGGCCATTCCTTCGGGGTGTCGTTTTTTTCGCAATGGTTAATCTCCCTTAAAGGTATTTCTCATATAGAGCTTATTCTCTACATCGCCAAAGCTGGCGTCATATCTGTTCGCCATGCATATTTGTGTTTTTAAGCCTTATCTATCTTAAAACATTAATTGACAAAGCGCTTCCGCATTCAACTGTATTCAATTGTCGCGCCATGCCTAACAATGGATAAAGGCAACAGCTTATTTGCATTATTCGTGAGAAGTTTCCTCTTTCTTGCCTTCAGCAACATCGGCTACGCTTCTATAAAGTTCGTCTTCTTCATGTCTTGAGACATACCATTTATCGATGAGCAACTCAATCAATGAGGCTAGTTTTGTCGCCTCACCCTCATCGATATCGACGATTAAATTGATGTCCTTTTCCATGTGGGCGCCTATATTTCCCAATTTTCTAAGCCCATCGATTGCCTTCCATTGCGTAGAAGTTACTTTATCTTGAAGTTCATCGATTTCTTCTTTAAGAGTCCGTTTTTTGATGTTCCAGAAGTCTCTTATCATTCCTTGCAAGCATCTGCGAAGTAATGTGGCTGCGGCCTTTGGCGAATCTTGTATGATGGTTACTGCCTCGACGTAATCCGACCTTATCTGCAAGGGGACGTAGTCCGGAAACTCTTTATGAACATGCTGCGGGTACAAATCAAACTGTTTTTTCGTCAGGGAGTCTTTAGCTACTACGGTAATACTCGCACACTTTCGATTTGAACATTTTATATGGAAAACATCCAAGTCCGTTTGTTTAGGCTTGCTATTATTATAACGCGCATAGCCTAGGGCGGAGTATGAATAGTTTCCATAATAGCTTTGCCTGCATCCGCAATAGGGGCACACATACGTGTAGTTCTCAAAATCAATTTCTATCATAAATCATTATCCTTTCTCAAATCTTTAACCCGAAATCAAGAAGATGATCCTAGGCTTTTTATATGAATAAGCAAACAACCAATATGGCAAGGCATATTGTAAACGAGATTATGGAGATAACGAATGCCTTTAGCAAAAGCCCTTTTACATGCGCCATCCTGCCACAAACCTTTATTTGGTGAAAAACAGTAACGCCTTTATTCCAAACTTCTGCTAATGACTCTATTTCGTCTTTGATTCTATTCTCATCTAAAATGGCAAAGGTTTTGAAGATTCACTTCTTTGACGGAAAATAAGGCAATCCCCATTAATCTTTCAAAACGATGCAATTCAGTTAGGGTTCAAAAAGGCTGACAAGAGAAGTAAGGTAGGTTTTATTTTCTTCAAAAGATTTCGGCTTAAATCCACACTTCTGACAAGCAATAATAATTTTATTGACAAAACTATTGCAACAAGCGCCAGAAATAGATAAATGGCTTGTTCCGTCGCCATTATCAATGGTTTTTATTTCAACGATTTTTTGCTCAATATTCAATGGTCTCTTAGGCTCGTAACCATCTCTATTAAAAATCCAGTGGTCTTTTTGAGTTATCCAGGTGGCTCCTATCTCCATAAGAACTCCCCAGCTGGCAGACGCTTTCTCATCGTCCTCGACGTTTAGAACATTTTTGCTCGTAACAAACAAAACAAATATCTTCTCGTCTGATGCACTCTCAACAAAAAACTTGCGAAGATATTCATAGACGTCTGTTTCTGGAATATTCGATTCCGGATCATCGGAATTAGAATAGATAATTGTGTCCTTGGGCAAACCATTAAACAAAAGCATCCGGTAGATAACGTCAGCAACCTGTTTATCCAACAATGTTTGGCTTATGATTATTTTCTTTTTATTTGCGTCAACTTTGGATTTTAACCCAAGCAATTCTTTCATTTTTACAATTTCACGACTAACAAGGTCGGGTATATTATCGTTGTTCTCTAGACCCTTTGCTAAACCGGTCGACATCTCTGCAGAGGCCAAGTTGACTTTCTTTTTTAGTTCTCTTTCTAATTCTTCTTGTTTGGCCAATTTCTTTTTGTTTTTCTCTTCGCTTTCTAGCTTTGCATACGCGCTGTGCATCTTAACCACTTTATCGATAAGCGGCCTAATAAGCTCAAGCGCAGTAATCCATCTAGGATCATTCTCGTTATACCCTTGTCTGTTGGTTCCGGCCATATCCGGATAATCAGAAGCTTCGAAAGCGTCGATATGCAAGTTCCCAACAACATAGCTTTCATACACTCTGTTTTTGCCAACAAGACTCAAAATATTGCGTTGGCCCATTTTGTTATGTGCAAAAATGGCTAAATAGTTATCGGAAAACTCATTAATTTCTTTTTTCATTTCCCTCGTTGTTCTATAAGTGCCGATCCACCCCTTGATAATCAATGGCAATTCTGTCTTTTCTTGTTTGCTGTTTCTAATGTCAATTGTTTTCGCACATTCATCAATGTGTTCATACCGAATGTTCTTGTTGTCTGAATCCAAAGAACCTTTCAATTTTGAATATTCATCCCCAATAGTTACCAGCGTTGCGAGCCTCGGCATTATTGTTTTCTCATCAGGTTTTATTTCAATAGGATTTCCTTTGAAATTTACATGGATATGAAAATCAGCTATTTCTTTAGGGAAAATTCTACTTAAGTTATTTACTACCGTCTCCTTAAGAGATGGAATGTGCACTTTCGGTGAATTCATGATAATTGCCGTGCCATGATCAGTAATATGCTTTAATGCATAATCTTCTGAGGACAATTCCCGCAAAATTTCGTTATCATGCTCTATGCTGTTTGGTATAAAAATAGCAGAAGCGACTCCTTCATTAACGGTAACTAGTTGGAAACCATTAGATATAGATAGTGCAGCTAATTTTCCAATTCCTTTTCTGCCCATTTTCAAGCGTTTTTTGTTAGGTGTCCTCGCATTCCCTTCACTATTTCTTGTTTCCGTTCCAACAAACAAATATATGTCATTCAACTGCGATGGGCTCATCCCCACCCCATCATCTTCTACTGAAATTGAGTCATTTGTAATATCGACATATACATTTTCAGCATCGGCATCGTAAGCATTTGCGATCAGTTCGGCCAACACAAAATAAAGATTGGTGTACAAATCCTTGCTAAGCAATTCAAGCATTCTCGGACTAATCCTCAGTCTATAATCCATATATTATTCTCCTCGCGGCAAAGAGTTTCTAATACTATCTCCAATGACTTCGCCCAAACGGACGGGAACAGCATTTCCAATATGTCTAGCCACATCTGCCATGCAAAAAACAACGTCCTGGTTTATAAAACTATAATTAATAGGAAAAGTCTGAAGGAGCGCGCCCTCTCTCAACGATAACGCTCTATCTTGTTCGTGGTTTCCGTATCTGTCGGTGCCATAAGTAAAAAACTGTGTTACTATGGTTGGGTCAATTGCATCCCATTTCATTCTTCCATATATAAATGAATATGTTTTTCCACTGTCTTTTTTATGACATGCGCATCGGAGCTCTTACGGTCAATCCATCCACGTTCCACCCGGAACAGATAGTCTAATCCTTTACAAATTTAAAGGGGATGAAGAGGCGGAACGATGCATTGAATCGTTTGAATCAACCAGTCGAGCTTTTAGAATTGGCAAACACTCGGCTAACTGTCTCACGGTTGCGTCTTTAATGGTTTTGGTCAGACAGATGATTCTTGTGTACGGAATCTCGTATGGCGATTAGCAGCGAGTGGCGACAATATCCGCTTTATGGTGTGCCAAATGTTCTTTAATGCTCAAGGCTATGGCATATCCTAAAGCCGGGGGGACAGCATTTCCGATTTGTCTAGCAATGTCTTTTCTAGAAAAAGGGACATGCGGATCAATAAAAACATACGACGGCGGAAAAGATTGCAACAAAGCACCTTCTCTTAGTGAAAGGGCGCGATCTTGACAAGGATGACCGTATCGGCCGGTTCCGTATACATCAAATTGCGTAGTCAAAGTCGGCGCAACATCATCCCATTTCATGCGGCCATAGACCGCCGAGTAGGTTGATCCTGTCTTCTTTCGGTAGCATTCTGGAAGTAATTCGGCCGGCCAGTCGTTCCATGTTCCGCCAGGAATAGAGTTCCTAATTCTGCGCAAATTAATCTGGGACAGGCGCCTGCAGCTATGAAGGGGATCGATATCTGACGTTTCACCTGCGGCCAATTCTGGCAAATTACCAATTGCTTCGCGAACCGTCGTTCGATAATTCGACAATGCGTCTTTCGATAGATTAATATCACCGTATTTTGAGGCCAAAAGAATCAACCTAGATCTGCGTTCGGGAACCCCATAATCAGCGGCGTCCACTATCGAATAACTGACATGATAACCTTGACCGATAAGTCCGCTTAAAAAATCCTCAAATACTCTTGCGTTCTTTATTTCAGGAACATTTTCCATGGACACGATGTCTGGATTCATTTCTTTAACTTTGCCTAAAAATGAATACAAAAGCCCCCATTTTGAATCCGATGTATTTTCTTTGTTCTTCTTCATTCTGCTGAAAGGCTGGCACGGAGCGCATCCTACTAAAATCTTTACGTCTCCGCCTTTCCAATACCGCATCAGTTTTTCCGAAGGGTAGGATTTAACATCCCCAAGAATAAACTTTGCTCTATTATTTACCTCGTAGGCGTATGAACAGCTTGGATCAAGATCGATACCAGCTCTGACTTGAATACCGCCTTGTCTAAGGCCGCAAGTCAAACCGCCTACGCCGCAAAACAAATCAATGCAACGAGTTTTAATCATTTGTCTTCTCCGTTTTGTTTGTAAGGTTTGGCCCCAATCATTCCGTCCGAATCCGTAAAAGCTTCAAAAACAAAAATGCCTGAATTATTCATGGATTCAGAAATGGTTTTCCAAAGATTTTCCTTATTCTCGTTCGAAAGACCCTTTTTGAATTCGTCGTTTGAAAGTTTTGAAAAGCCTTCATTAATATAGGCGTTCCAATAACGGACTACATCCTTGTCGAAATAATTATCTATAGAATCCTCGGGATGCTCTTTAAAGAAAACTTCATTAGGCAGTGACGATAAATCAATAAGAGGTTTTTTATCAATTTCTTCGAGATAGTTATAGTTTAAATGAGCAATTAGCATATTGAGAAGTTTTACGAGTGCGACGTACGAATCCCGATCGATTGAACTTGAAGAGATTTGCGCCTTACATTTTTTCATTCCTTCAAAATAGTGGGGGACATCGTCATAATTTGAAAAACCGAGACCAATACATGATTGTTGTTTTATTGCCCACGCAGCTCCGCTTTCAAAAAGCGTGTATTCGCTCTGTTTGAAGCCTTTTCCAGAAACACAAAAAACGGCCAATGTGTTTTCGTTACATATAGATTCTCTAATTTGCGTTTCTAAAGCCTTGGTAGTTTCCTCGATTCCACCGGGCTTTGAAGAATAAAATATCCATTCTGACGGAAAATGCGCAGCATCAACTAGATAATAATAAAGAAAATCAGCAAAATACTTTTCCGTTCTTCTATGCGATAAGAAAACCGAAAAAACAGTCTTAAGCGAAAAATCCGCATTATCCCTTTGTATGGCGGCACTAAATTGATCGGCCATCGATTTAGCCGATTCGGTTGTAAGAGTCGTCCCAACGTAATCACCGAGATCTCGTGATAAGTCGTCTACTGCTTTCTTGGCTGCGGACTGTTGCCTTTTTTTCGTTCTTTCCTTATCGTTTTTGAATCGCTTTTGCCAAGAATCACTCAATGATCTTGTTATAGCGTAGGTTATTTCCATCAATTTGACAACTCGCTCGTCGTTCATGTCTATGCTTTGTCTGCTGGATGAAGCAATATCGGGTTGATCATTAGCGTCAAGAGAATCGCAAAACAGCTCTCCTTCCAAATAGTTGTAGGTCATCTGAGAAGCCGACTTTAAATACGGAATGAGATTGGTGACTGCGCATTTTCCTCTTATATACAGTCTTATCTTAAAAGGAGAGTAAAACGAAGAAGATGTAAAAACATGATCGTTTGCTTTCGCGAGCGACTTTTTCCTTGTGTGGTGAATACCAACCCACCCATGGAGGCCAAGCCGTTCAATATCAAGGGAAAACTTATCATTTTTAAAGAGTTTGACTACTTGTTGCGTTGGTTTCTCTTTATCATCAAACTCAGTTTCTTTTAACGAACCGCATTCGCTACTAAGATTTTTGAAAAGATCGGAATCGTTAACAACTAAGATGTCCGTCATGTTTCCATAAGCAACATATCTATTTACAGGAGAATAGTTTTTATTTATATCGTCTTCATCAAGAACGACTTTGCAAAGAATACGCTTGTTAGGCTTGACGTTGGCGGCGGAGTGTTGGTCAAAAACGAAAAGCTCCGAAAGGCTTGCGGAAAACGCCTCAAAAACATCTTTTCCATAGCCTTTAAACTTCACACCTTCAAGCACGATGGCGGTTCCGTGATCGAACGTATCAAAAAAATGTCTGTTTTCAAAAAGCTCTATTTTTTCTATGAGCTGAAGCCCAGGCTGAGTATCTATGTTACCGTTTTCGAAACTCTTGAAATCTGCAAGACAGATTATCTGATCATCTTTATTAGTTTTAGTAACGATATGGTAGTAGTCACTCAAATAGAAAGCCGCCAGTTTGCCGATTCCTTTTCGGCCCATTTTCGTTTGGCTGTCTCCTCTATTGTCGCGACCGATACTGGTATAAATATCTCGAATGAAATCGTTCGACATCCCGACACCGTTATCGATGATCTCAACCCTCGCATCAGACATATTGCGGGCGTCAATATACACATAAACCCTGTCTGCGTCGGCATCGAAACCATTGGCGATTAGTTCAGAAAAAGCCGCAAAAGGATTGTTATATAGCGTCTTCCCGAGAAGTTTTAGCGCGCGATACGAGTAAGTAAAAGGGTATAGTTCTGCCATATCTAAAATTATAAAAATCTCTACTCGTTAAGACAAGTTTTTGAATGATGCTTATGAACGGAAAACTAGAAGCAATTAAAACGCTGTCAACACACGAAACAAGAGAGCCATAAGCAAATCCTATAGGAATCATTAATCGATTCCCCTTTTCGAGAGGAAACACAACTCATTCCCTATTGCCGTATGTTGGGTTCCTTTTCTCAAATTAAGAGCGATATTGAATATTTACATCTCAACGCGACAGACGAATTCTGCACGGGGAAATGTCTTCGGGAAACTAAGTCCGTGAAGGACGTCTTTCTTCAATTTGAATTGGCCGTTTTAAACGAATGCGTAATTAACAATGCATTTATGAATGCGAATCATTTGTTGCGAGAGACATCAATTCTCCCACTCCTGATACTTTTTGCCTTCTAGTATATCCGCAATTTTTTTCGCAAACGTGGCCATCACCACATGGGTTAACGGCCTTGGCCATCTTCGCGTATTCTTCTTTTGATGAAGAAGAATATACAAGATGCTCAACCGAGTAAAGACGGCATAGCTCCAAAATGTTATAGAAACCAATGATGTACGCGTCCGGATTAGTAATCGAATAGCGAACCCCAGCTTGAGCAGCTAAATTAACCACGATATCGAAATGGTACTCAGCGAACAAGGATTCCAACAAGGGTTTATCTGCCAAGTCGCCTTTTATGAATTTATATGTGTTTTTAGTCTCGATGCTAACTAGTTCTTTTAATCGGTACTCCCCTTCAAAGCTAGGTCGTAATAATCGTTGCAGTTATCATATCCGACAATCGTGCAATTATCTGACTCTAATAGTAGCCTTTTGATTAGGTTGCTGCCTATGAACCCGACTGATCCGGTTACTAAGATTGTTTTGCTTTTGAACATAATGGGTTCACCTATTACCTGAATAATTCATCAATATCTTCTGAAGTCGCCAAGGATACTTTGTTAAACAATTTGCTTTCATTATAAAAACTTTCATACTGCGCTTTATTCTTAATAGAAAGTTCTAAAACTAATATTTCTAAAATGTATAATGCGGAAATAGACTCACACACATTTTTTAAACTTGCTTTTTTGAAATTCAATTCCCCATTTTTGTTCAATTCCGTTCTATGATGCTTGACAGCATTGTATGCAGTCCACCACGTCGGGGTCTGGCAGTTGGGTTTTAGTCGAATCCTGCTATTATTATTTTTATCCAAATATCGCTCCAAATTATATTTTTTCCACGGTTGAAAACTTTCATTCAACAAATAATTATATATTTGAGCATCGCTCAGATTTATTGGTTTTTCCAATGGATTGTGCCATTTGTTCAAATCTGAGTAGAAGTCTGCATAGTCTTGTATTTCAATCCACCATTGTTGAATGCTTTTATTGTCGCTTCGAGAAAACGATGGATTAATCAAAGAAGCAATATGTTTACCGAGTACATCTATCTCGCTGCAAATTGCCTGAAAAAGCTTTAAGAATTCCACGGAAAAAGAATTGTAATTATCTTTGTGAAACTCAACAAATCTTTTTGTTTCTACAAATTCACTCTCAAGCTCCAAATAATAATTCCAAAAATTTCTTACATTTGTATCAAACTGGCCCATCACTATCTCTTCCCGTACATGTCTTGGTAATATTTCTGGTAATCGCCACTAGTGCACTCAGCCATCCAATCCATATGATCTTTGTACCATTGAATCGTTAGCTTAATGCCGTCTTTAAACATCGTTGTAGGCTGCCATCCCAGTTCCTTCATGGCTTTGTCTGGGGCAATCGCGTATCTTAAGTCGTGGCCTTTGCGGTCTTTGACATACGTGATCAGGCTCTCTGGTTTGCCTAGTTCCTTAAGGATTATCTTCACGATCTCGATATTGGCTTTTTCGTTATGGCCGCCTAGGTTGTACACTTCCCCGACTTTGCCTTTTTCTAGGACCGCTAAAATACCATAGCAATGATCCTTAACGTATAGCCAGTCACGAACATTCAAACCCTCGCCATATACCGGAAGCGGTTTATCATGTGTCGCGTTATTAATCATTAATGGAATAAGTTTCTCGGGGAATTGGTATGGCCCGTAGTTGTTGGAGCATCTTGAGATAGTGACAGGCAAGCCATAGGTACGGTGATATGCTAATGCCAACAAATCCGCAGATGCCTTTGAAGTGCTATATGGGCTTGATGTATGGATTGGCGTGTCCTCATGGAAAAACAGATCAGGTCTATCTAGTGGCAGATCCCCATACACCTCATCCGTTCCAACTTGGTGAAATCTTTCTACGCCGTACTTTCTGCAAGCGTCCATCATGACCTGGGTACCCAATATGTTTGTTTCGAGGAAGATTCCAGGGTTTTCAATGCTTCTATCAACATGGGATTCCGCCGCGAAGTTCACCACCACATCGGGGTTCTCGGTTTCGAATATGGCGAAAATGCCATCCCTATTCCTGATGTCCTCTTTATAGAATTTGAAGTTTGAGTTCTCGAGGGCCCTGTTCAACGTATGGAAATTAGCAGCATAGGTCAATGAGTCGACGCAAATAACGCGCCAATTGGGTCTTTCTTCTAAGAGAAGGTATATAAAATTCGAACCGATGAAGCCCGCACCACCAGTTACTAGGATTGTTTTAGTTGTTTTGTTCATAGTTTTCACCTTACTTTTACTCATCATCTTTCAATTGAATAGAATGATCCTCAATTGCTCTTTCATGAAAATATAATGTTTTTTCAGATTCAATAGGTTTAATACTAGCAAAGAATAATTGGGATTCACTTAACTCTCTTTTTACAAAATTAATCGTAAGTTCAATATTCTCGTCATTTAATTCTCTTCCACTTGGTGAATCTAAAACAAAAGGAAGGCTAGTGCCTAAATAGTTTTCAGCGGCCTTATGAAGAGCAACTTTAAAGGCGATTACAAGTTTGTGAAAATCTGTCCCCGAATAATATTTTAATTTATCTGTATACAAAAACTTTGGATCATTAATCACTCTGCTTGAAATACCAAGTTCTTCGCAATAACCATAGAGTCTATTAAAAATATTTTTGCTTAATTCTATATTCCTAGAAATTTTTAATGAAATTGTTTGCCTTAGTTGACTAATTTGTTTTGTGTTTTCATCTATAATGTTTTGCAATTCTTGAAGATTTATATCTAAGTTAGTGATTGATTTAAATAAATACGGGCTTGGTTCTTTTTTTTCTTCACCAAGCAAGTTTAGAATTGTATTGTTTTTGACATAATAATCATCTAATTCGTGCCTATGACCTTCTAATTCTTTTTCGAGTTTTTTTAACTCTAAAGACAACACATTCTTTCTAGATGATAGGAAGTCGTTTGTTTCCTTTGCATCTCTCAAAGTATTTTGATTAACCGGTACTTCTTCTCCACTTTGTGAGACAACAACAAGATGCATAGAAGCCAAATAATTAAACAAGCTTAGATTTTTACTGACAACTGAATCTATTCTTTTTATATCCTCTTTTAAAGAGTTAATTCGTAAATTTAGATAATCAATTTTTCTTTTTATCTCCAGCTCGTAATCATTAAATTCAACAACGCCATTATCATCTAAAATTGATTGCTTAAGTTCATTAACATCTATAAGGGAACGACACTTTTTATTTTCTTTTTCTAATTTATCTTTAATTGCCAATTCTTTGTCGCAATCAATATTTCCTAGCCCAATCAACAATTTGTCTATATCGAAACGATTCTTTCCAATTACAATCCCTCGATTTAATAAAGTCCATCCTTTCTCTTGATCAACATACATTAAACCAAGTAGATTAGACAAGACATTGGAATTGTCGTTATTAAATAATTTAGAAAGAAAAACAATATGCTCCCTTGGCAAAGAATAATTAATTAAATCATTATCTACTTTGACAGAAATATTATTTGGTTCTCGTTTACTGAGGGAAGATTTTCCTTTTTCCTCAATGGTTAATGCCGTGTATAGAGATGGTAACTTCCTTCCAGA
>CAMVEL010000026.1 GCA_947166565.1 uncultured Erysipelotrichaceae bacterium
GCCAATGCGATTTTCTTGGTGTTTTTCATATTCTTTTTTTCCTTTGGTTGTGTAACCACAAAAATGACCTTAAAAGGATTCAAAATCGCATCACGGTATGCACGGTTCACAAGCCTTTCTTGCGAAATGAACTAGACTTTCAAATGAGGAAAAAGGATTAAAAACGTTGTCTTTTTCCTATACAAAACAAGAAAGAAATGAAGCAAAATTTAGGGAAACGGTATGCGTTTTTCCCATATCCAAAGGATATGTATTCAAAAAAGTTTTACATCGCTGATTTTATATAATAAAATAACCTCGTGAAACGGCAAAACCATAGCAATATGGCGACGCAAAACTACAGGGTCTTCCATCAAGACAGCCAGTTGCCACGATGAATGTCATACCATTCTCTAGGCACTAATAAAGAAAACGTCAATGCTAAAGGGAATGGGGTTACCATTCCGATTTTTGTTTAAAAAGCAGATTACAAGCAATGGCCATGAAAAGGAAAATGTCAAAGAATCTCAAAAGGATCCTATTCGCCTTTGCTTTGAACATGGCCTTAATCATCGCGACCTTCTCCGTCGCTACCTTCGCTTGGTTCTCCATGAACACCACGGTTGGAGTAGGAGGAGCTTCCTTTTCCGTCAAAGCGCCGGATTCAATACAATTCGATTTGTATTATCTTCAGTCTTTTGTCACCGTCGAAGACGAAACTGAAGTCAGCAAATATGGCAATCTAAACAAATTTGGTTTTGATGATGAAGAAGATCCCGAGGATGTCGCTCATTGGAGCTTCACCGGTTACCAAAAAGACTATGTCGATTCTAACTTCGTCAAAATCAACTTGAATTCAAACGGGGAATGCGATGATGATCCTAGCCCAATGGATATCGAACATCTCTGGCCCGCTCATAGACTCACCTATGCTTTGGCCGTTAAGGGTTCAAAGGCTTCTTCCTTCAAACTTGATTCTTGGGATGAAACGAGAATCTCGACCCGAAAGGCCATATTGGAAAATGAGGATGAAGTGGAAGTTTCTCTCTCCTGGGCCATCAACATGTATGGACATTATTACAATTTTACAAAACAAGCCGGCGATACTGATGAGAACATCAAGGCTGATATCGAGAAGTGCTACAAAGACAATTATCATTCCTACCTTAACCCGGTTCCACCAGCATCCGCGCCAACCGATACCTTCGTCTATGACGAGGAAAGCACGGAGCATTCCGTTTCAACTTTAGTTGATAACATCGCCGCTCCAAGCGATGGTCAAAGGACCATTATTTTCTTCACCATCGAGTTCTCCAACGATAACTCGACTTTTTACGTTTTGGATAAAACCACAGGCAAGTATTCGAAAGGCACTTCCGGCAATAGCAATTGCTACGAAAACCTTACGTTGACGGGCCTTTCGTTTAGTTTGACATAAGGAAAGGAGGACCCAATGAGCGATTATAACGAAATACTCGAAAGCAAAATTGCGGAAATCCTCCGCGCCAAAAAGAAGCGCAAGATTCGTTTTGCGGTTACTTTAGGCGCGCTTTCAATTGCCGCTATCGGGGTCGTTTCGGTCGCTTCCTATGCTTGGTTCTCTTTACGCGTTTCCGAAAGTCACATGACTACGGTCTCCGGTGACTTGAATTTCGACATAAAAAAAGTCACTGCATACAAGTATGTTTATCCATTCTTCAAGAACTCAACCGAACTTGTTGACTATGAATCTGCTCATGGCCAAGTGAAAGGTTACGTTTTGGAGGATTCTGACTATGCCCAAACAGTTTCTTCTTCGACCGCGACAATAGCGCTTGGCTCTAAAGTAACGGGTAAAACCTATACGAATACGATCAACAACAATAATTCTCAGAAGATCATGTTCGACACGGACGAAACCTTCAATTACTTCCTTTTCGGGGATAATTTATTCTCTGGTATGGATGAAAATCCCTGGTCATCCCTTTCTGCTGTTGCCTTTCAACAAAGGGAAGAAATCACCGCCGAAACCCCTGCCATATCAAATGAAGTCACCCTTTCAGCCGGCGCGACCTTTATTTTCTTTGATAGAAACGACATTGGAGCTGGAACAAGTTGCTCTTACAATAGTTACACCTCAATCGCCGAAAGCAATTCCGCTTTTGAAATTACCGAAGGTCATGATGCGATTAGATGCCTAAAAACCGGCATTTACAAATTCACGATGAACGGAACGACCCTTAGAATCGATACCATCAATCGTGTGGATAATTCGATTATCACCAATAACACTCTCGACCCAACGATGATTAACCTGGATTATTCTGGCGGCCGAGTCAACACCAGGGACCCTGAAGTAATTCCATATTACCCGACCATTCAAAGCTACATTCCTGATGCCATTCAAAAACAAAACACAATGGTCATCATCGATGTTGAACTCGCTTGCAAAAACGCCGCCCCAATCGATTTAAATCTCAGTGTTGAACGCGAACGTTCTGAACTTAGCCCCACCGTTTTTAATTATGCGGATACCACGAATAATCTCATCGGATACGTAAGCGAGTCGCAACGCAACGCCCTCTATGCCTCTGATTTTTATTGCTTCTCTGCGCTTCTTGCAAAGGAGGAAAATCAATTCGAAACTGCGAACGCCATATGGACTGCCATGCATGTTCCCGGCGATTCCGAAACGGATTCGCAGGCAGATTTCGTTAAGTTCCCAAGCAACGCATTCCAGTATTCCGTCAACTGCAACGTCCGTCCCAAAGAAGACGACGACAGTTTGACAATCCCTGGGAATGATCCAGATTCTTTAACCCCCGCAATTTATCATTGCTATATCGGCATCGAATACGACTATCAGTACATGGATTATTTTCTCAACAGGGACCGTCTTGGCAAGACCTACCTTTTAGACCGCGATTTCGGTTTCCATTTCAAGGGAATCCAACATTTGGAGAGTTAAGACGATGAAGACCGACCTTAGAAAAATCTTAATCCTCTCCACCATGATCCCGGCTTTAGCCGCGGTTTTTGCCGTTTCCACTTCGTTAGCCCTTTACGTCAAGGACGCGGAAAGCGATGGCTCAAGCGGTCGTGTTGCCCTCCGTTCTTACTATGAACGTGGAACGGGAACCGAACTTGATCCATACATCATCACCCGCCCTCGCCATCTTTACAATTTCTCCCGTCTTCACGCTCTTGGCGTCTATGATGATGGACCGCATTTCTGGAAACTCGGTTTCGAAGATGGTTCCGGAGTCTATGAAGACGACGAATCCAGCACCAAGACCCATTTCATCGACATGAAAGATTCCAGATACGATTACGAACCAATCATCGCCATCGGTTCGGAATCCTCGCCTTTCAAAGGCTTCTTCGATGGACAGAATAACGAAATCAAAAACCTGACGGTTTACGCAGATCCGGAAGATGCTGGATTATTCGGTTATACGGCCCATGGTTCGATAGTCCAAAACATTTTCCTTGATAACATCACCATCAATACGATGGGATATACATCCACCTATGTTTCTTTATATTCGCCTTCTAGTCCGTTATCTTCTCAATGTTCCTACACATATGTCACCGATTACGCAGACGAATCGAAAGAAGATATCGATAAAACATTTGATAATGGCGAGAATAGCGGAGAAGAAGCTTATCAAACCTTTGACGCCAGCGATTATTTCGACTGGGATGGCGAAGGCGATGCCCCGGAAGTCGTTGGAGATTCGCCGACGATCACCTACCATTTCACCGATTCATCATTCGAATACGAAAACCTTCTTTCCGGCGGTTTCTTGAAGTCGGTTAATAAAACAACCGTAACGGTCGATTTGCCTTATGTATTCGAATTCTTTAGAGAACAGAAGGAAGAAGCGGAGAAATTCCCGATTACCGCAGCTTCCTCTGTGTCGATTCTTGCAAGTAAAACCGACGATAACGGTCTAAGGCACTCCAAAGTTGTCTTAACGCTTGAATTCGTTTTCGAAGTCCTTGACGAAAGCGCCACAGAAATCTCGATGGGCGTCCACCTTGGGCCGGATCATGGTAACAACATCGGTTTGATCGCCGGTCATTGCGATGGTTCAATAACAGATTGTTATGTCCATAATGGCCATTTTGTCATGAATAATGGGACTACGCCTTCTGGGGAAACTCATTATAACTTGGCCAATGGGTCCAATAACGGCCTTATCGGTTTGGTTGGCAATACCGTCCACAATCTTGCCGCGGAAGAATCCGAAGCGAGCGCCAAAACCGGAAAAGACGTTGGCGTTCTTGACTTTACGACCATTTATAACGATATCAGTCCAACCGGCTTCTCTTCCTATAGCGGCTACTACAAATACACGCCAAGGGATGGAACAAAATATGGCGAATTCCTCCGTATCGACACCACCGGCAAATACGTTACTCTTGAAGAGAACTCAATTTCCTTGAACCGCAAACGCGTCGTCAAAAAAGATTTGGGTATCTTCACCGTTGCCACCGATAACGATGGCACCGGCATGGGTGCGGATGCTTTTGTCGATTTGGCGGATTCGGTCATCCGCAAAGAACCAACTCAGACGGCCGTTGATGGCAAATATTATCTCTATTACACGACCGGTGAATATCAAGCGGCTCGTGATGGAGCGGATAATTTCAATACTTTTAGAGATTCTATGGTTTCGAACACTCCTTCGAAGATTCACCAGGGGCATTACCTTCCTTCCGCCAAAGAAATAAGCTCTGATAGCTTTGACAAGCGCGAATCCGAACAGAACTACATATTCCGTTTCACTTTGGATCCTTCTTACCGCAAATCACACGGTTTCTATTTTTCCGACATCGATAAGACCAAACCTGGTGGCGGTTTCCTTTCAAAGTATTTTGAACATAAACTTGTTGACCAAAACGGTTTGCCAGTTACTAAAAAACTATTGAAGGGCGTCATGCTTCGTAACGGACTTGGTGCCGAGCTTACGAGCATCACTTCGAGTTTCTCAACCCCAGATTTATCTGGTGGCATAAAGATGTATACGATTGATAACGCAGATGAAGGCTATCCAGCGGCCAACATGGTCAATTTTGAGATTAAGACCGCTAGAGCTAACGTTACCGTCGTTTCGGCCAATAGCGATCCAACGCTTCCTTCCGCGGTTGGTATTTACCGCATCGATCCTGGAGATTATGTTGGCAGCGGCGATACCCGCTATATCAATCAAGCTTTCAACCACCCCGATTATGCTTTCTTCATGCCAAAAGATGAGCAACTATCATATTTTGATTATCGCGTCAATAACCAGGGGGTAGGCGAAATCGGAACTTATGTTGGTGAGACGTTCGAAGAAGCGACGATTCACACGAAGGCGACTATGCCAAAAGAATTCGGATATGGTTCAGAATTTGGATACGCTTCCGGAAAGACCCGCCTATACGTCCACACCTTCCTTCTCCCCGAAGGCCGTTATTGCATTGGCGCTCCGACTGGTACCAGCATTAACGCCGCGGATGGAACGGACTTAGGCATTCCAAAGATTTATTTCGTCGGCGCCCAAGGCCAAACAGATGGTACTTATGAGCTTAACGCGAACGTTTTCACTGGCAACGATCAAGTCGCGAATATCGATTTCCTTAAGAAAGCTCGTTTTACTTATAACGAAGATACGGAACTTTATGAAGAAACCGTCACTTTAGAGGACCATGACTCAATATACAACCCTTCTGACACCAATCTCCAAGATCAACGTTGCTATGTGGCGTTAGCTAACTCTGATCGTTCTTATTTCGAAGACACTCCATCCCCATCGCATTTAGACTTCATTTATGGGAAGGAAAACGAAGAAGCCCTCACCGAAATATTCATGATTCAAAGCGATACGGTGGCTGCAATAAGTCGTGTAGTCGTCACCAATTACGGAAAGAGTTATGGCCTTACTAATTCGGTAACAGGCCTAGATAACTTAATTGTCAAAGTGTTGGACAAAGAAAAGGAAAATGGCGATATCATCGTCTATTCCAATGAATAAAAAGGAAAGGAGAAAAAGCATGAAAAAGGATCCATTATTCAAAAGCATCATCTATTCCATTTTCAGTTTTATATTTGTTTTCTCTTCGCTTGCAGCTTGCGGATCGCCAAATGATTTAATTCCAGATCTCAAACCAAAATATCTTCTTGAAGGGTATCGCGTTGACACGAGCACGAAAGGGAATTTTGATTATTACCTCATAACCAAAGGATGTTACGTCGGTACATATGCGGTTGCGCTAAAAGAGGATAAGCAGACAACGAACCTAGTATCGATCACTATTCCAGAAAAGACTCCTGCGGATATCGCCAAGGGTCTTGGTGAGGTAACAGGCATTTGGCGCGGGGCCTTCTTGAAAAACCCGACAGAATCCGTAACGATCGGGTCAAATATCAAAACGATTGATTGCGAAGCCTTCCTAGGAAGCGGGATTAAAACTATTTCAATCCCCTATTCCGTCGATAATATTGGTGAGGCCGCGTTCTATGCTTGCAGCAAATTAACATCTGCAGCTTTTAGCAACTCGAGCCGAACAAGTTCAGGAAGCGCTGTTGAATGCGATGAATATTGCGAAGCTCTTTCGTCTTCTCCGGACGATGAATCTTCCGAAGAATCTCCTGAAGAGAGCTCCGAAGAATTATCGTCTGTCGAATCCTCTGAAGAATCGTCTGTCGAATCCTCCGAAGAATCTTCTGAAGAATCTTCCTCAGAGGAAGTGGAAGAAGGGGAGTGCTTGCCGGATGATGGCTGGTGCCATTTAAAAAAGATCCCAAGCCATTGTTTCTTCAACTGTAGATCCTTAACTACGCTGACATTGCCTGGCTCCATCGAGGAAATCGAACCCGAAGCTTTTAAGGGATGCGCTTCGTTGTCTTCCTCTTTGTTCTTCCAAAACATCAAGACCATTCGAGCGAGAGCTTTTGAAGGGTGCGAAAACCTAAGCTCAATCTACATTTCTAAATCAATGTTTCCTAACGGTACCATCGAACCTCACGCCTTTAACTATTGTGCAGCCAAAGCCATAATGGATATCCATTTTTGCGCGAACCAATCTTCAGATATTTCAACTTGGTTAACGAATAACCCGGATTGGGGCTGGTTTAAAGACCTCACTAAGAATGATGATGATGATAAATACGATTACACTCCGGAATATGGAAATAGTTTCTTCACCAATGACTGGATTTATACTGTCAATGAAAAAAATGAAGTCACCATTGGAAGTTACATTGGCCCAATACCGACCCATGGGTTTCTCGCGGTCCCAGATGAGATGGAAGCTCCGGCCGGGAACAAAGTTACCAGGATCTCTGCATCCGCCTTCAATAAGGCTGGTCTAAAAGACGCTTTGTATCGTCTTTATCTTCCTACAACTTTAGTCGCAATCGAGAACAACATGTTCAACGATACTTTCAAAAACCTCTATGTTATCGATTCGAACGGAGCGCTTTGCACTGACTGGGGAGTAGCGGAAACTAAAGGCAAGACTGCCAAAAAACTTTATGAAGATAAAGATATAACTGGCAGGGTGGATTTAAGTGGTTTAACCGATTTAGCGTTCATTGGTTTCCGCGCTTTCGCTAATATGAGCAAGCGAAACGATATTTTATTGCTCCATCTTCCTGCAAGACTTATCGCAATTGGGGACGAAGCCTTTGGAGTCTTCTCCAAAAACGGCTTACGCAAAGTTAATGAATTACGTTGGGATTATGATGACGAAAAATCCCGTTTAGAGGTAGTCGGGACTGATGCTTTTTATAAAGTTGGCTTCCAGAATACCGGTGCGGATAGCAATCTCCACAACAATCAAACATTCAATACGGCTATCGTTCCCACAACCATTATTTTCCCACGAACTTTCCGTTATTTCGGACTCCTTGATAAAGACAAAGAAAGATTCAGAAACGAATTCGGCTTCATTTATGAGTCTAGTGAAAAGGCAACTAAATCCGATCGTCCTGCCCACGCGTTTGCCGCTTGTTCACTCATTCATAAAGTCATCTTCAAAGGAAGCGACGATTCCACGAAAACTAGCGATTTGATTATTCCTCTTCAGACATTTGTATATAACGAGATGCTTCAAACAATTGTTTTCGAGGAACGAGCTGGTCATAAGATCTTCTTCCATACCCAAGAAGGAGAAGGGGTTGGCGGCGATTATGCGGTTTGCCAGCAAGCCATAGGATGTAACGCGGGCGGAGGCAACGACGAGGATGGACCCGACAAAGATGCAAGAAATGATTTCCGCGGCACGCCGTTCCTTCAAACATTTGTTTTACCGAACAAAAACACCGACCTTTATATCCAAGCCGCTGCCTTCCAAGGCAATTCTAGGTGTGCCATATATCTTTCTGACACACTCAGCAATGGTAAGGTTCACGGAGAAAATAAGTATTGCCGTTGGACAAAAATGACAAGTTGGAGCGGGACAAAATTTGGCGGTGTTACTAACTTCAATGCCATCGATATTGGCGATATTCCTCAATGGAGAACAATAGGGGATGAATCGAGATATTCTGCATATCTTTATAAAGATTCCACTCATGACCCTAATGTTATCCATAAATCGGCACATTGCTACATGGGCTATTGTTTTGCAGAAGATAAAAACGACCTTTATACCAATGGTGATAAGATTTCATACGGTTTTGAACAATTGATTCCAATCTACGAACAAGTTCATTTCAAACAAACAATTTTGAAAAGCGATACCAGCGCAAATGTTTCCGGCAACGTAAACGTTGAAGTTGGTCAAGGGAATCCGAACGAATACGCAGAAGCAGGCGATACAAACGAAAAGTGCTCTTTCATCTGCTATGATGATTCCGGCTCAAAAGTCGCCACTATGACCAATTTCTTATACCGTCTTTATTATGGGGCTACGACTGTTGATATTTCTACTGTCAGAGTCCCCGCCACCGTTACGGTTGGTTCGACTAGCTATGCTGTAACGAAAATCGGAAAATCTGCATTCTCAGCATGCTATACATGCGATAACGGAAAAACAAGAATTCGAGAAGACAACACCATTAAGATTTGGGAAAAAGATCTAACTAATGTAGAAATCCCAGATACCATTACCGAGATCGATGATTATGCCTTCATGCGTGCATATGGTGTCAAAAAACTCTCGACTTATCCAAGCGCCAATCCTACAGCCGCGGCCACCGAAGGAGTTCCAAGTTCTCTCACTTATATCGGAAGGCATGCCTTTACTTTTTGCAACATTGTTAATTTCTTAAATATTCCTTCTACTTGTGAATTCTACGACACCAAGGAGAATACCCATGGAATCACTTCGGTTTTCTCCGATGATTTCTCCCTTCGCAAAATCACATTCACCGGCAATAATCCAAAGTATTATGTAACTACATATACAAGTACAACAGGTAGCGAGACCCGCACCTGCGCTCTTTATTCCACGGATCAAGCAACCTACAACAAAAACCGTCTCTTGTTAGTTCTTAACCGTGATGCGGATGACCGCAGTCAAGCTAACACAACCGACACGGAAGCTGTTACTGGAGGCGGCGTGAAGTTTAAGTTTGCTGGAGCCGCTTATAAGGACAACCCATTCCTTTATGGGGCTTTCAAAATGGGCTACTGGATTAAATCCTTGGACTGCGGAACGGCTTCTATGGACAAGGAAGGAGATGGAGCGACCGTTCTTGCACAACCGCTTTTCTCCGGGCTTTGTAATAGAACTGACGGGAACGCAGTAAGCAAAGAGGTCTATTTGGGAAGTCCTGTCAAAGTCGAAACCTATACGGGAGTTACTTGCGATTTGACTGGGATTTCTGGCAATTTGTTCGCAGGATATGCTCCAAGTTTCGCTTTCAATGGATGCGAGAATCTAAAAACAGTAAAGCTTCCTGCAGCGACCGGAGCTGATGCTGGAAAGTTATTAGCATCAGGCATATTTGCAAACGTTACAAGTACCACCACGGAATATAAAACCGAGAACGGAGATGGCACGAATGGTGTTTTGGATTTAACGGACATGGGTTATACGGAAATACCTAGTGAAGTCTTCAAAAATAACCTATCCATAAAAAAGATCATAGCTCCTGCCGACTCCTTTATTTTCCAAAATAATTCCTTTGAAGGATGTTCAAACCTTACGGAAGTTGACTTCAGTAACGTTACGGGCACATTAACATTAAATAGTGCTTGTTTCAAAGACACCGGCATTAGTACAATCACTTGGCCAGCAAACACAGATACGATTGTGAACATTAACGCTTCTGCTTTCGAAAACTGCTCAAGCCTAACAAGCCTTACTCTTCCCGCAAAAACAAATGCATTGGGCGATAACGCTTTTAAGGGCACGGGCTTAACCTCTGTTACTGCAGCAGGCGACCTGACCTCTTTAACAACAATTGGTAAAGCATGTTTTTATGGTTTAACGAGTCTTAGCTCCTTCGACTTTTCCAAATTTACCGCTTTAACAAGGATTAGTGAAAACGCCTTTTCTGGTTCCGGAACCCTAGGTGAAACGGTGAAATTGCCTTCGACATTATCAAACGTCGATAATTCAGCTTTCTCAGGGAGCAGAATCACCGATGTTGAGTTCAATTCTTCATCGATAGATTTGAAATCAAAGTCTTTTTATGGCTGCATGTCTTTAGAGACGGTTATTTTCAAGATAAACAATTGCGAATGGAGGGATTACAACAATGATTCTGGTTGTTTTGGTAAATGCCCCACTTTAACTGAGCTCCAGTTACCTACCGGATACAATATAGCTAACAATAATAAGAAGAATATTCTTGCTACCGATTCCAACGATGTCGCCAATAAAACTGAGAATGTTAATATTTATACATTTACAGAATTTGCGTCTGGTATCAAAGCTACAAAGGAATGGCGAGAACATACCGAAAGTATTGGCGCTCCGCTATCTTTCTACCTAGATACGACGGATTTGAGCAAACTTGTTTCCGCGAATGTTATCACTGCTGGCGGAGGCATCAATTCTACGAACGCTGGCAGTACCACGTTCTGGATGTTGGACGGCGATGGCCATGCCATTGATCTTGGTCATATCACCGCTTACGACGGCGCTACAATAACTTTTGAAAATGGCGATACTTTACCTTATGCTTCCTAAAACGATTTACCCAAAAAAATTTTAGTAAAATAATTTTAGGTAACTTTTAAGAGAAAACAGGTCAGGTATATTTGTCCTTCCTTTATTCTTGGCCTATATCCCTTTCTTACCCAATAGGGTAAAATCTTTAAGGGTTAACCCCAGATCTTTTAGGTATGAATTTCGCAAGGACAAGAAGTAGTTCATCGAGAAAAGCAATGGTCCATAAGCCATTCTTTTTCTCGCTTTTGTTCACTTTCCTTATCCTTGGTCTTGGGGCATTTTTGAATGAAGGCATCGCTTTCTTTAACGTTCCTTTCAATTCGAACATGACCCATTATGAGTTCTATATCATCTTCACGGTCAACGTCTTGGCCTTGATCCTATATTTTGTCTATATATTTAGGATATACCGCCTTCTCCCTTCCCCATGGTGGCTAGCCTTGATGCTTATCCTATTTATCGGCAACATCGTCGCTACATACATATTCCCTTCTTCCGATAAAGGGATAACGAAGCCAATAAACGGCGGGGGGATCCCCTGGACCTATGCCTTAACCGATGAATATAGATTAAGGTATGTGCTCTCCTTCCTTATCGCCTGCGTCGATATGTATATCGTTTTGGCGATCACACCGCGCATCATTAGATCGAGCAGAAGCACCTTATGGCTGCTATATTCAACGGTCTTCATCACATTCTTCTTCGTTATCTATTCTCTTGTTACCGAAATTGACGTCTACGCCTATTATTTCGATATCAATAGGGAACTAGATTTCGGGACGAAGGTCGCCCAAAGCTGCCTCAATAACCGCAACACGTTCGCGACCGTTTTGCTTCTTGGCATGTGCGTAACCGCGATAATCCACGTCGATTCCCCAAGATGGTGGAATTACCTAATATTGTTTTCCCTATATTTCGAACTCTTCTTCGTCGTTAGCAAAACCGGCATCATCGTCGCGACCGTATTCATCTTTGCTTTCGTCTTTTATCGCTTCTTCCTTACGGTCAAGATCCGTCCAGCCCCCGCGATAATTGGCTTAGTCGCTTATCTGGCCTCGATCATCGCGGTTCTTTTAATCGGGTATTGGGAATTATTGCCCCGCGATACCGCCTTCATGAAGCTATATCAAAACTTCATCTACGCCCTTTCCCGTCAAATGGGCGATAACTTCCTCGAATACCGCGTTGAGATTTGGGTAAACGCGGTCAATTACCTTGGGGAAGGAGGCTTTGCTAGGGTCTTTTTCGGAACGGGGGAAATAAACTCCCTCCGTCTTCTTAACGAGCAATGGGCGCAAGCCCCTCGAACCACCTTCTATTACACCCATAACGGCTTCGTCCATCAGCTTTTCGCGGGGGGCGTGCTACGATTAACGGTCTATTTGGTGATCATCGTCTACGCCCTTTACGTTATAGTGACCAACACGGCGAAGAAGCACCGCACCTCAATCGCCTATATCTTCCTTCTCGTCTCTTTCTTGCTCCATGGCATCACCGAGACGACCTCCTTCATCGGAGGAGATGCGAAAAACCTCGTTCTCATGTTCCTTTTCTATCCCCCCTTATTCGCGGATAGGTATAACGACACCCATCCCGATGTCGTCATGAAAAAGGAGGAGCAGCTACTCAATTATTCAAGAACCTACGGCTATGAGATGACCCCCGAACGGAATACCGCGCTTACCTGCATGGTCTATTATCCTTTTATTCTATTCTTCCTCGCGATGGTCCCATTCCTTTCCTCCACCAGGATGATCTGGTTCCATGAATATAACCGCCTCCCCGTCCAAGTGGTCGCGATCATCTTGCTTTTCTATACCCCGATTTCCTTCTATCTATGCTTCGTTAGGAAGAAAGCTTCCGTCAGGGGCCCTTTATTAATAAGTAACATCATCCTCACCTCGGCCTCCTTGATTTTGGGGATCTTCCTTCCCGATAACGTTGGGGTTATCCTTGTCGGCTCCTTATTGGCGATGTTCCTAATAATCTTGTTCATCCCTTCAATCGCTAACATAAGCAAAAAGAGGTTCTTTGGGTTCTTCAAAGCCTTCGTCCCCTTATTGGCAATCGCCTTAATAGTAACTGGAATCAACCATTATCTAACCTATATCAATAAGTCGCTTCTTAGCCAAGGGACCAACACGGGGAATACGGGCTTCATGTTTATCGAAGGCATAACTTTGTTGCTACTATTCTTCGTCTTTACCCCAAGAAGGCTATTCACCTACCCTTTGTTCCATATGATGGTCCACCTCGATACCCGTATTTGCTATTTTGGCTATACCTTGGAGCAGAAAGCGGATAGGCGTTATGAAAGGTTACGCGGGGTCAAACCCATCAAAACTCTCAAGAGGAAAGCGACTTCCTAACGCAAAACGATATACGTTTCGCTTCTTTTTATTTTTCCTATCCCCCACCGTTTCCCAATATATGCCTTTTAAAGAAAAATTCTTTAAACCCATACATATGTGCTATAATTGACTCAGTTTTAAAAGACAGATATGCCCAATTCAAGAGAAAGAGATGCCTTCTTCCGCTTGTTGCTTACTGGCAAGGAAGATTTAAACCTCCGCGATTTCCTCGATAATTCGTCCGCGGACGCGATCGTCGATATCGATACGGAGACCGGTGTTTTCGAGATGGTCTATCTTCTTGAAGGCAAATACGCTTATCCCCCAGAATCGGCATTAGAGACTTATTCCGCTCTTTATGAATATACCTTCGACCATATCATCCATCCGGATGACCGTGATATTCTCGCTTCGGTAATGGATCCTAAGGGCATGGTTGAAAGGCTAGAGAAATCACCCCTCCACCATTTCCTCTATGGCAATTTCCGTTATCGTCTCCAAAACGGGACCTACCATTATACGGAGCAGGCCCTGCTTATGGGCGAAGAAAACGGACTTCCCAAAAACCACGTCAGGTTCTATATCATCGACGTCGATAACCGTTATAAACGCGATTCGCGCGTCAATAAATACATCGAGGACAAAAAGTCCCTTCGCCGTGACCCCACGACTAAACTCTTCGAGGAGAGAAGCTTCATCAAGGAAGCTAACCGTACCATCAAGGCCATTTCCAATAAGCCTTGGTGCATCGTCTGCCTCGACGTCGAGCATTTCAAATTCTTCGATGAATGGTTCGGCAGGCAAAAAGGCGATGCCCTCCTCACCGAGATAGGGGCCATCCTCCAAGATCATCGCGGGGAAAACGGGATCGCCGGGTATTTGGGTTCCGATGATTTCGTCCTTCTTACCTATTTCGATAAGGAGAACATAACCGCGATCTTCGAAAAGATCAGGGAAGCGATCATCGATTCGGGCTCCTCATTTGGCTTTATGCCCGCCGTCGGCGTTTGTTTATATGATGGCAAGGCGGAACTCCGCGAGATGATCGACCGCGCTTCCATCGCTAGTCAGCAGGCTAAAAAGGATATCCGTAACCGCATCAGGCTCTATGACCCGAAGATGCAAGAGCAAACCGAAGCGGAACTCCGAATCCTCAACGAATTCATGAACGCCTTATCTGAAGGCGAGATAACTTTCTATCTCCAACCCCAATGCCGCATCTCCAGCCATAAAGTCGTCGGGGCCGAGGTCCTCGCTAGATGGATCAAGAAAGACGGCAAGATGGTGATGCCATTGGACTTTATCCCGGTCCTTGAGAAATACGGCTTCATCATCGATATGGATAAATACATCTGGGAAGATGCCGTCAAGAAGATGAAGGACCGCCTCGATAAAGGCCTTCCTATCGTCCCTGTCTCAATTAATGTCTCGCGCGCGGATATCTTCTCAATCGATGTGGCCAAATATTTCCGTGACCTAACCGAGAAATATGCCCTTCCTCACGATTATCTAAAGATCGAGATCACCGAAAGTGCCTATATGGAGACGGAGGAGAAGATCGCTGAACTTGTCAAGAATCTCCGCGCGGATGGTTTCCGCGTCCTCATGGATGATTTTGGCTCAGGATATTCTTCACTCAACATGCTTTCCACAATCGCTCTAGACGCGATTAAGTTAGACGCCGGCTTCCTCAATATCAAGGGAGAGGAGAAGGAGACCGAAAGGGCCATCCGCATCCTCGAATCGGTCATCAATATGGCTAAGCAAATCGCGATTCCGATCATCGTCGAAGGGGTCGAGACCAAGGAGGAGACCGATTTCCTCGACGGCTTAGGCTGCCGTTATGTCCAAGGTTATTATTTCTACCGCCCGATGAAACAAGATGATTTCGCCGACCTCATCGAAAAGCCAGGAATGATCGATCCACGCGGCTTCGTCGTTAAGGCTAACGAGGAATTCCGCATCAGGGAATTCCTTGACGCGAACGTCTATAGCGATGCGATGCTAAATAACATCCTCGGCGCGGTCGCCTTATATTCCTATAAGGGCGATAACGTCGATATCGTCCGTTTCAATGAGCAATTCTATAGTTCCGTCGACGTCCCCGATTTCCATGAGAAACTTTGCTCAATCCAAAACGTCGTTCCAAAGGAGGACCGTCCAAGGCTTTACGAGCTTCTTGATAAGGCGGTCGAAAACCGATTGGGAGGATCCTCAGGCCGACTACGCTTCTATAAAATCGATGGGACCCTCACCGATTACAACATGCGTTTCTATTATCTAGGCGATAAGGAAGACGGCAAACGCTTCTATGGTATCGCCAATAATATCACCGACCTAACCGATAAGGAACAGATGCTGCAGGAAATCTGCAACTATTCCTCCGCGACGATGGCCTTTGGCAGAATCCGCAACGATAAACTCGAATTCTCCGTCGTTAGCTTTGGCTTGGCCGATTTCTTCGGCCTTACGACTAAGGAACTCGAGAAGGAACTTAACGATTTCTCCTTCATCGAGAGAATCGATGAGAAGAACCGTCCAAACGCAAGGAAAATCGCCGAGGAAGTCGCGAATGGGAACGAGGAGATCGCCTATGAATGCCTAGTCAAAGGCAAGAATGAAGAGGCCCCCTTTAGAATTCGCCTAATACCCTTAAGGGAACACGCGAATAACCTTCATCTCCTTTCGATTCTTGAAAAACTAAATTGATACGAACCAATCATTGAGCCGTCTTCCAAACGGCTCTTTTTCTTTTCTTTTATATTTTCCTATATACCAATTGAATACAGGTGTTCCTATAAGGAAGAAAAATACTTTGCAAAGAGTGTCGATTCCCTCTATAATTTGCTTCGTTCCTAAGGAAGGGCAACCCATCTTCCCTAGGCACGTTACCGCCCTCATAGTTCAGCGGTAGAACGGATCCATGGTAAGGATCAGACCTCTTTTCGACTAAGGGTGAGGGCACCAAAAAGGAGAGTAAGCGCGTCGCTTGACGCGCTTTTTCTTTTATTTCGCTTTTTCATTTCCCCCCTATAAAAAAGAACGCGAGGCTTTATAATTTCCCCATGTTGTTTTTGCTAAGGCAAAAGCAAGTCTCACCCATAAAGGAAGCATCTCCTTTTGTTGGAATTAGAGGTATAAGTATGAACAAAATCGGGTTCGATAATGAGAAGTACGTTCGCATCCAAAGCGAGAAAATCAAAGAGAGAATCGCCAATTTCGGCGGTAAGCTCTACCTTGAATTCGGCGGTAAGCTCTTCGATGACCTCCATGCTTCCCGCGTTTTGCCTGGCTTCCTTCCCGATACCAAACTCAAGATGCTTTTGGAGATGAAGGACGAAGCGGAGATCATCATCGCGATCAATTCCAAATCTATCGAGGATGCGAAGGTCAGGGAGGATCTTGGCATTACCTATGACCAAGACGTCCTCCGCCTAATCGACGCCTTCCGCGAAGCGGGCTTATACGTTGGCTCCGTCGTCTTAACCCAATACGCCCCCTTAAAAGGCGCGAAACGCTTCGAGAGGATCTTGGCCAAACAAGGCATAAGGACCTACCGTCATTATGCGATTCCCAATTATCCTTACGATATCGATACGATCGTCTCCAAGGATGGATATGGGAAAAACGATTATATCGAAACCTCCCGTTCGCTTGTGGTCGTCACGGCCCCTGGCCCAGGCTCAGGAAAGATGGCTACATGTTTATCGCAAATCTACCATGATTCTCTCCATGGCATCAAATCCGGTTACGCCAAATTCGAGACCTTCCCGATTTGGAACCTTCCCTTGAAGCATCCTGTCAATTTGGCCTATGAGGCCGCCACCGCGGATTTGGATGACGTCAACATGATCGACCCCTTCCATTTGGAGCATTATGGCATCTCGACGGTCAATTATAATCGCGACGTCGAGATCTTCCCCGTTTTGAATAGGCTAATCTCCGCGATTTTCGGGGAGTCCCCTTATTTCTCCCCAACCGATATGGGCGTAAATATGGCGGGATTCTGCATTTCCGATATCGAGGTATGCGAAAAAGCTAGCCGTCAGGAAATCATCAGGCGTTATTACAAGGCTTTGCTCGATGTGAGGAAGGAGAAGGCCCCCGAGACCACCGTCACCAAGATCGAGGCCATCATGCATAATAACGATATCTCGATTTCCGAACGTAAAGCGGTCGGACCATGTTTGGAAAAAGCCCGCATCACCAAAGCCCCCGCTTCCGCGATCGAACTTAACGACGGCAGGATCATCACCGGCAAAACAAGTCCCCTTTTGGGCGCGACTAGCGCGATGATCCTTAACGCCTTAAAGACCCTTGCGGGAGTGGACGACCGCGTCTTGCTTCTCCCTAAGGCCATCATCGAGCCTATTTGCAAATTAAAGATAGAAGGATTGGGCCATCATAACCCGCGTCTTCATGTCGATGACGTCCTCCTTGCCTTATCGATTTCCGCGGTCACGAATCCTCTGGCGGACCTCGTTCTCCAATCCCTTCCTGAATTAAGGGGATGCGAATCCCATAGCAGCGTCGTCCTCTCTTCCCGTGACCAATCGACCTTAAGGCGACTTGGCATCCAGCATACCTGCGAACCCATTTACGAAACCAAGAAGCTTTACCATTCAAAATAAGCCAATTCAAAAACCATATACGTTTCCCTTTATTTTCGGCTTCGCCTCCCCTTCTTATATGCGCGCGTACGCGTATAATAAGGATGACCATAAAGGAGGTTAAAGACATGAATAAAAACGTTTCCCCGTCTGTCTACAAGCCTTCCTTTAATAATTCCCGAATATCCTTTTCTTTAGCTTTTTAACCAAACCAATAAAACTATAGAAAGGATTAATTCATATGAAAAACATCGATAATAAAGGTTTTTCCTTTGATTTCTCCAAGCTAAGCGCGGACTTATTCAAAGGGAATGGAAGCGAGGATTTCGCTTCGAGAATGGAAGAACTAATCGTCTCCTTGGAGGGCAGCTATTCCCATAGGGAAATCGCCTTAAACCTCATTGAGGTCCTCCCCGATTTCACCGAATGCGATTTCCTCATCGTCATTGGGGCCTTGATGCTTTATGGCGCGGATGAAAATAGCGACTTCCAAACGTGTTTAGCCTACACGAAAAGGATGTCCGAACATCTGGATGAGATCATCCCTGGCGAACCAATCGGGGCGAACGAGGCATGAAAAAAGCCGTCAAACGCATTTGTCTGACGGCTTCATCTTAGAATTGGTAGTTATTGGTTTCCCTTGTTAGGAAGGCTTCGATATAGGGAGTCCACCATTGGCGGTAACCGGCTTTCCTTGGATGGATGGGATCCGCCATCGCAAAGGAATAGTATTTATCGCTAGCGACCGCGTTGAATTCCTTATCGTTAAACATATCGATGACCGCGACATGGGCGTAATCGACTTTCTCCCATTTCTCGGCTATTTGCTTGACTTGGCCAACTAGCTTCCCGTATTCGCTTCCCTTGGGATTGCTATTTTCCCTATTGGCTTTATTGGTTCCATCGGAGAAATATCCGCCGGAATAGAAATAGACTGGGCAATTCCAGTATTCGGTGACATAGGAGATGATGAATTCGATTCCTCCTAAAGTCGTGGTCCTATCGAATTCCTCCATATCGAGGACATCGTCTGCGGTGATATTGCCACGCTTTGTCAGCCTATCGTTGGTGGAGTCATTCGTGGAAATCTGACAGATGAAGGCATCGACTTCCTCGTTCTTATCAAAGACAGTGGAATTAACCAACCTCCTCGTATAGGAATTGACGCCCGTATTCGCGGTTTTGTTGTCGTCGAATATCGTGGTTCCCGAAACGGCGTCCTTTTTGGAGATGCAGCCCGTCTTGGCTTGGAGGTATTCGCCCATCGCGACCCCGTTGCTTGAAGCCCCGTAAGTGACGGAAGAGCCGAGGAAATAGATGGTTTTCCCACCTAATGGATGACCTAAAAGGCGTTTGACGGTCGCGACATCCATCGCTTCTCCGTTAGCCTCTGCAACGGAAGAGGGGATATCTTCATCCGCGGGGATTTCGTATTTGATCTCGATTTCCTCAACTTCCTCGCTAGAAGAAGAGGGTGAAGTCGCTGAAGTCACGCTATTCCCGCCACAAGAAGCTAGGGGCAATAGAAGGAGTAAGGACAAGGCTTTTTTCATAGGAATATCTCGCTTTCTCTGCTTTGAATCATAAAGGAATAAACCGAAAAGTCATACATGTTCCGCCTATCTTTGCTTTTATCGCTCATTAAATAAAAGAAAACGGATCCCATAGGGACCCGTAATCTTTCTTGGGTTGGTCTTTCTTCTTATTTCTTGCCACCCTTATCAAGAAGGGCAGTGACAGAGACGAGAAGACCATAGAGGGCGACAAGTACACCGACGATGATCCAGAAGGCCTGACGGAAGTCAGCAACCGTAAGGAAGAGCACGCAGAGGACGATGACGCCGACACCGATGATAATGGAGACGAGTCCAGGCACGGGGGCGCGGTTAGCGACCTGATAGATGCCATAGATGATCATTCCACCGCCGAATCCGATGAGGATGAAGACCAACAAATTGATCAACGAGGCGAAGGTAAGGTAATCCGTGAATAAGGCGATACCAACGGTGAGGAGGATCGTGCCTAACGCGACCATCCCGAAGGTTAACGGGGAGCGGCGGGTAAGGGTGACGATGCTAGCGGCCAACGCGGCTGCTCCACCAACACAGCAGAGAACGCCAAGGTAGATATCAAGGGCGGTTCCTCCGCCAGCGACGGCAATGATGATACCGAAGGCGACGAAGATAAGCCCTTGGATGAATCCCACAATCTTTTTGTCCATTTTCTCTTTTTTCTCCTTTCGGGGATGTATTCTAGACCTTTTTGCCCATACCGCAATAAAGAAACCGCTTTTAGGCCGATATAGCCGATATTCCTCGCCCTTCCTTAAAGGAAGAGATGAAGGTAAAATAAGAGGGCAATGGAAAATAGAAAACTCAATATTCGCATGCTCTCCTCCGCGACTTCCGTCGATGGGCAGGGGGTTGGCTCGGCCTATTTGGAACAGGTCTCCCTCGTCAAAGCGCAGCAAGACCTCTATTCGGTATATATCAATAAGGAAAAACTCCCTAAGGGAGAGAAAAACCAGATCATCCACGTCCATACGGTCGATCCCGCCTGGAGAAGACGGATGGGCAAACACACGGTGAACGTCATCTACGTCCATTTCATCCCTTCCACTCTCGACGGCTCCATCAAATTGCCTAAGCCCGCGTTCAATATCTTCAAGAAATACGTAATCTCCACCTATAAGAAGGCCGATGAGATCGTCGTCGTCAACCCCGTTTTCATCAAACCCCTCGTGGAACTAGGCTGTAAGGAAGAGAACATCACCTTCATCCCAAATTACGTGAGCAAAGACGATTTCCACCCTATCCCCAAAGAGGATATAGACGCCTTAAAGGAAAGATATGGCATCAAGAAGGACCGCTTCGTCGTCCTTGGCTGCGGACAGGTCCAAACCCGTAAGGGGGTCCTCGATTATATCGAATGCGCGAAAGCCCTACCTGAAATCGAATTCGTCTGGGCCGGGGGCTTTAGCTTCGGTTCGATGACGGATGGCTACAAGGAACTTAAGGAAATCATGGATAACCCTCCGCCAAACGTCCATTTCCTCGGCATCGTCAAACGAATCGACATGAACGGGGTCTTCAACCTAAGCGATATCCTCTTCATGCCCTCTTTATCCGAGCTCATGCCGATGTCGATCCTCGAGGCGGTCAATTCCTATAAGCCCGTCCTCCTCCGCGACCTCGATATCTATCCCGATATCTTCTTCGAGGATTACGCAAAGGCAAGCGACGTCGAGGGCTTCGTTAACGAAATAAGGAGGCTCTCGGAAGACAAAGCCTATTACGATGATTATTCCGAAAAAGCCAAGAAGCTCTCCGAATTCTATTCCAAGGAAAGGGTTGGGGAATTATGGAGGGAATATTACCCACGCATCTACGAGAAGTGGCAAGGGAAGAAGAAACTCAATTGATTTGAGGCCATAAACCGATAAAATCTTAAAGTCCAAATACAAGGAGCATCCATTATGAAAATCGCAATATCCTCCGATACGGCCATCGATTTGCCAAAGAACCTACTGGAAAGATTCGATATCCACACGGTTCCATTCACCCTCGTCTTAGGGGAAGAGACCCATCTCGATGGCGAAATCTCCCCCGATGACCTCTTCGCCTATACCGATAAGACCGGTCTTCTCCCAAAGACCTCCGCGGTCAACGAATTCCAGATGGAAGAGCATTTCGAGAAACTCCTCAAAGACCATGACGAAGTCGTCCATTTCGATATCTCCTCCGAGATGAGTAGCGCCTACGCTAACGCGCTTAGGGCCGCGGAGAAATTCGAAGGCAAGGTCCACGTCATCGATTCCCGCGTCCTCTCCACCGGCATCGCCCTTCTTGCTATCTATGCCCGCAAACTCGCTGAAGCCGGTTATCCTGGCGCGGAAATAAAACGCCTCGTCGAGGACCGCACCGCTAACGATCAGACGAGCTTCATCCTCGAATCCGTCGATTACCTTTATAAAGGCGGCAGATGCAGTGCCCTCGCGATGCTTGGGGCTAACCTCCTCAAACTCCGTCCCGAGATCTACGTCAAAGACGGAAAGATGGGCCCAGGGGCCAAATACCGCGGACCGATGAAGAAATTCGTCGCCTCCTATGTCGATGATACCCTCCGCACCTTCAATAACATCGACCCCGAAGTCGTTTTCATCACCTATTCGACCTGCGAAGACTCCTCAATCCTCGACGAAACCGAGGAAACCCTCAGGAAAGCGGGCTTTAGGGAAATCCTCCGCACCAGGGCTGGAGGAACCATCTCGTGCCATTGTGGGCCCCATTGCCTTGGCATCCTCTATCTTAACGACGGGGAACACCAAATCGAGCCATACAAAGGTTAGGAAACCATTGGGCCAAACGTTCTGTTTGGTCCTTTTTATTAAGAAAGTCCACCTCTTTTCCTATATATAGGGTTTATTTATTCTCTCCATGGGCTATCATTCTTATAACATATAAGGAGTCAATCCTATGGAAAAATACCGCCCAAGCGTCGACGATGACTTTGAGGGTGATTCCCCTCGTCAGGAAAACAGGGATGCCTTTAAGCGTTCCCGTTTCGATATGGAAGCCATGCAGATGGAACTCGAGCATCTTAAGGAAACCGACCCAAAGAAATACGAGGAAGCCAAGAAGGAGATGGAGGAAGTCACGAGAGGTCTCAATTCCCCCGAATTCAGGGAAGCGATGGCCAACATGTCCAATTTCTTCGCGGGCCTTGCCGGTTTAGCAGGCGGCATGCGGATGAATCAGAAGGATGCGGATTACCGCGATAGGAAGGAGGTCTTCACCAAGGAAACGAATCCCTTCAAAGAATTCGACGCGGACATCGATCTCGATCCCAGCGTGATTTCCTTTTTGTTCTCCCTTGACGGGGTTGGCTTCAACGATTATTCGATGAGCAACATCGAGCCGGATTTCACCAATCCTCCGGAAAGGAAGCAATGGGATATCTCCACGAGTCCCTTCAAAGCCTATCCTGACCTCTACAACAAATTCTTCAAGGTGTGCTTCAAACTCGATAAGGACACCGCGGATTTCTATAAATAAGGAGGAGCGTCCATGAAATCGAAAAGCCATATCCATGTTGCGAACCTCATTCTTAGGGAAATCGACCGTAACGGTGGAAGATTGACGATAAAATACGGGGAGAAGGAGGAGGTTTTCCGCCTCCCCGAGGAAATCTATAACGCCCTCACCAAATACCCCTCCCATTTTAGGGCCGGGGCGGTCGGGCCCGATTTCTTCCCCGACATGTTCTTCGGGCAGATGACGATCCACCCCACCCAATCCGGCATTTGGCTAAAGAGGATGTACGATGTCCTCCGTTCCTATAACCCCTCCAACCGCGACTATTATCCTTCCCTAGCCTTTTATCTAGGCTATATGACCCATTATGCCACGGATATGTTCGGACATGAGGATATCAACAAATACGCGGGAGGCTATTTCCCCTCGTTCGGGGATATCCTCAAAGCGATGTTCTCCAAAAAGGAAGAGGAGAACGATACCTTGGCCAATAACCCCGAGACCAGGAGGCTCGCCCTCCATATGGCCGTGGAATCCTATATGGATTCGAAGCTCCTTGACCCTAACGAATCCTTCGATATCCAAATCCCGGTCGATTATATAAGAAGGTGCTTCGCGACCGCGGATACCCTTCAATTCATGAAGGACCACCATATCAAATATAACCAGGACCTCTCTTCCCTTAACCCTCTTGCGGGCCTTACCGAGAAATACGTCGAATCGATTAGGAAATCGGGAACCATCGGAACCTATATCAAGACGATCGAAAGACGCGAATCCCTTATCGTCAACTGGATCAACGAATGGGCCATCTTCGCCCAAACGGATATCGACGAAGGCTTCTCGGCCGCCTTCGATAAATGCGGCGACAACCTCTTCACGATCATCCTCCAATTCCTCCTCGAACTCATCAATATGGACGGGGTCGCCGATGCCGTCACGGCCTTCATGGATACCTTTGGGGCGGTCGCGGATATTCTCCTATCCGTCACAACGGGCGGCTTGAACAAGATAATCGACGGGGTCACCAAAACCGTCTCGACCGCGATGGGCGCCCTCATGAAGGAGCTTTTCCTCGCGGGCCCTCTCCATGTTCTCTGCCTTATCCTAGGCGCGGAAGACCCGAAGAACCCAACGACTTCCTATAACAAGGCCATCAAATGCCTCAAGGATTATTTCAAGAACCCCGAGAAGCTTCTTAACGATAGGAAGATCTCCGAGAACATGCGCAAAAGGGTTGGTCAACTCGTCAAGGAGGATGATAAATTCTTCAAATACTACAAGGAGAACAAATTCACATTCCGCGCGGGCAATACGACCATCTCGATGCCAGATGTCTTGCTAAAGAACATCTTCAAGCCTTCCCCCACGGATTATTTGGACTACAAATGGGGGAATTACGGGAAGGAAAGCGATCCCTTCAAGCAGGATTACCTCCAATTCGAAAGATGCCTCAATATGTCGAAGCTTTGCCTTCTTGGGGCCAATAACCTCAACCGCCTCGTCTATGACGTGATGCCCGATATCACCGAGAATAGGTATCTATTCAAGGGCTCTAATTACGTCCATGGCTTCTACCGCCTAAAAGTCGATATCGCAATGAGCGACAAATATGGCGCGGGAACCAACGCGGACATCATGTTGAGGATCGTAACCAACAAGAACAACATCGAGCACCTCCTCGATAAAAGCGGCCAAGACGATTTCGAAAGGGCCTCCAAGGATACCTATTACGTCTACCTCACTTCCTTCCTCGATGCCTCCACCATCAAATCGATCGAGGTCTTCCGTAACCGCAGGGGGGCCGGGGACGCCTATTTCGATTCGGTTATCGTGACTGACGCCGATACGGGCATCCTCCTAGCCAAAAGCAAAGGGCCCTTCGAGCTCAATGAGAAAGGCGATGCGGTCAAGTTAGACCTTAAGGGCGATATCGCCTCTTCCTTAAGCGAGGAAACCGCCCCGACATTCTTCCAAAGCCCCTTCATCGCCGGGTTCTACGTCTATCTCCATGAGGTTTCCGCGATGGAAAATACCATGACCCTCACCGTCATTACGAAAGACGGGAAGACTTTGTCGGACACCCGTTCCTATAAGAAGGTGAAATCGGGAAGAAGAACCGTCTTCTTCAGCGTCTCCTTGAATAGGAAGGATATCGCGAAGGTCTATCTTAGCGTTTCGACCACGGAAGCATTCAACAACATCTTCCTCTATGACGCGACCGCCTTCTACCATATGGGCGGAGCCTTCAAGCCGACCTTATCCTCCTCTAGGACCGAGATTCCCCTAAACGCTTCCTATAACGAGCATTACCGTCGTAACGGGAGCAAGGATTGGAGGACCTGCCGTTTCGAATTCATCTTCAAAACCGCCGCGACCTCAGGGGCCGGCACCAATTCGGACATGAGCGGCGCGGGCTTCTATCAAAACGGAAGGAATGCGGTCCCCTTCGTCTTCGATGATCCCGATGTCGATAACTTAGAATCCGGGGCCCTCGAGACCTTCGATGGCCAATTCGCTGAGCAAATGGACGTCACCAGTTTCAATTATTTCGAAATCTACAAAGCCCCGAGGTTCTCCTCGATCAACGATTGGGAATACGAATTCATCGCGATCATCGATGGGGACCATGGCCAAACGGTCGCCTATTATAATAACGGAGGCGTCACTAAGGTTAAGGGAGAGGCCACGATCAAGATCAGCGCGGGCTATTGGAAAAGCAAATAACCAAAGAATACAGGAGATGCGTAAATAACTACGTGTCTCCTTTCCTTTTGGGCACCCTTCTAAAGATGATATCCGTTTCGGGAAGGTTTTCGAGGTGTTTGGAGAAAGCGCTATATTCATACATGGTTATGAGCTTGCAGACCTTTGTCCGGAAATCCGTTTTGATTGTGGCTTCGGGGTCGATTACGACCACCATGCATTTACCTTTCCCCGTCTCAAGAAGTATCCCCAAAAGAATCCTTCCTTTTCCTGAACGAATGATATAATCGGCTTTCTTAAGATTCGAAAGCGTTTTTATTATTTGGGTAGGCTTTAACCCGTGATAATGATGGGAACCTTGTCCCCATACAGGCATCATAAGCTCATACAGTGTGGACGCGTCGACGTAGAGGTCGTTCTTCCTAAAGATGGTCCTTTCGGCCGTTTCATTCAAAGTACAAAGATGGACGTTCCTAAACCGGACGTCGAAATGCCCGCGGTCCCTCTCCGCATAATGGTTGAGGCTCTTAACGGCCTCCTCTATGTTTTTGACGTTTATATCCTTGCCCATCCGAAAAATGTTCCTCTACTAACTAATAGTGGTGAAAATCGAAAATCGGCTCATTTTTTTGAAAAAAAAGTGAAAAAAATCCGTTTTCTTTTCAGCGGGTATTGCAAAAAGGCTCGTCCGGTGTATATTGGAGTCAGCCAGCGAAAGCCGTCCTCTTTGCGGCCTCTTAGGCTGGACGCGTTAGAAAAGCGTGGCAAAGATCAGGCCAGGCCCATCAAAAGGTACACCTGTGAATGGTAGGGCATTAATGGGGATAAGTGCGTTCCCCCTCGTGGTGCCCATTTTCTTTTGCCCAGGGTATTGTAAAAACGTTCGCCCGGTGTATATTGGAGTCAGCCAGCGAAAGCAATTCACTTGCCTCTTGGGGCTGGACGCGTCGGAAAAGCGTGGCAAAGATCAGACGGGGCCCATAAAAAGGTACATCTGTGAATGGTAGGGCA
>CAMVEL010000027.1 GCA_947166565.1 uncultured Erysipelotrichaceae bacterium
TACCTTTTGATGGGCCTGGCCTGATCTTTGCCACGCTTTTCCGACGCGTCCAGCCTAAGAGGCCGCAAAGAGGACGGCTTTCGCTGGCTGACTCCAATATACACCGGACGAGCCTTTTTGCAATACCCGCTGAAAAGAAAACGGATTTTTTTCACTTTTTTTTCAAAAAAATGAGCCGATTTTCGATTTTCACCACTATTAGTTAGTAGAGGAACTTTTTATGAGAAGAAATATAAACGTGAAGGACGCGAAGAACGCGGTCAAGGACATGGTGGAATACGCGGAGAGGGACCGCGGGCATTTCGACGTCCGGTTCAGGAACGTCCACCTCTGCCTTCTGAACGAGACCGTCGGAAGGACCATTTTTAGGAAGAACGACCTCTACGTCGACGCGTCCACATTGTATGAGCTTATGATGCCTGTAGGGGGACGAGGTTCCCATCATTATCATGGCCTTAGGCCTTCGGAAATCGTTGAATCGCTCAATCGTTTAGACCGCCCGGACCTAATTTGCAAATCCTACTTGGACCGCCTCGTTTTGGCGGTTCATATCAAGAAGCCTAGCGAAAGGCTCTTGGCGATGGTAATCGATCCATCCGCTAACAAAAAATACGATGTCTTGGAGAAAATCAATAAGCTCATAACGATTGTTCCTAAGGACGATCTTCATGGACTTCTACGCGGAAAAGATGAGTCGGATATCCTGTATTTAGCCTATCCAAAGATGCTTGGTGATGGATAATCATCGCCTTCAATCATAGAAAACTAGAAAATCCTATACACTGTATAAAAAAGGCTTTTTTGTGGCGTTTCCTCTCTTGCCCATAATGCGTTTATGTGGGTATCATAATTGCACAAGTGGGAAAAAGTGGGAAATGAAGTATTTCGGAACCTACGATAGGAGCCTAGATGAAAAAGGCAGGCTCCAACTCCCCCCGAAACTCTTAGAGAAGGAAGGGGACAACGCCTTCTATCTCCTGAAGGGTTTTGATGGATGCATGGCTATCTATAATCAGGAAGGATTCGACCGATATCTGGAAAAACTGGAGGGACTCGACTTCTTCGATGATAAAACACGTGCCTTCATCAGAGCGACCACATCATCGATCGTCACCTTGAAGTTCGACTCGCATGGACGTTTGTTCTTCGGAAAAGCCGTCCTCGAGGCCTATGGCATCAAGAAGGACGTCATCATCATTGGCTGCCTCGATCACTTCGAGGTCTGGGATCCCGCATCCTATGCGAGATACTCCCTAGCCGGGTCATTCGGCTTCGAACAGTTCGCAAGTGGAGTGAAACGGAATGCCTAAGCACATCTCAGTATTGCTAAATGAGTCAATCGACCTCCTTGACTTAAAAGACGGGGGCACCTATGTTGACCTGACTCTTGGTAGGGCCGGACATAGTGGAGAGATCCTAAAGAGGATTCCGCATGGGCACCTTGTTGCCTTCGACCAAGATGAGCAAGCCTTAATTGAATCGAGGGAAGTCCTCGCCTCAATCGGCGATAACTTCACCCTCATCAAGGATAACTTCGCTAACGTCAAGTCTAGGCTTGGGGATCTTCATATCGATAAGGTCGATGGGATCCTCGCTGACCTAGGGGTCTCTTCCCCGCAGCTTGACGAAGCAAACCGCGGATTCTCCTATAACGCATTGGGTCCGCTTGACATGCGGATGGATAAGGATAACCCCCTTACCGCCGAGAAAGTCCTTAATACCTATTCACTCCATGACCTAACGAGGGTCATCGAGCTATACGGAGAGGAAAAAGACGCCTACAAGATCGCCAAATCGATCGTTAGGCAGAGGGAAATCGCCCCCCTGAAGACGACCTTCGACCTCGTCGAAGCCATCAAAAGGGCGAAAACCATGAAGGAGCTAGCCAAGAAAGGCCATCCCGCAAAGCAGACCTTCCAAGCCATCAGGATGGAGGTCAACGCGGAGAAAGCGACCCTGCAGGCCATGCTGCAAGACGCCCCCTTGCTCCTAAAGGAAGGAGGGAGGATGGCGATCATCACCTTCATGTCACTGGACGATAGGCTCGTGAAGAACCGCTTCAATGAGCTTACCAAGATAGAAGGGACCAGACACGGTCCCGAAAGCCTCAAGATCGATAATCAAGAAGCCGAATTCGTGTCATTAACGAGGAAGCCGATTACCCCTAGCGAAGAGGAAATCGGGTATAACCACCGGGCGGTCTCCGCAAAACTTAGGGGCATCGCTAGACGTTAATCTCCCAAAAAAGCAAACAAGGAAAGGAGGAGAAGGCCATGAAAGACAAACTCGTTAAAACCCATCATAAGAAAGTCTATTATCGCCTTAGGACCCTTCTTTTCGCTTTTGCAATTTCTGTTGGCATCGTGGCAATTGGGGCTACCCCAATCGCGATTTCCTTCATGGTCGCTGAGCCAATAAGCGCCTCCAAAGCCCCGGATACCCTTGAATTAACCGAGGATTCCTCGAATGAAGGAAGCCCCCTTGTTGAGCAGGAAGACATCAATAACGCCTATTGATTCATACTAGACTTCATTTGGCCGCAACCGCGGCCTTTTTCTTTATATAATATAGATATAAGGAGTATAGCGATGAACGAAGCCTTCTGCCCCAAATGCGGATATAAGGGAAAAGAGCCTTTTGCCTTTTGCCCTAACTGCGGAGAGCCCTATACTGAGATGGAGATAAAGGGGACCTTTGATATAACCGGTTTTGAACTAAGAAGATACGAAGGTTCTGATTCCGTTATCAAAATCCCGGATAACGTCATCTCAGTCGGCGATTACGCCTTTAAGGGCAATAAGAAATTGGAGGAAGTGATTTTCCCTGAAGGCCTCAAGGAAATCAAATACGGGGCCTTTGAAGGCTGCGTCAACCTAAAAACCGTGTCCTTCCCCAAAACCTTGGAGAAAATCGAATCCTCCGCTTTTGAAGGCTGCTCTTCCTTGATGGATTTGAAGATCCCGGAAAACGTCAGCTCCATAGGTAAGAAAGCCTTCAAGGACTGCGAATCCTTAAAGTCGATTAGCTTGCCTCCTAATTTAAAAAGCCTAGGAGAAGAAGCGACCTTCGAAGGCTGCGTCTCCTTGATGGAATTCAGACTCCCCGAATCGATTAAAGTCATCGGGCCGAAAATGTTCAAAGGCTGCAGAGGGCTAGATAGAGTTGCGCTTCATGATAAGGTGGAGATCATAGATGATGAAGCTTTCATAGACTGTGAAGCCCTTAAGGATATCTATATCCCCAGAAGGGTTGTTAGAATCGGAAACGGGGCCTTCCAGGGCTGCCTCAAACTCCCCCATAAAGCGATCCCAAGAAGCCTTGATAACGTCAATATGTATGGCTCTTCCGGAGTCAATTCGATCGGGAAAATGAATATCCCTTCCGCGGATTCCCTTAACCTTAACAAGAAAGCAACAACGTTCGATAACCCCCTTAATAAGCCGAAAAAAGAAGAAGGCGAATAAGCTTAATTTCGCATGCTTTGCAAACTGTGTTTTTCTGAAAAACTCCAAAAAACTTAGGAGTAAATAGATGGAAAAACACAGTTTTTATCATGGTTTTACGAAAATGTCCAAAAACCCATAAAACTACTAAATAAATACCAAAAATTTAAAGAATGTCTTTCTTTAAAAGAAAGATGCCATCATCTATAATAATGAGTAGTCTAAAAAGGAAAGGGGCTCTATGGCAAAGATTCAAGGTTGTTTGGAAGTAAGTAACGTAGCCATCAAATTGCTTCTTGGCTATCCCTTAAACGGAACCCCCATCGTTTTGTATACCAAGAAAATCCCCTTGCCAAAGGGCACGGTCTCCCACGGGACCTTGAAGGATATCGACGCCGCGGTCGCTTGCTTAAAGGAGCTACGCGAATTCAAAGACGATTCGGAGAAGATCGATCTCAAGCTCGATAACATTCTCTTAGTCATCCCTTCGATCGGCTTGAAGGTCTATAGCAACGATAAGAACTTCCTCGTCGCCGGACAAGATGGGAAGATCACGAGGCTAGATATCGCTAACCTCCTTTCCCTTTTGAAGAAGGACCCAGTCCCCGCCGGTAATACCATCGTGGACATCATCCCGATCATCTTCCAACTTGATGACGGCAGCCGTTTCGACCGTCCCCCGTTAGATAGGATAAGCGGCTCCATCACCGTCAAGGCGATGATCCATTGCCTCCCCGAGACGGTCTCCGGCCAATACCAGACCATGGCAAATGCGGCTGGATATCGCGTCAAGAAGACCGGCGTCTCCGTCTATTGCGCCGCCAAATATTTCGCGACCATCCAAGACGCCCCCAAGAATTACCTCCTCCTCGATATCGGGGCCCGTTCCACCGATTTGGCCTTAATCGGGGATAAAGAACCCTATTCCGCGGCAAGTTTCGCTAAGGGAGGCGATGACCTAACCGAAGCGATCGCCGAGGCCTTTGGCATAAGCGTCGAGGACGCGGAAAGCCTCAAGGTCGATCATGGCTACGACACGAGGGTCCTCTCCTATCGCCCCCCGTTAATCAAGGGCATCGATAAGGAATCCGGGACTCCCAAGAATTATTACCAGAAGGACCTAAACGAGGTCATCGAGGAATATTTCGAAACCTTCCTCTCCGAATTATCGGCCTCCATCAATTTGGTCCTCGAAAAGCACAATAACCCGCAATTCAACGCGCTTCCCTTCATGCTTACCGGGGGAGCCTCCGAATTGAAGGGACTTCAGGACTTCCTCCGCAAAGCCTTCCCAACCCGCGAACCGATCCTGATCCGCCCAACCGCGATCGGGGCCCGCGACCCAGGATTCACCAACCTCCTTGGGATGCTCGCGGCCACCGGTTCATATTCGGGTTCCCTCAGTGATTTCGGGACAGGCGTCATGAACGTAACAAGGGAAGCCCCGAAACCCGAAAAGAAAAAACCGAAGACCTCACGCTCATCACTAGATGATGATTTGTAATAAGGAAAGGAGAAAACGACTATGCCAATGATGGATTTGGACAACTTCGAACCGCCAGCGCGAATTATCGTCATCGGCGTCGGAGGAGCCGGCAACAACGCCGTCAACCGCATGATGGATGAGAACATCGAAAACGTTGAGTTCTACGTCATGAATACCGATAAACAAGCCCTTTCGACCTCCAAGGCCCCCAATAGGCTCGTCCTAGGCGAGGAGATCACCAAAGGCTTAGGCGCCGGAGGAGACCCGGCCCAAGGGAAAAGGGCCGCCGAAGCCAGCAAAGACGATATCCGCAAGATCGTCGAGGGCGCTGACCTCGTTTTCATCGCGGCCGGCATGGGTGGAGGAACCGGAACCGGTGCCGCCCCGGTCGTTGCCAGCATCTGCAAGGAAGTAGGGGCCCTAACGATTGCGATCGTCACCCGTCCCTTCACCTTCGAAGGTAAGACGAGGGTCGCCAATTCCGTCACTGGCCTAAGCGATTTGAAGGACGCGGTCGATTCGATCATCATCGTCTCCAACGACAAACTATTAATGGCAGCCGGTAAAGCCCCGATTAGCCAAGCCTTCTCCGATTCCGACAAGGTTTTGGCCCAATCGGTGAAGACAGTCACCGATTTGATCCTTCTCCCAGGCCTCATCAACATGGACTTCGCCGATGTCGAAAGGACCCTCCGCAATTCCGGCATCGCCCTTATCGGATTCGGTATGGGAACTGGTGAAAGAAAAGCCGAGGAAGCCGCGGAAAACGCGATCAACTCGCCTCTTCTTGAAGCCTCCATCTCCGGGGCTAGGAAAGCCATCTGCTCCGTCACCTGCGGGACTAACGTCTCCTTATATGAAGCGGAGGAATGCGTCCAGCATATCATCGATAACGCCGGGGCCGCGGTCGACGTCAAATTCGGCGTCTCGATCAACGAGAACCTCACCGACTGCATCCTCGTCTCCGTCATCGCGAGCAATTTCACCGAGGAATACGACTTCACTTCCTTGCCCCAATTCCCCCGTCCGCGCCGCGAGACCGTCGGATTCGGGGTCGAAAGCCAGAAGGCGAAGATCGTCAAGGAAGAGGAGGAGCACGAGGCCGAGCCCGAGGAATCCGTCCAAGAGCAAATCCTCCCCGATTTCCTCAAAGGTGCCTTCTCCGACGAAGAGGAATAAGGACATTTACCTTATAAGCGGATCCATCGAGGGTCCGCTTTTCCTATTGCCTTAAGGCAAAAGGAGGGGTAACATACTCTCGCTAAAGCGTTTGCAACGTAGACGCGCCGAAGTAGCCGAAAGACAGAGAGCCCTGCGGAAGCTGAGAAAGGGCAAGGTGAAAAGGACATCACTACGTAAGCTTGTCCCCCGAACCCGCAGTAAGGGGATAGCCGTGACGGAAGACGAGACATTCCATTAATGAAGCGCGCTTAAAAGGCGAAGCAAGGTGGTACCGCGCATATTGCGTCCTTGCAACGACAATTCGGGCGCCTTTTATTTTGCCAAGCACCCCCGGAGGAAAAAGAATATGGATTACAAAAGCACTTTGTCGATGGTGAATACCGCCTTCCCCATGAGAGCTGGTTTATCGGAGAAAGAACCGGCCCTCGTCGCCCATTGGAAGGACATCGATTTATATAACAAGATGAACGAAAACCGCGTCGACGCGCCCGTTTTCATGCTTCACGATGGCCCTCCATACGCTAACGGGGACATCCATTGCGGACATGCCCTTAACGTCTCGCTCAAGGATTTCGTGATCCGTTATAAGAATATGGCGGGCTTCAAAACCCCCTATATCCCAGGATGGGACACCCATGGCCTCCCGATCGAGACCAAGGTCACCAAAAGCGGCGTCAACCGCAAAACCACCCCAATCGATGAATTCAGGGAGAAATGCGAAAGCTATGCCCTTACCCAGGTCGAAAGGCAAAAAGCCCAGATCCTCCGCCTTGGCTGCCTAGGCGATTTCGACCATCCTTACCTCACCCTTTCCAAAGAATATGAGGCCCGTCAGATCGAGGTCTTCTCCGAAATGGCCTTAAAAGGTCTCATCTTCAAAGGCCTTAAGCCCGTCTATTGGTCGCCATCTAGCGAATCCGCCCTCGCGGAAGCGGAGGTCGAATACCATGACGTGGAAGCCAAGACCATCTACGTTGGCTTCGATATCATCGATTCCAAGGGCCTATTCGATTTGCCAGCCCGCTTCTTAATCTGGACCACCACCCCCTGGACGATCCCGACCAACCAAGCGGTCGCGGCCAATCCCTTATTCGAATATGGCTTATATAAAACAGGCAAAGGAACCTTCATCTTCCTCTCTTCCTTAAAGGAGAAACTGAAGGAAGAGCTTGAACTTGGGGAAATCGAAACCCTCAAGGAATTCAAGGGCCAGGAACTCGAAGGCGTCAAATACGTCCATCCCCTTTATCCGGAAAGGGTGGGCCAATTGATCCTAGCCTCCTATGTCGATGATTCCGCCGGTACGGGACTCGTCCATATCGCCCCCGACCACGGTCTAGATGACTTCCTCGCGGGTGCGAAATACGGCATCAAACCATATTGCCCAATCGATGAGAAGGGCGTTTTCGCAACAGGCGAAGGCGATATCTTCAACGGCATGTTCTATGAGGACACCAACGATTTGGTCATCAAACTCCTTGACGATAAGGGCTTGCTATTCAAGAGAGTCGATATCGTCCATAGCTACCCCCATGATTGGAGGACCAAGAAGCCGATCATCTTCAGGGCCACCCCCCAATGGTTCTGCTCCATCGAACCTATTAGGAAGGCTCTTCTTGATGAAGTGAAGAAGATCGAATGGGTTCCCGCCTGGGGCGAAATGAAGATGGTCAACATGATCAAGGACCGCGCGGACTGGTGCATTTCCCGTCAACGCGTTTGGGGCGTTCCCCTCCCCATCATCTATTGCGAGGACAATACCCCCATCATGGAAAAAGAGGTTTTCGACCATATCGCGAACCTATTTAGGGAACATGGTTCCTCCATCTGGTTTAAGAAAGAGGCGAAGGACCTTCTCCCCGAAGGCTATAGGAACGCGCACTCACCAAACGGCCTTTTCACCAAGGAAAAGGACATCATGGACGTCTGGTTCGATTCCGGTTCCTCATGGAATGGAACCCTCGTCGAAAGAGGACTCCAATACCCCGCGGACCTCTATTTAGAAGGAAACGACCAATACCGTGGCTGGTTCAACGCCTCCCTCATCGTCTCGGTCGCGACCCATGGGGTCTCCCCGTTCAAGACCTGCCTAACCCATGGCTTCGTCATGGACGAATCATGGCAGAAGATGAGCAAGAGCAGCGGCAACGGCATCGACCCGAACAAGATCGCCCAGACTTATGGGGCGGATATCCTCCGCCTATGGGCCTCTAGCGTCGATTACCGCGCGGACGCCCGTTTAGGCGAAGGCATCCTCCAAAACGCGATCGACAATTACCGTAAGATCAGGAATACCTTCCGTTTCCTCCTTGGCAACCTTAATGGCTACGACCCCAAGAAGGAGATTAAGGAGAACCCCCTCATCGTCAGGATGATCAAAGCGAGGTTAGGAGAAGTCATCAACCGCGCCTTAAAAGGCTATGAGGAATACGATTTCTCCGCGGTCCTTAACGCGGTCATCCCCTTCCTTTCCAGCGATTTATCCTCCCTTTTCCTCGATGTATCCAAGGATATCCTCTATTGCGATAAGAAGGATTCAAATAGGAGGGAGGCGATCGTCGCCTGCATTTTCGATTGCGCATATTCATTATGCCTCCTCCTTAACCCAATCCTCCCCTTCACGATGGAGGAGATCTATTCCTACCTCCCCGTTGAGCATAAGGAATCGGTCCAACTTGAGGATATGGTCAAAGCAAGGAAGCTCGATGAAGAAGGGCTTAACCTCTATGAGGCTTATCTTGCCTTTAGGGGAGAAGTCAACAAAGCCATCGAGGAGAAGCGTAACCAAGGCCTCATCGGAAGCGCCTCCGAAGCGGAAGCGGTCATCTCCATGAAGGAAGGCCCCTTATTCAAAGCCTTGAAGGAAGATGGCGAAGAGCTTCTTGCCAAAGGGCTCCTCGTCTCCAAGGCCATCCTCAAAGAAGGCGACCCCTGTATCGAAATCCGCCTAAGCGAGGCCCCTTTATGCGCTAGATGCAGACTCCATGTCGAAGAGGCCCATGAGCATGAAGGCGATATGCTTTGCCCCCGTTGCTTAGAAGCTATTGGAGAATAAAAGATGGCCAAGAAAAAGAAAACCTACAGCGAATCAGAAAGGCAGGAAGCCTATAAGAAGCTCCTGCTTTTCGGAGGGATATCACTCGGTCTATTCATTTTGGACGTCGTCACCAAATGGGTGGTCCAGCTTACCTGCACCCCAGGTCAACTTAACCCCGTCATCCCTAATTTCTTCTATATCACCTTATCCTACAATACGGGCGCGGCCTTCTCCCTTGGCGCGAATTGGGGGATCGGCGGAAGGATTCTCGGGATCGCGATTTCCTTGATCATGTCCTTCCTCATCATCTATTTTTGGATAAGGAAGAATATCGAACTAAAGAACTTCGAAAGGGTGATCTTCGCCCTTATGGCCGCGGGAGCAGTCGGCAATCTCATCGACCGTTCCTTCTATTTTGAGTCCACGACCGGCTTCAACGGGGTCATCGATTTCCTCCAGTTCTACCTTGGGGGAGGGCCTAACGTCAACCAAGGCGCCTTCCTTAACCCATTCGCGACCTTCAACCTCGCGGATGCCTATTTGGTCGTCGGCATCATCATGTTCATCATCCTCACGATCATCGAGACCATCCGCGATTCCAGCAAGTCCGAACTCCGCACCGACCCTCGTTTAGCCAAGAAAAAAGAGGAAGACGAGGAAGAGGATGAGGAAGAGGAGGAAGAAGAACCGAAGGATTCCCTAGAAAAAGAGGAAGCCCCTTCAAAGGAAGAACCCTCCAAAGAAGAACCTAGAGAAGAAGAAAAGGGCAAGGATGAAAAAAACGATTGAGGAAAATTTAGTCGGAAAGCGTCTTGATGAAGCTCTTTTCAGCTATGGCGATTTCCTCTCCCGTTCGAAAGCCAAAGAGGCAATCGAAGGGGGACATGTATTCGTTAATGGCAAGAAAGGCAAGCCTTCCTTAAGGATGGAAGGAGGGGATGTCGTTGAATATGAAGTCCCCGAAGCCCCCGCCTCCACGCTTCAAAAGGAAGATATCCCAATCGAGGTTATCTACGAAGACGAATACCTCGCGGTCATCAATAAGCCCGCTGGTTTGGTCGTCCATCCCGGCGCAGGGCACGCCTCCGGAACCCTTCTCAATGGTTTGCTTTATAAATACGAGGAACTAGACGAAGATAGCACGCGCCCAGGAATTGTACACCGTATAGATAAGGATACCTCTGGGTTGCTTGTGATCGCGAAGACCGATGAGGCTCTTCTTGGCTTACAAGAACAGCTTAAAGACCATTCGATGCACCGCGAATACCTCGCGCTGGTAAACGGGCTAATCGAAGAGGACGAAGGGGAGATCATCGCCCCTTTGGCTAGGGATAAGGAAAGCCGCGTCAAATTCACGGTCGATCTATCGGGGAAGGAAGCCATTACCTTCTTTAAGGTCAAGCGGCGTTTCCCCCGTAAGCGCGTGAGTCTTGTCGATTGCCGCCTTTTAACGGGAAGAACCCATCAGATCAGGGCCCATATGGAATATATCAACCATCCCGTTATAGGCGACCCCTTATACGGAAAAGGAAATAGGGTTATCTATGATAAGGGACAATTGTTGCACGCTTATCGCCTTTCCTTCACCCACCCCATAACGAAAAAGGAGCTTTCCTTTGAAGCCCCCTTACCCGCGCATTTCCAAAAAGTGCTCGAATCCTTGGATTAATCCTCGATTACCTTCTTACGATTCGCAAAATTGGCCTTTGAGATCTTGTCGAGTTCCTCAAGGCCTTTTTCTTTATAGATCTGCCTCGCGAATTCGGTGACTTCGCCTGAGGCCCCAAAAGGAATCTCCTTACCGAGGGACTTCGATAATTCCTCCATATGACGGAGGAAGGAGTAACGGGCGATGACGCTAGCTAAGGCCACGGAAGGGAAATGGGTCTCCCCTTTCGTGGAGAAGACGATATCCCTAACGACCTCTTTCTCGCCTTTAAGATAGGAATAATAGAGGCCTTCCTCCGCGAATTGATCGATATAAACCTTGGAGGAAGGGTATTTCTTCTTCAGATTCCCAAGAGCGCGATTATGCATTTTGGCCTTCATCGCATTGAGATTGATGCCTTTTTCCCTAACTTCGTTATATTTCTCGTTATCTAGGCAAAGCTGCGAATAGGGGAAGGTCGAGATTAGTTTCTGCCCAATCGAAAGGATATAGGGGTCATTCATCTTCTTGGAGTCGGTGATGCCCAATTCCTTCAACAAAGGCAAATCCTCTTTTTTGACATAGGCCGCGACCACGATGACCGGTCCAAAATAATCCCCGGTTCCGACTTCATCAGACCCGATTTGGGGATAATAATTCCTTAAGGATGTTTCCTTTTTCTCGCTTTTCTCTTCGGGAATAGCCCCTTTGGCAATCCAAATGGCGGCTTCAGATTCTGCGTTTTCGCCCTGGATTAGGCATTTACGGAAGCCGTTATGGATTTTGGAATAGACGGAGATCGTGGTATCCAAACTGACCGCGAAGAAATCCATATAAGGGGTTGGGGCTTCCTTAATCGCGCCGATATCATTATAAAAACATTTCGCCTCATGAAAGGTCGCTTCGTCGAAAAGAAGGGTTATGGATTTATTCGCCTTCCCCATCGTTTTCCCTTATTTGCTCCTCATTGAGTCGTAGACAATCCCGAATATCCCGCCAAGCATCGAGACGAAAAGGATATTGAGGACATTGACGGCGACGCCGATCTCATCGTCGTTATTGATCCTGTTGAAGGTGATGATCGTCAAGGGAATGCACCAGATAAGCGGGAAGATGGCAAAACCGAGGATGACCGTTCCCACAACCATGAATACCTTGGTTAAGGTAGCCATCGCGTTTTGGCTAGATGATTCAGAAGAAGAGTCATGGCTTTCTTCGTCTTTATCTTCCTCATAACCATCGACTTTCGCATCGGCTTCGCGGTCCAATTCCGCTCCGCATCTAATGCAATAAGTATCTTCATCGAGGAGCTTTTCCCCGCATTTTGGGCAATATTTCATGTCTGAAACCTCCGAATGAGATTATAAAGCTTTATTAACCCGTTTTAAAGTCACCCCGCACGCGCAATCTAGCCTTGGCGCGCATAAAGATGCTAAAATGATTTTTGGGTAATCTAGGCCCAAAACGACATTTAGCCAAAGATGAAAAAAGAAGACGCCTTTGAAATATTGGAGATATCCTCCATTTTGGAAAAAGCCTCTTCCTTCGCCATCACCGAGATGGGAAGGAAGGAGATCCTTTCGACCCGCCCATATTCGGAGAAGGACCTCCCATCTTTCCTTTCTATCCTTAAGGAAATGTCGTCTTTCCTCGATAAGGAGGATTCCCTTCCCTTAAGAAGGGGAGAGGATATCAGCAAAAGCCTCAACCTCGCCTTGAAGGGAAGGAGTTTGGAGGAAAGGGAATTCATTTGCCTAAAGGAGGAGATCGAATCCGCCTCCTCCATCAAGAAGATGATCGAAAGCCACGGGGATGAATACCCTCTCCTTTTGGATCACGCGAACCGCCTAACAATTTTGGAGAATGTCGCCAAAAGGATAGACGAGGTCATCGCCCCGACTTTGGAAATCCGCGATTCCGCCTCCAAAAAACTTGCGGGAATCCGCAAGGAGAAGGACAAAGTCAAAACGGAGATGAACCGTATCCTCCCCCGCATCGTCGAACGTTACGCTTCCTATCTCAATTCGATGGCCTTCGCCTTCAAAAACGGCCATTACGCCCTCCCCGTTTCGATGTCTTACAAGAATTCAGTCAAAGGTCTAGTCCAGGATATCTCCGCGAGTGAGAACACTGTTTTCATCGAACCTGAGGAAGTGCTCGAAAAAGATAACCGTTTGGCGGAACTTGACGCCGAAGAACGCGTGGAAATCGCCCGCATCCTCCGCGAATTGACCGAAGCCGTGGTTGAGCATGGGCCGGAATTATTGGTTAATGCCTCGATCCTTTCCTTCCTCGATACATTTTCCGCGAGGGTTTGTTACGGAAGGACGTATAACGGACATCTCGCTTCCTTATCGGAGGACGCGAGTCTATTTATCCCCAAGGCCTTCCACCCCCTTCTAGAAGTCGAGACCATCGTCAAAAACGATTTCACCTTCACCTCAAAAAGACGGGTGACCCTCATCTCCGGACCTAATGCGGGAGGCAAGACGGTCGCCTTAAAAACCCTAGGGGTCATCGCGATTTTGTTCAAGATGGCCTTCCTCCTTCCTTGCTTTGAGGGGGCGATTATCCCTTATTTCAAGCACGTCTACGCGGATATCGGCGATCAGCAATCCTTGCAGGAGAACCTCTCGACCTACTCCGCCCATATCGCTTCCTTATCGCAAATCACCTCCGATATCGGAGGCAAGGATTTGCTTCTTCTTGATGAAGTCGGAACCGGCACCTCCCCAAGTGAGGGGGAGGCCCTAGCGAAAGCGATCCTCGATTATATCCTCGAAAAGCATTCCTATGCCTTGGTCACGAGCCATTTCGATGGGGTCAAGCAATACGCTTTAGCGAAAGAGGGGATTTCCAATGCCTCGATGATCTTCGATAAGGAGACGATGAAGCCGACCTACGTCCTATCCTTAGGAACCGTCGGGGATTCGTTTGGCTTAGAGATCGCTTCCTCCTATGGCTTATCCAAGCAAATCCTCGATAATGCGAAACACTATAAGGAAAAGGATACGGATTCCTCCCTCCAAAAGGCGATGAATGAACTTTCCTCTCTTTCCGCAAAGGCCAATGAGGAGAAGAAGGAATACGAAAAGAAACTCGCCGAACTCGACAAAAAGGAAAAAGACCTCAAGAGCAAGGAGCATGCCTTGAAGAACAAGGAGGAGAAACTTCTTTCTTCCGTAGAGAAGAAAAAAGAGGAACTCCTTGAGAAGGCCGAGAAGGAAATAGAGGGGGCATTACACGATTTACGCTCCCCTAACGTCAAACTCCATGAGGTAATCGAGGCTAAACGCAAACTCGAATCCTTAAGGAAAAGCGAGGATAGCGAAATCTACGATGAGGAACTGAAAGAAGGCGATTATGCCTCTATCCCTTCCTTAGGGATCGAAGGGGTCATCGAAAGCCTATCCGCCAAAAAGGCGGTCCTTCGCGACCATAAGGGGTTCAAATACTCGGTGAACCCATCTTCTCTCCACCGTATCTCCTCCCCTAAGAAAGAGCAGAGGAAGGATATAAAAAACATCAACCTCGATTCCTTGGGCTATGGGAAGAGCCTTTCGATGGAACTCAATATAATCGGGCTTTACGCGGATGAAGCGGAACTTGAACTCGAAAGATACCTCGATGCCTGCAGGATGAAGGGCTTCCACCGCGTTAGGATCATCCATGGTTTCGGCACGGGGGCCTTAAGGAGGATGGTCAATAATTATTTGGCTTCCCATAAGGAATTCATCAAAGGCTATGAAGCCGCCAGCGAAGCCGAAGGCGCAGGAGGGGCGACCATCGTCTATCTCAAATGATAAGCGAGAAACTAAAGACATTAATCGATAACCTCCCCCATCGTCCTGGCGTTTATCAGATGAAGGATAAGGACGATAAGATCATCTATATCGGGAAGGCCAAGGACCTCTATAAAAGGGTTTCCCAATATTTCCTTCGCCCCCAAACCGGCAAGGTGGCCGCGATGGTCTCCCATGTCGACCATTTTTCCACGATTCTCCTCTCTTCCGACAAGGAGGCCTTCATCCTTGAGCAAAACCTAATCCAAACATATTATCCGCGTTATAACATCCTCCTCATGGATGATTCCCATTACCCTTATATCGCCTTGAAGAAGGGCAAGGACCCCTATTTGAAAATCGCGAGGAATTCCAAGGATAGGGGATATTTCTATTTCGGTCCCTTCCCCGGGGGAAGCGAAGCCAAGGAAACGTTACGCCTTCTCAATACGATCTATCCAACCCGTAAATGCCGTAATATCCCGAATAAACCATGTCTTTATTATTCTTTGGGTACTTGCCTCGCCCCTTGCATCAACAAGATTAGGGAAGAGCAGCTTGAGGAATTATATAATGACATCAAATCCTTCCTCGGTGGGGATACCTCAAAACAAAAGAACGCCATCAAGGAAAAGATGGAAAAAGCCGCGGAAGACCTCAACTTCGAGCTCGCGGAAGAATATAGGAAAACCCTCAAGGCCATCGATTATGTGACAAGTCGGCAAAACGTCGAGACCCCGATGGGGAAAGAGGATTACGACATCGTCGCCTTCGCGGAAAGGGAAGGCTATCGTTCCTTATGCGTTTTGACTTACCGAAAAGGGGTATTGCTAGGGAAAAACGTGCACGTTGTCCCGAGCTTTGGCGATATCCCCGATCAGATCCTCGACTTGATGGAGCAATATTATTCTACCCACGAGGCTCCCCGCGTCTTGGTCTCGCGCCTTCCTTCGTTAACGGCATTAAGCGAGGAAATCGAAGGATTGAAGGAAGTGCTGATCCCCAAAGAAGGCAAATTCGTGGAGATGGTTAACCTTTCCGAGCTCAACGCCCGCAACGAACTCGATTCCCATTTCATGTCCGCGCGCCTTGATGACGATAAACTCGCCCTTTTGGAGGAACTCGGCACCCTCCTTCATATCGATACCCCGTATAGGATCGAATTATTCGATAATTCCCATCTCCAAGGCTCCAACCCCGTCGCCGGGATGGTTTGCTATATCAACGGCGAGAAAGCCAAGAAGATGTACCGTAAATACCACCTTAAGGAAGAGGACGCCGGGGACGATTACCATTCGATGGTGGAAGTCGTCACTAGAAGATACAAAAGGCTTAAGGAGGAAAACGAGGAATTCCCTTCCCTTATCCTCACGGATGGAGGCTTACCGCAGGTCCACGCGACTTTGGAGGCCCTCTCCGATCTTGAAATTACGATACCCGTGTATGGCTTATTCAAGAATGACCGTCATCAAACAAACGGATTAATCGATAAGGATGGGAATACCTATCCTTTGGAAAGGAATTCCAAACTCTTCTTTTTCCTTATGAGGATGCAAGACGAGGTCCATCGTTACGCGATCTCCTTCCATAAGCAGAGAAGAAGCGCCTCCTTAACCGCCTCGACCCTCGATGGCATCGAAGGGTGGGGGGATAAACGCACGGCCGTGTTAAGGGAGCATTACATAAGACTAGAGTCGCTCCTTAACGCGACCGAAGAGGAATTCAATCAGCTTTTGCCGAGCGAAGTCTCCGCTAGACTCTACGCAAAACTCCATGAAGAGGATTAAAAGCGCCTTTTCCCCTTGAGAAACGTCATCTTAAAGTCTAATATATCTCCGCTGCGCCCGTAGCTCAGTTGGACAGAGCAACAGCCTTCTAAGCTGTGGGTCTGGCGTTCGAGTCGCCACGGGCGCGCCACGTTATTAACAATCCTTGATGCAAGTCAGGGATTTTTTATTTCGGCCAAATAAAAACCTTATACTTTTTTTCTATTTTCGAATTACGCGCAATACCCTACCTTTTTTGTTAAAATAGTTTTTGGAGATAGAAAAACGAGGGAATGCCCATGAACACCAAATTGCTATATGTCGCTTTGTTTCCGATAATCCTTTCTTCCTGCGGAGGAAGTTCCTCTGGAGAAGACGCCCCAACTTTCAAGGAAGAGGAGATTAACGTCAATTATCTAGATAGCAAAAACAACACCAAAACCAAAATCCGTTATTATGGCTCTAGCCCTATCCCCTATATCTCCTTAAAGGATTACCAGCAATTGCTTTATCGCGGAAGGAGATTCGATTCCGGTAGGGATAGATTCGATATCGAGGAAAAGGGTGGGATCTACACAATCACCGTCGCCGGGAATTATTCTGCTTCCTTCGATATCAAGGGAAACAAGATGGAATCCGATGATTTATGGTGCTTTAAAAACACGAATCTAAATGGATTCGGCGATTTGTCCGCGGCCGGCTACGATGGCTTGCCCTTTACCAAGGTCGTCTCCGTCGAATTCGAGGGCAAAACCAAGAAAACCACGATCGATTTCTCCAAATACAACATGAGGATCTATGGAGGCGATAATGCCGTGTACGTCCCCCTTAATTTCGCAACCGACCTTTTCTCTAACGAAAACATCCTCCAAGGAGCCTATAACGGCAAAGACCTCTTTGTCTTCTATATGACCGAGAACGAGGAACTAGAATCCTTCGGAAGCAAATATTTCGATTCGATGTATCAAAAGGAAATCAGCCAGGAATACGCGGATTACGTCTATAACGAGCTTTGCCTCGATTTCGATTTATTCCTTGGCAGGCCAGGAAGAAGCTCACTTGAGCTTTATTATGATCTAAGCAAAGGACTAGACGCCTCATTGGAGGCTAGACCATTAGGGAAAACCATCAAGGAATACCTTAAATCAACCGATTTGGCCAAATACCTTACGGGCGCATTGCTTCTTGGATACCTCCATCAAGATGGCGGGCATAGCGGCTTTAACCCCATGTCGGTAGGCTATTCCGATGAAAGTGGCGAATACCACACCCCAAAATGGCTAACGAAGAAACTAATCGGGGATGTCGATTCTCTTCTTGACGCAGTAAAAGACCAAAAATATGAGGAGATCGTCCATTTCGATCAGCCCTTTTCGGAAAGATTAACCTTAAGGAAGAATAGAAGCGAAGCCCTCAACAAACCCAACGCCGCCCTTCAAGGAAACGATACCTACACCAAAGACGGCGACCTCGCCTATATCCATATCGATGGCTTCATGGGCGAAATCGCCTTGCGCAACGAATGGGACAAATATTATAAAGGGGAAAGGGACACGATCCCCTTTGGCGATAACATAGGAGGAGCGGTCGGCGCGATCTATAACGGGGTCAGCAAGGCTAGCCAAGATAAGGAAATCAAGCACGTCGTCATCGATTTGTCCGCAAATACCGGCGGAAGTACCGACGAAATGCTCTTTATGATCGCCCTTCTTACCGGCAGCGAGAAGTTCTATAACTACAACCGCATGAGCGATAATTATTCCGTCATGACCTATGATTTCGATTTGAATCTCGATCGGAAATTCGATGAAGAGGACGATGCCATGAAAGGCCTTCTTAAGGACAAGGACATCTCCGTCTTGACGACCAAGAACGGTTTCTCTTGCGGCGGCATCTCCCCGATCTACCTCCATGATGAAGGCCTATTCACGATCGGCGAAGAATGCGGTGGCGGATCTTGCTCCATCTATCTGCAATATGATGGATATGGCAATTTCCTCCGTTCCTCTTGCCCTTCCCAATCGGTTACCAAAAATAAGGTTAGTGTCGATGTCGCTAGGAAAACCGTCTGCGACGCCCCTCTTTCATTCCCCGCGACCGAGAATTCCTCTCGTGATTATAGCGCCCTTTACGATAGTGCAAAGCTAAGAGCTCTCATCGAAGGCCATTACGCGAAATAAAGATATTGTTTCTTAGTTTCTGTGACGCTTTTATGAAATGGGCAACGCTAATGTCTAACTAGCTTAAAGAGATAGCAAAATGAAAAACGAATTACTCCAAGGATTAACGAAAGAACAAATCGAAAAAGCCAGGAATTGCGGTCGCTTCTGGTATAAATTCTAATATTTCTCCTTTTTAACTCATTTGAAAAACTAAGAATAAGGAAATCCTTCAGGCAGGAACCCCACGCGGATTCCTGCCTTTTCAAACAATTATTCTTTTCTATGGGCCTTTCCCCTTATAGGCATATAAGGGCTTGATGTGGTATCCTAATTTAATAAACAATTCTGTTTGCTTAAATTCCAAATCCGATTTGGGGGCCATGTTTATGAATGAAGAAAACAAAAAGGAAGCCGTGATGGAAAGCCGCTCGCAGGAATCCATAAAAGAAGCGGTATGCGAAAAAGAGGAATCCCCCTCCTTCGAATTATCCGCGCGCGACCATAGGATGATCGATAAGGACATACGTTATCGCGGTCCCCTTTCCTATCGCGGCTTTAGGCTGATCGGCTGGGTCGCGATGGCATTGATGTTCGTTTCGATGATGCTCGGCCTTGTTTTAAGCGTCAAAAGTAATTCGCAAGATGCAAACCAAGCCCAACTCGAAGGCTTATCGATGGCCTCAACTATCCTTTCCTATTTCTCCGCGCTTCCCCTTCCTTTGTTCCTAATCGCGAATTTCGCGGTCATCCTCCAATCGAAGAACAATTACAAGAAGCTCATCATGACCTATTTGAAGATCACCCTCATCATCTATGTGGTCTTCATCATCGTCTATTACCATTACGTCGTCTTATTCATAATGAGGATATACGAATGCTCATTTATCGATGCTAGGAACCTATCGATCGAAATATTCACCGCCTTAGGCAAGCAAAACGGCCTCGTCGTCAACGTCTTCGTCGACTTGCTTTGCTGCGTCTTGATCATGCTTTTCATCGATTACAAGCCCAAAAAGCATTTCCAAGGCAAGAAAATCGCCCTCTTCAGGGCCCTTGTCTTACTCCCGATCCTCTATGAAATCGGCTCCGCCGTCTTGATGGGGCTTCTTGGGATGAACGCCATGATCGCCGATTTCACTTTCTCCTTGCCCCCCGAGATATTGCCTCTTATCGGGAAGAAGCCAATCGGCATGATCTTCGGCTTCGTCTTAATCTGCATTTATACGAAGATGCGCGAAAGGCTTTATATCAAGAAAGGCGGCACCCCAGAAGGATATGCCTTATATCTTAAGACCAACCGCAATTCCTTTAGGTTCTCCCTTTATATGGCGATCTTCTTCTTCGTCATCGCGATCCTTGATTTCTTCATTGTCTTCACCCCCGTCGTAATCGCGGTAAACAACGGGGAGAACGCGGAGTTCGCCGTGAAATTGTTGGACGTCTTCGAAGGCTTCACCTTAGGCAAATCCCTCTGTTTGATCCTCGTCGTTCCCCTTATCATGCTCTTCTCCTATTCCAAGCAGCATGAGAACAAGCAGCTCGATAAATTGCTTCCGATCGTCGGCATCGGCTTGGTCTTGATATCTATTGTCGAAACCTTGTTCTTTGGATTGCTGTTCTAGCCTTGTTCTAACAAAACCCTTTGTTCTATGTAGGGTTAAAAGCAAGAGATCTAAAAGACAGGAACTCACTTTCCTGTCTTTTTAAAAACTGTATAGATTTGGCCATATCTATACAGTGTATAAATAGATTTAAGGTGAATTCTTATTGTTTTTTCCTTTTAGAAATCAAGGAATAGAGGAAACCTGCGATGAATAACGCCGCGGTCCCAATCGTGAATATCAGGAGGAAGTAATTGATTTCTTCTTCCCATCTCATGATGAGGATTGGGACATCGAAAAGGATGACGAGGGCCACACTGAGGAAGGAGAACAAATCGTTATGCGAAGCGAAAAGAAGCATAAGGAGATATACGAAGGTGATGACCAAGATAAAAGAAGCCATCCCTTCAAAAAGGTGGAAGGCGACATGGAGCTCGATCGCGGAACGATACATCACGGGGATCGCCATTGAGAAAACGACGAGGTAAATAAGGGAAAGCCAAGACAAAACCTTATTCTGGCTTTTCTCCAAATTGAGGATGGTCTGCAGGACTAACCCGATGATCAATATGCCATAGGAGATGAATTGGACGACCGGGATCGTGTATTCGGTATGGACCATCCCGGAAAGGAGGATGATTCCACTCGCGAATATAAGGTGATGGACGGGCTGATTGTTTTCCTTCAAAGAGAAAATGGCCTTCAAGGCAGGACGGCAGAATACCAATAGATAAACAAGGAAGGCGGTGAGGGAGAGGAAAGTCAAGGAGTAGACGTAACCATCGAATATCGTCCCAAAGGGATTGAATCCGTTAACAAGGGAGAGAACTACTGAAATAACCCTCTCGGTGAAGAGAATCAAAAAATAGAGGATAAATGATAGGTTGATCAAATAATCGAGGATCTGACGTTTTCTTTCCATTGCCTTGCCTTTCGTTCCTTTTGATTATACTCCAAAACAATCCGATAGAATGACGATAAAAAAGGGGCTGTTAAGAAACCTAAAAGGTGACTAAGCCCCTTTTAGTTTGCAAAA
>CAMVEL010000028.1 GCA_947166565.1 uncultured Erysipelotrichaceae bacterium
TCAAAAGAGAAAGCCCAAAAGGAGAAAAAACTACTTGACGAGACTTATCCTATTTTTATAGCTTTGAAGGGCTTGATGGCTATCTTAAGGGAATTGGAGATTGTAAACTATATATTAGAAAAACAAAGGAGACATACCATGGAATATCGTAACTATAACGGCATTATCTATCTTCGTTTGGATAAAGGAGACGAAGTTCTTTCTTCCATTACCGACGTTTGTCAAAAAGAAGGTATAAGGAGCTGCATATTCTCTGGAATCGGAGGATGCGATTATGCAAAGCTTGGGACCTTTAGGCCAGAGCAAGGAACCTACGCGAATTATGAAAAAAGCGGCATGCTCGAGCTGGTTAGCCTTAATGGTGACATCAAAGAAGGTGGCAAAGGTCCTTTGATTCACGCTCACGCATGCCTCTCTTATGAAGAAAATGAAGAAATCAAACTTATTGGAGGACACCTTCTTGCCTTGCGTGTCCTCGTCACCGCAGAAATTGAAATCCGCCCAGTTGTCGGAGGCCTGATTAAGACCAAGGATGGCCAAATCGCCGGGACAAAGGTTTGGGATTTTGAATAAACCAAATTTTATCTCTTCAAATTATTAAAAATTGATACACGCGTCAATTATTTACGATGCTGATGCGGAGATTGAAGATATCTTTATCAATATCGAAGTTAATCTCGCCATTATAATAATCGACGATGTTTTTGATGCTCTTCACTCCAAAGCCGTGGACGCTTTTTTCTCCCTTGTCTGTTAATGGGAGTCCGTCTTGGAATGTGACCTTTCCGTTGAAATAGTTATAGCATTGCAACATAGACACACCGCGGTTATAGGAAATATTCAATGATATAATCCTCTTCTCCTTTTCCTTGAATTTCATAACCGCTTCTATGGCGTTATCGAGGATATTGCCCAAAAGGGAATAGAGGTGTGCGTTTTCCAAATTGGAGAAGGCCTTTGGGTCAACGTTGCAGGTCATTTTGATTTTGTGCTTGATGCAATATTGCCATTTTTCGGAAATGATGACGTTAAGGACCGCGTTATCGGTGACGATCGTTGATTCATAGTTATATACGACGCTTTCTAGCTCATTTAGTAGATCTTCGGCTTCCTTCCCGCCTTTTCTTAATATGGCGACCTGATGTTTCAAGTCGTGGGCTTTGACATGAAGCATTTCCGCGTTGGCTTTATTGAATTTATATTGTTCGGTTTGCTTAACGAGCATCGAATTGATAACGTCGTTTTCAAGCCTTAGTTGCATTTGCCTTTGGGTGAAGAAATTGATAGCGATGATAAGGGCGAGGTTGATGATGTTCGCGATTAAAACAAAGGAATATTCGAGGAGATGATCCTGAGAGGAGCTTTCTGCGAAGGAAATGAGGAAAGTGTTAAGCAAAATAATGATGATAATTGTGATGAACGCAGGTAATTCCAAAGTGAATTGCCCTTTTTTGTTCTTTATTATCATGAAACAGGTCAACGCGATATAAGAAACGTAAATCAACACATATATCGATATGTTCAATGGGGTTTGCTGGTTGATTCTCATCAAGATCAAATCGGGGTTCGCGAAATTGAAGATGAGTGAATATAGACAAAAGATTATCCATCTTACAGCATATCCCAAAGAGACGGCGGATCCTAATTCGTATAAAGAGACGTCAAAGCAGAAATAAAACCCAATCGCGAGGAGCAGCAATATCACAAGCTGGATCAGCGCCCCAAATATGGAGGTGATATTCCGATCGTATTTAGTGGCCGTATACAATTGGTTTATTCCGGCGCATGCCCCGACTATTATTCCTTCAACCACCAAAACGACGAGTATAGATTTGACTATCCAATACTTCCTTTTTTTCATTGTGAGGAGGAAAAGGAAAACGAAGATCGCCAGTTCGACGACAATCAGGGAGAAACGGAAAATGATAAAACTGAAGGGGTCACTCATTTTTCAACATGTAATGGGAGAAGTCTTTTAGGAATTGCTTTTTGTATTTCCCGGTAATCTTCATCAATTCCCCGCTTTTCAATAACACGTCTCCTTTTTGTATTTCGTCCACATAAAGGAAATTGATGATGCAATAATTCGAACAGCAAGAGAACAAATCGCTCAATTCCTTGGCGATGTCCTTGATATTTCCCCTTGTTTCATAGACTCTGCTTTTGGTGTGAATGGAGAGATAGTGTTGATGGGTATCGATATAGATAATGCTTTTTTCCATTACCTTTATAATGCTTCCCTTGCTTTTGAAAACGATTTCCTTTTCCCCTTTTGATTGCAGGGTTTTAAGGAAAACGGTCATCTTGAGGGAAAAGTCTTCGAACGCGAGTGGTTTAAGGAGGTAATCAAAGGCCTTGACCTCATATCCATTGATCGCGTAATTGAGGGTTTTCGTTAGGAACATGATCGCGATGGTTTCGTTGCTTTCCCTAACGATTCTCGATACGTCGAAACCATTGATGTCGTAAGGCATGATGATATCTATCAAAGCCAAATCAAAGTCCGAGAGGTCATGTTCTAAGAACCTATGGGGATCGCCCTCTACGAAATACTCGATATCGATTTTATGAAGTGATGAAAAACGCTTAAGGAGATCGATGGTTCTCTCCTGTTCGTCCACCTCATCATCCAAAATAGCGATGCGTAAAGTCTTCATCAACTTCATATTAATACATTGCCCCTTTTCTTTACAAATAATAATCGGAGGAGAGTTTATGCTCTCCCCCGATTTCTAATGGAAGCTTGTCGTTAAGCCTGCTTTTTTTCCTTGCGGAATTTGACGATTTTGATACCGGTCAAGGTGAGAAGGACGGCTGTGCCACCCCAGACTAGTCCATTCACACTCCAAAGGATAGCTCTCCAAGGAATCGTGTAGGACGTGGTCTCGATTTTCTTCCCGCCTTCCGCGGTTTTGTATTCTTCGTTTACCGCCCAGGAATCGGTGATGGAATAGGCGATGTTCTTCGCCGCGCGGTGAATGTAGTATTTCACCGTTTCATCTGTTTTGTAGGCGTCTAATGACCAATAGGAACTGCTGGTATTTAGCCACATGTCGGTCCCCGCCCATAAACCGGAAACGATATCCTGATAGAACATCGCCGGAACGCTGGCTTGGTCGGTGATCGCAAAGCCATCAAAGCCCCATTCGCCTCTTAAGATGTCATTCATCAATCCACGGTTTGCGCCGGCCCATCTGGAACCGACCCTATTCATGGCAACCATCAAGGCATTGGTCCCGCCTTCGACAACCGATCCTTCGAATCCTTTAAGGAAGATTTCGCGAATCGCTTGTTCGTTTGCGAAGATAGCGGCCCCATAACGGTTTCTTTCCTGATCATTGAGGGCAAAATGTTTGGTGTAGGTAATGACGCCTTTGCTCCTTAATCCCCTCGTTTCGCTTGCGCAGATTTCATAAGAGAGGAGTGGGTCTTCGGAATAATATTCGAAGTTACGACCGGAATATGGTGAATGATGGATGTTGGCTCCTGGCCCATAAACGCCAGCGACGCCGACGGCGATGGAATCTTCGCCAAAGCGGACGCCGACATTTTCGATAAGGTCCTTATTCCAGGTGGAGGCCATCACGATTTCCGCTGGCCAAGCCATGGTGGAAACGCCACCGACAAGTCCTCCGGAGATGCCGCTTGGGCCGTCTTTATCAACGGTTGGCGGAAGTCCGATTTTATCGAGCTGCTGGGTGGAGTAGCCACCTAATCTAATAAGTCTTGTCTGCTGGGCAAAGCTAAGTTGAGAGATGAGCTCATCCCATTTGGGATCGTCTTTATCAACCCCAATGAGATCTTTAACCTTGTGAGTGGTTTCGCTGCTTCCTGGAGCATAATGATGATTGGCTATGGCCTCATCATCGTTTGTATCCGAATGAACATCATAGAACTTTAGGTTATCCAATAGTGCATCAGGGGCCTCCCAGGCGCCGTTTTTATAACGGGTTGGGAAGGAATTTGCCCAATCACTCCTAGTTAGATACTTAAAGTCAGCGTCATATGTTTGGATGTTAGCGTCATCTAGGGCGTTTCTGATGTCTTTTTGGGTATGGACAGACTTGCTGAAGCTAGTCGCATCAACGGCAGGATTGTTAAGCGCGAGTTTTGCTAAGGAAGCCTCTCCGGCATCGGTCATGCCATCGGCGCCTGATTTGCCTTTTAACGCAAGGACGTTATTGATGGCGTCATGCGCATTTCGACCAGCGGAGAAGTAGTAATCCCCTTGGTTTAAGACATAGGTTTTGTTGGTGATGTAATCATAAGAAGCAAGGTCTTTCTTCAAGACGTTTGCGGAGACTTTCACGCTTGCCCCCGGTTTGATGGAGGGGGTTTTGCCAAATTCGATTAATTCGATGGCGCTAGTTTCGACTCCGCCCGGGGTATAAGGCTTCTGTAAATAGAATTCGACGACGTCTTTTCCTTCTGCTCCGCCTATATTTTTGACGGTAAGGCTAAGATCATAGGATTTTCCATCTTCGGAAGCCGTAACGTTGAAGTTAGACCATTCGAATTCGCTATAACTTAAGCCAAATCCGAAGGGGAATTGCACGGCTTTCGCGTAATCGAAGCCGTCCGTGTTGCCCAAAACGACATCTTCGTAACGGGTTTCGTAATAACGGTATCCAACATATATGCCTTCGCCAAAGACGAAGTATTTGTTGCCCCTGTCGACGGTGCTGTTGGTGATGTTGTTATCGGATAGGCCAACAAAAGAGGGCGCACTGGTGGAATCGTAAGCGTATGTATCAACCAAACGACCGCTCGGATTGACGGCTCCGCTTAGAGCTTTGGGAATTGCCTTGATACCTTCTTGGCCAACGCCACCGACCCAAATAGCTCCTTTGACCTTGGAATAGGCCTCATCTTCTAAGAAGCCTAGTTCAAGGGGGTTATTCGCGTTGATGATGACGATGACTTTCTCGTGCTTTGAGCAAGCAAGGGCAAGGGTATCCTTCTCGTTTTTATCGAGTTGTAGGTATTTGCTGCCGGTCGGGAGGTTCGTGGTTGGCAAATCGGCGCTTTCGCCTCCGCTTCTTCCAAACACGACCACGCCGACATCGTCGGTGAGGGAGTTTTTGACTTCGTCCGTAAAGACGGATTGAGGAACTTCATTGACTTCAAAACTGCCAGCTCCGGTCTCATCGGGAGTCTTTTTGCGATAAGACTTGCCTGGACCTTCGGCATAGAAGTCCCATAAGGTTTTGTTGACTGTGAAGCCCGCTTCCTCAAAAGCTTGTTTGAGGTTGAGGGCCGTTGAGGCATCGATTGCTCCGGAACCGCTCCCTCCATAGACGAAATCAACGCTATCCTGGCCATATAGGGCAATCTTCTTTTCAGAGGAAGATAGGGGGAGGGCCTTATCTTTGTTTTTGAGTAAGACAAGGCCTTCCGCCACGACATCTTCGCACAATTGCTTTGTATCGGCTGCGGATTGGTATTCGCTACGTGTGAGGTAGACATCGATTAGGCTTTCGTATTGATAAGCGATGCTTGTCCCCACGATAAGGGCAACGGAGGCAACGGAAGCAATCGCGGAGGCGATTATTACCCCTTTGAGCTTTGTTCTCTTTGCCATACGAAATAACTCCTATAGATTATTCGGCGTTAGGATCGGTTAAGGACATGACACAGTCGGCGTCGTTTGAATAAACGGTTAAGGCAGGACCGCATTCTTTGATGACATCTTCCTTGCTGTTGGCCATGTTTTGTTCGCCTTGAACCTTGGCTGGGATCTCGGTTGGATAGGTTTGGTCTTCGCTCGCGGTATTGATTGCAATGGAGAATCCGCCTGCTTTGGAATAGGAATTCAAAACGACGTCTTCCGCTGCTTCCAAATCATATGGGGTGACGCCATCTTCGCCTTGGCCGAAGCTGCCCTCACCAAAATTAACGATGGATGAAGTGCCTAAAACCATGCTGTAACCAAAGGTGAGGTCGGTTTCGATGTATTCGTATGTTCCGTCTTTAAAAGCGTGTAAGCAATCAACGACATAATGGACCATGCCCTCGCCGGAAATGTTTCCAACGATTCTGATTTTGTCCAACTCTTTGAGAACGGAATCGACTGCGCCGGAAGAGGTGTCGACAACGGCTTTGGTTGGGTTCTCTTCCTCAGAATTAGGATCGACAAAGGATAAGACGTTGTCGTTACCGACATAAATCTTGGTGCCGATGCCATATTCGTTGATGACGTCTCCCTTGTTATTGGCCATGTTCTGCTCGCCTTGAACCTTGGCTGGCATTTCGGTTGGATAGGTCTGATCTTTGCTGGATGTATTGATTTGGATACGGAATCCGCCGGCGTTGGAATAGGAAGAAAGAAGGACTTCCGCGGCTTTGTTGAGGGTATAAGGAGTAACGCCATCTTCGGCAGTGCCTTCAGCGTAGGTTCCATAAGTAGTGATCACGGATGTTCCGAGATTCATGCTATACCCGTAGGTGATTTGGGTTTGAATATATTCGTAAACGTTGTTCTCGTAAAGGTTGACGCGGTGGGTGAGGAACAAATCGAAATTAGAGGCGTTCTTGAGCGTTTCGCCATAAGAGAAGGCCTTGACGGGACGAACGGCTTTGACTTCTGGTTCTGCACTTGTGGTGGTGATGACTTCGGAAGAGGATGTGGTTTGGCTTTCAGAAGCAGATCCGGAAGCAGAGGATGATCCGGTTGAGCCACAGGCGGCAAGAGCGATGCTCGCGAGAGCCAAAGTAGCAAATGGGATGATAGGGTTTTTCATTGATTTTTTTCTCCTTGGAAATGTTTGGCCTCAGTTTAAAGAGGATGCTTCACTTAACCAAATTTTTGTCATGAAATACCCCGGTTTTTGTCACGGATTAATGTTTTCGCCTTTGAAAATCAATCTTTGTTAAAGCGAAAAAAACCAGGCAACGAAACAAAGAAACGAAGCGGTAAGCAGGACAAAAAAGCAATAAAACATGACAAAGAAGTAGACACAAAAAATATCTTAGTTATTTTGAAAAAAGACTTAATGGAGGGAGGGCATCATGTCTTATATAAAAGTTGAACACGTGAGCAAGGATTACGGGAATCAAAAAGGTATATTCGACATCGATTTCACGATTAATCAAGGGGAGGTATTCGGTTATCTCGGTCCAAACGGTGCTGGCAAAACAACGACGATAAGGAATCTCTTGGGCTTTGTTAAGCCAGATAGCGGCCATATTTATATTGATGGCGTGGACACATGGCTTAACCATCATATAACCAATAGCAAAATAGGTTATCTTCCAGGCGAGATTAACTTCCCGTCAAATATGAATGGCGAGGAGGTCTTGAAATGGAACAAAGAACTAAAGCACGTCGATGACCTTTCATTTCAAAACGAGCTGATTGAGTATTTTGAATTGCGTCATTTAGACACCAAAGTGAAGAGGATGTCCAAAGGAATGAAACAAAAACTCGGCCTTATATGCGCGTTTATGAATAATCCCGAAATCCTCGTTTTGGATGAGCCAACCTCCGGGTTAGACCCTTTGATGCAAGAAAGGTTTGTTAGGCTTATCAAACGGTTTAAATCGGAGGGGAAGACGATTTTGATGTCCTCCCACATGTTCAACGAGATCGAAAAGACATGTGACAGAGTTGCCATCATCAAAAATGGCCAGATTGCTTCTATTCTCGATCTGAAGGACGTTTTCTTAGGGGAAGACGAGGTTTTTGAAATCGAATTCAGTAGCGAAGACGATGCAAGGAAATACTGCAAAGGCAGGGAGGTCGTTTTGTTTGGGAATGCCGTCAAGGTCACTATAAAACGTAAGGCCGTCGATGCTTTTCTTAAGGAAATTGGCTGTTATTCGGTCAAACGGTTTTCTGAGGTGAAAAACACGTTGGAAGATGTCTTCATGAATTTCTATTCAAACAAGGAGGAAACCATCAATGGTTAAAGCGATATTCAAAAGGGACTTGAAGGACTCCCTTAAAAGCTGGCTTATTTGCACATCTATTCTCTTGGCACTCTTCCTAATGCTTTATCTAGCAAGCGGGAGCATGAAAAACAGGGGCTCATTCCTTATTCAACAGTTCTTCACGATGTTTGCTACTGTGATACCCCTTATATTTATAATTACCACTGCCAACAGGTTAATCGTCAATCAGGTTGACGAGGGCTCTTTTTTCATGGTGATGATCACCCCGAACAAGAGAAGAGACATCGTTTTGACCAAACTCGTCTTCTATGTTTTGGGGATTACTTTGATGCACGGTTTGTTGGCCTTGCTTGTAACAATAATGGTATCGGCGCATCCTTTGACCATTAGCGTTGAGTCCGCTTTATTGCTTGTTTTATATACATATTTGGTTTCTTTGGCCGTTAGTTCCATTTGCTTTTTCGCCAGTGCCTTTTTCAACAACAAAAGAAATGCCAATTTGCTAAGCGCTGGTTTTCCTCTTATTTCCTATGGCTTATGCACTTTGGCGAACATGTTTACGGAGATTCCGAACTTGGAGGATCAGCCTTTAATTAATTTCCTTAGCAAATTGAAGTATGCCTCTATTTATTCTTTGGCCAACGCGAGCCTAATAGAAGAAAGATCGGGCTGGTTGATATTCATTGCCATAATTTTGCCTATCGCCGCATTTGCCATTTATTATCTGTCCTGTTTGGTCTTCGTCAAAAAAGACATCTCCCTATAAGTGCCTTGCAGCCATAGCTTCTATGGGTTTCTTTATTAACGTCAATCAGCAACCGTTTTCCCCTAAATAGCTAGAAACGGTTGCTTTTTCATTATTAAAAAAAACGGCCGTTAAGCCGCCTAGTGGATAAATGGAATCTTATTTGACGAAGTCGTTTCCTAAAGGCAAGAGAACGAAATGGGCCATCTTGAAATACTGCCTTCCAAACGGGATTCCGATGATGGTGATGCAGAAGATAACCCCGGTAAGGAGGAAGCCTAGGGCGCTGATCCATCCTCCGGTAATGGCCCAAAGAATGTTTAGAACCATTTTTAGACCAGAAGGCTTGACGGGCGTGACCTTTTTTCCAAATGGCCATAGGACGAAACCCGCAACTTTGAATAGTTGTAAACCTAGCGGGATGCCGATAATCGTGACGCAGGCGATGATTCCGGCTAGGAATTCGGCCAAAGCCCAGAAGACGCCTCCTAATAAGAACCAGAGAATGTTGCCGATAGTTTTCATTGTTTTCCTCCAAAACTCCTTAAATTGAATCACGTATCCAATAAACTGCAAATAAAATTTTAAATTTGGTTTTTCGATGAACAACAAACCTAATAAAATCAAGATTTTAAAAGATAGATAATAAGGATTATAATCACCCTGTTTTAAGGTGGATAAAAATGAAAAAGAAAGCACTATTCCTTCTTGTTCCATTAATGTCCGTCACCCTTAGCGGTTGTGCTGAGGGAATCAAATACGAAGAGCACCTAGACGATTATGTCAGGGCTATGAAGTATCACGAGAATTTTAATATTCTCCAATTGACGGATATCCATTGGAACGCCAATACCTCTACGCTTAGTTCCAAACAGTATCTAAACAAAACCCTCGCTGAAGCGGACGCCCACATAAAGGCGACATATGGTAACGACGCCAAGATCGACTTGGTTGAACTAACCGGCGATTTGTTCATGCTTGCTAACGCCTATCACGTTAGGACCTTTGTCAGCTTCTTCGAAGAACAAGCTACCAAATATGGCTTCACGTATGCGGTAATTTGGGGAAATCATGATAGACATGGTCTCTATAATCCAAATTGGTTGGGCGCTCAATTCGCTAATGCCGCGCACTGCGTTTATATTGAACCAGATGACAATCTCTACGGTAGGAGCAATTTCGTTATCAATTTAACGACGGACGGAACGAAAGAAGCGGCCACCAAATGGCAAATCGTCAACATCGATTCCGGCGCCTCCTTCTCCGAAACCGCTATTTCCCCCTTCCGCGATTACGACTATATTCGCGATGACCAAGTCGATTGGTGGAGGAAGGAACACGATAAAGTGGGTGACGGGGTCCCTGCAATTGCCTATTACCACATCCCTCAAGACGATAATCTAAAGGCTTGGAACGCTATCCACAAAGACGGCGCCTCCTATAAGCATAAATTCTTCAAACTCGAGGGTTTTGCGGATAATGGCAATGAAAGGTATGCCTCCAAATTTATCAAAGAGGGACGGAACCACAATCTTAAAGCAGCGTTTATGGGTCATGCCCATAACGTTGACTGGACCGTCGATTATGATGGCGTTGTCATTGGCTTAGGCGTTAAAACCACGCCAGAACTATATTTCGCTCATGTCGACGCCAAAACCGAAGACCCCGATATGAAAGAAGGGCTCCTCTCGGTTGGCATTACCGAAAACTTTGATCTAATCGGCGCGAGTTTGGTCACCATCAAAAACGAAACTACGTTCGACCTAGAACATCTTTATCTAAATGAAAGGGCTGATGGAGACTTCATCAAGTGGGTGAAATGGTAATATGAAAAAGCTATTTGATAAGGAAAACTTCGTGTCCCGTGGCCTTGAACGCGGAAAGAAAGGCCAATCTATTTTCATCATCGTTCTATTGGTTTTAATCTTCATCCTGGGCGCGTTCGTCTTCATGAATGGGCTTTATGCCTTCGCAGATATCATTGGTTCAATCGTCAGCGGATCAATCGATGTCGCTTTGAAGGATTCAATGAGGTCCTGGCCTCTAATTCTTGCCGTCTTTATGGTCGTATGGCTCATTCTTTTACTCCACGCGGTCTATAGGAACGCCGACGAAGAAAGAAGGATGAAATCCATCTTCAAAGACGGTATTTGCCTCATCGTTTTTGGAGGCATCAGCATCCTTTATATAGTCATTATGCGCATCGCGGGTGTGTATAAATCTTTGGTTGAAGGTTCCCCAACCTCCATCTATCCATTGGATTCCTTCATTTTTGGCATTGCCATTGTCGCCCTTGGCGTTTTGGCGGTTCTTTACGCGAAGAAATTCAAAGAGCAGGTTCCATACGAAGTTCCTTCTAGGGGTCCAATCGTTACCAAGGCGCGCGGATTATATTGCACCTTCATGAGCTTCTGGCTCCTCATTGCCTTATTCGGGCTTTCCGGAGGTATTTATAGCCTCTTCATCTATGACTTCATCCATGGTTACGCCTTCTTCGGCATTGCCGTTGTGATTGCCTATTTGATGAATCCTATCTTCCTTTGCGTTTGGGAGTTCTATTACAACGACCTCAAGGAAGAGAAGAAGAAAGAGTTCTTGCTTCCTTTATCCTTTTTCGCCTTAGGCGCCTCCGTTATTTCCGTCGCCCTTTATATGATTTCCCTTGGAACAAGCCTTGACGCTCCGTCTAACGCAGGGTTTGGTATGTTCCCGGTCGCCTTTGCCGCTTCGGTCAACATCGCAACCCTCTTGGTGGTCTTCGCCCCACTTATCGTTTCAATCGTGGCTCTTATCAAAGGAATCCTTGCTAGAAAAGCCAAATAAAGACAAACAAAGCATTACCGCGAGGCCGATCCTCGCGGTTTTTTATATATAAAGACGCATAGATATACGTGCATACACGTAGGAAACAATCGATTAAAGAAAGCAGGATGTAAATTTCAAAAATATTTAGCAAAAATATGAAAATAATTTTTAACTTTTTTTCTTTCGTTATTAAAAAATAGGCAAAAAATAACTAAAAACATCCGATGAAAAGCCACTTATTAAAAATATTAAAAATTTTGAAAAAAATGCTTGCAAAGCCTTTGGAAACGCGTATAGTAATGTGTTCCGCAAGGGAACCCAAACCGCAAGGCTTGGGAAACTGCGAGAACCACATCGCCTGAGCGTTGTGAGGGGAATTCAAGATGCCCCTGGGCTGTGAGGCCAGAAAGGTCTGATGCCTCGAAAGAGAGCAAGGAAATCAAAACTCTTGAAGCTTGATTTCTATGGAAGGTTCCACCAATCGGTAAACCGATGAAATGGAAGTGGGCAAGGAAAGCGATCCGAAAGGAAAGCGGGGAATTGCTTGCAAAGGGCTCCTCTTCTTGGGAAGAGGGAAGCCACCGCCAAAGCGCAACCCTGGCGGCCAGTAAACTGGTGAGAAAGGGCGCTGTGAGAAAGCTCGAAAGGGAAAAGCTCACAATCTGGACTCAAGGAACTTCGTCCTTGGACCAAGCGGAAGTCACATATCCGCCTCGTGCACGAGAAAACGATGTGATGTCTCGCGTAAAAGCTTGCCAAAGTCGTAGCAAAAGACGAAGGGTAACCCCCTGGAGGAATCCTGCCTCCCTCCGGTAGACCGGAAGAAACAAGGCTGACGGAAGAAACCGATTGATGAAGATCGGCGAACCGCCTAAGGGAATGACGGCAACGCCATTCCGCGGAAGATCCCATCCGCTAGATAAGAATCTCGAAACACGGGAACCAGGGAAGCCCCTACCGCAAGGAAGGGCCAACTGGTAAACGGGCTGCATCGAAAGATGATGTCCGCGACGAATTCGCCCCGTCGCTTGGTAAAACCAAGAAAAAGGATCAGGTGAATGAACCGTGAGGTTCGAAGAGGAGAAAAACCTCCGGCCCTGAGGAAAGGCCCCGGTAAACCGAAAAATTCCCTCTCCTCCCACGATGGCATGACCCAATAAGTCCTCTGCGGTGGAAGGTAGTGCCTACAGCAGGCCGGCGGAAGCCCCTCCGTTAGTGAAACTGAAACAGGGGTTGCGAATGAGTCGATCCAAGCAATTGGATAGGCCCATCCGTGAACTTCCGGGAATACATAACCGGAACGGTGCCAAAAGAGGCTCGGCGCGCGGTAAACCGCTGGAAAAGCCTCGAACCAGGACGCAAGCCCTGGGGAGATCGAAGACGAAAGTCCTCGAAGGAAGTCGTTCCACCCTGCAATTCGTGAAGTCGGAACGTGATGGAAAAGCCTAAGTGAACGAAGACGTAACTTAGGACCGAAATCGAGACTTATCAGGAGTAAACCCTGGTAGGCCTAGGAAGATAAGAGATCTTCTCGCCGGTAAACCGGAGAAACAAAAACTTGTTCCCGAATGCTTCCCTTGAATCAAGCAAAGGATGCGGTAAGGAGCGATCATCCTCGGATGAGTGGTTGGTTGGAATCTCCCACGAGGTAAACCTCTAATACGATATATCCCGACGAAATTGGAGCTAGACAAGTCGTTAAACCGGAAAGCCGAGCGACACCAGGCAGTGATGCCTGGCGTTTTCTTTTTACGGAAGAATATGACGGAAAACAATAAAAGGGCGGAACTTTGCCGTTTTTCCTTCTTGGTTAATGCTAAAGTTGAAACGGTTGGAAAACATATGAGCACCTTAAGAATTAATCGTTTAGCGCTTCTTGGAATAATTGCCGCTTCAGCCTGTGCTGGACAAGTCCAAAACAGTGAAAAACACATACACGTCTTCGGTGAATGGATGCAAGACGGCCATGAACATTGCCGTGTTTGCACCTCTCCGAACTGCACTCCTAGAGCAGTTGAAAGGGGAGTTCACGTTGGCTATCCTTGCGAAATATGCGGATATGCCTTTAAAGCTGTTGCCTTTTATACGGGGATTAACGATGACGCCCATGTCTCTTTTTGCCATGAAGCCATCGATTTCCTTTCTAAGCAGGCAAAAGACCTCAATTTCTATTTCGAAGCGGTCAACGATTGGTCGAAGATGAATGACGAATTCCTCGAAGACGTCGATTTATTGCTTTTTCTAGATACTAGGCCCGAAAAACAACCAGAAAGAGAAGCCTTCCAAAGATTCATGGAAAATGGGGGCTCTTGGCTTGGGTTTCATTTCTCTGCGTTTGCCATGGATGGCTCTGCCTATGATAATAATTGGCAATGGTACCATGATGAATTCCTGGGATCTGGCCAATATGCGGATAACACCTGGGCCCCAACCGCGAATATGCTTCGTGTTGAAACCCATGATCATTTCGCGACTGAGAACTTACCAAATACTTTCCTTTCCGCGCCTAACGAATGGTATAGCTGGGAACATGATTTAAGGAAAAACCCAGACATCGATATCCTTGTGACGATTGATCAGGAGAATGGCTTCCCGGTTGGCAACAACCCTGGAGAGATATGGTATGAAGGGTTCTATCCAGTTGTATGGTCAAATAAAAACTACAACATGGTCTACTTCAATATGGGCCATAACCAAGTTAACTACAACACGAAAGAAACACTTTCTTGGACCTTTGGAGTCGAAGAACAGGTAACGATGGTTATGGATTCCATCAAGGGGATGATGGATTTATACATTTACGCCTAAGATTCTCCAAATACGCGGCCACACGCAATGGCGTAGGTGATAAAATAACCTGCGCTTCTTCCTTTGAGGATTAAATATGGACATTTCTAAAATTGTAATCACCGGCGGTCCTTGCGCCGGAAAAACAACCGCGATGAGCTGGATCCAAAACGCCTTTACCCAAAAAGGCTATACGGTTCTTTTCATTAGCGAAACGGCTACCGAATTGATTAGAGGCGGAGTTGCCCCATGGACTTGCGGCACCAACGGCGATTATCAGAAATGCCAAATGCGTCTTCAAATAGAGAAAGAAGCGATTTACGAAAAAGCCGCCCGTTCTATGAAGGTCGATAAGATCCTTCTTGTTTGCGATAGGGGCGCTTTGGATAACAAAGCCTACATGAATGAGACCGAATTCGCCGAAACCCTCGCTAGCGTTGGCCGCAACGAAATAGAACTTCGCGATAGTTATGATGCCGTTTTCCATCTTGTTTCCGCCGCTAAAGGCGCCGAAATCTTCTATACGACCGCTAATAACGCGGCTAGAACCGAAACCGTAGAAGAAGCTAGGGCCTTAGACGATAGGCTTGTCGCCGCTTGGAGCGGACACCCTCACTTGAGAGTTATCGATAACGCGACTGATTTCGCGGTGAAAATGCGTAGATTAATCGCGGAAATATCGGCATTCCTTGGCGAACCGATGCCTATTTCCGTTGAGAAGAAATACCTTATCAATTATCCCTCCATCTCTTATCTTGAAAGCTTCCCAAGCTGCCGTAGGGTTGAAGTCATCCAAACATTCCTTAAATCCGTTTCGGGCAACGAAATCCGTATCCGTCAAAGAGGAATCAACGGTCATTATATCTATTTCCAAACGATGCAGCGTTCCGTCAACGATATAAAGAAGGTTGAAATTGAGCGTAGGCTGTCTCAGGAAGAGTACCTTAAGCTATTGATGGATGCAGACACCACGATGAGGCAAATCCGTAAAACACGTTATTGCTTGGCCTATGGAAATCAGTATTTCGAGATAGACGTGTATCCGTTTTGGGATGATAAAGCCATCATGCGCGTCAATCTTTCAAGCGAAGATAACGCCGTACATTTGCCAGATGGCTTAAAGATAATTGAAGACATCACCAATAACCCAGAATATAGCAACATCGCTTTGGCTTCTAGAAAATAGTCGGAGGTCCAATGATCTATTTCTGCGGTGACACCCATGGCGATATCGATGTCGGAAAGATTCGTTTTCTTGTTTCCCAAAATAAAGTAAGTAGGGACGATATCCTCCTTATTTTGGGGGATTGTGGAGTTCTGTTTTTTCAAGATAAAGAAATGTATGAGCAATATATAAAACTTTACGAATCTTTCGGTTTGACGATCCTTTATCTTGATGGGAACCATGAGAATTTTCCTCTTATATATTCTTTTCCCAAAACCACAATCTATGGAGCAAAAGCCCATAAAATCAGTGATCATATATTCCATATATGCCGAGGCGAAATCCTAGAGATTGAAGGGCATACTTTCCTTTGCGTCGGAGGAGCAACCTCCATTGATAGGGAATATAGGATTGAGGGCGTTTCGTGGTGGAGAGAAGAAAACATCAGCGAATCCGATATGGAAAACGCCTTCGATAACTTAAAAAGGTACGATAACAAGATCGATTTTATATTAACCCACTGTGCGGATACCACTTCGGTTTACTTCGGGTTACATTTCCGCCCAGATGAGAACACCAACAAATTGGAGGAACTTGAGGCCAAGGTCGATTATCGTTGCTGGCTTTGCGGACATTATCATTGCGACCTTTTCCTCTCTTCCAAAAAAGCCGTCCTTTATAACCGTATAGCCTACCTCGATGAGGATAGCGATATACTGGTTTCCTTCGTTGACGATTAAGACCTCAAAAACGCGCTTCCTAGATAAGAAAAAAATCGATACCAGATTTTATGATACCCATGCATTAGTTTTTGCCATTTTCAAATAAAGATTTGAATGTGGTCTATTGCCAAGAAAGAAAAAACGTCCAAAATATAGCGAAGATTTCCGAAAGGAGACTTAGGTATGAAAAAGAAATTATTCTCAATGGTTGTGATACCCCTAATCGGGCTCATCGCAATCGTTTGCTCAGCCCTTCCATTGATATTGGCTTCCAAGAACCCGTTTGATAACGATTCCCTGAATTACTTCTTCGCGGTTTTCAACTTTGCCGATATGGGCGTCATGAACATGTGGCCCTTCATCACCATTTGCCTTGCCGCCGTTTTGTTCATCGTTTCCCTAATCGTTCTTATCGTTAAGAAGTTCCCGAGGTATCTTTTCCCGATCATCCTCGGTTTAATCGCTTCTCTTGTCTCGGTCTATTGCTATCGTTGCTTTGTTTCCGTTCCGATGGCCGATCGTCCGATTTATTACACCATCCTTCTCGCTTCTGGTGTGGCCTTGGCTATCCTTGAGCTTTGCTTAAGCTTGTTCGTTCTTATCTTTGACCATAAAGAGCTTCCTCAGGAAGAACCTGTTGAAGAGAAAATCGCCCCAAAGATGGATGGAGCGGTCGAAATGGATTACGACGACGATTATTCCAAAGAAGAAAAGCCAACTAAGGAAGAACCGGTCGTAAAGGAAGCCGAAGAGAAGAAAGAAGAACCTCAGGAAGAGATCGCTGAGGAAGAGGCGATCGAAGAAGAACCGGAACCGATAATCCAGGTTAAGCAAGAAGGCTCTCAAAAGCAGCAGAAAGCCCCGGGAAAATATGAAATCTATCCTGAAGCGGGATTCTTCAAATTCCGTCTAAAGGCCAATAACGGGGAAATTCTCCTTGTCTCCAATGGTTATCGCACAAGGGAAGGCGCACGTTCAGGCATCGCCACGTTAAAGAAGAACGTTCCTACCGGAAACGCCAAAATCGTTACGGATAAAAATGGCTTTAGCCAATTTAGGATCTTCACCGCGAACGATTCAAGACTCGTGGTCGCTGGCGAATTCTATTCGTCGGCCCCAGCCGCTCAAAAGGCCCTTAAATCGGTCGAGAGATTCTATGCCAATGACCGCATCGTCGATTTGGATTCCCTCCCAGAATCCGAGATTCGTGAATGGAGGGTTGAATTACCGCCGATTAACGCCAACAAGAACGGAAAGTTCGAAATCTTCCTTGATGAGGATTCCAAGAAATGGCAAGGACGCCTTATCGCTAACAATGGAGCCTTGCTCTTCCTAACCTCGACCTATTCCACGAAGAATGCCGTCCTTAACGCTTATGGCAACATTCAATCCAAGGTTCTTGAAGGTGATTTATCTATCTACCGCGATAAGCAGAATCGTTATCAATTCCGCGTTATTTCGGAGAACGGGTCCGTTATTCTGATGGGAGAGACCTACCCGTCGCGCGATTCGGCCGTCTCCGCCGCGGTCTCCGTTAGGAACTTCGTCGGAAATGCCAGAATCGTTGATTTGACGAAGCCTTTATAAAGAAAATCGGGGAAGGGAGCCAATTCTCTTCCCCTTTTCTTTTTTCGCGTATAATATGCGCGAAGGAGGTTAATTAAGAAAAAAAGAAAACCATGTTCGAAAATGAGATGATGCCATCATCCCTAGCCAAACATTTGCTCAATTACGACTATGTGATGATCGACACTTGCTCATTGATGGAGGATTCATTCCCCATTTGGATGTCTGCCTTAGAAGGCGCTTTAAAAAGGAATTACATCAATCGCCCCATCCCTGTTTATGTTCTTGATAGTTCCCTTAACGAACTCAAAAAACATAAAAAGGATAGGATTAAAAACGATAAGAGAATTGCCGCGATAAGAGCCCTTAGAATCATTCGTAAATGCAAATGGCATAAGATCGTCACGATTCTAAAGATAGGAAAAAACCAGAATTTCGCTGATAAACAAATTCTGGCCAAGGCTCAAGAAGATAAAACAGACTACAAGATTCTTGTAATTACCCAAGATAAGAAATTAGCTAGCGACCTTAATTCCATCAACAAACAACTATCCGTCAAAGGAAGATTCATCGCGATAGAAAAGATTCTTCCTTCCGGGGAATTAGGCATCAACAAAGGCGAAGAACCCTTACCACCAACCGCAAGTAAAGGCCAAACTAACCCAAAGCCGTTTTTCAATAAGGGCTCCAACGAGCAAAAGGGCCCATTGCCACACCAAACACACCGTCCAGATCCAAGCGAGCTGAACAACAAGGTCATAGCCGCGGATAAAAGGTTACGCTCCCTTGTCTCAAACGAGAATTACCCAACCGACAAAAAGATAGCTGACGCTAAGGCGTTACTTTCAGATTTATCACGCCTATCCGCGGAAAAGGTGGCCGCACTTCATCTTTTCTATACGGTTGAAAAGCTTAAGGCTTTAATCGAATCCTTATCTTCCCCTAAGCCGATTGAGAAAAATGAAGTGAAGATTGTTGCTAAGGAGTCCGCTCCAAAACAGCTTAAGCCTGCGAAGAAGAAAGACCTATGGTATGAATATGGGAAGACCGTCGAGGAAGCGTTTAGGAACGTTGCCACCCATTATGGCGTTTTCTTCCGCGACCCCAAAGTATCCTATGTTCCCGCCATCCACGGCCCTGCCGATTTGGTGGATGAAGACCTAAATAGAATCGCTGCCTTGTTCGGCGAATTGAAAGAAGGCGAAAAGCCGGTTAGGTCATATAAATCCATCAACCTTATGGCGGAAAGAACCCCAAAAGGCATCAAGGCCTGGATCGATCTTAATGGGGCGCTTTCTCCTCAACCCCAAAAGGAAGAAGCGGCAAAACCAAAAAAGGCAAAGCCAACAAAAGCCGAAGAGCCTAAGAAGGAAGAACCCCAAAAGAAGCAGGATGAAAAGCCAGCCAAAACCAAAGAGCCCGCTAAAAAACCTGCCGAAAAATCTAAGCCGGAAAAGAACGTGAAAGAGGATAAACCAAAGTCCTCGGAACCGTCTGAACCCACTAAAAAGGAAAAGGCGGAAAAACCTGCAAAAAAAGCAGAAAAACCCGCAGAACCCAAACAAAACAAGAAAAAAGGCGGTTCAAAAAAGCCTGATTCCGATAAGACAAAGAAACCTGCCACTAAGGCCTCCACAAAGAAGGAAGAGGCTCCTAAAAAGGAGGCTCCAAAAGAGGTTAAGAAGAAACCTGAAACCAAAAAACAGGAGCCTTCCAAACCATCTAAGGAGCAACCTAAAAAAGAGCCGGAAGCCAAGAAGGCCAACAAGAAGCCTACCATCCTCGAGGAAGCGATTGCCTTTGATGCCAACCTTAAGTCCAACGTCTTGAATCCCCAGTATTCCAAGGAACAAAAGATCAAGGATATCGAGGCGCAAATCGAAAGGGTGAAAAAAATTCCTGTCGCCGATAGGAACAAACTCAATTATAACCTCGATTCCCTTAAGGGAATGCTATCGATGGTGAAATAAGAAATAACCAAGATTGTCAGACGCTTTCTTGGTTTTCTTTTTATTTTTTTGAGCCAATTTTCGCTTTTTTCCACTATTAGTTAGTAGGAGGAAAAATTTAATGCTTAATTCGTTCGTCCCACAGGACACCTCAGAGCTATTCGTTGAATTCCTTGATAAGCTCGTCATCAACCATTATGGAATTCTCTTTCCCAAAAGGAAAAACTCGCCTATCGACAATGACTTTCTGGAAGTTAATTCGATTCTGGCAAAATGCCTTTTCTATAGTTTAAGAAAACAACCTTTCTTAGAAGAGGATTTCGATTCATTCCCTTTGAAAGCCAAACTTAACGCGGGCATAACTAAAGAGAAATATGAATCCTGGCTAAGGATGGATCCAATAGGCGCGATTATCCAATATTGTGACGCGATCGATGCGCTCGCATATAGGGGCGCGCTTGCGAAGACCGAAGCCACTTATTTGCTTATTTGCCCTATGTACACCCATAGAGTGGAAATCCAAGAATATGCTTTCTATTTACTTAATCAGAAGGCAAAAACCGTTATCGAAGACAATAAAAATGCCGATTAACACTTAAAAACAAAAATATTTTAAAAAATTAGCACTCTCCTATTGACAGTGCCAAAAAGTTGATTATCATATAGTTAGCACTCGGAAGTAGAGAGTGCCAAACCGCAAAGGTTGAAAGGAGATTCACATATGAAAAACTATCTTACCAACTATGAGGACTCATTCTTCAATCCCGTTCTCTTCCGCTTCTTCGATGAGGCCAACAAGGCCTGCTCCACCGGTTTCCCATTGAAAGCCGATATCCTTCAAGACAAGAACAACTATTATGTTTCCGTTGAGATGCCGGGCGTGAAGAAAGAAAACATCAACATCGCCCTAAAAGACGGCTACATGACTGTCGAAGCTTCCCGCGAAGCCAAGAAGGAAACCGAAGATCTCTATTACACCAATAGGGAACGCTTCTATGGAAGAGCCAGCCGTTCGTTCTATGTTGGCGACGCCTCGGAAGAGGATATAGATGCCAAATACGAAGATGGCGTTTTGACGGTCACTATCCCGGTCAAGGCCATCAAGAAGGAAACGGCAGCCCGCAAGATTGCGATCAACTAACCATTAGTATTCCTTTCTGCAACTGGACCCTCAACAGGGTCCTTTTCATATGATTAATACCAGGATGATTCCTTGGTCACTGTCATAGGCATATCCT
>CAMVEL010000029.1 GCA_947166565.1 uncultured Erysipelotrichaceae bacterium
GAGAAAGCCCAAAAAGAGAAAAAACTACTTGGCAAGACTTATCCTATTTTTCTTGGCCTCCCTTTCTAAAACAGCTGGAAAATGAGAGAATAAAAACATGAAAAAGAATCACCTATCCCTAATCGTTCCATTGCTGCTTCTATTGCCGATTTCCCATGTTATCCACGTGGGTTTGCCTGAAGCAAAGCCGGTGTCCGCCGGATCTAGTTCCTATACGGGTGCCTCCCTTCCGACGACCATCGATCTGAATGACGTCAGCATCGAGAAGGTCCGCGCTTATTACGCCCCACTTGAAGGGAAGGATTATTCCGGGAACGATTTGCTAAAGGCCTTGAAGCCGATTCTTTCTTCCGGTCAGCAGCATTATAGCTACGATACGGGCTCCAATATTTGGAAGGCCTACGAAATCACCGATAGGGATTGGAGCAAATCCCCGGCAAGCGCCACCATCGACGGAACTTTCGACCCCGAGAAGAATATCATCACGGGCTATAAATACGGTTCTTCCGTTTCCAATCCAGGGAACAACAACCCCTATCTTCGTCTTCTATATAGAAACGACGGGGAAACCGATGGGGATATCCAAGCCTGGGGCCCCCATGGAGGAAATAACGGGAACGGCATAGATAGGGAACACGTCTGGCCAAAATCCAGGGGTTTTGACTCCGGGAATGATGGAAACTATGGGGCTAGAGGCGACCTCCATCACCTGATGGCCGCAGACCATACGGTCAATTCGAATTACCATAACAACCTTCCTTATGCCTTTATCGACATGAACAAGAGCTTTAAGGATGCCGGGAGCGATTACACCTATGACGACGGCAACCTCACCGGGCTTTCCCTTAACGTCAGTTCCTCGGTCAAGGTCTTCGAACCCCAAGACCGCGATAAAGGGGATATCGCCAGGGCCTGCTTCTACATGGTCGCCAGATATAACAACATCTCCGGCGATGATGACACGATAGATTCAGGCAATCCTAACCTCACCCTTGACGATACCTTGAGCACAGCGACCGAATCCTCAACCGCAAGCAAAGCCGTCTCCTTAGGTGTCTTACGCGATCTTCTTGCCTGGCATCGTCTTGACCCAGTCGACGATTTTGAGAGGCATCGTAACGACTTGCTCTACCTCAATTACACGAAAAACCGCAACCCATTCATCGATTATCCAAGTTGGGTCGATGCCATTTGGGGCGGCGTTCTCTTGGGTTCCGATAAACGCACCATCACCTTCAGGGATGAGACCCCAATAGGCAAAGCCAGTCCATCCAAAGACTCCGTATATGGCCAATACCCTGGCGAAGAGGTTTCCCCGATCGCCTCGATTTCCATAGAAGGGGCCAAAACCTCTTTTGAGGTTGGCGATGCCTTTAGCTTTGGCGGGAAGGTCATCGGCAAAGCCGAGGATAATTCCACGAGGGAAGTCACCTTGGAATGCACTTTCTCCGGTTATGACATGTCCAAAGCCGGCGATTATCAGGTGACCGTCAGCCATACCCCATCCGGGAAGAGCGCCTCCTATTCCATCAAGGTAGTTGAAAAAGTCACTCCTTCTTCAAGCGAGCAGCCTTCTTCCAGTGGTTCTTCGACCCCTTCGGTCGATCCTAAGCCTTCCCCCGCAGACGCCATCAAGAACATCCCTCTCCCCATTCTTATTGGAATAGGCGCAGGGGCCATCGTCGTCATCATTCTTTTGATAATCATCTTCACCAAGCTTTCCAAAAAGCAAAAGAAGGCCGTCACCAAAGCCGTCAAGAAAACGGTGAAGAGCGCCTCTAAATCCTCGAAGAAAAAGAAATAAATCCTAATTAACGGTTCTTTTGAAGAATAAAGCCGTAGGAGCTTTCATCTTCGAAATCATCGATAATGTTAAAACGATCTTTGTATTGGCCAGCTTCTTCTTTCACGGGCGACAAATCACGGCAGAGATCCTTGTCCATGCCTTGATGATGGGCGTTAAGCTTCTCTCTCCCTAAGGAATGGAGGACGTAGAGCTTTCCTCGACACGTTAGAAGGGAGAAGGCTTTTTCCTTGAACCTATTCGTGTCGACGAAATGGGGATAGGCGTTATAGCAAACGATGTAATCAAATTCGCCTTCCATCTCAAAGAAATCGATATTGAGGAAAAGGCAATCCTCAAGGCCCTTCTTCTTAGCTTCCTCAATCATTCTTGGGGAAGCATCGATCGCGGTCACCTTGGCCTTGGACATCTTTTGAAGATAAGGGGTGATAATCCCACATCCACAGCCAATATCGAGGACACGTCCCCCTTCTTTTATGTTTAGGCGTCTTAAAAGAGGGAGAATCCTTTCTTCATCCACTCTTTCATTCGCCCATTCCGAAGCGAACCGATCGAAGAAATCGGCCATCTTGGACATTAGGAATACTTCCTTTCCAAGTAGGCGATGAATTGTTCCGCGGAAACTTCCTTACCCGTGACTTTGTTTAGCCATAGCTTCGCGGGTAGATAGTTGTAGGCAAAGTCGTTCTTAGCAAACCATTCCCTTATAGGAATGAGATTACCGTTTCTTAGAAGTCCATCGATATCTAGTTCTTCCTTCATCCTTTCATAGATGATCGCCCCATAGAGGTTGCCTAAGGCATAGGAAGGGAAATACCCGAACGATCCATCGCTCCAATGGACGTCTTGGAGGATTCCCATCTTATCGGAAGGAACGTCTAGACCTAGATATTCCTTATATTTCTTATTCCATAATAACGGGGCGTCCTTCGCGGATAGGGTTCCGTTCATGATTTCCTTTTCGACTTCATAACGGATGATGATGTGGAGGCAATAGGTGAATTCGTCCGCGTCGCATCTTATAAGGTTGGGCTTCACTTCGTTTAAGGAAGCGACGAATTGGTCATGCTTCATGAAATAGAAGGGCGCGCCGAAATGCTTTTGGCAAAGCTTCTGGAGAGGATAGGCGAAGGCATCGCTTCTACCGAGGATATTCTCGTAAAACCTAGAATGGGTCTCGCATATCGCCGCGGAGCAAAGCATCGCCGAATAATCTTCGTGTTGGGGTTTGCCAAGGTTTTGGAATTCGATCGCGTGGCCTCCTTCATGGATGACCGAGAAGAGGTTGCCACGATAATCGTTTTCATCGATTTCGGTGGTGATACGGGAATCGGACGGAGAGAAATAATCGGTGAAGGGGTGCATCGATTCGCTTAAGGCCCCGCTATCAAGATCAAAGCCTATAAGGTCAAGCAAATCCCTTGCGAAATGGCGTTGCTTATCCGCGTTGATATAAGGGACCTTTCCCTTAACCTTATCCTTCTGCTTTTCCATGACTTCCGGAAGCCTAGAGATCAAATAGTCCTTAAGGTTAGCGAAAATCGCATCGAGGGTTTTCGCGTCATTCCCTTCTTCGTACATGTTTAGGCAGCTATCGTAAGTGGAGCAACCTGGATTAGGTTTCCTCCTATCCGCGATTTGCCTCGCGGCCTCAATCGCCTTTTCCCAATATGGAAGATAGGAAGCGAAATCATCATGCTCTTTGGCCAAACGCCAGATCTCGTTGCTTTTTTGGAGGGCTTCGTTCCATTTGGAATATTCTTCCATATCGACCTTGGCCATGAAATCCGCTTCAAGGGAAAGGTTATGGACGACCGCTTTTTGACGCTCATTAAGGGAAGAATCGATCTTGGCTTTTGCCAAAGCTTCAAGGAATTCGGGGTCTTTCTTGATGGAAGCCGCTTCGGAAGCATAGAAACTGATGAGATTGCTCTCCTCCTCGATGCCGTTTTTGGGGCAAACGGTCTGAACGTCGTAATTGAGGATTGAGATTAAATGATTGAGCCTTCTCTCTTTCTTAAGGAATGGGATTAGACCTTCAAACGAATTAGCCATAAGATGACCTCCTTCTTTGCGGAATAGATTTTACAATAAAAAGAGGGCATTTTCCTCTAAAAGGAAACGCCCTAGGGGATGGGGATGATTTCGGCCTTGATCCTTTTTAGGTGGGGACGCTTCTTCATCTTGTCGAAAGAAGAAAGGAATTTCTCCGCTTCGGGATAGCCTGCCTCTTCGATTAAGAAGAACCTCTCGTTGTATCTTTCATGGAAAAACGATGTAATGTATTCCCTATTTTCCAAGGCGGTCAAAGCCCCGGAGACCGCTTTACGGCTAACCGCGGAATAGCAGCCAAACATTTTGAATTCGGAAAATTCCATATATTCCTCGCTTCCAAGAAGAAGTTTCCTGATGCCGGAATTGCAGGGGCAAACGCCCTGCTCCTTCAATTCGAAAAGCAAGGACAAGACCTTAAGTTGGAACTTATTTAGCTTCGCGGGCTTTCTTTTTCTAGCCATTAGAACAACCCATCGTAGCGGCTGCGTTTGGTCGTTTGTTCCTCATTCACGCTACTTCCATCGCCATAGGTCTGGATAAGCTGAGGATAAGGCATATTGGCGACGTTCTTCACGACATTGAAATAGACGATCTTCCCTGAGGTTGTCGGAAGCTCAAGGGGCTCTCCGCCCACGAATTGCTCATAACGGGAGATATCGGGAAGGAAAGTCATGTAAGGCTTCGAACGGGAGATGAGGATTAGGGCTTCGGCCCCTCCTTCTTCGCCCCGAGCCTTCTTGAGGTTAGTGAGTTCAAAGAAGGAAATAAGGGGTTCGCTCCCAGGAATCTTCGTATAGGTACCAACCATAGTCTGAACCTGCTGAATAAGATCGTTTTCCTTACTTGCAAGGTAAACCCAGTTAAGGCAGTTGGTCTTGATGGTTTCGGCCTCGCTCCCGTAATTGATCTTGAGCTGGTTATCGCTTTGGACGACGAGATAGAAACGGATGTTGCGGCTTCTACCCGCGGTAATCATCGAGGCCATATCGGAAATGCGCGGGATGTTCGCGAATTCATCGAGGAGGAAATTGAGCCTTCTCGGAAGGGCGCCGCCACACTTGAAGGCGTCTTCGATGGCCGCGGAATAAAGCTGTTTGATAAAGGAAGCGATGAAGAAATGGAAGGTTGTCGATTCATCGGGAACCAAAACGAAGACCGCGACTTTCTTCTTGGGGTCTTTGAAGGCATGGATATCGATGGTGCTACGCGCGGAAATCTTTTGCAAAGACTTAGAGGAAACGAATGGTTGGAGTCCGCTAGAGACCAAACCGAGGATGCCGCTCATGGTGTTGGGGGCGTTGCAAACGGTGGTCTCCATATGCTGACGGATGGAATTGCTTGGAGGGAGTTTGGTCACGAAATCCCTCAGGACGGAATCGCTGCTGGTTCCGCCTCCTCCTCTAGTGAAGGAAACGAAGGAAAGGACGCTAGCCATGTTGCATTCCTCGACCTTTTTGGAGCCGCGAATTACCGTTTCGACACAGCCTTCGATGAATTGTTTCGCCGCGGCCGGCCAGAAGATATCGTTCGTGGTCTTCATATGGGGATCCATCAAGGAAGCGACGAAATCCATGGCCCGTTTTAAGGATTCCTCCGTGTTCCCTTCCTGATAAAGACGGAAACATTCATCGAGGGGATTCCAGGAATCCGAACGGGACATGTCACGAAGATTGAGGACCTTGACCCCATATCCTTTGCTCTTGAGGAAGGAACTGGAGGCATCGTAAATCTCGCCTTTAGGATCGGTGATGACCATGTTCTCGCCCGCTAATCCAAGGGTAAAGACGGTCGGCATAATGAATAGCCTTGTCTTCATCGAACCGGTCGAGCCTAGGATGAGGGTATGGTAATCGCCATCATCGACATAGGCTTCCTTGGTATCGGAGATGAAGGCTGCGCCGCCATGGTTAAGCTCGATATCCTTGGTGAGATCGACGCGGTTGAGGATCGATTTGATTTCCTCTTCGGAGGCGAAACGGTTGAGGAAGCTCCTATCGCCCGTATATTTTCTGAATCTATAGCTCTTGCTCATATCTATTCCCCCACGAGTCCCATGTAGTAACGTTTCTTATCGACGAAATCTAGGAGCCATTTGCCTCCTTCGAGGAATGGCTTAAGGGCTTCCTTGGTAACGACGGTCTTGAGTTCGCCCTCGTTCTTATAGGCGTTATAGACGATGTCCTCGGCAAGTTGATGCATGGTCCAAGGACCTTCGTGGCCTTTGGTGTTCAAAATGGCCTTAAGTGTTGGGATAATCGCTTGTTTGGCCTCTTTATCCAAAGAGAAGCCGAAGGAGGAAAGTTCCTTCTCAAGGACATTCAAAGCGACCTTGGGGTCTTCGAGGACAAGGCGGAGTTTCTCTAGCCTCGTCTTGGTGATAAGAAGGCGGTAAGCCATATCGGCCTTAGACGGGGACCCGCTCATATCGACATAGATCGCAAGGGTCCTTTCATCGACCTCCGACATATAATGGAGGAAATCGAGGAATTTCTTCTCGCTCGTCGCTGAGCGCACCACCCAATCGGTGATATCGATGACGAGGATCCCACTATAGGCGTGATTGAATCTCGCAAGGTATTTCTCGACCGCGTCGTAAAGAGCGGTGAAGGCCGGGAAATCGGGGGCATTTGGCATCGAATAATCAAGGCTAAGCTCATAATGCCTCACCGGTCCTGAGAATTTCATCAATCCGTAATGGTCAAGAAGTTCCTCAAGAGATAAAAGGATCGTTTCGAAGTCATAGCCTTCGTTAGTGGAAAGGAAGAGGTTAGGCAAAACCAAAGAACCGCCGGAAGCGAGCTTCTTTTCCCCAATCCTCTCCAAAGTCGTCGCGAGGTCTTGAAGGCTTTCAAACCCCGGCTCCTTCGCTAAGGCTAGGAGCTTGTTTTCGAATTTTCGTTCAATCATCGTCATCCTCCCGTATATGGATATTCTCTAATAACTGGTTAATCCTCGTTGGCGATTCCTCAAGGATGTATTTGCCTTTGCAACGGACATCCTGATAGAAGAAAAACAAATCACCAACAAAGAAATCTTTTGAATCCTCATTTGGGGTTGCAACCGTATATGTTCGGCCATAACCGTACATCTTTCCTACTATGAGGAAACCGACTTTTTTCTTCCCAAACTGATAGGCAAACCTCTCGTTATCGCGATGGGTCAAGGCAAACGAATTGATAAGGTCGCTTGGGTCGATTTCGCCTCGATTTGCCCAGGCTTTATAGAAAAGAGGGTAATCTGGATTCCTATATGATGGCTCAATCCTTCTCGCGTTTATGGGGGTTTCGCGGTCAAACGTCTTTTTCGCGGCCATGGCGAGCTGATTCCATTGATACGGGGTCATCGCAAAGGCGAAATCCCCTAAAGCGCTAATGGCGTTATGTTCTTCTATGGACCCAAGCCTAAACGCCTCGAATTCGCCCCTAAGCGAAGCGAAGAAAAGCGACTTTTCGAAGCCAGTCAGAGGAAGGAGGATATCCGTAAACCGATAATAATAGGCACCCATGCAGGAAGGGAAATCGTTCAAGCGGTACGGGGCGGTCTCCTCAACTTGGAGATAGGCGCTTTCGATCTTGCTGACTAATTCATAAATCTGCCTTTCCTCTACTTCTTCGCCCAAATCCTTATATTCGCGGCAAAGCAAATAATGGAGTAAGGTCGAGAAATAGGAAGAAAGGAGAGTGCCATCAAGCGCGGTTCCGTTTTTAAACGAATCATAGACATCGTTTGAGACGGGCAATTTGGAGATACCGAGGTTTTCTTCCTTAAGCAATCCCGCTTCCTTGAACTTATGGGCGATGAAGCGATTCGCGACGTTGGAGAAAGGGTAAACCGCGGTTAGGGAAAGCAAACCTTCTTTATCCTTATCGAAGGAAGCGAAGGCCTGCTTAAATGCCTCCATCCCGTTTATTCCGTTATCGGAATGGATGAAACGCCCGTTTTCGATGAACGATTTTTCATCAAATGACAATGAGCCATCGAGAAGATTGATAAGATTCTTCTCATTGGTCAAAAGGATTCCTGTGAATAAAGAAGAGAGGATAATATTCGGATATTCTTTCCCCAATTTGATATAACGGGGTTCCTCTTCGCTTAAACAAGAGCCAAGGAAGGAAGATTCTTCAAGCTTCGAAGATCTATCCCCGGAATCCAAAAGGGTCGCGACTTCATCCATGAGTTCTTTGGTGACGTCAACGCCTTTTTCCCCGATTTCTTTATTTAGGGAAACCATTTCGAGAAGGGCGACGGCCTCACCTCGAGGATCGAGGAGTTCGAGCTGTTCTTTAACCGAAAGGCTAAGGAAGGCCTTATCAAGGCCGAGGAGGTTCCAAGCCTCCATCCTCAAATATGGAAATTCCGCTTTTTCTGAAATGTCATAGCTATATAAGGCCATCCTCACCTTTTGGAGGTTTTCAAGCTTATATAATTCTTTATCGACGAAGGGCAAGACGCGGCATAGCCTTAACCCCGATCTATAGGAAACATTCGCCCACTGGAAACGGAAGGTCTTCGCTTTGAATCCTTCTCCATTATCCATATATTCCATATTCAAGGCGTTCAGTAGTTCGTTTGGGGAATGGAAAGAGGAAGCCTCCAAAACCAAGAAGCCCATATCCTTTTCCCCGTCGATTCTTAGAATATCGTTGATTCCGATACCCTTTATCGTCTCGTTCTCTTCGCCTAAGATAAGAAAACTTTGGGCAAATGGATTGACCTCCATTTTGTTTCTCCATAAGGAAGAAGGAACTTGGATTTCCTCTTTTTTATCGAAAACCAAATGCAGGCCCCTTCTATTTGCCTCAAAGACGAAGGCGGAGAATTCGTTCGTGGAGAGGCTATATTCCTGGGCGACTTCCCTAACGTTGATTTCCCTTGATTCGTCGACCTTATCGAAAACCTCTTGATAATTCGTCTTCTTGATATCGTCTAGAAGGCCGCAATCGAAGAGGAAGGCTAGCCCCATACAGAAATCGGAGAAGACCATGTCTTTCTCACCGATTTTATCGTAGGCGTTGATGTCTTTGGGCGCGAAGGATTTCACAAGTTGATCGAAAGGAACGAGGAGGTCGCTTTTCTTCTCCCAGTTTTCGAAATTGTAGAAGAAATTCCTTAAAGCCCAACAATCATGTTCGAAGGAGGCGAACCTCTTCATCAAGCAATCCTTCGTGTAGCATTCCCTGATTTCCCGATAAACAAGGTTACCATCTACGTGGGATTTATTGGATAAGGCCGCGCGGACCAATGGGCTATCTGTTTTAGCGAATAAAGCGGAGGAAATATCCTCTATTGGGGAGGAATCCAAAACCTTCTTGTAGAGCAATGGTGACCTAGATGGGGCTAGATAATGGAAATCGTCGGAGAAACCGATATGGGGGATCGGCGATTCATGCCCGCCCATAGGAATTGCGATATCTTGGATCGTCTTATCCCAGGTCCCTAGATAATAGGCGGCCTTCTCCATCATGGAATCCTTTGGGGAGAGGAAAAGGGAATCCGCGAAGGGGCTTTGGAGGCCGATTACGGTGACTGGGAAGCCCAGTTCCTTGGAAAGCGATTCCTCCATATAGGCATAGGAGGTTGGACGAGGAAGGAGGATATAGAGCCTTCTCACCTCATCGATATACCTGATTTCGTTTAGGAAGTCCCATAAGCGGTTGTTCTCATCCGCTAAATAAACGACGACGTGGTCTGGTCTAATATCATCACAATCGCCGACATGCATGCGAATTAACGAGGACATGTAGTCGTTTCCCGCTAAAGCTTCGTAATAGCGATTGATGTTATAAGCAAAGAAATTGTCCTCGTAGACGAAGAGGTCCATCGGCTTATCGAAACCCTTCATGGAGGAAGCGACCCCCTTCATCACGTCGACGAAGTCCTCGTTGGCCCCGCAAATGTGGAAGGTCTCCCCATTATATCCTCTTTCAAAACAGTCCTTGATTAAGGCTGATACGGTGAATTGGACCGCGGACCTACGGAAGAAATGGTATTTGATTCCAACTTTATTAACGATTTGCACATCGTTTGAATAATTCGGTTGCTCCTCCACGACATAGATATAGACGTTCGCGGTCTTTCTAATCCTTGGGAGATTTCCGAGAATCATATCCCTCGCTTCTTTGCCTTCTTCGGTCTGAGGGGAAGGGATGAAGACAATAGCTTCGCTTTTTTTACTGATTCTCAATAGCCTGCCGAATTCCTCAAGAGGATAATCTTCATCGTTGCCTTCCTCGCATAAAGGAATGTATTCGGCATCGAGAAGCCCTTCATTATCTATCTTGGCTAAAGATAAAAGGAAGGGGAGGGCTTCCTCAGCCTCGCCGATTATGAAAATGTCGCGGTCTTTGGCTGCACTTAAATCATAAAAACGCGTTTCTTCAACAAAATTGAGTTCGTTGATGGTAGCGTCTGCGCGGTCCGCCTCAAAATAGGCGTCGCCTGCGTCGATATCGGCTGGATTGAGGTGGTAATATCGCATGCTTTATCCTTCGACTTTGCCGGTTTTGCCGCTTTGGATGACCTTATCGGCCAAACCCATCGCAATGGCTTCTTCGGGATCGAGGTAATTATCCTTTTCGCAAGCGATATGGATTTCTTCAAGACTCTTGCCGGAAGCGTCGGAAAGGATGGTCTCTAGTTTACGTCTGGTGTTGCTCATCTCTTCGGCAATGCCGACGAGATCGGTTTCCTTTAGCCCGGAGATGGAAGCGTTGCTCCAAGGTTGGTGAATCATAAGCTCGCTATGGGCGGTCATATAACGATGACCTTTTTCGCCGGAAGCGAAGATGACCGCGGCCATTGAGGCGGCGATGCCATAGCAAACGGTGTAAATAGGCGATTTCACGAGGGCCATGTTATCGACAATCGTCAAACCGGCCGTGACGGAACCGCCGCCGGAATTGATATAAAGATAGATGGGGTCATTGGACTGCTGGTCCATATGGCGGAGCAACAGCATGACTTTGAGGGCAAGGTCATCCGAAATCGCTTCGGCTATGACGATATTCCTTTGGTTTTGGAATTCCTCCATTATCTCCCCAGAAAGAATCGGGAACGACAAACCTTTGACTTCTTCCATTATTGCTTACCTTCCTTCCGAACGGCTTTTTTGTGTGTTATTAAGTTTATAGGTTTTCTTATTTAAAGAAAAGGGAATCAGGAAGAAAAACCCATAGTCTTCAAAAAGATGGGCCCAGAGGATATTATTATTTATCGAGGAACCAACATGATAGGCGAAGTTGACTGGAAGAATAAGGAAATCGAGACGTTCATTTGCTATCGCAGCAGCGGCAAATGGGTGGGCGCGGCCATTTTGGCGGCCATGGAAAGAGAGAAGGAATGGGATTACGAAAGGGTTTGGTACTCCCAAAAACAAGGGGCCGGCAACTACGTTTCCGATATCCCTCTCCTTTTAGGCTCCGCGAAAAACGTCATCATCGTTTTCGTTAGGGGCTTCACCTACGATTTCTTCAAAGACGGCCAATTCAACGAGAACTGCGTCACCGCGAAGGAGCTCGCGGCCATCGATAGAAGATACGATGAAATCAAAATCGTTCCTGTCTATATCGATAACTATGTACCTGATGAATCGGAAATATCCACGATCGCCGATGCGATTTTGGCGATAAACGGCCCCCGTTATTTCCGCGATAAGGAAACCATCATGAAGTTCTGGGGCTACAAGAACCGCGTCGAGCTCGACTCCGAGAAAGTCGCTTCCGAAGCCGAGATGGATATGTGGCTAGACAAGAACCTCAGAAAGGAGCTTAGCCCCAAAATAATCGCCCCCGTGGAGACGATTTCCTATTTCAAAAGCGATGATTACGACGATATGTTCCGTCAGCTTCTCCGCGATGAGAACAAATACCAGAACATGGCTTATTTCGGATACGGCGGTTCGGTATTCAAGAAAGACCTCTTCGGAGGGTCGATTAGGTATAACGACATCGTTTCCAAAAAATATAAGCATAAATCCATAAGGATCCTTCTCCGTGACCCCGATATTGAGGAAATGGAAGAAAAAATCGATAACGCTAGGCCGGAAGTCAAAAGGCCAAGGAACAAATCCGAAGGTATCCGCGACCTTATCGACTACTACCGCAAGAACGATCCAGGCTTAGACATGGAGATAAGGTTCTACGAACACCACCCAATCCTTAAGGGCTGTATATTCTGCGACGCGGAATGGAATCCAAAAGTCGGGTTGATCAATATCGAATCCGCTTACGGGGAAAAATACCAAAAAAGCGGGGGAAGTCCTTTTAAAGGCGATGATTCGGATATGATCTTCATCAACGCCGAAACAAAGGAAAACGGACAGGCTACCAAAATGCTTAAAGCCATCCTTTCGCAGTTCAATTACGAATGGAACAAAGGGAAGAAGGCCATAAAATGAGCGACCCATTATGCGATAATCCATTGAATCTCGTCCTTGAGGACCCATATTACCCAAAAGGGGAAATGGCCCCCGTTCCCCGTGAATGCTCTCGCGGGATCATCATCAACGATAAAGGCGAGATAGCCCTTCATCATGTTCGTCGTAACGATAAATATGGGGATTCCATCTATTACGAGCTTCCAGGCGGAGGCGCGGAAAACGAAGAAACCCCTTTTGAAGCGTTGCAAAGGGAAGTCGATGAGGAGATGGGCTATTCCATCGAGGAGATTTGCTATCTGGGAGAGGTCCTTGACGCCTACAACCTTTCAAAACGCTATAACCATCATTCGATTTTCCTAGCAAGGATAAATGGAGAAACAAGGAAGCACTTCGTTTCGGCAGGCGATTTCCTAATCAAGGAAACCCCCTTCTTCGATAGGCATGAGGCTCTTGAATTATTAAGGAACCAACACGAAGGCGGGTTTGAGGGATTGGTCAAACAACGCGAGCTCCCCTTTTTGGAATTGGCGGTCGAAATCCTGGATAAACACCCTGAGATTATCGGTCTATGATTCTTTTAGGAATCAAATTTATTGATTCATCGTCGTTAGACTCCTACAATATGCCTTGCCTTTAAGGGCAACTCTTTTATGGATAACGAAGAAACAATTCGCCTAGTCGAGGCGACAATCGACAAAATACGTCCATTCCTTCGTAGGGATGGCGGGGATATTGAGCTCATCGGTTTCCGCGATGGGATCGTTTATGTATCGATGGTCGGAGCCTGCCAAGGCTGCGTCATGGCCTCCGATGATATTTCAACTGGCGTTGAGGTCATCCTCATGGAAGAGGTCCCTGGAGTCCTTGGGGTCAGAATGGATAATATCCCACCCGATTTATATGATGCCTACCTCAAAAGAAAACAAGAAGCCGCGATCAAGGCCGTGATGGAGGCTAGCGAAGGTAATTAAGGATGAACTGGGAAGAATTCTGGAATAAAGTCGTTAGTTTCTTCCAAGACAATGTTTGGAACATTGTTAAGTTCTTTTCGATTTTGATTATCGGTTGGATCCTTATTTGGATCATTATGGGAAGCCTCCGCCGCATCTTCAGATATAGGAAGGTGGACGAAGTCGCCTCAAAATTCATCCTCGCGATAATTCGTTTCTTCCTTTTCCTAACACTGGTATTGATCCTTTTGGCCATCATCGGCGTGCCGATTTCCGGAATCACCACTTCCTTATCCGCGGCAATCCTTGCTATAGGCGTCGCTTTGAAGGAATTCCTCTCTAACGTCGCGAGCGGATTGATCCTTGTTGGCAGCAAGAAATACAAAACCGGCGACTATATCATCGTCGCGGGAGTCGAAGGTTCCATCATCGACATCAATTTCCTTTTCACTTCCCTCAAAACCCCTGATAGCAAACTCGTCACCTTGCCAAATAGCACGATGACGGGGTCGCCCGTTACCAATTTGGGCGCCTTCCCCCTTCGTAGGGTCAGCTTCAATTTCGGGGTGGCCTATGAATCCGATACGGCTTTGGTTGCCAAGGTCGTCACCGACGTCATGAAGAGCAACGGCAAGATTTACCTTGACCCAATGCCCTCCTGCCGTTTGAAGGAATTAAACGAATCATCCATCTCCTTCTTCGCCACTTGTTGGTGCGACAAAGAGGATTATTGGGACGTCTATTATTACGTAATGGAACACGTCTTCGATGAATTCAAGCGTAACCACATCGTTATCCCCTACAAGCAGATTGAGCTCAGGGAAAGAAAGGATAACGTCGTCATGTCCCCCGCATCTTCCCTTCCTCACCGTGTTGAGAAGGTTAGGGAGGCTAGCCGTAGAAAACTCACCTACGAAGAGCTTGAAGGCATGAGCCTAAAGGACATCGCTAGGGAAATGAAACTAGAGGCTGAGAGGAAAGAAAACGAACGTAAGGAAAAGGGTTCGAAGAAAACCTCCAAGAAGACCTCAAAGAAAAAACCTGAAAAATCCAAAGAAGAGTAAACAAAAAAAGCAACCAACGATTGATCGGTTGCTTTTTTTGAATCGAAATTACTTGTCGGAATCGTCGGCTTTGGGCTCAGCTTCTGAAGCGGGGTCGGCCTTGGGTTCTTCCGCACTTGGAGTGACATCAACAACATCGGGCTTCGCGATATTGAACAAGGTCGCGTAGTTAACCGGTGTATCGTCTTTAAGGATGAAGACGATGTTAAGAATCCAGTTGATGAATCCGAGGAAGGTACCAAAGATAATATCAAGGACGACAACAAGAACATTTTCCTTGTTAAGAATATCGCGGATAACCATGTAAATCGTGTAGATGATTCCTAGGAAAATCGCGAGGAGAACCTTAACAATCTTTGGAAGCCCATCCATGGCCTTTAGAAATTCTTCCATTGTGTTTTCTTACTCCTTTCGGGGAATATTTTAGTCAAACAATGTGCTTTTACAAGTAAAAGGAAGAGTTAACCTCTTCTCAATTTCCTTTACGAAGGATTCAAGGCCTTCTTGATCATCTTCATCAAAGCGGTTTAGCAAAGGAGAATCGATATCGAGAACACCGATAATCATTCCGTTTTTTCTAATTGGAATGACGATTTCGGAACGACTCGCGGCATCGCAGGCGATATGGCCTTTGAATTTATGAACGTCATCGACCCTTAACGTTCTTTCTTCCTTAACGGAGGTTCCGCAAACGCCGCGGCCGACCATGATGGTTTGGCAGGCGACCTTTCCTTGGAAAGGACCAAGGAACAGCTCTTCTTCTTTTTCATCAAGAAAATAGAAACCCGCCCAATTCAAATCATCAAGCGACATGAAGAGAAGGGCTGAAGCGTTAGAGAAAACGCTTATCTCGTTTGGCGCTTCTTCTATCAAGCTCTTAAGAGAGAGGAGCAACTCCGAATAAAGTTCTTTCTTTTCCATCGCTTTAATTCTAATTAAGAGAGTGTGTAAGGCAAGAAAAAAGGCTCCTGTAACCCAGAAGCCTTAATTGCCATTTCAGTCTCTTAGTTAGCAAGGCAGAGATGATTGAAGACAATGACCCAGATCAAGTCAACCCAGCCCCAAACAGGAATGATGATCGCGAGGATGACGCCGAGGATGTTGCCGGTAGTTGGCTTTTCGACGACGGCAGTGACGCGAACGAAGATCTCAACAACCCAGTTTACGAAGGGGATGAGAAGAAGGATGACTTGGATAAGGCGGGACTGGCTATTGAACCACTTCATTAGATTTGTACCTTCCTTTCCGTAAGGAATTATAAACCCTAGTTATATTTATAACCATTATTTTTTAACTTTTCAAAAAATGCCAAAAACATCCGAAAAAGTATACCGTTTCTCCATATTTAAGGCGAAACGTTAGTCGTTTTTGATTTCGATAAGTCCAACCAAAGGGAGCAATTTCTTGTTGGAAACGATGTATCCGTGATGATTGATGACGTCTTTTCGGTTGTAAACGAATTCCCTTTTCGTTTTTCCTTCAAGGAAAAATCCTCCAGCTTCTTTGAGGATAATAGAGGCCGGGGCGACATCCCATTCCTTGGTAACCGCGTTGGTCCTAAAGAAGAAATCCGCCTTCCCTTCCGCGATTCTTGCCATCTTCAAACTTGATCCTAAGGCCTTTGGGGAAGAAGCAAACCATTCTTTATTCTTTGAATAAAAGGCATTGACCTCGTTTTGATTGGTTTTTGATTCCGAGGAAAGAAGGATAGCTTCGCCTTTGCCCCTATAAGAAACCGTTATCTTTTGGAGGCTGCCCTTATCAAGAAGAAAAGCCCCTTCTCCTTTAACCGCGTAATAGATCTTATCTTCATTTGGAGCGGCAATTAGCCCTAGGACTATTTCGTTATTAACGGATAAAGCGATGTTAACCGCGAATTCCCCGTCTTTTTTGACGAAGTCCTTCGTTCCGTCAAGAGGGTCGATAATCCAAACGCGCGGATTGGATAACCTAGACAAATCGTCATCGCTTTCCTCGGAGAGAATCGCGTCTTGGGGAAAATGCTCTTTGAGTAAGGAAAGGATAATCTTTTCAGAGGCTTTATCCGCTTCGGTAACGGGGCTATCGTCTGGTTTTGTCTCAACATGAAAACCGCCGAGGTAGATTTCCATGATCCTTTTTGAGGCCAGGGTTGCCGCTTTGATTGCTATTTCTAGTTCTTTTTCTAACATAAGGGTTTAGAAAACCCATCGCAAAGGATGGGTTATAGGGTTTTGGTTAAGATTAATAATCTTCGCCGATGTTGCCATCGCGACCACCGATGTAGTCGTTAATGCCAACGTTTCCGGCATCATCGAGGCCTTCGCCATCGGTCGCGCCTGTATCGGAGACACCGCCATCGACAAGACCGCCGCGGACGGAAGCGTTGTATTCGCTTTCTTCCTTAAGCTCGATGGCGTCGTCATCGGTTTCGGCTTCCATGTCGTTATAGACTTCAGCGTCGGTGAGGTCCGGTTTGAAGGCGTGGCGGGAACGTAGGTCCCAGATGTTTCCGTCAAGACGGATGAAGGTTCCGGAAGCTAGGGAGAGATCGGTATAGAAATGCCCGATGCGATCCATTTCCTCTTCGGCCGGGATTTCCAACTCGGTCTTGACCGCGTTCCAAAGATCGGGGAATTTCATCGCCATCCCGCAGTTCTCAAGGGTTTTGTAGGCCTGTTCGATCATGCTGCCTTTCAAATCTTTTCTGTCGCTCATTGTTTTATTTCCTTTCTTGGTCTATTTCGTTCCGCTATATTCTACATCTTTTCTGGAGCGGAGACGCCGAGAATACGCAAGGCGTTGGCCATTGTGATTTCGGCTGCTTTTATAAGCGCTAAGCGCGAGGATGTCAATGGGATATCGTTACGGTCGATGATCCTCGAGGAAGCATAGAACTCGTGGATTCGTTCCGCAAGGGTATGGATGTAACCCGCGATTTTATATGGGGCCCTTTCCTTTGCCGCGCTTTCTATGGCCCCTGGGAAGGAAGCGATATGCTTAAGCAATGAATTCTCCGCTTCTTCTCCAAGTCTTTCGCCTTTTAGGTCAAGCGGGATATCGCTTCCTAGGCTAAGCAAGGAGGCGCACCTAGCGTGAGCGTATTGGGCGTAATAGACAGGGTTGGAAGAGGAACGTTCGAGAGCCAAATTGTAGTTGAAATCAAGATGGCTCGATGGGGAACGTTCAACGAAGAAATACCTAACCGCGTCTTTGCCAACATCGGCGACCAAGTCGCGATGGGCAATCGCTTTGCCGGTGCGTTTGCTCATTTTGACTTCCGCGCCATCGCGATAGACACGGACCACCTGAACCAGTTCGACGTCAAGGGCGTCAGGGGAATAACCTTTCATCATCAGAATGCTCTTAAGTCTTCCGATATAGCCGTGGTGATCGGCGCCTAAGACATCGATGAGGAGGTCGAATCCGCGATCCAATTTGTTGTAATGGTAGCAGATATCCGGGGTGAAATAGGTGTAAAGGCCATCGCTTTTGACGATTGGGCGGTCCTTATCATCCGCATAACGGGAGGTCGCAAGATATTTGGCCCCATCTTTTTCATAGATGTCCTTCTTGAGGAATTCGAGGGTCTTTTCGATGTTCCCGTCTTTCCTGATGTCGGATTCATAGGTGAAGACATCGAACTTAACCCCAAAGTCCGCGAGGTCCTTGCGGAGTTTGGCGAGCTCGGCATCGACGCCATAACGGATAAAGAAATCGTGGGATTCCTTGTTATCGGCGAGGTATTTATCTCCGAATTGGTCTTTGATGGATTTGGCAATCGCGATGAGGTCTTCGCCGTGGTAATCGTCGTCACTAAGTTCCAAGGGGAGACCGAATAGTTCTTTGTAACGGGCGGAGAGGGAATGGCCCAAATGCTCAATCTGGTTTCCGCAGTCGTTGACGTAGAATTCACGGGTAACGTCATAACCGGCGAAATCCAACAAGGCGGCAATCGAATCACCGACAGCGGCGATTCTCGTATGGCCCAAATGGAGGTCTCCGGTTGGGTTGGCCGAAACGAATTCGACATTGACCTTCTTGCCTTTCGAGGCACCCCTGCCATAGTTTTCGCCCGCGTTAATGACCGTTTCGATGATGGAGGTGAGGGATTCTTGCTTCATGAAGAAGTTAAGGAATCCAGGGCCGGCAATTTCAACTTTCTCCACTTGCTCATCGGCAAGAAGAGGCAAAAGCTTCTCCGCCAAAGCGCGCGGAGACATACCAGCCAAACGGGAATTCTTCATCGCGGCGTTGGTCGCATAATCGCCATGGACGGGATCTTTGCTACGCTCGATGACGATGGTATTTTGATCGACCTCAATTCCAATTGTGGCAAAAGCCTTTCCGATTAGGCCCTTAAGCAATTCCTCATTACCCATTCTCATAACTCCTTTTTCATACTTACGATGGCACTAGCCTTAATGGCTAATCCTTTTCCGATATCCCCTAGGCCTTCGTTGGTCCCGGCTAGGATTCCGATTCTTTCTTTTTCAACCCCGAGGGTTTCCGCAATACCTTCTTTCATCTTATCGATATAAGGCCTGAGCTTTGGGGCCTCGGCCACGATAGAGATGGAGGCGTTTTCCAACGAATATCCTCTTTCCTTGGCCTTACCATAAGCAAAGCGGAGGATCTCGCGGGAATCTATTCCCTCGATCTTCGGATCGTTATTGGGGAAGAACGCCCCAATATCGGCTTCGCCCATAGAAGAGAGGATCGCATCGGAGAGAGCGTGAAGGACGACGTCGGCATCGCTATGGCCTAGAAGTCCCTTATCAAAAGGGATCGTGACTGTTCCTAGAATTAGCTTTCTATTTTCCGAAAACCGATGTATGTCTTCGCCAAAACCAACTCTATAACTCATACGTTGAAACGGAAGAAGACGCAGTCGCCGTCTTTCATCCGGTACTCCTTTCCTTCCATGCGGAGCTTGCCGGCTTCCTTAATGGCCGCTTCGCTTCCGAGCTCTTTCAATAACTCAAAATCATAGACTTCCGCTTTGATGAATCCCCTTTGGAAATCGGTATGGATGACCCCGGCGCATTCTGGGGCGGTCATGCCGTTGGTGAATGTCCAAGCGCGGCATTCATCGCTTCCGCAGGTGAAGAAAGTCGAGAGGTTAAGCAATCTATAGCAGGCTTTGGTCAATTTATCGAGACCCGATTCGGTTGCGCCCATCGATTCAAGAAATTCCTTGCGGTCGTTTTTATCCTCGATTTGGGAGATCTCGTATTCGATCTCGCAAGACACAGGAATGCACTGCGCTCCTTGGCTTTCCGCAATGCGTTTAACCGTTTTGTAATATTCGCATCCATCGAGGTTAGCGTAATCATCGGCCCCGACGTTAGCGACATAAAGGATTGGTTTAAGGGTTAGGAGGAAGAAATTCTTACGGGCATAGGCGATTTGCTCTTCCGATAGGCCTTTGCATAATCTAGCGGGGAGACCATCGCTTAAGGTTTTGGAAATGGGCTCAAGGATCGCCATTTCATAAGCGGCTTCCTTATCGTGGCCGACACGGGCTTTGATACCGAGTTTGGCCATCCTGTTGGTGACCGTATCAAGATCGGCCATAGTTAACTCAAGATCAATGGTCTCAATGTCCCTTTGCGGGTCGACGGTTGATTCGACATGGATGATCTCCGCGGAATCAAAGCAGCGGACGACCTCGACGATCGCATCCGATTCCCTGATGGCCGCCAAAAACTGGTTGCCAAGGCCTTCGCCTTTGGAAGCGCCTTTGACTAAGCCTGCGATATCATAGAATTCGAAGGTCGCGTTGACCTTGCGGGCTGGGTGGAACAATTCATCAAGGAAATCGAGTCTTTCGTCCGGAACCGAGACGATGCCTGTATTTGGCTTAATGGTCGCGAAGGGGTAATTGGCCGCCTCGACATGGGAATTGGTAATGGCGTTGAACAAGGTTGATTTACCGACGTTTGGCAGTCCAACAATACCGGCTTTTAATGGCATTTTGACTCATTCCTCCTTTTGGCTGGAGTATATTACTCCATTTGAATTGCTTTTAGTAGACTTTGCTTTATTAAGCAATGCAAAAAGTGTTGTGGAATAAAAAAGATCGGGTTCCACAAAGGCAATCGCACCGATCAAAACGACAAATAATTAAGCGCTAACTTTCTTAACGTTGGACGCCCGAGGACCACGTTCCGATTCGGCGACATCGAATTCAACGGCTTCACCTTTTTCGGCAGTCTTGTAATCGTCCATCACCAATGCGGAATAGTGGAAGAAATAGTCTTTGCCATCCTCAGCGCGGATGAAGCCAAAACCTTTCTCTTTGTCGAACATTTTTACTGTTCCCTTCATCTATTCTACACCTTTCCTGAAGTAACTTTCGATTTATGGAACTCAAAAGAAACTTCAACGTATATTTTAACGGAATTACAAAAAGTGACAATAGTCAACTTATAAATTGACTTTCACGTTTTTTTGACACTATGACTTTTACTTATAGTAAAAGTTTC
>CAMVEL010000030.1 GCA_947166565.1 uncultured Erysipelotrichaceae bacterium
ATGCCGCGATGACCAGAGACGAAATCACCGCTATCGCTGATGGAAGCTCCAATGCCTCCGCTCCAAAGCCAGTCCATATCACCTGGAAGCACGCTCCAAAATATGAAGGCTGCGTCTATAATGTCGAAGTCTCCAAGAACGCGGAATTCCCAGAAGCCGAGACCTTCGTCTATACCAGCAAGGTTAAAGAGGCCGACCTCTATAACTTCGAACTTGGCGCGACCTATAACTACCGTGTCAAAGCGGTCTATCCGGAAAACGATCCTGAGTATTCCTCTGTCGGAACCGTCACGATTGCCAATGCTCCAATTCGCAACGTCCACATCGATGGTATGACCAACTGCCGTGACCTCGGTGGCAAAGCCCTTGAAAACGGCTCCACCTTCAAGCAGGGTGTCATCTATCGTACCAGCGCCTGCGTCGATAGGCAGTCTGGCTGCAACGTTACCGCGACCGGTAAATATGAAATGACCAAGATCCTCGGCGTCAAAGCCGAAATCGATCTCCGCGGCGGCGCCAACGGCACCGGCGGCGAAGGCGGCAGCAGCACCGCTTCCGAACTTGATAGTTCCATCAAATATAACTTTGGTCCGATGGCTTATGATGGTGGCAGAAGCGTCCTCTTCCGCAACGTCGAGCCAATCCGCAAGATCTTCAACGTCCTTGGCGATGAATCCAACTACCCAGTCTTCTTCCATTGCCGTATCGGTACCGACCGTACCGGCGCCATCGCCGTCTTGATCAACGGCTTGGTCGGTCTCTCCGAAGAAGAAATCTACCTCGATTATCTCTTCTCCAACTTCGGCAACATCGGTGATACTCGTATCATCGATAACGGCAACAGAGACTCTATCAAGGGTTATGTTGAGGAAATCAAGGCTTATCCTGGCGCGACCCTTGCCGATAAGTTCTATAACTTCCTTCTCTCCATCGGCGTTCCAGCCGATAACCTCGACACCGTTATCAGAATGGCTACCGAAGGCAATGAAAAGACCGTCAATACCGGTGATGTCAAAGTCTTCGACCTTGATGACGCTGATACAATTGGCGGAGCGACAAAGCAAACCTCCAATGCCTTCCGCAGCGCGCCAGAATACATTGCCCTTGCCGCCGCTGACCAAGGCGTTAGCTTCGCGGCCGATGTGGATGAAGGCGCCTTCTATAAGGTTATTGCCTACATCAATTCCGCTGATGGCGAAGCTTCCTTGCAAAACGCCCTCAAACTTGAAATCGATGGCAAAGTCGTCAATATGCCAGCCGCTTCCTTCGCCCCAGCCGAACTTGGCCTTGGCGGAGACTTCTGGATCCCAGTCGAGATTGCTTCCGTTTCCCTCAACAAAGGAAAGCACGCCATCGACATCACCTCTCTTGGCACCGCCGTTAACGTTGGCCACCTCGCCCTCGTTTGCGCCGCTAAATAATCTAAGCCAAAACCAAAAACGGCCGTTAACCCTTCTTCCTTAGAAGCGGCACGGCCGTTTTCTCTTGCCTTTTATTAATGGAGACCCTTCAATCTATATAGATAATAGGTATCATCGACAAGGCGGATTTTATATTGCTCGGTGGAGACCAATTCATAATGGTTATAGATATTCATCGGTTCTTTATTCACGGATACGACGAATGTCGTCAATCCGTTATCGATGGAATTCTGTTGTCCTTCCTCGATTTTGGGATCAACGGAATTGAGCCCGGTGAAGTATTTGCAGGTTGGGGGGACCTGGCAAATGTAATATAGACCCATATCGAGGAAGCCATAATTGAGGATAGTGGGGTTCTCTTCCTCCATAATGATCTTCTTGAATCTAAATGGAACGAGGTCCTCTTCGCGTTTAAAGACCTCGGGCATATCTGGAGCCCCTGCGAAGGAGATAATGGCCATAAGGGCAAAGGAAACCGCGGAGATTGGCTTCTTGAACTTGCTAAGGAAGGCCCCGATCTTTTCTTTCTTAATCGAAAGGTCATTAAGGCAAAGGATACCCGTGAAGCCATAAATCGCGAAGGGTATACCGTAATATGAGTAATGGACCCTGCCGATTATCATCAATAAGGAAATCGAGGCGAAAGTCACGATTATTCCAGAAAAGACACGGTTGCCCTTGATCTTTTTGGTTACGAATACGTAAACGAGAGCGAAAATCATCGAAACGAAATACGGCCAGCCAAATCCCGTATGCATGAAATATGTTCCTAAGGAAGCAAGAAGCTGCAGGAATATATTCATATCCGAACGGTTGGAATAGTAGAAGATATTGTCATAGAAATAGACGGTCCATAGATCGTTTAAAGCCCCATTGCTCGCAAAATAGATTAGGCAAGGAACGGAAGCCAAGACGAATCCCGCGATAAAGAAACCCGCGGCTATAAAGGCTTGGCCAACCTCTTTATCCTTTATTTTCCAAATGAAATAGATAATGCCAAAGCCGACGTAGAAGGAAATGAGGGTGAATTTAATAAGGAAGAGGATGCCCGCGAGAACACCGGAGATCACCAACGAATAATACGGTATGTCCTCGCTCTTTTTGGCTTTCTTTAGTAAGGTGTATAAAGAGAAAGCATACATTGGAACGGCGAGTTCCTCCGCGGAATCCCCTAGATAGAAAGCAAAGGAGATATATAGGAAAAGAACAACAGCCATCGTGGAAAGGGTGGCCTTCCTTTTGGAGAAATCGAATAGGCGGAAGGTTTTATAGGAAAAATAAGCGAAGATGAATCCGCAGATGAGCTCGATGAAATACATCCCTATATAAGAACCGGCTGGGGCCATATAAATCGCAAGAATATGGATTGCATAAAGGTAAAGTCCCTTTTGCTCGTAGATATCTCTATAGAGAACGGCCCCGTTTTTCATCGCGAAGGCAACCGTGTAGAAGCAATTGACGTCGTTCCAGACATTCATCCTAAAGGCAAAGGAACATTCGGTGGCGAAGGTGACCGCGAGGAAAACTATCAATCCAATCAGGAAATAGGGAAGAATCCTTAATAGTCTTTCTTTGATCGTTTGGCCCATAGACGGACAAATTATAGGCTCTTGAATCTCCTATTCAAGGAAAGAAGGGCTGTCGTAATGGGCAAATTGACTATGAAAATAACTACCGTTTTGCCATATTTGCCTAAAAACGTATATACATTTTGCCCATTTTCGATGGGGTTAGGCCACATATAAGAGTTTGCTCGTTTTCACTAAGTATGCGCCTATGCGGTTGTTTTCGCGGGCCTTTGCACGTAAAATGCATGCACAATGAAAAACGTTACGATTGAAAAACGTGTCGGAGCTTTAGGCTGTTCTTCCGATATTGTCATCCTTTTTGATGAACGCCCAAAAGCCGTCTTGAAGAAAGAGGAAAACGAGATCTCGATTCCTATTTCGGCGACGGAAGCCACCATCCAAGCGGAAGTTGAGATTAACGGAAGGGCATATCGTTCTAATGCCTATTTCGTTTTAAATGGGAAATGCCCAAAACTCTATCTTTCCGTTTCGGGAAGCAAAATGGTTATTTCCGTTAACTAAGGAGAAGCAGTTATGAAATCCGGTGAAAATATAATCCTTTGGGAAGGAAAACCCGTTGCCGACGGCGATAAGCCGTTAAGGAAGAAAATCGTTAAGGTCGCCCGCATGATCGGCGGCCCAAGCGGATTGCTCAACAAAATCGACGCGAATGCGCCTGAATATTATGCTTTGGCAGGTTCCGTTTCCGATGAAGAATGCGATTTCCTCCTCTCTTTGGGTCTACGCAAAATCAGGACCGATGAATATGTTTCCAAGAAACTTGGCTGGACAATGGAAAAAGTCCATGAAGTCGGTGCTCACCTTGGATATTTAGGCGTTATCCGCGAGGACCTTATCGAATCGGATGGGCATTATGAATATTTCTGTCCGATCTTCGCCCCGGGCCTATTGGAGATCATGGTCGTTTCTCCAAACGCCAACGAGCATCCGGAAATCCGCCGCGCCTTCAACCAATACACCCATGACCGTCTTTCCACCATGGGGCCAATGCTTCCAAATGGCTATGGTCTAATGCGCGTCATTCCAATCGAACGTGCCCTTCCAAAGGGTGAGAAACCAGATGAACGCGATACCCTCTCGTTCTATCTCGATAAATACGATTATTATTCAGTCGGTGAATGCTCTTGCCGTACCTGCCGCACCGAAATGGGCGAAGGGTGTGGACACCTTGCCCATGATCGCTGCTTAAAATTAGGTAAAGCCGCGAAATTCTTCGTCCGCACTGGAAAAGATAGGGAAATCTCCCGTAAGGAAATCGAGGAGATCCTCCATAACTGCGAAGAAGAAGGATTGATGCATTGCATCCCCTCAATCGAAGGTCTAGGCGAAGGAAATACCACCGCGATTTGCGATTGCTGCGGATGCGCTTGCTTTGGTCTTCGTCCAGTCGAGGAATTCAAAACCAATGAGGCCGTGGCATCGAATTACCGTTGCGAAGTCACCGTCGAGAATTGCGTCGCCTGCGGAAAGTGCGTCGAGTATTGCCCGGTCAACGCGATCAAACTCGGTACCAAACTTCCTCAGAAAGTAGAACCGAAGATTCAAATGCAGAAGGCCCTTGGCTCCCATACCGTGGCCGCGGCCGAACGCAACGCCGATTATCGTTTCACCCGTAGCGACGTCGTCCAAGAAACCGGTACTGCCCCCTGCAAAACCTGGTGCCCAGCCCATATTGGTGTTCAGGGTTATATCAAGATGGCCGCTAACGGAAGATACCGTGAGGCCCTTGCCTTAATCAAACACGAGAACCCCTTCCCAGCCGTCTGCGGACGCGTCTGCTATCACCCATGCGAATTGCATTGCACCCGCGGTTCCATTGATAACGCGGTCGCGATCGATGACATCAAGAAATTCGTCGCGGAGCAAGAACTCCACGCCGAATCCCGTTTCATTCCATGGAAGAGGCACGATTATTCCGATAAGAAGATCGCCATCATCGGTGGTGGCCCAGCTGGCTTAAGCTGTGCTTATTATCTTGCCCAAGATGGTTATGACATCACAGTCTTCGAGAAAGAAGACAAGGTCGGCGGCATGATGACCTTCGGAATTCCAGGATTCCGTCTGCAAAAAGACGTCGTCGATGCGGAAATCGATATCATTCGTGAACTTGGCGTCAAATTCAAAACCGGTTGCGAAGTCGGGAAAGACGTTACCATCAACGAATTACGCGAACAAGGATATAAAGGATTCTTCGTCGCCATTGGCGCTCAGAAATCCCGCAAACTTGGTCTTCCTAATGAAGATCACCCAGATATCGTCGGAGGCATCGATTTCCTCCGTGACGCCAATTTGGGACATGGAAAAGAACTCCACGGCAACGTCATCGTCGTCGGCGGTGGAAACGTTGCGATGGACGTCGCCCGTACCGCCCTTCGCCAAGGCGCGGAGAAAGTTGATCTCTATTGCCTTGAGCAACGTAACGAAATGCCTTCTTCCGAAGACGAAATCAAAGAAGCGGAAGAAGAAGGCATCATCATCCATAACGGATATGGCCCAAAAGAGGTCGTCCTCGATGGCAAATCCCTCAAGGGACTCTTATTCAAGAAATGCCTCGCCGTTAAAGATGCGGATGGCAGGTTCAATCCCCAATATGATGAGAACGATACCCTCCTCGCAGAAGGCACCGCGGTCTTGTTAGCCATTGGCCAAGCCTTCGATTATGGAAAGCTTTTCGAAGGCACGGGTGTCACGCTTTCGCCAAGGAACCTCGTTCTCGCGGATCCTTCCACCTTGCAAACCGCTGACCCGGATATCTTCGTCGGAGGTGACTGCTATCATGGCGCGCGCTTTGCAATCGATGCAATTGCAACCGGTAAGAAAGCCGCCATCTCGCTCCATCGTCATGTCCAGCCAGGACAACTCCTTGAAGCAGGGCGTAACCTCCGTGATTTCAAGCAAATCGACATCGATAACATCAACAAAGACGAACTCGGATTCGACGATACCCCGCGTCAAATCCCAGCAGTTGGCCCAGTTGATACCAAATCATATAAGGATAACCGCGGTATGCTCACCGAAGAACAGATCAAGAAAGAAGCGGCCCGCTGCCTTTCTTGCGGACGCGCTATCGTCGATCCAAACCTTTGCGTTGGCTGCGGACAGTGCGTTATCAAATGTCAATTCGACGCCGCTCATTTGGTCAAAAAGACCAATATCTATGGCAAGGATTTCTCAAGCATCCTTCCAAAAGCGGCCGCCCATACGGTCAAACGTGGCGTCAAGATTGCTTTAGGGGCCTTTAAGAGGGATTAACCTAGATGCATGAACTCGGATACGCCATAGAGATAATCCGCACCCTTGAAGACTTCATGGAAACGGAACACCTTTCCGTTATCAGGGAAGTTACTTTAACCGTTGGCGAAGCTACTGGCATCGTTCCTCGATTCATGATGGAATGCTGGCCGGCCGCTATTGCTGATAGCGATAAGATCAAGGACTGCGAATTGAAAATCAAGGAAGTGAAGGCTTTCGGAGAATGCCATAACTGTGACAAACAGTTTCCTGTAGCCGAAAACAAGAGGATTTGTCCTTTCTGCGGATCCGAAGATTACGACATGGTCACTGGTTACGAATTCGAAATCAGCGAGATAAAAGGACACTGATTTGAGGAGAGATTATGAAAAGAATCTGTTTTACGCTTATTAGCGCGGCATTGTTATTAAGCTCCTGCGGGAACAAGAACAATTACGATTTAACAAAGGCTCCTGAATTCAAAGAAGAAACCCTTATGGATTTTAGCCTCGGTCTTTATGAAGACCTCGAAGTCAGCGATGGCTGGACCAATGGAGGCGGGTTCGGGGTTTATTGGAATTCCAAAAACTCGGTCTTCGATGAGAATGGTTTAGCCTTGACGATCACCAAGGACCAGGACACCTATTACGCGGGCGAAGTCAGGACAAAAGGCGATAACGGGTTCTTCAAATATGGTTATTTCGGAACCTACATGAAGCCTTCCAACGTTACGGGAACCGCCTCCACCTTCTTTACCTATACCGATGAAAACGATGATGGCAACCCCCACGATGAAATCGATATCGAATTTCTCGGGAAAGATACCACCAAAGTTCAATTCAATTACTTTGTAGACGGCAAAGGCGGTCATGAATACATGTATAACCTTGGTTTCGATGCCTCCAAGGAATTCCATCAATATGGGTTCTATTGGGACGATGATGAAATCGTGTGGTATGTCGATAACAAACCTGTCTATGGAGTCAAGGGCGAAGTTCCAACCACAGCCCAAAAGATCTTCCAAAACCATTGGAAGGGCAACGGCAATTTTGACATGAACATGTGGATGGGTGCCTTTGATGATAAGAATCTTGGATGTGCTTCCTATTACAAGAAGAACACCTATGTCGACCTTGAAGGACATGGCCGTGAATTAGAACTCGTGAAAGAAGAGGTTTACGATTTTACCAACGCCACCCCATTGGACCTAACTTTCTCTGGCGATTCCGAATACCGGGTTAGCAAAACTGATGGCGTCAGTGAAATTTCCTATACCGACATCAAGGAATCTTCCTATAAGAACGTTAATTCCCCAATCCCCGAGGATTTGGCTAAACCAAATAACGCCATTTCCGTCGATATTGAGAATAAGGGCGAAGAGGAGGTCAACCTCCGTATTGATATCAATCTTCCTTCTACACCGGAAGGAAAGAAGACCTCTGCGGTTAACACCAAGGCCCTCGTCGTTGATAAAGGCGAAATCCGCACCGATCTCGAATTTGGCGGAAGCTCCACGAAAATCGCCCCCAAAGAGAAAATTACGATGATCATCTTCTACGAAGGGACCCCAAGCACCTTCATGGCCATGATCGATAGTGGTTACGGCGATGAGAGCAGAAGCCACGCGGGAAAAGTAGCGTTTTCGAATGCACGCATCGCCTTATTTGGCGAAAAAGCCCTCAAAGAAGAGGAGCCCGGAGAACCAGTTGAACCTATTGGCGAAGCCTCTCCTCTAACCATTGCCTTTGTCTCAACCGACATTTATACCGTTTCTTCGGATAGTGGCGTTCAGACCATTTCCTACACCAATGTTGCAGGCGATAGCTACAAAAACGTCACATCCAGTATCTCCGCGACCGAAATTGCTGGCAAAAAAGGCATTTTGATGGACATTGAGAACCTCGGCAAAGAAAAACTCGCGATTCGTTTCGACCTTTATAAAGGTTCCGACATGGATACCCACCTTGAGAAGACCCTTGTTGCTCCGGGTGCGACGAATGTTAGGGTCGACGCCCAATATGGCGGAGCTTTTGCGACTATCGCCGCCAGCGGCAAGGTTACCATAAGGCTTGGATTCGATGCTGAACCCGACCTTCTAATGGTCTTCATCGACTCCGCGACTTATGGCGATTCCTCAACCCATAGCGGAAGCGTGAAACTATCTAATTTCGAGGCCTATTGATTGCAAAAATGATTAAACCCCGTCCAAATAGGTGGAATTAAATGACCATAAGATTTAATATCTTATAAAGACGATGATTCTAAAAGCGATAACGATTGAAGACACCAAGGGTTTACTGGGTATGCTTCCGACTCTCCATGCTGGCGTGCCGGATAGGATTTTCATCGCGACTGATAACGCAAGATGTCCGAAATGCGACGTCTACGTCAAAGAGGGCGACGAAGTCAAAATCGGCCAGGTAATCGGCATGAGGCATGCCGCTTTCTTCGATCAGCCAATCCATTCCACTGTTTCTGGTAAATTCGTCGGTTACGAGAAGCATTATCATCGTTCTGGGAAACTCGTTAATTTCATGGTCCTCGAAAACGACCATAAGGATGAATGGGACCCTTCCCTTCAACCTCGTAGCGATGAGGAGATAGCTAAACTAACGCGTAAGGACTTTTCGGAGATCCTTATGCAAAACGCCTCGGTTGGTTTAGGCGGATCCTCTTTCCCGACCTACGTCAAATTCAACACCGACGCCAAGATTGATACCATCTTGATCAACGGCATCGAATGCGAACCTTATATCACCGCGGACCATCGCTTGATGCTTGAGCATCCCGAGGAAATCATCGCCGGCATTATGCTTTTACAGCAGGCTTTCAACTGCAAAAAAGCCAAGTTATGCGTCAAATCCAAATACAAAGACCTCAAAGAGGTTTATACCGACTTCCTCAAACGCTATCCGGATTCTGGTATCGAATTATGCCAAGTCGGCAATTTCTATCCGCAGGGATGGGAGATCGCGATGATAAAATCGGCGACTGGGATAAGCGTTCCTTCAGGACATCTTCCCAGCGAATTCGGCATTGCCGATTTCAACGTCTCGACGGTCGTAGGCATCTACCAGGCCATTAAATTCAATCGCCCCGTCATCGAAAGATATATTTCCATTACGGGGGATGGCATCAAATACCCATCCAATTTCGTCGTTAGGGTTGGAACCCCATTGAAGGAGATGCTCGAACGCTGTGGCGGTTATAAGAATCCAGACGTCGATAAAGTCTTCATCCTTGGTGGTCCAATGATGGGGGCGGCTTTGCCAAGCGATGACTGCATCATCACCAAAACCGTGACATCCGTCATCGTTTTGAATGAGGAAAAACACGAAGAGAACCCTTGCATCCGTTGCGGGTCCTGCATGATGTCTTGCCCAGCGAAGCTTCAACCAAAGCTAATCATGGATGCCGTCAAAGCCATGGATAAAGCGAAGATCAAGGAGCTTCAGCCCCTCCGTTGCATCGAATGTGGGTTATGCTCTTATGTATGTACTTCGCATATCCGTGTCACCGACATCGTTCGTAGGGCGAAGGTTATCGCCAAATTGCCGTAAGGGGAGATTAGACAATGCAATTTATCAAGGAAAGCAGCCCACATCTCCACCGCAAGGATTCGATCAACCGCATGCTCGGCGATGTTTTGATCGCCCTTTCCCCAGTTATTATCTTTACCTTCATTTCCTATGGAGTCCTTGCCCTAAGGAATTATCTAATGGCAATCGTCGCGATCGTCCCTGCTGAGATAATCTACGTTTTGATCCGTAACAAGATTCCATATGACGGGACCAAGCATTCCCTTAAGGAACATATCAAAACGGGTTGGAAGAAGTACCAACTCTCGAATTTGCTGTCTTCTTTGGTCACCGCGGCGATCTTTGCGATGGTAATGCCCGTTGCAACCGAACCCGGATGGCTTATCTATATCGCCTTGTTCTTTGGCGGACTTTTTGGAATCGTCATCGGTAAACTCGTCTTTGGAGGGACCGGTTCGAACATCTTTAACCCTGCCGTGGTGGGGATGCTATTTGCCAAACTCTGCTTCGGTTCGCGTTACATATACCCATCAACTTGGTATATGGAAACCGGGAACGCCGTGCTTGCTGGAGGCACCCCATTAACCGCTTTAGCGGAGAATTCGCATGCAGGGGTCAACTCTTTTATCGGTCAGTTCTCCAATCTGTCGGCTTCCCCAATCCTCGATTTGCTGCTTGGTCGCGTGCCTGGGGTCATGGGTGAAGCCTTCAAGATTGCGATTCTTATCGGTCTAGTTTATCTCATCGTCAGAAGGGCCGCCGATTGGAGAGTCGTTGTCTCTTATCTTGGGTTCTTCACCGTTGTTATGGCTATTGCCGGCATCTTCGTGGTCGTAAAGATTCCTTCCGTCAATTACTTTGAATTCGTAGCCTTCCAGCTTCTTAGCGGAGGCGTGTTGTTCGGGGCGGTATATATGCTGACAGACCCCGTGACGATGCCAATCAATGAGCCTGGCCGTTATCTTTATGGTGTTATTGCCGCTTCAATCACCTGCATTATCCGCTTGTTTGGCGCTTTCCCAGAGGGAGTCGCCTTCTCCATCCTCCTTGCCAATATGCTTTCGCCCCTTATTGATTATCCGAGATGGGGTAATCAGGCATTCACCAAGAAAAAGGCACTCGTCATCTTTGGGGTTATGGCCGCGACTTTATTGATTGTCTGCCTAACCCTTGTCTTTGCCCCGGAGGTAGCCGCATGAAGATAGATTGGAAATCATCATTCAAGATTGCCCTCATCATCACCGCGATCGCTTCCGTTGGGGCTATTACGATTGCTTTAACTAATGTTTTGACGGAGCCGATTATCAAGCAAAACCGTGCGCAACGCGAACAAAACGGTTTGAAGAAGGTCTTTGGCGACAATGCGACTTTCGGTGATAAAGTCGAATTGAAGGAAGACAAATACCAATACCTCCAAGCCTATTATCCCGTGAATATCGATTCCTCTTCAGCGAGGGTCTATAGCACAAAGGGGACGAACGCCTATGGCGATGTCGCTCTCCTAGTCGGCCTCAACGCCGATTTCACCATCTATAACATCGCGGTTATGGAAAATACCGAATCCTACGCGGTTACCCTTAAGGAGAACTATCTAGATTATTTGATTAACCCCAAGGACAAAAAAACCCACGAGCAGGCTTTTGAAGATACCTCCGTCAAATGTGGGGCTACCTATGGGGCGAAGCTTGTTAAGGATATGATCAACCAAGCGAAAGAACATTATAAGGAGGGCAAATGATTATGGCCAAAGGCGAACATAAGCAAAGCTTTATTGCCGGCATAATTGCCGAGAACCCTCTATTCGTCTCCCTCCTTGGCATGTGCCCTGCTTTAGCTGTTACCAAATCGCTGGAATCCGCGATTGGCATGGGCATCTTGTTCACCATCGTTTTGGTTTGCTCCAATGTCTTGGTCTCTTTATTAAGGAAAGTCATACCGGAAGAAGTGAGGACCCCTTGTTTTATTGTCATCATCGCGACCTTCGTAACCTTGACGAAGATGTTCACGGAAGCCTTCCTCCCTGAACTCTATTCCTCTTTGGGCGTCTTCCTTTCCTTGTTGGTCGTTAACTGCATCATCCTTGGAAGATCCGAAGCCTTCGCCTCTAAAAACGGGGTACTGGATTCGTTCCTTGATGGTATTGGCAATGGCATCGGCTTCCTGATGGCCATCTGCCTTATTGCCTTATTCCGCGAGGTTTTGGGAACCGGACAACTAACTTTCGGGAATACCTTCACCTTTATCGCGGACGCCCATAACGGCGAACCAATAAAGCTATGGATCCTAAAAGGAGAGGGATACGATGTTTCCTTCTCGATCTTCTCCACCCCAGCCGGAGGATTCCTTGTCTTAGGCATTACCCTTGCCATCATGGCCGCGATTAACAATATGAAGGCCAACAAAAAGAAAGTCGATGCCCGCATCAAAGCCCAAAAGGCCAAAGAAGAAGCGGCTAAGAAAAGGGAGGTAGCCCAATGAATTATTTGGCAGCGTTCCTTCTGGCGATTGTCTCCTATTCGCTCGTCTCCAACGTCGTTTTATCGAGGTTCTACGGCATCTGCTCATTTATCGGCGTCGGAAACAAAATCAAATCCGCGGCCTCGATGGGAATCGCGGTTAGTTTCGTCATCATCATGGCCGCGCTTATTTGCTATCCAATCTACAATTTCATCTTGGTTCCAGCAGGCGTCCCATATTTAGATACCATCACCTTCATCCTGGTTATCGCTAGCCTCGTCCAGGTCGTCGGCCTCTTTATCAAAAAGTTCTCCCCATCCCTTTATAAGGCTTTGGGTATTTATCTACCTCTTATCACCACCAACTGCGCGGTTCTTGGGGTTGTCAGTGAGAACACCGCCTCCAAACTTGATTTTGGAATGTCGATGGCTAACGCGATCGGCACGTCGATTGGTTTCCTAGTTGTCATCATTATTTACGCATGTATTCGCGAAAGGCTCGAAAGCTCAAATGTTCCAAAGGCCTTTAAGGGCATTCCAATCGCCCTAATCACCGCGGGTATCATGGCTATCGCGTTCTTGGGATTATCGGGGTTAATAGGATGAGCCAGGCTGCATATTTAGCAATAGCAATCGCGTTAATCGTCGCTCTCGCCGTTTTCGTCATCGTCTCCTTTGTCGCTTTAAGGAGAATGAAAACCCCAGAAGGATGCGAAGATATCAAAACCAACAATGAGAAATGCGGGGCCTGCACCGAAAGTGGATGCCCATTATATGCTCGCTTCCATAAGGAGGTAGACGAATGATTACCGTACTTTGGGCCTTTTTGATTCTTGCTGGCCTAGGCCTTCTTCTAGGCTTAGGTTTAGCGATTGCCTCAATCGTCCTCCACGTCAAAGAGGATGAGCGCATCAGCGCGGTTGAGAAGATGCTTCCGAATTATAACTGTGGCGCTTGCGGATATCCTGGTTGCCACCAAATGGCGGAGAACATCGTTTCCGGTGCGGAAACGAACCTCGGAAAATGCAAACCCGGCAAACAAGATAAGAATTATGATCCGATCATTGCATATATGAACGAGCATCCTGATGAGGATGGGACAAAGCATGTCCCAACGGTGAAAAAATGAAGCATGGGTGCTTCATTTTTCTTAGTCTCTCCCTTTTAACGAGTCTTTCTTCATGCTCATCTTCCCTTCATTACAGGGATAATTGCTACAGTTACGACACGTTTTGGACCTTTCATACCTTTGAGGGAAAACAAAGTGATTTAGACCAAATCAAGAATCTGGTTTTATCTACCTCAAGGGTTTTCGATAGGTTCGCGGAAGGCTTTGAAAAAGGGGTTGCCTCCTTAAACAAGAATCGTGAGATGGATGTTGACCCTCTCCTTGCGGATATCCTAAGGAAAGCCGAGGAGATAAGAGAATACACAAAAGGGGCCTATAACCCTTATTGCGGGGATTTGAAGGATCTTTGGAATGAATCCTTATCCGAGAACGAAATTCCTTCAGAAGAGGCGATTAAGCCGCTTTTAGAGAAAGCTAAACAAGCAAACATCACTATCGAAGGCAATCACGTATCGTTAAACGGCGATTTCCGCATCGATTTAGGGGCAATAGCCAAAGGCTACTGCGCGGAGCTCTTAAAGCAAGACCTAAAGGATAAGAGCATAGGGAAATATGTAATTAACGGAGGCAATAGCTCCATTATCGTTGGGGAGAACCCTAACGATAATGAAGGAAGAACGATCATTGAGATCGAAGACCTTCCGGGGAAAAGATTTTACGCAAAGAACGAATCTATTTCGACTTCCTCTTGCTCAAAACAACTGTATGAGGTCGGTGGGATTCATTATTCGCATATCATTGATATGGACAATGGGTCAGCCCTAGCAACATATGATGCCGTCATCGTTCGAAACAACGATGCCTGCTTAGCAGATGCCTTATCAACCGCGTTATACACGATGAGCCTTGATGAAATGAAAGAATACGACAAGGACGGCACGAAGATTCTTGTAATTGATAACGGGGAAGTTATATACCATAGCCATGATTTCGTTTTGGAATAACAAAATCAAGCCGCACCTAATCGAGATAATGATCGTTTTCGTCGTTTTCTCGTTATCTTTAGGATTAACGATTTATTTCGCTTTGCCCAAAAAAGGAGTAGGGGAAATCGCGATTATCCGTAAACAAAACGAAATCGTCTATAAAATCGATTTATCTACAGCAGAAGATAACAAGGAATGGGTAATTGAAGGGACCCATACACAGGTTATTGCGATAACTAAGGACAAAGCCATATCGATAAAAGAGTCGGGGTGTCCTAGTCAATATTGTGTCCATTCAGGTTGGATCAGCCATCCTGGCGAATCTTTGATCTGCGCCTATAACGGCATAATCATAACCATAGAGGGGGATAGCGGAGCTTCCGCGCACATAGGATGAGCCCTTTATATGGTGGGTTAATAGCTCTTGGAGCGTCTTTGATTCTTATCGTTCTCTATGCTTTTTCTTTTAGAAAAGGCGGGATAAGCGTTCAAAAGATGGTTCTAATTGGAATGCTTTTGGCCTTGGCTATCACCGTTTCCATGTTCGAAGGGATGATTCCTGATTTTATTGTACCCGGGTTTAAACTTGGCTTTGCCAATATCGTAATTCTCATCATTTTGTATGGCTTAGGATGGAAAGAGGCTTTATTCGTTGATGTCCTTCGCGTTTTGTTAACAACCTTGCTTCGTGGAACTTTCCTCTCCATGGGCGGAGCGATGTCCTTTGCGGGAATGGCCTTATCTTTCCTAGGAATGTTCTTGCTTTATCTTCTTTGGAAGAAATGCTCAATCATCTTTGTTTCCATAATCGGGGCTATCCTCCATGATGTTGGGCAGATACTCGTAGCTTTCTTCTTTATGGAGAATTCCCTTATATTCACATATTTGCCTTTGATGGTCCTCGTCTCATTTGGAACCGGGGCCTTAGCGGGCATCATTGCGCATCATATTCTTAAAAGAAACCTTATCCAGCGTTATAAAAGCAAAAGCGGCGAGGAGAACCAAATCGCCCAAGAGTAAATATTGATACAGGCCTAACGTATTTTAGGCGATTTTCCTGATAAAGATGGCTAATGGGCCAAATTCTTCGATTCTTTCCTTGGAATAATACTTTTCCATGTCGGAAGGATTGGCTTCTTCGCCTTCCTTATAACCAAGTCTTTCCTTAGGGAAAGCCGCATAAAGGGTTTCAAACGAATCATAAGGAGCCAAACCGATGATTTTGGTCTTTATGGTTTCCTCGGTCTTAGTGTTTTCGAAGACGATAACATCTCCAACGTGGAGTTTTTGCCTTTTTGGCTCGTTTAACCTCATCTCGATATCCTTGTTCCCATCCCTAATCGAAGCGAATGGTTCAGGCCATAATCTAAGGTGGTGTTCAGCACCCGTTTCGCCATTATTTTGAGAAACGGTTGCTCTTTGAAGGTTTTTGTAGGTGCAAAATCTAATGGGGATATCCCCGTCCATTAAGGGCTCTCCTTGATTGACGAGGTCAAAATCATCGCGCTTATCAAGGTTCTCAAAGAAAACCTCCGCGCCGCCATCCGCATCGACTTTGGTAAGGAGGACTTCATCGGAATAAGGAAGAAGTTGACGGTAGATGCTAGCCCCTCCGATTACATAGACATCCTCTTTTTCCAAAGCGTAAGCAATGTAATTGAGAAGATCATCGAACGAATGAACATTAACCACGTTCTTGTAATTATGGGTAATGTCTGCGGATAGCACGACGTTGGTCCTATTCTTCAATGGTTTCGAACCAGGAAAGGAAAGCAGGGTGTTTTCGCCCATGACGACGACGTGTCCACTCGTGGTCTTTCTAAAGAAAGCCATATCCAAAGGAAGGCTAAACAATAAGCCATTCCTTTTTCCTATGCCGAAATTACGGTCTGCGTTGAGTATTTCAATGAGTTTATGCATTTTAGATGGCTACGGGGATCTTTTCTTCCAATGTCTCGTATTCGTATCCTTCCAAAGCGAAATCCTCGACCTTGAAGTCATAGAAGTTCTTAACGTCTTTGTTCATGATTAGCTTTGGAGCTGGGTGCTGCGGCTTTTCGATAAGTTTTTTGGCAATCTCGACGTGACGGTCATAGATATGAGCGTCCGCGATGACATGGACTAGCTCGCCGGCTTTGAGGCCGCTGACTTGGGCGAACATCATAAGGAGAAGCGAATATTGAAGCACGTTCCAGTTATTTGCGGTAACCATGTCGTTGCTTCTTTGATTTAAGATACCGTTTAAGGTGTCTCCGGCAACGTTGAAAGTCATCGAATAGGCGCATGGATAAAGATGCATCTCGTGAAGGTCATCGAAGTTATAGAGGTTCGTAAGGATTCGACGGCTATGAGGGTTGTTCTTCAAATCGAAGAGAACCCTATCGACTTGGTCAAATTCGCCTTCTGGGTAAATCGATTTCTTACCGAGCTGATATCCATAGGCTTTGCCAATGGAGCCGGTTTCATCGGCCCAGGAATCCCAAATATGGGAATGGAGGTCGTTGATGTTATTGGATTTCTTTTGCCAAATCCAAAGCAATTCGTCGATGCAATTCTTGAAAGCTGCCCTTCTAACCGTGATGATCGGAAGCTCTTTTTGCAAATCATAACGGTTTACGACACAGAATTTCTTAACCGTGTGGGCGGGAGTTCCATCTTCCCAGTGGGGACGGACGGGATAATCCGTATCCCAAACTCCATTCTCCAAGATGTCTTTTAAATTCGAAACGAACACTTTGTCGGCATAACTCATGGGGCCTACCCTCCTATTGCGAATCATTATACTCGTAAACGAGTATTTTTGAAGGTGTGTGGTGCACTTTTTCTTTCTGTTGTGCGATAATTTCATAGGTCCAAACAAAGGGATTGATTTATGGAATTCAATGGCTGGGAAAAACTCTCTTTAGTGGATTTCGATGGGAATCTGACAACCACGATTTTTACTTCGGGCTGTCCTTTCCGTTGTCCCTTTTGTCATAACGCGGATTTGGTTTTGCATCCACATTCCTTACCCGTTATCCCTTTTGAGGAAATCCTTGCCTATTTAAGGAAAAGGAGAGGAATTCTTGAAGGTGTCTGCATCAGTGGAGGCGAACCGACTTTAGGTGATGACCTTCTTACGAAGATGGCTATCATCAAAGAACTCGGCTATAAAATCAAACTAGATTCCAACGGTTTCAGGCCAGAGGTCCTCAAAGAAGCGGTTTCCAAAAAACTTGTCGATTTCATTGCCATGGACATCAAGAATTCCAAAGAAAAATACTGCATGACCATAGGAATCCCTTCCTTTGATTTAAAAGGAGTGGAGGAATCCGTTGAATTCCTTCTTAGCAACGCTGTCCCATTTGAATTTAGGACAACCCTTATCGATGAATTCCATGACGAAGAGGACATGCTGAAAATCAAGGAATGGATAAAAGGGGCTAAGAGGTACCATCTCCAATGTTATATCGATTCGGAAAACTGTATTGAGCACGGCTTCCATCCAGTCAGCATAGAAAAGGCCAAGGAATTCGCTTCATTGTTCGAAGGATATGTTGAAAAAGTAAGCCTTAGGGGTTACGAAGAGAAATAAGAAAAACGTCCTCGTTTAGCGGGGACGTTATTCAATTATTTGGAATTTAGGTAACGATCGCAGGCAATCGCGGCGATTGCCCCATCGCTTGTCGCGGTGATGACTTGCCTGATGCCTTTCTTTCGGCAATCGCCCGCGGCGAATAAACCAGGCGTCTTCGTCGCCATCGATTCGTCGGTGATGATGAATCCTTTTTCTAATTCGACGAGGGAAGCAAATGGTTCGTTATGAGGGATTTGACCAATGCAAATGAAGCACCCATCACAATATATGGTTTCTTTTTCCTTGGTCTTGGTGTTTTCGAAGACAACGCCTTTAAGCTCCTCGTCTCCAAGAAGCTCCACCGCGTTTCTTTCCATGATGATTCTGAGATTAGGAAGGTCTTTTAGGCGATTGACGAGGATATCGTCTGCGAAGAAGCGGTCAAATAACGTGACGAGGGTGATGCTTTTGACGATTGGGGAAAGGGAAATGGTGTATTGCAAGGCGGTATTCGCGTCTCCGATGAGGATAACGTCTTTCCCTTCAAAGAAATTTCCGTCGCAAGTCGCGCAATAGGAGATACCGTGGCCTACGAGTTCCTCTTCCTTAGGAAGCCCAAGTGCGCGATGATCACAACCGGATGCGATAATGACAGAACGGGCTTCATAATCGCCGAAATCACCATGAACAATAAAGCCGTCCGCGGTTTTTTCAACGCTTTGGACGTCAGATACATCATAATCGGCGCCAAGGTTGCTGATTTGCTCGAAAAGGCGGTCCGCCCATTCCATACCGGAGATGGATTCGATGGTTGGATAGTTTTCTAGTCTTGGGGATCTAGCGATTTGCCCGCCGATACTTTCCTTTTCAAGGACGAGGACGCTTTTGCCGGCCCTTCTTAGATATAAGGCGGCGGTCAATCCAGCTGGGCCTCCGCCGATAATAACTGTATCAATCATGTTTTTTCCTTTCTTTGGAAGAAAGAGGCTCCTTGTTCGGGAGCCTCATTTTTTGATGTATGGGTTGCTTATCTCTTCTTGGAAGCTTCGATATAGCCTTTGATCAATGAAGCGTTGTCATAGGCGTGGAAGGAATCTCCCTCTGGAACAAGAAGCGTTGGGGCTTTCTTGATGCCATAAGCTTCGGTGAGCTCGCGGTTGGTCGCGGCATCGAGGGCTTTATAGGCGATGCCCTCACGGTCAAGAAGCAACTTCGCGGTCTTGCAGTTCGGGCAGGTTGGGGAGGTGAAGAGGAGGAGCTCGGTGACTTTTGGAGCCTCGGTTTTCTCCGCGTGTTCGCAGGAGCAATGGTCGCCTTCTTCGCTTACTGGATGCTGGTCATCGGAATAAACGTAGGTCTTCCTCATCTTGAATTCCTGGACCTTACCGGCATTCCAGTTCTTGACTGGACGATAGTAACCGGTGATACGGGAATAGACCTCGGTTTCCTTTCCGCAATGCGGGCATTTCCATTGTTCGCCAACGAGATACCCGTGCTCTGAGCAAACGGAATAAGTCGGGGACATGGTGTAATACGGAAGTTTGTAGTTCTCGGCGATCTTGCGGACGAGTTTCATGCAGGATTCCCAATCCGGGAGGCGCTGACCAAGGAAGGCATGGAAGACGGTTCCGGAGGTATAAAGGGTCTGGAACTGATCCTCGATATCAAGAGCGGCGAAGATGTCTTTGGTATAGCCAACAGGAAGGTGGCTGGAGTTGGTGTAATATGGGGTCTCTCCAGCTTTGGAGGCGCAGATGATGTCTGGATACCTGGCCTTGTCGTGCTTAGCAAGACGGAAGGCGGTGGATTCCGCTGGGGTTGCCTCGAGGTTATAGAGGTCACCGTATTTCTCCTGGTAGTCGGAGAGCTTTTCCCTCATGTGGTTGAGGACCTCAACGGTGAAGTCCTGCGCTTCCTTGTGGGTGAGATCAACCTTTAGCCAACGGGCATTGAGGCAGACTTCGTTCATACCGACAAGTCCAATGGTGGAGAAGTGGTTGTTGAAGGTTCCAAGGTAATGCTTGGTGTACGGGTATAAGCCGGCTTCAAGGAGTTTGGAGATGGTCTGTCTCTTCACGGAGAGGGAACGGGCGGAGATATCCATTAAGCGATCGAGACGGGCATAGAAGTCTTCTTTGTCGGTCGCAAGATAAGCGATACGTGGCATGTTGATCGTGACGACGCCGACGGAACCGGTGGATTCGCCAGACCCGAAGAAGCCGCCGCTCTTCTTACGGAGCTCACGGAGGTCAAGACGTAGACGGCAGCACATGGAACGGACGTCGCTTGGCTTCATATCACTATTAATATAGTTAGAGAAGTAAGGGGTG
>CAMVEL010000031.1 GCA_947166565.1 uncultured Erysipelotrichaceae bacterium
ACGGGGTCTTCCCAAAACCGTTTGCGAAATTAGATAAAAACGATAATCCAAGAAACATTGTTATTGTTATCGCAATTGTCACTTCTTTAATGCTTTTCTTTGGAAGAATGTTAATTGGTTGGATTGTTGATGTTAACACATTCTGCGGAATTATCGTTTATCTATATATCTCTATTATCACAGTCAAAAAAGCGCGTCATGACGCGAATCACGGTGGAGAAGGTATGCTTGCAGGAATTGCCGGTTTGGTGCTTGGCATAGCCTTTGCGATATCTGTTATCTTTAACGATTTTGTTAATTCTGATTATTTAGCTAAAGAATCGATATTGATCTTTGTTATATGGGCTCTCGTGGGCTTTGTGTATTATGCATTCTTAATTAAGAGAGATAAAAAGAGAATGTTTGGTCATTCTATGGCCGCGTTATTTGGTCTATTTGTCTTAATCATCTATTCTATTGGTTCATGGATGCTTAAGATTATCGGTAATGATGGTGGTGTAGATAGAACTGAAGCTATTACTGGTGTTATTACAAGTACATCATTATTGATTCTCACTCAAATTGTCTTCTTTGTCGTTTTCTCTACGATTAAGAAAAGAGAAATAGCGTTACAAGATAAATTGGTCCTAGGAATGGCCACGATGGTGGAAGGCAGAGATAATTCCACGGGTGGACATATTAAAAGAACAAGTAATGTTGTTCGTTTCCTCGTTGAAGAGATGATGAAAGATCCCTCTTTAGAATTGAATCATTCTTTCTATCAAAATGTCATCAAAGCCGCGCCTATGCATGACTTAGGAAAAATCACTATTGATGATGCGATATTAAGAAAACCAGGAAGGTTCACTCCTGAAGAATATGAAGTGATGAAAACCCATTCTCCAGAAGGAGCGAAGATTTTAGAACAAATCTTAAAAGATGTCACTGACAAATCATTAGAAGGAATCGCTATTAACGTTGCCCATTATCATCATGAAAGATGGGATGGAAAGGGTTATCCTAATGGTTTAAAAGGTGATGATATACCTTTAGAAGCGCGTATTATGGCGATCGCTGATGTCTATGATGCTTTAGTGAGCAAAAGAGTGTATAAAGATGAATTTTCTTTTGATGACGCGAACCGCATCATCATGGAAAACATGGGTAAACAATTTGACCCAAGTTTAGAAAAATATTTTGTTAGAGCAAGATCTAAAATAGAAAAATACTATCTTGATAGTAGAAAACATTAGCAACACTTAATATGTAAATAATCCACAACTCGATGGGGTTGTGGATTTATATTATGTTTAACGGTTTAGCTATGTATTTTGCCTATTTTCCATGACTTTTAGCCATTAAGTAGAAATAGGGAACAGGTTTTTCCAAAGTCCAAAAGATAATAGAAGCAAAAATCCCGCGGATAGAAGGCTTTCTGATTGAAAACAGAAAGATTTTTTAACCTACGGGAAAAGTGAAGATTGCCGAAATAAATAGTTTGCCGTTGACTAAATTTCATCAAGCTGGGTCAAGGAGTTTATTGATCTGTTTAGTCAAGAATTTCCTTAAGGCCACAAGGGTCCTTTTCACAGAGGAAACAGGCACGCCCAATATCTTGCTAGCGGAAGCCACGCTATGGCCCATGCCCAACAGTTTGGCCAGTTCTATCGTATAGCTCGGAAAATTGTCCTTATAAGCGAAAATCAAGTTGATGACGTCATTTAAATCGATTTGTCCGGAGATCTTTTCATCCATGCTCCCCACCAATTCATGGAGGGTCGGGGCATCCTCATCAAGAGTTTCGAAGGTATCAAGGGATAAAGGAAGACTGATATCGTTGTTTCTCATTGTCTTTGCAATGATTAACAGAAGCTCATTTTTGAGGATTTCACAGAAATAAGTCAGAAATTTCGTAGCATGGTCCGCGTCAAAATTCTTTTCCGCATTCAAATAGGTGACGAAGAAGGCTTCGTTTATATCCCAATCATCCACAATGTCGTGGACGTTCGGGGCCACTGCTGAGACCAAGGAATTCTTTTCTTTCCAATAGCGAACGGATAGAGTGTCTCTAGCGGATGTATCGCCTTGGCGTATTAATTCGACGAGTTCTTCGTCGCTTTTACGTAAATAATAACTAAATGGTTTAAAAATAGGGTCACTAAAATTCATGGTTCGATCCTGTTAGATAAGTATGAGATTAATTAATATGGTTTTCCCTGAAAAGGTATACAGGGGTTGCTTATTTTTGCAACTGGCGGATACCTGCAAGCAAGATTCCGGTCGCAACGGACGCATTAAGGGAATTAACGTGTCCAAGCATTGGGATTTTCACGATGAAATCGGAATTGCGAAGAACGAGATTGGAAATACCGAAGCCCTCGCTTCCAACAACAAGGGCAATCGGCCCACGATAGTCGACTTCATCGTAGGACATCGTTCCTGATCCATCAGAGGCTACGACCCAATATCCATTCTTCTTTAAAGTGGTAATTGAAGCAGAAAGATTGGAAACGGTAGTCGTTTTTACATAATGAATCGCACCGGTGGAGACTTTCGCAACCGTAGCGTTGAGTTGGACTTCCCCGCGTTTTTTCAACACGATTCCATCAACGCCGAAAGCATCGGATGAGCGCAATATGGCGCCGAGATTATGCGGGTCCTCGATTCCGTCGAGAATCAATATGAGGGGGTTTTCCTTATCTTTAGCGTAATCGATGATTTCGTTAAGGGAATATTCCCTGATGGGTTTGACCTTAGCGGCAAAACCCTGGGATAAATTCGACTTGCTAATGCGGCGGAGCTCCTCCTCCGTTACGAATTCAACGGGGATCTTAGACTCATTGGCTTCTAACACGATGGGGTCGTTTCTATGCTTAGCTAAAACGTAGACGGCAATGGCCTCTCCAGAACGGACGGCCTCCCTCACGGTGTTTTTGCCGAATTCGATTTTATTCATCTTTCATGGCTCCTTACAAGAACAATTTAGGTTTTAAATCAGACTATAAATTGACAATTTTGCTTGTCAAATTCGAGTCAGGTTAGAAAAGTCCGCGCTTAATGAGCTCACCCCTGATCTCGTCGCTGCGCCCGAAGTCTTTCGCGGCTTTGGCTTCGTTATATTGGCGATAAAGTGATTTGTCGTCTTCGCTTAGAGATGGGAGATCGACTTTGATGCCTAAGGTGTCTAGGTAATCGAGGACTTTGCGATAGGAAAGAAGCAAGGCTTCGTAATCGATTGGCCTCGAACGCAAAATGGTGTTGAGGGTTTTTAGTTCACTTAGCAAAATGGCGATGGCGTTCGGTGTATTGAGGTCGTTGCAAAGTTCATCGAAGAACTCCCCTTCCGCCGGAAGAGGGGCGCCCTCAATCTTGATATCCGCTAGTTGAAGGGTCAAAGAGACCTGTTTCATGGCCGTCGCTATCTTTTGATAAGTCTTTTGGGCTTCCAATATCGTGGCTTCGGTGAATGTTAATGGAGCCCTGTAATGGGTGGAAAGCATCATTATGCGAAGCGGCATTCCGCCATATTGGGCGATGACGTCTTTGGCAAGAATCACGTTTCCAAGGGATTTGGACATCTTCTCGTTATCGATGTTGATGAATCCGTTATGAAGCCAGTACTTCGCTAGGCCGTTATGGTTATGGGCCTTGGATTGGGCGATTTCGTTCTCGTGATGGGGGAATTTAAGGTCAAATCCGCCGCCATGGATATCGATGTAACCGTTTGTATCTCTAAAAATGGAGGAAATCATGACGCAGCATTCGGTATGCCATCCAGGCCTTCCTTCTCCAAATGGCGTCTCCCATTTGATTCCTTCCTCGGTTTTCTTCCACAAAGCGAAGTCAATCGGCGATTCCTTCTGCGAATTGACTTCGATCCTCGCCCCAGAGATGAGCCTTTCGGGGGTATTCCCGGAAAGTTCGCCGTAAGTTGGGACGGAAGCTACTCTAAAATAAACATCTCCATCGGCCTTATAAGCGGATCCGTTATTAACTAGGTCATCGACATAGGAAATAATCTTATCCATGTATTCGGTTGGCCTTGGGGTGATATCAGGTTGCAATGAACCGACATCATCTGTTAGGTTACGGAACTTCTCGATTATCTCATCGGTCAGTCTGCGTTCAGGAATACCTAGTTCCTTGGCCCTATTGATGATCTTGTCATCGACGTCGGTGTAATTGGAAACAAAGGTCACGTCATACCCCAAACGGATGAAAAGACGCCTCCAGGCATCGAAGACGATTACGGGTCTGAAGTTTCCAATATGGGGGTCATTATAGACGGTGGGTCCACAGACATAAAAAGAGACCTTGCCTTCTTGGATAGGAACGAATTCCTCATAATCATTTTCTAGCGACGAATAGAGAGTAACTTTTTTCATGGGCCAATTATACCAGCCTTCTTATAGAAGAGAGAGTAGTCTTGAAAAAGAATAGAAAGGATAAAACAGATTAACTGGATTTTGTCAATTTATCCAATTATTTTAGGTATTAAAGAGGTTTGTATATCGTTTAGAAATGGTTAGACTTAATCAAAAAGCCTGCAAAACCCAAATATTTTTAATGTTCATTCACGCACAATCGAAAGAATTTTGGCAGGGTTATCAATAGAATAATCGGCCTTAGAGAGAGTTTTTGCATCGTAAATGCCATATCCATATAGGCATAAAATCACAGCAATTCCCGCGTTTTTACCAGTTTCTATATCAACGATGGAATCACCAATATATATAGTTTCGTTTTTGTCTAATTTATTCTTTTCAATCAAATTGTTGACCGAATATGGATCAGGTTTTAAAGGGGTCCCAGCTTGGTCTCCTTGAATGGAATCGAAGAGGTCAAGGAAATGGTGTTTGAGGATCGTCTTAGCTAACTCATCTGGTTTGTTGGTCACTACGAATAGGCGCTTTCCGAGCCTTTTCAATTCTTTTAGAGTTTCCACCATTTTGGGGTAAGGAAATGAGTTTGTGTCCTGGTACTTCTTATAACGCGGAGCATAGGCTTGCTTAAGCTTAATGAATAATTCTTCGTTATCCTTCTCTTCAAGCAAGGCACGGCGAACGAGCATGTCCGCCCCATTGCCTATAAGCCTCTTCGTCCCTTCAATGTCGAAGCGTTGGGGAAGACCAATTGATTCCAAGGCCTCATTGATCGCAAAACTGATATCCCCAACCGTATCGATTAAGGTGCCATCCAAATCAAAAATCAAATTCTTATACATACATGTATATCTTACCATAAAAGGCCTCTAAAAGCCCCGTTTAAGCGTTTTATAGGGCCAAGCCAATAGGATTAAGGAGACGATAGAAAAAGGCCAGGGATCCCTGACCTATTAGGTTTAGCTTTATAGCCTAGAATTAGCGATCAGACCAACGGACGATCACGACTTCGGCGGCATCGCCACGACGCTGACCAAGCTTGAGGGCTTTGGTGTAGCCACCGTTACGGGCGGCCATGCGTGGGGCGAGATCATCGAAGAGCTTGGAAAGGGCGTCTTTACCATCTTTGCCGACGACTCCTGGGCGAACCACGGAGGCGGCGAGGCGGCGATGGTGGAGGTCGCCTTTCTTCGCATAGGTGACGAGTCTGTCAGCTAAGGATTTGAGCTCCTTGACGACGCCAGAGGTGACCTTGACTTCCTCGTTGAGGATGAGGTCGGTGACGATGTTGCGAAGCATCGATTTGTTTTTGCTAGCGGTGTAGCCAGTCTTGAAACGCACACCGGTTTTGCCGTGGACGTTCTTTCTTCCTTGTGCTGCCATTAGTTTATTCTCCTACATAATCGCGGAAATGCAGGCCGATGGTGGCGAGCTTCTCCTTGACTTCTTTTAGCGACTTCTTGCCAAGGTTGCGGACCTTCATCATCTCGTCCTCGCTCTTTTGGGTGAGTTCCATGACGGTGGTGATGCCGAAACGCTTGAGGCAGTTGTTGCTACGAACGCTGAGATCGAGTTCTTCGATCAACATGTTCTGATATTTGTTCTCCTCGGTCTTGTTCTCTTCCTTCACGAGTTTGATTTCGCGGACGCCCTTATCGAGGTCGGCGAATTTCTGGAAGTGGGCAATGAGGAGTTGGGCGGCCATCGCGACGGCTTCAGCCGGTTTGATGGAACCGTTGGTCGTGACTTCGAGGATCAATTTGTCGAAGCGGGAATCGTGTCCGACGCGGGTTGGCTCAACGGAGTAAGCAACCTTGACGACCGGGCTGTAGTTGGAGTCGGTGGCGATTAAGCCGACGGTGTCGCGAAGAACCCTCTTCTCGACCTTGTTGCCATCACTGGTGACATATCCCCTGCCGGTGCCGGCATAGATGGTCATGCGGAGATGGCCCTTCTCATTGATATGGGCGATCTCGAGATCAGGATTGCAGACTTCGGTGAGGGTCGGGAGTTCGAGGTCTCCGGCGGTGAGGACCTTTGGTCCTTTGACGTCAACTTCGATCTTCTTGGTATCGGTGGTGTGGTCATCAATCTTAAGGACGAGGTCCTTGAGGTTGAGGATGATGCCGGTGACGTCTTCCATGATGCCTGGAAGGGCGGTGAATTCATGACGGACGTCTTCGATTTGGACGGCATAGACGCTCGCGCCAGGAAGGGCGCTTAGCAAGACGCGGCGTAGCGCGTTGCCAAGGGTGATTCCGAATCCCCTTTCAAGAGGGGAGACGACGAGACGAGCATAGTTCTCGTCTGGGTCGGTTCCTTCGTCAACGGTGATCGTAACGGGCTCGAATGGATTGGGGAGTTTAAGCTCCTCGACGGAGCGAATGTCAGTTTTAGCATTAGCCATAATTGCGTTCTTTTCCTCCTAATTATGTTCTTGCTTTCTTTCTCCTCTAGCAATGCTAGGGAGTTACGTCATTAGCCGCGCGGACGCTTGGGCGGGCGGCAGCCGTTGTGTGGGATTGGAGTCGTATCCTCGATGGAGAGGACTTGGAGACCAACGACCGTGAGGGCGCGGACGGCGGATTCGCGTCCGGCACCTGGACCCTTGACCTCGACGTCGACCTGGCGGATGCCTTGGTCGAAGGCGGTCTTGGCAGCGGCTTCGGAAGCTAGTTGAGCGGCGAACGGTGTGGATTTCTTGGCGCCTTTATAGCCAAGAGCACCGGCCGAGGACCAGGCGATGACGTTGCCGGAGGTATCGGTGATGGTGACGATGGTGTTGTTGAAGGTGGCGTGGATATGGGCGACGCCATGAGTAAAGGAGCGTTTGATCTTCTTCTTCCTTGCGGTCGTAGATTTGCCCTTCTTAGCGGTTTTTGCAGCAGCCATTGTAGAGCTCTCCTTTCATTATCTAGAAGCCATCTTTTTGTTGGCGATGGTCTTCCTGCGTCCTTTACGGGTACGCGCATTGGTGCGGGTCCTCTGTCCACGGACTGGGAGGCCCTTTTTGTGGCGTTGGCCACGGTAGCAGCCGATTTCGACGAGGCGCTTGACGTTGAGACTGGACTCACGACGGGCGTCGCCCTCGGTGCGGTATTTGGAGACCTCGGAACGGATAGCGGTGAGCTGTTCGTCGGTGAGGTTCTTCACGCGGATGTCCTCGGAGACTTTGGTGGCTTCGAGGATCTTCTTGGCGGTTGTCGGTCCGATACCATAGATATAGGTAAGGGAGACGACGACGCGTTTTTCATTTGGGATATCAACCCCAGCAATACGTGCCATATTCTAGATTTCCTTTCTTCTCAACCCTGACGCTGTTTGTGCTTCGGGTTGGAGCAGATAACCATGACTTTGCCATGGCGCCGAATGACTTTGCACTTGTCACAAATCGGCTTGACTGACGGTCTGACTTTCATTTCTTTGCTCCTTATTAATCAGATCAGTTCCTGTAACGGAACGTTATGCGCCCACGTGTTAAATCGTAAGGTGAGAATTGGACCGTAACCCTATCACCGGGGAGAATGCGAATGTAGTTCATTCGGATTTTTCCCGAAACGCAGGCCTGGACTACGGCTCCGTTGGCGAGCTTCACCTTGAAGTTGGCGTTTGGAAGGCATTCCAACACCGTCGCCTCTACTTCTATGCAATCTTGTTTGCTCAAGCGCGAATTCCTCCTTCTCTAGAGCTTGCTGAGAATCTCATAACCGTCATGGGTGACGGCGATGGTGTTCTCGTAATGGCTCGTGAGTCCGCCGTCTTTGGCGACGACGGTCCAGCCATCTTTGAGCACACGAACCTCGGGACGATGCTCGAGGATCATCGGCTCGATGCAGATAGTCATCCCTTCCTTCAGCAAGGGGCCGGTGCCCTCTTTGCCATAGCAGGGGATATAGGGGTCTTCATGCATGGAGCGACCAATGCCATGCCCCGTGTAATCGCGGGGGACCGAGCAACCGTATTTCTTCGCGGTCATCTCAATCATATGGCAGATATCGCCTAGATGCACCCCTGGTTTTACCAGGGCCACGGCATTTTCGAAGGCTTCTTTTGCGATATCGATCATCCTTTGTTGTCTTTCGCCGATTATTCCGACCGGGAATGTTCTGGCGGCATCGCCGACATACCCGTTCTTGGTCGCGCATAGGTCAAGGGTGATGATGTCTCCATCGCGAAGGATTTGCCTTGGGGAAGGAATGCCATGGAGAATGCACTCATTGACGGAAGCGCAGATGGAGGCGGGATAGCCGTAATAACCAAGTTCGCTTGGAATCGCGCCTTCCCCGCGGATCACTTTCTCCGCTTCGTCATTGAGGTATTTGGTGGAGACGCCCGGTTTGATGAGGGGTCCCACCTTCTCAAACACCAAGGCCACCACGCGAGCGGCTTCTCTGATGAGGGCCACTTCGCGCGGGGATTTGATGATGATCATTATTTATGCTCCTCCAGGAGTTTTGCGATCTCACGGAAGAGATTGTCCGCTCCGATGGTGCCATCGAAGAGACGGTAGTTGCCTTTTTCCTTGTAGAAATCGGCAATTGGCTGGGTGGACTCGTAATAATTCTCGAGTCTGACACGGAAGGATTCCGCGTTGTCGTCCTTGCGTTGGACGATTTCGGAACCGCAACGGTCGCAGATGCCTTCCTTTTGGGGCTTCATGGTATCGATATGATAGGAAGCTCCGCATTTGGGGCAAACCCTTCTCCCGGAGATGCGGCGGATCAGTTCCTCCTCAGGGACGGTGATGTCGATGACGAGGTTTACTTTCCTTCCGAGTTCCTCACCGATTTTCTCAAGCTCTTCGGCCTGAGGGATCGTGCGGGGGAAACCATCGAGAAGGAAGCCGTTCGCGCAGTCTTCGCGGGAAAGTCTATCCTTGACCATCGCGCAGGTGACCTCATCCGGGACGAGGCCGCCGGCTTCGATTATCGCCTTGGCTTGGAGGCCAAGGGGCGTGCCGTTTTTGATGTTCTCGCGGAACATGTCGCCCGTCGAGATATGGGGAAGATGGAAACTATCGACCAAGCGGGTTGCCTGGGTGCCTTTGCCGGCCCCTGGGGGACCCATGAGAATGATGTTTAGCATTAGGCCATTCCTCCTCTAACCTCGTCGAAGCTCTTGCCGGCGAGAAGACCATCGATCTGCGAATTAAGCTCAATCGCGACGCCGACGATAATGATCATGCCGGTACCGCCAAGAGCGAGGCTCGAATCGCCGCCGAAGACTCCGGAAAGAGTGAGGGCGACTGGGAGAGCCGAGATCGCAGCGAGGGCGATGGCGCCGATGCAGGTAACGCGGTTAAGGACACGGCGTACGTAGCGTTCGGTCGCCTTTCCTGGGCGGATGCCCGGGATATAGGAACCGTTCTTTTGGAAGTTGTCCGCGAGCGATTCCGGATCGATCTGCATCTCCGAATAGAAGAAGGTGAAGACGATGATGAGGGTCAAATAGATCAGTAAGCCCCATGGCATCTTCCAGGTGCCTCCATTAAACCAGGGCATCGTGAACATCTCGGAATAGGAGAAGATCTTGAGCCATGGCGCCTGCGCCGCATCTGCGGAGATGAACGAGGCGATGACCGTTGGGGCCATAAGGATGGAGGAGGCGAAGATGACGGGGATGACTCCGGCCGAGTTGACCTTGATCGGGAGGAAGGAGGCTCTGGCCATTGAGGCGCTTTGCCCGCTCTTCCCGGCGTGTTGGACCGGAATCTTGCGGCGTGAGATCTCGAAGAAGACGACGCCGGTGACGATGGCTAGAAGAGCCACGATGTAGAGGGCGAATTGGAACGACCCCCTGATGATCGCCGTGGAATCGGCGATGCGGAGGTTGGCGGCGACCCATTTCTCCCACGCTGTGGAGATCTGAATCGGTAGGCTCCTGACGCAGCCTGCGAAGATGATGATGGAGATGCCGTTTCCAAGGCCTTTTTCCGTGATCTGGTCGCCTAGCCACATGGTCAACATCGCACCTGCAAGCAAGACGGTGATGATATATAGGTAGGTCCAGAAGGCCCCTCCGCCTGACGTGGAGAGGGTTAGGCTGATGTAGGAGCTATTCTGCATCATCATAATGATGCCGTAAGCCTGTACAGCGCCCAGGAGAAGGGTCAGATAACGAGTCGCCATCTCAATCTTCTTCCTGCCGTATTGGCCTTGCTTGGAGAGCTCGGTCAACGCAGGCAAGACGTCTTTCGAGAGAAGCTGGACGATGATCTGCGATGTGATGTAAGGCGAGACGCCTAACGCGAACACCGAGAAGTTGCTTAACGCACCACCTCCTAAGAGGTTCATCATCGCGATGGCATTCCCCGAATTCATGGCGTCGGTGAACGAGGATGTCGTTTTGACGCCAGGAACCGTGATAGCCGCCCCGATCCGGATGACGAAGAGAATCATGATCGTAAAGAAAATACGACCGACGATTTCCTTATTTTTGAAGATCGAAGCGAACTTTTTCATTATTCGATTACCTTCGCTTCGCCGCCTTTGGCTTCAATGGCGGCTTTGGCCGCGGCCGAGAAGGCCTTGGCTTCGACGACGAGCTTCCTTTCAAGCTTGCCGTTTCCGAGGACTTTGAGTCCGTCGAGTTCTTTCTTGATCATGCCCTTTTCAAGGAGGACGGTCATGTTGACGACGTCGCCATCTTTGAAGGCGTTGAGCCTATCGAGGGAGATGATCGCGTATTGGATTTTGTGTCCGGTGTGGGTTTTGCGGACGCCGAATTTCGGAAGACGGCGGGCGATGGGGTTCTGACCACCTTCGAAGCCGTTCTTCTTGGTATGGGCGTGGGCACCCTGGCCTTTTTGGCCCTTACCGGCGGTTTTGCCGTTGCCGGAGCCAACGCCACGACCCTTACGATAGGAGTCGACGCGGGCGCCTTTGGCGTTTTTGAGTTCGCTAAGGGAGGACATTATTCAGCATCTCCTTTCTCCTCGGGGAGAGGGGTGACGTCTTTGGGGGCTCTCTTAGAACGGAGGGCGCGGATTTCCTCCTCGCTCTTCTTTCCGCGGAGGACCATGACGCGGTCATAGCGCTTCAAAGCGGCAAGGCCGGCGTTTGTGGCGCGGATGACGTTGATGGGGGAACGGGAACCGTAGACCTTCGCGACGAGGTTCTTGACCCCGGCGAGTTCGACGATCGCACGGACGGCGCCGCCAGCGACGATACCAGTGCCTTCTGGGGCTGGTTTCAAGACGACTTTGGTGGCTCCGAATTTTCCTTCGGTATCATGGGCGATGGTGCCATTGACGAGTTCGACGGTGACCATGTTCTTGCGGGCTTTCGCGAGCGCTTTCTTGATGGCATCGGGAACTTCGGAGGATTTGGAGAGGGCGAAGCCATAACGGCCTTTGCCGTCTCCGACGACCGCAAGGGCGGAGAAACGAACGTTCTTACCACCTTGGGTGGTCTTGGAAATACGGTTGATGGCAACGACTCTTTCGAGGTAGTCATCGGTGTTGCGACGGAATCCGCCACGGCCACCACGCCTTTCGGATGGACGGCCTTTGCGGTTGCCGTATTTGCGATCCCCTGGGCGGGGAGCGGAGGCGGAGCCGTGGGGCTCGTTACCAGTGGCAGCCTCTTCGACCGGGGTCTCTGGGGCTTCTTCGGTATTGATCAATTCTTCATCTGCCATAGTTGGTATCCTTAGAATTTAAGGCCTCCTTCTCTTGCGGCATCGGCCAAGGCCGCGACGCGACCGTGGTAGATGTAGCCGTTGCGGTCAAAGACAACGGTTTCGATGCCTTTGGCCTTCGCCTTCTCGGCGAGGGAAGCGCCGACTTTGGCGGCTGCTTCGCAGTTGCCTCCGTTGGCGAGTTTGAGTTGGGTTGAGGAAGCGGAGACAAGGGTGACGCCTTTGACGTCATCGATGAGCTGGGCTTCGATGTTCTTGTTGGAACGGAAGACGCATAGACGCGGCTTCTCGGCGGTGCCAGTGACTTTCTTCCTGACGCGAAGGGCACGGCGCTGACGAACCGCTGTACGTGACATTTTTTCGATCATGGCTGTACTCCTTATTTCTTACCGCCGGCGGCACGTTTGCCTTCCTTGCGGATGATGTGCTCACCCTTGTACTTGATGCCTTTGCCACCGTATGGCTCAGGACGCTTGGTGTCATGGATGAGAGCGGCGATTTGGCCGACTTTCTGTTTGTCGATGCCCTCGACGACGATATGGGTTTCATCGGGGGTGGAGACCTTGACTCCATCGACTGGAGCGATCACGACCTCATGGGAGAAACCGACGTTGAGGACAAGGGAGGTTCCGCGCATGGAGCAGCGGTAACCGATACCGGAGATCTCGAGTTCTTTCTTGAAACCTTCGGAGACGCCTTTGATGGCGTTGGCGATGTTGGCCCTTGCGGTGCCATGCATCATGATGTTGTGCTGAGCTTCAGTCGCGCGATGGACACGAAGGACACCGTCTTTGACCTCGACGCTCACGTTGGCGGGGATCGCCACGCTTAATTCGCCTTTGGCTCCTTTGACGGTAACGAGGCCATTAGCTTCGCTAACGGTCACGCCAGCAGGGAGGACGACGGGTTTTAATCCGATACGAGACATAATTTTTCCTTCCTTTGGCAATAATTACCAGACGTAAGCGAGGATCTCGCCTCCGACATGCTGCTTTCTCGCCTGTTTGTCGGTGAGGAGGCCATTCGGAGTGGAGACGATCGCGATTCCAAGGCCCTTGAGGACGCTTGGGATTTTATCGGCTTCCGCATAGACGCGGAGACCGGGTTTGGAGATGCGCTTCAAGTTGGTGATGACGCGCTCTCCGGAAGCGGAATACTTAAGGGTTAGGGTAAGGGTCTTCTTACCGGCTTCCTCGTTGACGGCGAAGCCGGAGATGAATCCTTCGTTCTTAAGGATTTCCGCGATTCCTTCTTTGATTTTGGATGAAGGAAGAGAGACTTCCTCATAGCGCAAGGCGTTCGCGTTGCGAATGCGGGTGAGCATATCGGCAATTGGATCTGCGTTCATGATGATTCTCCTTTCCTTACCAAGAGGCCTTCTTCATGCCTGGGATCTCACCTTTGTAGGCGAGCTCGCGGAGGCAGATGCGGCAGAGGCCGAAGCGGCGAATGACGCCGTGTGGACGGCCGCATTTCTTGCAGCGGGTGTAGCTACGAACTTCGAATTTCTGCTTGCGCTGCGATTTTGCGATAAGACTTTTCTTTGCCATTGTTTCGCTTCTCCTTTATTTGCGGAAGGGCATGCCAAGCTTCTCGAGAAGGGCATGGGCTTCCTTGTCGCTTCTAGCGGTGGTGACGACGACGATGTCCATACCACGGACCTTGGCGACCTTATCGTAATCGATCTCCGGGAAGATCAATTGTTCCTTGACGCCAAGGGTGTAGTTACCATGGCCGTCGAAGGCGTTTTTGGAGATACCACGGAAGTCACGGACGCGGGGAAGCGCGATGGAGACGAGCTTATCGAGGAATTCATACATCCTCGTGCCGCGGAGGGTGACTTTGCAGCCGATGGCCTGGCCTTCACGGACCTTGAAGGTCGCGATGGACTTCTTGGCCTTGGTGATGACCGGACGTTGACCGGCGATCTGGGTGAGGTCGGCGACGGCATCCTCAAGAACCTTGGAGTTCTGGGTGGCTTCGCCAACGCCCATGTTGATGACGATCTTCTCTAGGCGTGGGGCTTGCATTGGGGTCGTGTAGGCGAACTCCTTGACGAGTTCGGGGACGATCTCCTCACGGTATTTCTTGGCGAGGCGGTTTTCGGCGGCCTTTTCGACCACTTTCGCTTCCTTCGCCGGAGCAGCCTTCTTGGCTGCTGGTTTTTTGGTTGTTTCAGCCATTTCTGGTTCCTCCTTTAGTCAAGGCTCTCGCCGGATTTGGCAAGACGCACTTTTTTGCCTTTGACCTCGCCCATATGGACGCGGGTTGGCTTCTTGGTTTTGGGGTCGATGAGGGCGACTTTGCTCGCATCGATTGGCACATAGATGTCAAGGACGCTTCCTTCGGAGACGTTCTGGGTTGGCTTCTTGTGCTTCTTGTGGACGTTGACGCCCTCGACAACAACTTTGTTGAGCTTGGGGTAAACGGCCTGGACCACTCCGGTCTTGCCCTTATCGGCGCCGGAGATGACGATGACCTTATCACCTTTTTTGATGTTCATGTTTTGTCTCCTCCTTATAGCACTTCGAAGGCAAGGGAGAGAATCTTGAGGTATCCCTTGTCACGGAGTTCCCTGGCGACCGGTCCGAAGACACGGGTGCCGACTGGGTTTCCGTCGTTATCGATGATGACGATGGCGTTATCATCGAAGGAGATGGTCGAACCATCTTTCCTTTGGATTGGGTGTTTGCAGCGGACGATGACGCCTTTGACGACGTCGCTCTTCTTGACTTTGCCGTTTGGGATAGCGTCTTTGACGGCGCAGAGGACGACATCACCGATGGAAGAGGTCTTCCTGTGGGATCCGCCATACTGCTTGAAGACGCGCACGCTCTTCGCGCCGGAGTTGTCGGCAACGACGAGGTTGGTTTCGTTCTGGACCATTATTCTCCCTCCTTAGCTTCCGCTTCTTTGACCCCCTCTTCAGCTTCGAGAGTCGCCTCGGCCTCATCGACGGTGGTGGCCACAACGGCCTTCTTGTCGACGGAGACTAGGCGCCACCTCTTGGTCTTGGAGATGGGGCGGCAGGCCATGATGGTGACGGTGTCGCCGGTGTTGGCGAGCTCGTTTTCATCATGGGCATAGTATTTCTTTGAATAACCGACACGCTTTTGATAAAGGGGATGGTTGCGCTCGGTGGAAACCGTGACGGTGATGGTCTTCGCATTCTTTTTGGAAGTGACGACGCCCTGCACGGATATACGACTGTTTCTTTCCATGAGTGTTCTCCTTATTTAGCGGCGCGTTCGCGCTTGACGGTTAGGGCCTTCGCGATGTCTTTGCGGAGACCGTGGATGAGGTTGGGGTTTTCCAAGCTGCCGACCGCTTTCTTGCGGCGGAGCTCGAAGAGTTCGGCGCGGAGGTCATAGATCTTCTTGTCGAGTTCTTCGGGGGTAAGTTCGCGGAATTCTTTGATTTCCATTATTTTCCCTCCTTGGCCTCACGGGCGATTATCTTGGTTTTGATTGGGAGCTTGTAGCTGGCAAGGCGAAGGGCCTCACAGGCAATCTCCTTGGTGGTTCCGCCGATCTCGAAGAGGATACGACCCTTCTCGACGACGGCAGCCCATCCTTCTGGGGAGCCTTTCCCGGAACCCATACGAACCTCAGCGGGCTTCTTGGTACGGGCAAGATGCGGGAAGATGCGGATATAGACCTGTCCGGTACGATCGGTCTGACGGGAGAGGACGATACGAGCGGCTTCGATCTGGTGATCGGTGATGTAGGCCCCTTCGAGGGCGACGAGTCCGTAATCTCCGAACTCGACGGTTGTTCCGCCTTTGGCCTTACCTTCGTAGGAAAGGCGATGTGGGCGGCGATACTTAACGCGCTTTGGTTGAAGCATTGCTATCTCCTCCTCTATTTGGGCGATGGGAGTCACGTGGTCCGCGGCGTTGTTCGCGTGGTTCACGCTCCTCACGTGGAGCGGGCTCGTTGACTTCTTCGGTGCCGACTTTGTTGAGTGAGCGGCAGACCCAGATCTTCACGCCGATGTTACCATAGGTGGTAGCAGCGGGGACGTGGGCGAAATCGATGTCGGCGCGGATGGTATGTAGAGGAACGACGCCCTCTTTGTAACCCTCGTCGCGAGCGATTTCGGCTCCGCCGAGACGGCCAGAGCAAAGGGTCTTGCATCCAAGGGCACCCGCTTTGCGCATGCGCTGGATGGCTTTTTTCATCGTGGAACGGAAGGCGGCACGATTCTCGAGCTCGCTGGCGACCCACTTGGCGACCAAGACGGCATCAAGGTCAGGATTCTTGACCTCGACGACTTCGAGGTTGAGTTTGCCATCTTTGATGATCTTGGAGAGTTCCTTGCGGATGCGGGCAAGATTGGAGCCGTCCTGACCAAGGACGTCACCCGGACGGGCGACATAGATTTTCACGTTGACGTTATATCCGTCCGCGGATTTGACGCGGCCGATGACGACGTGGGAGAGCATCGATTTTTTGAGGTCCTTTTCAAGGAAGGCACGGATCTTGACGTCCTCGATGAGGAAGTTGCCGTAATCTTTCTTGGAGGCGAACCATTTGGAATTCCAATCGCGGTTGATGCCGATGCGCATTCCGACGGGATTGACTTTCTGACCCATGTTCTTCTCTCCTTATTCTCTTTCCTTGACCACGACGGTCAAGTTGGCGTTGCGCTTGACGATGCCGGAGGCACTGCCTTTGGCGCGTGGAATGTAACGCTTGATTTTGAGTCCATCGCCGACTTGGATTTCGGCGACATAGAGCTTGCTGCCGTCCATGCCGAAGTTGTTGGTGGCATTGGCGGAAGCGCTCGCGATGGCCTTGGCGATTGGCTTGGCCGCGACTTTGTTGACCCTGGCAAGGATGCCGAGGGCGACTTTGACGTCTTTGCCCCTGACATAGTCAGCAACGTAGCGGACTTTGCGCGGGGTGATGCGGACATCGCGGACGAAGCAACGGGCTTCGGTCACCTTTGGTTTTTCGGGAACGGCCTCGACCTTCTTGGCTTTCTTCTCCTTCTTAGGAGCTTCTTCCTTTGGGGCTTTGACGGCC
>CAMVEL010000032.1 GCA_947166565.1 uncultured Erysipelotrichaceae bacterium
TGAGGCTATTGAATTAATGAAAAAAGAAAGTGGTACACACTTTGATCCAAGACTAATAGAAGTATTTATTAACAATAAAGAAAAATTCCGCGAATATTGTGAAATCAAATAACTATTTTAAAAAGAAATAGTAAACGATAAGAATAATAAAGCTGTAATGATGATGGGGATAGATATTACTACCCCATATTTTACAAAGTGGTTATTTTAAGTTCAGTATAAAAATACCCACATATAAGTGAACTTTTTGTTTTATTCAATTTTCCCTACAAACATGGCGCTTAGCGTCAGGGAATAGAAGGCACCCAAAAACTATCGAAACATCAAAATATTCCGTTTTTCGATAATTCGATTTCCGGAGATTGTTCCAAACCATTTGCAAATAATGCCAAAAAAAGCACAATTCACCCTTCCCCATTATTAAGGTTTTCCTTCTTGCTATATAAATATAGATGTAGGAGCAAAACAATGGATAAAAGACACTTACTCAAAGGATTTTCTCTTTTAGCGGTTTTCGCAATCACGGGATGCGGAGGCAAATCGACTACCTTCACCCCGGATCCCGATGTGGAGATAAGCTACGTTGACCCTTCCCAAATCAAGAAGGAGGCAGGGTGCTTCCATACCCTTGATCAACTTGGCTATATCAATTCCTCATATAACACCGCCCAAATGTTCGCGGAAGGCACCGAGGAGATGTCCAATCCGACCGGGAACGACATTCTTTTCGCCGAAGAGGACGGCCTATTGCTCCAAGTCTCCCGTTTCGCGGATTTCCATGAAGATCCCGATACCCCATATCTAGATACGAGGTTATTCGATATCAAGGACCATAAGAAGGCGACCATCAAGAACCTCCTTAGCGATACCACCTATTATTGGAGGACCTTTAACATCAAGGATACGGACTCAACCCCCTCTGAAACAGGTTCCTTCAAAACCTGCAGCCATCTACCGAGATTTATCGATATCGAGGATATCTCTACCTCCAAATACGTCACGAACGTCCGTGATATGGGCGGCTATGAATCGACTCTTCCTGGCTATAGCAAGGTCAAGCAAGGGTTAATCTATAGAAGTGGGAGGATGTCAGGGAGCACCAACGCCCCACGCGAAGAGAACGAGCCCTTCAAAAAGCCCGTAAGCGATACGGGCAAGCCATCCTATTTGATGAATGACGCCGGTTATAACACCCTTATAAAAACGCTCGGCATGAAGGGCGAGATCGATTTAAGGAGCAACGTCTGCAAGGACAATAACGACGGCGGGGCCTATTATGTCGAAAACGGGAACCGCGCGAAATATACGGATGTGATCCCCGGCATTACCTGCATCGATCCGGGCATCGTCGCTGAACGCGCGGCCTTACTCCAAGACCTTGATGCCCAGGGCCTCGATTCAGGATGGGCCCAGGTGAAGCAGGTCTTCGAATTCTACGCCAAACCGGAATTCTATCCCAATTTCATCCATTGCTATATCGGCACCGACCGCACCGGCTGCATGTGCTATCTATTGGAATGCCTCCTTGGCATGAAGGACGAGGACATGTACCGCGATTACCTATGGTCCAACTTCGGTTTGATCAATGGAAGTAGGAACCTCGACGCCATCAAGACCTATGAAAGGGTCCTTAAGGGATATGGCAAGGAAACGATGGCGGAAAACTGCGTTGCCTTGCTTAAATCCGATAAGGTCGGCATCAGCGATGAGCAGATCAAGATCATCCGCGACACCCTCCTTGAGAAGGCCCAATAATTTGTGTTTATGAAACATAGACCCTTGATAATATTTGCTTCCTCCATCATCTTCCTTTTGGGTGGATGCGGCCTTAACGAGGCCAAATATAGCGAAAGCGACTCCAAGAAGATCGTCCTTCTCGGGCCTGAAGAGGGCGCCTATGTGGATTTGCTGAATGATCCCGAAAGAAGGTATATCAACGCGATGCATGCCGAAGAGAAGAACATGGCGGAAACATTCAGGTATAGGGTCAATACCCTTGGGGGAGACACCATCAAGATCAAGGATTACCTCTCTTCCTATTCAAGGGGGAAGAACAGGAAAATCCAACTCGGTTTTGATACGGAAGGCTATAACAAAGACCATGAATTCGTCTATCACCTTGCCACCAAAGAGGATTTCTCTGATGAAATCACCTATCAAACTAAGGATTACCGTCTTGATATCCATTCCTTGAAGATCGACACCAAATATTATTGGAAGGTTAACGATACGAAGAATTTAGCCTCCTCTCCCGTCAAAAGCTTCGTCACGATGGATGGCTTCCGCGGGATGGATGCCGGAAGGGTCGATAACGTCCGCGATTTAGGTGGCAAACCCGTCAAAGGGGGTAAGCGCATCAAGCAAGGCCTTATATATCGCGGGTCCGAACTGAATAAGGAAGATTATTCCGCTAACGGAGGCGACCATAAATTCAATTTGGACGATATGGCTAAGGATACCTTCGCCAATATCATGCACGTCAATACCGAAATCGATTTCAGGGGCGATGAGGAAGCTAACCAAATTAGCAAATCGAACCTTGAATCGATCGAGAATTATAACCGTCAGCCAATCGCCGGTTATGGAGGTTTGATTACCTCCAAAAGCCAATACCCGAAGGTCAAGGCGATCTTCGAGGAATTCCTTACGGCAAAAGAGGATAGTTCGGTTTATTTCCATTGCTGGGGTGGCGCCGATCGGACCGGCAGCATCGCCTTCCTTTTAGGAGGGCTTCTAGGTATGTCCTATACCGATTTGGTCATCGATTTCGAACTTACCTCTTTCTCCTATAACCTCCGCGAACACGATAAGATTGGCGAATATAGCGATTTCCCTTCTTTGATAGAAGGACTGAAAACAATTTCCCAAACGGAAGAAACCTATCCCGATATCCAAAATATGGTGGAATATTACCTAACCAATAAAGTCGGCTTAACACTAGAGCAGCTTAATACCATCAAAGACAATATGCTCGAGGAGGTCATCTAGTAATATGGATAGACAATTATCGTTTTTCGCTTTAACCCTAGCGATTCTCCTTTCTTCCTGCGCTACTAAAGCCGAACCGGAGATCAACCCTGAAGGAGTGGCTAATCTTACCGCAACGGGCGTTAACCAAGGCATCGCCTTGACCTGGAAGGCGGATGAAGGGGCTTCATCCTATGTTATCTATAATGGCGATAAGGTAGTCGCAGAGACCGAGAATACCTTTTATACCCTCTCTTTCCTTAACAATAACCAATCTTACAAAGTCGGAGTCGCCGCCAAAAAGGAGGATAAGGCCTCCAAAGTCACCTATATCTCCGCTACCCCAAACGAGGAAAAGGATTATGACCCTTTCCTCGATGATCTAAATACGGGGTTAGAAAAACGCATTGGCGAATCCAAGATCAAGAAGATGTTCGCTTCCGGGAACATCAATAACGACCTCACCAATATCGAAAGATACAAACTCGTCCTCGATAAGATGGCTAACGGCATCTCCCAGACGATCGCCTATATCGGAGGCTCGATCACCGTTGGGGAAAAGGCGATCGCCCTCGATAGGAACAATCATCAAAAAGGTTATGCTTACCATTCCTACAATTGGCTGAAGGAGCATTACGACAAGAACCAAAACTCCAAATTCATCAACGCCTCCATCAGCGGGACCGATTCCTCGATCGCGACCGTCAGGCTAGAAAAAGACGTCTTGGTCAATAAGCCTAACCTCGTCTTCCTTGAATTCGCCGGCAATAACGGGACCACCGAATTCGATAAGAAGACCTATGAATCCTTGATTAGAAGAATCCTTACCCAAGAGCAAAAGCCTGCCGTCATCCTCCTTTTCTCCGCGGCCCATTACGTCCAAAGCCAAGTCAATTACATGCAGCCGATGGGTTCATATTACCATCTACCGATGTTTTCGATGCTCGGAGCCATGAACCAAGTGGTCTCAACCTTCGATAAAACCGACCCCGTCTTCAAATATTTCATCAGCTCCGATCCCGATGATATCGTTCATCCTAACGCCCAAGGCCATATCCTTTATGCGAAGACGCTTTGCTATACATTGAAGCAATTATACAAATCCCAATATCTACAAACCGAATACCTAACCCCAACTAAGCCAAGCCAAAATAGATATGACGATTACGTCGATTTCACCTATGTGAATAACGAATACAACAATGAGATCATATCTTCCCTTGGTTCCTTTGAGGCTAAGGACACCTCCCATAGGGTATTAAAGGATACCGCGGATGTCTTCGCCTTCCAAAAAGGGTGGAAGAAGCTTAACGGAAACGCGAATGAGCCAATGCAGATCCATGTGACCTGCAGGAATTTCTTCATCATCTATATGGCGGGGAACCCCGCGATTAACGGCGATCCCAAGGGCAAGATGATCGCTTCCTATGTCGATTCCAACGATCCTAATAAAAAAGGCTCCTTATCTTGGGAAAGCGATAGGACCTGCAAGCAAGCCAATATCAGCACGGTAATAGATAACGGGAACGGATGGGATAACCCCTGCGCGATGATCCTCCTAGATAACGAGGAAAGCGCGACCTACGATATCTCCATAAAAATGGAAAACGCCTCTAGCTTAGGGACGATCCTCGCACTAGGCTATAGCAAATAACCCCTAAATCGCCAAATAGAGAATAGGTTCTTGATGCTGTGGCTTCGGGAACCTTTTTCTTATGGAAAGAAGGAGTATTCATACTTTTGTCATTTTAGGCCCAACGTCTCATATCACCATTCGCTCGCAACGTTTATGGGTTTCGTTCCTCTAATAAAAACGTACATAGTCTGGACCTTAAAATGGTGACTCGGGTCGTTGAAAGACAGGCAGTGGATTTATTATTATGAATTATACGGAAGAAGGAGTGGCGACACTCTTTTTTCTTTGATTTATTGAAGAGTGGCAAAACATTGATCTATAAATAGAAAGGCTCTCTAGCCGAGAGCCTGTAAAATGAAGAAGAAGTTAATCGAAGGTACAATTAATTCTCTTTCTTGCGTTTGATAGCAAAGAACGAAGCGACGCCAATCAACGAAGAAACGCCAACCAAGATAGCGACCAAAGCTCCGTTATTGATGTTATTGGTTAATTCAACATTTCCTAAGCCCATTGCTTTTGGGGCAACTTTGCCCGCGGCAACACGGCCCATGAAATCATAACTTTCACCATGTAAATAAACAACGCGGTCGTATCTTTCCAAGCATTCAAGGACTTCGGCATTATCACCATCGTAATTGGTCAATGCGCTTTTGGCTTCGCTGGAAAGAGCATCGTATGCAGTCGCTTGAGCTTCCCATTTGCTTTCGTTCAAACCGTCATTGGCGGTAAGGCCACAAACGTTATCATCGTTGAACACGGTCGCATAATTAACGACTTGTTCAGAAGTGGTATATGTTCCGAAGATGGCGTAGATATATCTTAATCTAGTTCCTGTCGCGGCAACGTTTCCAATGGAGAATGTAAATTCTTGGGGTTTCGTTGAGCAATTGCCGACCAAAACGAGGTCGGAATTAGATAACGAATCATATGGAGAGTATCCGCTATCTGATTCAACCGCGCCAGTTGTCAACGTAATCAATTGCTTTTTAGAAGGATTATATGTCTTGACATAGAATTCGACTCTGAAGAGTGAGAAATATTTTTGTGGGTCGGTGATTCTGAACGTCATCGTTGTGTCGTTGACCTCAAATGATTCGTTAGAAACGTTTTTGATGCCGGAATTATCTGAACCATTAGATGTTGCGGTCCAGCGCATGGCAGGGTACGAAGTGCCTTTATCAATTGTTCCTCTGGTATTTATGTCTAATGGATAATATTTATCAGTTAAACCGGCGCCCCATGTTCCAATATTATATTTTGGATCAATTTGTTTTGATCCGTCTGGTATGTGAGCTTTTTGGCTATAGCCAGCATAAACGGTAACATCTCCTGTAGGAACGGTTTTAAAATCGAATTTCGTAACGCATTCCGGAGTTGTATACCAGTTATGGAACGTATAATCATATAGATCATCACTGGCTTTTGTTGGGTTAGACGGCTTAGTGAACAATGTGCCATCGGTAGGGACGGTTTCAGAGCTTACAACAGATCCACCCTGGGTATCATAAGTAATGGTGTAACCAGAAAGGGTTTCGGAATCCCATTTGGCGTAAACAGTTGTAGGAGCATCCAATTCACTTCCGAAGACGAATTCGTTTCCATCGGTGCATTCCGGATTGGTATACCATCCGGCGAATGTATAACTTGTTGGACCTTCATTTGGACGAGTTGGGTCGGATGGTTCAACGGTGACGTCGCCAGAACCGATGGCATAGGTTTGGCTTTCGACCTCTGATCCGCCTTGAGAGTCGAACACCAACGAATACGCGTCTTCGTATTCGACATCAGTTTCTTTCCATGCGATTAGACTATGGTCGGATGTGGAATGGAGGTAGTGGACTATCTTAAAACTTGTTGTAGGAACGGAAAAGTCATAATTATAGGTCGCTCCAGAACTCGCAAACATTTGATCAACAACATCATCGACATATGTGTGTGTACTTTGATCATAAATCTGGATCTTAAAAGCATCGTTAACCTGATATCCGCTACGCAAGGTAACAGAATCAAGCAAATGGTTGTTGGAGGCATTAAAAGTTAATTCGGCTCCCGTTTGTCCGACTGCGTTATGCGTTGAATTGTACTTGATGTAAATGTAATAGTTTACGCCTTCGTTATGATAGTTTCTAACTTGAGGAATCGTATTGGCTCCACCGTTTGCTACCCTCATATTAACTATCGAACCGTCGCCCAAAGGATAGTCGGTATCGGCAATTAAGTTTTTATAATAATTGGCATCGGGCGCAGAAGGGCACTCCGAATAATAAGTTGCTAAATTGGTGCTAACAACGTTTCCATCCGCTCTTACTTTCAATACCTTGTTTCCGATATTAAATGCAGCCCCGGCCGTTATAAGTCCGGCTGCAAGTGACGCGGTTAGAAGAAAATTGGTCTTTTTCATAAATCTCCTTTTTTAATTCTTTTATTTGGCCTAAAGGCGATGGGTTACTCGCCCATCGCCTTTTAATAACCGTTTCCGTTTAAGCGACGAATCCACTCGATTCGAAGCCTGCTAAGACAAGCGTTTGATTGGCTTCGGTGAAGGAAAGCCTCGCGGTGGTGCCAATCTTGAAGTTGATCCTATCGAAGCTATCGATGGCCGTTGCGCTGACATTGAAGGCGGAGAGGACCATGTTGATCTTGAGCCAATTATTATCAAGCATCTCGACTGAGCAATCGCTCGCGTCGCCCCTAGCTTCATCGGTCGCCCTATTCGCGGATTGGGAATCCCCGTTGCATAGCTGATAGGTCATGCATTTCTTCAAATCGCTGTGTCCACTCGCATGGCTTAATCCTTCGTAATTGAGGTAGAAGCTGAATTTGGCGTCCGCGGCTTTGGAATTGGCAACCGAATATGGGGTATCGGTTAGGACAAGGGAGAAGACCCTCGTGTATTCTTTGATCGCTCCGCTGGAAGTGAACTTGACGCCATTGCCATGTTCGGTCCCATCTTCATCGGCAACGGCGAGTCCGGAATTCAAATCGGCGATATTCTCGGCCCTAAACAATTCTGTTGATTCTTCCGAAACTGGTGGAAGGACGATTTCCTTGGTGGCTCCGCAGATATGGCATTTCTTATAGGCAACGCCGGATTCGGTTGAAGTAGGAGCGACGTCTTCCTTGCTTTCATCGCTTGTCCAGGTATGCGGGGCCTTGCCCTTTTTCGCGTTGCAGCCTTCGTCAAGGCATTCATGCCAATGGTAATTCTCATCGTAATGGTAGCCTTCCTCGAAGTTGTGCTCGCCGATTACGTAACCGGTTTGGATGATGGTGACATTGACGTCGCTTGTGGAATGGACGAGCATCAAGACGAACTGATCGTAAACCTCGGAGACCATCGGAACGGTGATCTTCGCGGTATCACCGCTTTCGATGTTGAATTTGATGTATCCGTCCTTCCATTCCCTTAATTTGGTGTTGGATCTGCCGTTAAGGGACTCGATCTTATAATCCTCGAAGACGGAGGAATTGGCGAAGGTCCTTGGCTGGACGCTCGTGTCGCGATAGGCGATGCGGTATTCGCCGCGTTCGGTGTTATTGTTCCTGATGACGAAGGTGTAGGCTTCGACGGCTTCGACCTTAAGTCCTGTCATCGGAAGATAGAAACCATCATAACCGGTGGTAGAATCGCCGGTTGCATCAGCGGTGACGTGGACGCCATCGGCTTGGTTATCGACCGTGAAGGCGCCGGTAGTAGCAAATGGATAAGCGACATCAAGTCCAACGCGGTAGAGGGTCCTTGTTTGCTCAAGATCGCAAACGCTGCATTTGCGGGCCTCTACTCCATCGGAAGTGGAAGTCGCGGCGGTCTTGACGCCCCAATCGCCATAGGTGTGCGGGGCTTCCTCGCCTTTAACATCATGCCCGCAAGTGGCCGGATGCCAATGAGTGTTCTCATCGCTTTCCCAAACGCTGGTATTGAAGGAGTGGGTGTGCTCCAACATTGGGATTTCCTCGGTCGCTTCATATTCGCAGATTGTGCAGACGTGTTTCTTCAAGCCTTTTTGGGTTTCGCTTGCAGGAGTAACGACGCTCCATTCGCCAAAGACGTGATTGGCTAAGCCGTCTTTCACATCGTGTCCGCAGGTCGCGGCATGCCAATGGCTCGATTCGTTATAACTCCATTCGCTTGCGAAGGTGTGGACATGGGCGGGATCGCTTTGGCTTTGGCTTGGGGTGCTATCGCCTCCGCTGCTTTGGCTCCCTCCTTGGTTGCAGGACGCAAGCATCAATGAAGCGGCTGTTAACGCCATAAGGTTTTTGATTATCTTTTTCATAAAGATCTCCTATTTTTAAAGCTAACGATAAATCTCGGTAGCGCTTACAAAATAACTTTAGCCGATATTCCTTGGCGTATGGCCCCTTGTCATAATTTGTTTAAAATTATGCATAAAAAATAGGTGATACATCGCTAGACATACCACCTAGAAGGAGAAATATAGGAACTTAGTTCCGTGGCAAGCAATAGATTCCCTTGAAGAGCATGTCGCCTTCGGAGGCGGTGCCTGGATTAGCGACGAAGGCAATCGATTTGGCGTTTGCTTCGGTGAGGGTGAACTTGAATTGGCATGTCCTTCCGCCCGCGATTCCTAAATATGGGACGTTAGGAGTGGAAGAGGACCACCTAGCAAACCTACCGGTCGAGGCATTTGATAAGACGTCGACGGAGGAAACCAAATAGCTGGATGACCCCTTGATCTTGATTTGCAGGATAACTTCCTTCGGGGCCAAATTCTTGACGACGAGGATGACATCGACCCCATTATCGAAGATATTGCTTGAATAATATCCGCATTGCTCATAACCATCCGCGGCCTGGGTATAATGCATATTGAAGCCTTCATCCGTGGAGGTCATCGTGTAATTTCCCGTATTGGTTGGGACGATGTTGTCTTTTTTGACATAACCCGCGGGGATAGGGACTTGATCGGATTCAGGATCCTCGATCTCCCCGTTTTTGGTATAGAGCTCATCGACATATCCCGAATTATCGGTTGGGACGAAATCCTGCACGCCGCCAAACTTGAAATCGCTGATTTTAAGATGGCCGTCCCTTTGGCCTTTCCCGTTAACGACTGGGCAATCCCCGAAATCATCGAACATAAGGGTAAGTTCGTTAGCCTTCTCGCCATACCATCTGAAGGTCATGATGGCTTCCTCGTTGACCGCGAGTTCATAATGGGCTTCCAAATTGGAATTCTTCAAAGAGACCCCCGTTGAACCGTTTTTCCAAGCGCTGAGGAATTTGTTTTGGCTCGTGCCTATGCCTTTGACATAGGAATCGACCGTAAGTCTGCATAGCGCGGGATAGGTATCCTCGACATGGAGGTTCTTGATTTTGAATTGGACCCACCTCATATCCTCGATGCCTTCGACGCTAAGTTTGACGCAGCGATAATTGGAGGTGATATCTTCTTTGTTATAGGAGATATCGAATTCACTCGTGGAGGCTTTGTCCGCAACCGTATAGGCGGTCACGCTTTTGAATTTAACCGGTTTTGCGGTGAGTTTATCATCGGTCGGGCATTCGTTATATTCCTTAAGTTTAGGAAGGACTTCCATCTTTTTTCCATCGACATCCGCGATCTCTATCGAACGGTAGGAGGAGATGGAGGGGCATTCATCGTCATTGACTCTCCCCATCCAGCCCATGATGCCGAAATCCTTGGTGTTACCAGCCCAGTGGTTTGCAAGAAGCTGGCATCTTGCGGAAGGACAATTCTCGCCGACAAGGCGATAGACCGGTTTGAAATCGACGTACCAGCAAATCTCGTTCTCGGCCCAATAGATGCCGTAATGGTGGAATTCCCTGGAGGCATCGAAACCGAGGTTATACCAATATTCGTTTCCGCCGCCGTCGTTTTTGAAATAGTTGAATTGGACTTTGGTGGTGTCTTTCCCAAGGAATTCGATATCGATTTCATCGTGGGGGTTATCGGCATAAAGGAAGAAGGTCGAAGCGGTTCCCGTTACGCTAGAAGGCTTCATATAGGTTCCAAAGAAACCGTATCTGAAAGTCATCGAGGAACGCATCTCCCCGGAAACATAAGGATCGCCCGAATCGGTTTTGATGCGCGAAGGCTCGTCCGTGACCTCGAGGAAAAGCGATAAACCGTTATCGCTATCATAAAGGAGGTTATCCTTTGACCAAGTCGTTCCGAACGACCCGTTATTGGAATATCCATCCGCGCAGCCGATGAGTCTCGCGGGGGAGCCTTCCTGGAAATCGATGTAATTTTGGGAGACGAAATCCTTCGCGTCCTTCAAATCTCCGCGGCTCATCCTTGGGCCCCCGATTCCGGAAGCGCAGCCGATTAGGCCGAAAAGAGCGCCTAAGGCCAAAGACAATGAAGCCAACCATTTTCTTTTGCTCATATAGAATCCCTCGATATGCATTTTAATGATAGGGGTCAAGTTTATTCAATCCGAAGGCAATGGAATAATATGCTCTAATTATGTCATCATTTGCTTACACATCGCCTATGCGCATAATACCTATTTACAATAATCAAATTAAGATTCTTTTTCGGCAATTTATGCCATTGCAGGATAAAGAAAACCAACTAGGAAGAAACTGATGAACGAGGAAAAACCATGAAGAAAAAGACTTTGCTTTTCATTCTACCAGCCCTACTAGCCATCGTTTCATGCAACGCCGGATCCAAATTCTATTCGAAGGACATCCCGGAATACGGACATTTTTTCGATGTCGAACCTTATGAAGTGAAAGACACCAAAAATATTGGCGAATCCTCATATTTTAAGTTCCATGGCCGTCATTATTTCGATGATTCCCTAAAGGCGGAATTCCTGAGTTTCTCCAATTCGGGATTCGAAGTGACTTTCGTTGGGACGACATTGGAAGGGTATTTCCTTACGACTAAGGCGGACGATATAGAAAAGCGTCCCTATCTATCGGTGGTCATCGATAATGATTATGAACCCGACCATTCCTTCCCGATTTCCTTGACCGCGGACAAATATTCGAATAGCCAAAGGCGCGAAGGTGGCTATTTCGTTCATGAACACGTAATCTTGGCCCATGGCCTAGAATATGGAAAACATACCATCAGAGTCTATAAGAAAAGCGAATGCCTCATGTCGAAAGCCGCCATCAAATCCTTAAGCTGCGACGGCGAATTCGTAACCGTGGAGCCTAAGGAAATGAAAATGAAAATGGAATTCTATGGCGATTCGGTCACCTGTGGATATGCGGTCGAATCCCCGGATTTCTATGAAAACTTCTGCACTAGGACCGAGAATTCGTTGATGAGCTACGCCAATTACGCCGCCAACGAACTCTCCGCGGACGTCTCTTTGATTTCCTGCGGCGGTTATCCAATGTATAAATCCCGTTATTCCGAAGGGTGTAACCCCTCCACCATCCCCGAAATGGTGTCTTTGGCGGATGTCGAATACCAAACAAACAACAGGCATATCTGGGATAACGCCTCCTATGTCCCTGACGTGGTGGTGATTGCCTTAGGGGCAAACGATGGCTCTGTTCTTTCTGGCCTAAACAATGAATCGAGCCAAAAGCAATTCCTCAAGAATTACAAATCCGCCTACATATCTTTTATCGAAAAACTGTTTACCCTATATCCGAAAACCTTAATCGTCATCAGCGATGAGATCCTTTGGATCGATCCAAGGTTCGTCTCCGCTATGGACGAAATCGTCTCTTCGCTTTCTAACGAAGGCAAGAACGTCATCAGGGCCAAATACGAGGCCTATGATCTAGCTAAGGACAAGAACCTCCCCGGAAACGGCCATCCCAATAAGGAAATGCAGAAAATCGCCGGTCATGAACTTGCCGAAACGATAAGGGCAAAGATAGGGAAATGACATACTTTTATTTCATAAACAAGGGACTTTCGTGGTATCATGAAACAGATGCTTAACCTTAAGATTGCGATAGTCGACGATAACGAGAACGATTCCTCTTTTCTAGGGGAAGCGATTGCGAAATTCAACGAAGCCCATAAAGGAGCGGTCAATATAGCCGTGGAGTATTTCAGCCGTGGCATCCTTTTCGTCGAGCCCTTCAACGAAACCTTCGACGCGGTCTTCCTCGATATCGACATGCCTGTGATGAATGGGCTTGAAACGGCGAAGAAGATCCGCGAACTCGGCTCGGACATGAATATCCTCTTCGTCACCAATTACGCGTCTTTAGCAATAGATGGCTATGGGGTCGATGCCCTCGATTTCGTCGTCAAGCCCGTCAAATACGAAGACGTGAATAGGGCCCTCGAAAAGGTCATCGCCAAAGTCCAAAACGAGACGGGCGAGGACAAAATCGTGATCCGCGTCAAAAACGGGTACCGCACGGTCAAGGTCAACTCCATCAAATACATCGAGGTCAACACCCACGACGTTTTCTATTACACGCTTAACGAGACCTACAGAACGCGCGAGGTCTTGAAGGATATCGAGAGGAACCTCAATAACCCAAGTTTCGTCAAATGCTCATCTTCCTATCTGATCAACCTCGATTATGTCGATGCCATAGATAAAGACGACGTCAGGATCGATGGCAAACGAATCAAAATCGCGAGGACGAGAAAGAAGGAGTTCCTCAAGGCGTTCTTGAACAAATACAAATGATATGGGTTATTTCATCGAAGCGCTTTGGAGGGTGGATTACCCTCTTAACCTCACTATATTGTTCCTAGCCTTCTTCATCCCTTCAAAGAAGAAGAAACGTTTTTATATTCCCTTAATTATCGGACTCGCCATCCTTTTCGGCTTTTGGCAATTGCAAACCGATATCCCCCTTATCAGGGAGAACGTTTTTCTCTCGATGGGGGTCTATATCGTTGAACTCGGCTTCCTTTTGGGGCTTATCTATTTCACTTTGGACTTCGGATTCGAGTCCTCCATTTTCATCATGATCTTCATCGTCGCCTCCCAGCACCTGTCCTACAAACTCGCCCTTCAACTCGTGAATTTCATCGATATAGGGCTATATAACACGAGTTATTATTTGCTTATTTCCTATTCCTTCCTCATTCTTATAACGATCGGACTATATTTTGCCTACACCCGTAAGATCAACGAATTCGTCTCCTACGCGAACATCCTATCCAATTCCATTGCCTTAGGCATAATCATCCTGATCGCCTTATTCTTCTCCCTTTACCAACGTAAGGTGATGTTCATCGAAAGCGAGCACCGCTTCCTAATAAGCACCTTGTTCAATTTCTCGAACATCATCATTTCGATCATGGTCATCCTCTTCCTTTATGCTTTCAGCGTCAGCCAAAAAAGGAAGCAGGACGCCCTCATCGTCTCCCTCATGGCCTCCAAGGAGAGGGAACGTTACGAGCTAGCCAAAATCACGGTCGATGAGATCAATATCAAATACCATGACCTCAAGCACATGCTTCAGGACAACACCAACAACATCAACGAAGAGGACCTTAAGGAAATCAAGGAAACGGTAACAAATTACAAAGCCATCATCCAAACCTCCAATGAAGGTTTGAACATCGTCGTCTACGAATCACAGCTAAAATGCATCAAGCTCGGAATCGACCTAAACGTCTTGATAGATGGGGACGTTTTCAAGGATTTCAAGCCCCATCATATCTATTCCTTGTTATCCAACCTCCTCGATAACGCGATCGAAGCGGTCGATAAGATCGAGGATAAGGAAAGAAGGAGGATTTCACTTAAGATCAGAACCGTCAGGGAATCGGTGATCGTATCTCTCGAAAACAATTACGAAAAGAAACCGGTTTTGATTAACGGCAGGCCCCTTACGACCAAAAAAGATGCCTCCAATCATGGTTATGGCTATATCTCCATCAAACGAATCGTCGATAAGTACGACGGGGTTTTGGACTATTCCTTGAAGGACGACAAATTCGTCGTTACCATCCTCTTCCCCAAAAAAGACAATAACTAAGATTTACCGATTTATATGAAAAACTGATACATGTCTTGCCTAATTTTGGTTGAAGGCAGTCTAAAGATTTATATAAAAAACAATGGCACGTCCAATGGATGTTTTTGATAGACGATATCTTTAATTAAAACCCGCACTGCCTTGATATGATAAACCATATCATTTATAATAGGAGCAGGAGTGAATAGTTGCGCCATTATCGCCCGATTTTTATATTCATGCTAGATATAATGAATACGAAGGCATTTTCAACATTGCAACAGGAACGATGACGCGGGGCAATTTGCCAAAAAACGCCGTCCGTTTAGTCAAAGAATTCATCTCCCAGTATAGGGAAAGCTTCTTACGATGTGGGAGAAAGAGAATTTTGAAACATTGGAATTTAAGGAGTAAGTAGATGCACAGAATTATTACTAAAGTCGAGGCGCAAAAGAATCTGCTTCTTATCGCGACTTTCGCGGATGGAGAGATCGTCTGTTTCGATGTCAAAACCATGTTCGAAAAACACCCGGTTTTCAAGCGTCTTGAAGACGAGGCGCTTTTTAACAAAGTGGAAATCGACGGAATCGGGTATGGAATATGTTGGGACGATGACCTTGACCTTAGCGCTGACGGCATCTACCTTCGTGGGGAGCATATAGGCAAGAGCGACCCTGACCAAAGAATAATTCTTGGGCAATCCATCGCGGAAGCAAGGGAAGAGAAGTCGCTTAGCCAAAGACAGCTTTCCAAAAATAGCGGAGTTATGCAGGCGGAGATTTCCAAAATCGAGCAAGGGAAAGGAAATCCGACATTGCTCACCCTCCAAAAACTAGCAAAAGCCCTTGGTAGAAGTGTTGCGTCACTTTTGATCTAAGCCGCCCCAATTAATGGACTAAAGTCAATTTATTCTTAAAGATTGATAC
>CAMVEL010000033.1 GCA_947166565.1 uncultured Erysipelotrichaceae bacterium
CTTCTTGGCTTTCTTCTCCTTCTTAGGAGCTTCTTCCTTTGGGGCTTTGACGGCCTTTTCCTTCTTTGGGGCGGCCTCCTTCTTGGGGGCCTCTTTCTTCGCCGGAGCTTTCTTGGCGACGGTTTTCTTTTCAGTTTCTGCCATAGTTGGTTACTCCTTACTTCTTAGCCGCGGCCGCGCGGTCTTCGGCGTTGTTGCCGTGGTGACCGGAGAAGGTGCGGGTTGGGGCGAATTCGCCTAACTTATGACCGACCATATCCTCGGTGACGTAGACGGAGATGTGTTCCTTGCCGTTATAGACGGCGAAGGTGTGCTCGACGAAGGAAGGATAGATCGTCGAACGACGGGACCATGTCTTGATGATCTCTTTCTTACCGGACTTCTGGAGTTCGTCGACCTTCTTAAGAAGGTACTCATCCACGAATGGTCCTTTTTTAAGTGAACGGGACATTGTTCTCTATCTCCTTTCTTACTTCGTCCTGCGCCTGACAATGAGGCGGGTGGAATTCTTCTTGACCCTGCGGGTCTTGACGCCCTGGGTGCGTTTTCCCCATGGATTGCGTGGGGCATCGCGGCCGACTGGGCACTTACCTTCACCACCACCATGAGGGTGATCGCAAGGGTTCATCGCGGAACCGCGGACCGTTGGACGGACGCCGAGGTAGCGGGTTTTGCCGGCTTTGCCGAGGTTGATGAGGTTCGCGTCCTCATTGCCGACGATACCGATGGTGGCGCGGCAGTTGTTGAGAAGCTTGCGGACTTCGCCAGAGGCAAGACGGACGGTGACGTAACGGCCTTCGGAGCCAAGCTTCTGAGCACTTGTTCCGGCGGCACGGCACATCTGGGCACCTTTGCCAGGCTGGAGCTCGAGGTTATGGATGAAGGTTCCATCTGGAATGTTCACTAACTCGAGGCAGTTGCCGACTTTGATGTCGGTGACGGGACCGGAGACGATGACGTCCCCAACCTTGAGTCCCGCTGGATGGATGATATAGGCCTTTTCGCCATCTGCGTAGCAGACGAGGGCGATGTTGGCGTTGCGGTTTGGATCGTACTCGATGGTCTTCACGGTCGCTGGAATGCCATCTTTGCGGCGACGGAAGTCGATGATGCGATAGCGCCTTTTGTTGCCTCCACCGATGTGGCGGCAGGTGATTTTGCCCTGATTGTTGCGCCCACCCGAATGTTTCATCGGGACGAGCAATGATTTTTCAGGAGCGACTTTGGATAGGCCACTATAGTCGCGGCTCGTCATGGCACGGCGAGACGGAGTATAGGGGCGATATGTTTTGATTGCCATTTCTTTGTCTCCTATATTGGATGCTTTACGCGTACGTGTTTATTAATAATTAGTTACGCGCGGGTGTTTCCTTACTCCTTGAAGAGATCGATCGCCTCGCCATCGGCAAGGGTGACGATCGCCTTCTTGAACCCGGGGATGCTTCCGCGATAGCGGCCGCCACGGGTTGTGGTCTTGCCGACTTGGTTGACGACCTTGACGGCAGTGACCTTGACCTGGAAGATGCGTTCGAAGGCATCTTTGATCTCAATTTTGTTGGCGCCTTTAGCAACCTTGACGGTAACTTTGTTAGCGTTTTGCATAAGGGCCATGGACTTCTCGGTAATGAAGGGTTCGACGATCACTTCGAAGTCGTGTTCAATCGGGGCGGCGAATTTCTTCGCTTCCTCAACTATCTTCTCCTCTTTCTTGGAGGCTTTCTTTGGAGCGCGCTTCTTCGCGGGCTTCTCGGCGACTGCCTCTTCGACAACCGCTTCCTTGATTTCTTCAGCCATATTACTTCAGAGCCTCCTCGATTTTCTTGATGCCGTCTTTGCTCACGACGATGTTATCGAAGTAGAGAGCATCGTAGACGGAGATGTTGCCAAGCTCAGTGAGACCGACGTTGCCGATGTTGCGGGCGGAGAGAATGAGCTTCTCTTCTTCGCCTTCGACGACGAGGAGCACTTTGCCTTCGGCCTTGATGGCGGAGAAGGCTTTGGCGAGTTCCTTGGTCGAGACTTTGTCAAGATCGTAGGAATCGACGACGATGACCTTCTTCTCGGCAACCTTCTCGGAGAGAACGCCGCGGAGAGCGAGGTTGTGCTCTTTCTTGTTCTGCTTGAGCTTGAAGTTTTGTGTGCCATCTGGTCCCCAGACGTTTCCGCCTCCGACCCAGATTGGGGATTTCACATCACCCGCACGGGCACGACCAGTGCCTTTTTGACGATATGGTTTCTTGTTCGTTCCATGAATCTCGTGGCGTTTCTTCGTTTTGGCGGTAGCCTGACGGAGATTGGCGAGATAAACCGTAACGGCGTCATGGATGACTTGGGGATTAACGTCTTTCGCCCCAAACACCTCAGCGGAGAGGTCGACCTTTCCGGCTTCCTCACCCTTCCAGGTAAGGACCGGTAAGCTGATCTTCTTAGCAGCCATGGGTTATTCTCCTTTCTTCTCGGCTTCTTCCTTGGCGGAGAGGTCGAGGATTTCCTTCACGACCGGTTTCGCGAACTGCTTACGGACGGGGGAGCGAAGCACGACGATGGCTTTCTTTGGTCCGGGGAGGCCACCCTTGACGAGGATGTAACCTTTCTCGGAGTTGCTCTCGACGACCGTGAGGTTCTGCACGGTGACTTGCTCGGGGCCCCAGTGGCCGGACATCTTCTTGCCTGGGATGACGCGGTTGTTGTCACGTCCGTTGTTGGCAAGGGAACCGATTCCGCGGTGGTAGCCGGAGCCGTGGCCTTTCGGGCCGATTGAGTGGTGGTACTTCTTGATGGTACCGGAGTAGCCGTGGCCTTTGTTGTGTCCGATGACGTCGATGACCTCTCCGTTAGCGAAGAGCTCAGCGCCGAAGGATTCTCCAAGGGCCTTTCCGTAGATCTCATCGCCTTTGAGTTCAAGGACGACGGACTTCGGGGTGCTTCCGGAGGCCTTGAGCATTCCCTTCTCGGATTTGCTCGCTTTCCTCTCGGCCTTGTCTTCATATCCGACGACAAGGGCTTCATAGCCATCTTTCTCAAGCGTCTTCTTTCCGAGAACGACGTTTGGGAGAACCTCGACGACGGTGACGGGGTACATCGTGCCGTCGGCGGCGAAGACCTCGGTCATGCCAATCTTTCTTCCAATAAGTGATTTCATGATGTTGGTCCTCCTTATAACTTGATGTCGATATCGACTCCAGTTGGAAGGTCGAGTCTCCTCAACTGATCCAAGGTCTCTTTCGACGGGTTGCAGAGATAAAGCAATCTCTTGTGGGTGCGGATCTCGAATTGCTCACGGCTATCCTTATATTTGAAGGTAGCGCGGAGAATCGTGTAGACCTGCTTTTCGGTCGGTAAGGGGATAGGTCCCTTAACCGAGGCGCCGGTCGCGTTGGCCAAGGCTAGGATCTTCTCGATGCTGAGGTCGAGGATCTTGTGGTCATAGGCCATTAAGCGAACACGGACTTTGTCAGTCTTTGCCATGAATGTTCCTCCTAAATGATTTTTTCAGGCTTCCGACGCTTGCTCTTAGCGAATTCCCCGACACCCTGTTCATGACAACGCCTGTTGGTGTGTCGGCAACCTCGCTATTCATCGCTGGCGCCAGCGTGCATAAGACTACGCGCCTACGTGAGCATTGGCAAGACTTTTTTTGCCTTTATTTCATAAATAGCGGGCTTTTTCTGGCATTTTTGAAACCGCGAAAAGAAAAAAACGCGAGGGCATCGGCATAATCCTCGCGTAATAACTTTATTGTGCACCGTGCACAAACTTTAACAAAATGATGGGGTCAATTTTTGTTTTTCATTGACTCTTCTTAGCTGAAAGCGCTTTCTTCGCTTGCCTTTCCTTAAATGAGAAGATGCAGCCGCAGTAATCCTGATTGTAAAGGCCATACTTTTCCCTAATGGCTTTGCCCTTCAATAGGCCATCGCGCTTTTTGAAGTCGGAATAGAAATATTTGGTCTTATGGCCCTTCTCCTCCAGCTGTTTCCCAACCGCGTTAAGGATAAGGGATGATTTTTGTCTAGATACGGTCATGACCGTGCAGAAATAATCGTAGTTATGGGCTTCCGCGTAATCATAGGCTTCGCCCATTCGCCTTTCATAGCAAAGCTTGCATCTAGGCCCGCCTTCCTTCTCGTTCGCGTATTGGGCGAGGAAGGCCTCGTATGTTTCATCATATGGGACTTCCACCAATTTGACGTCGAAACCATAATCCGCTTTGACGTCGACGATGAGTTTCTTAAGTTCCTCCAGCCTTCTATCGAATTCCTCGCGGGGAAAGATGTTGGAATTGTTGTAATAAAGGGTAAGATCGAAAACGGGGCAAAGCATCGTAAGGGGGTAGCAAGAGCAAGGCCCGCAACAGACGTGCATCAATAGACTCGGGCGCGTGCCCGCTTCCTTTATCCTTTCTATTTCCTCCAAAGCCAGAAGGTCGTAGTTCTTCTTTGGGGAGGAGAGGACATCAATCATCCATTGCCTTATCGTAATCAAATCTTCCATAAATGAACATCGCATCCCCAAAGGAGAAGAAACGATAGTCCTCCTTGATGGCTTCTTGGTAGCAAGACAAAGTGAAATTGCGCCCCATGAAAGCGGAGACGAGCATCACCAAAGTCGATTTGGGCAAATGGAAATTGGTGATGAGGGCATCGACCGCCTGATAATGGTAACCTGGAGAAATGAAGATAGCCGTATCTTCGCTCGTGGCCTTGAATTCCCCGTATTTGACAAAATTGCTTTCTAGCGTTCTGACCGAAGTCGTTCCAATGGCGATGAGGCGCCTGCCCTCTTTTTTGGCTTTGTTGAGCTTAGAGGCCGCTTCCTCATCGATGGAATAGAATTCCGAATGCATCACGTGGTCTTTGGTGTCGCTTACCTTTACGGGACGGAAGGTGCCTAACCCGATATTCAAGGTAACATCGATAACCTCGACCCCCATCAACTTGATCTTTTCAAAAAGGGCGTCGGTGAAATGGAAGCCCGCGGTCGGCGCGGCCGCGGAACCCGGTATTTTCGCATAGACCGTTTGGTAATCGTCCTTATCGGAAATCTTCTTTTTGATGTATGGGGGCAAGGGCATTTCACCTAGGGAATCAAGAACCTCCAAGAAGATGCCTTCATAGATGAATTCCATATTACGTATGCCTTCGTTTAGCTCTTTGACGCAGACGGCGCGAAGCCTTCCATCGCCAAAGGAAACGCTAGAACCAACGTGTACGGAACGGGCGTTGCCTAAAAGGCATTCCCAAACATCGCCATTGAGTTGTTTTAAAAGCAAAACCTCAACATGGCCTTTTGTCTGTTCCTTTATGCCTATAAGGCGCGCGGGGATAACCTTTGTATTATTTCTAATGAGGACATCCCCTGGTTTTAGGTATTCGACGATATCCTTGAAAAGGCGATGCTCAAAGGTTTTATGCTCCCTATCGATGACCATCAATTTGCATTGGTCGCGGTCTTTCAAAGGGGTTTGGGCAATTCGTTCCTCAGGAAGAGGAAAATCAAATAGGTTAATATCCATATTAGAACCCCTTTACCGATCCAAATTTAGCTACCGTTTCCTCTTTAAATTCCAGGAAACGGTCGTTTTTTATAGCTTCGCGGGCCTTCTCCGCCAAAGAGATGAGGAAGCGGATGTTGTGGATGGAATTTAGGGTTTTCCCGAATTCCTCTTTGGCCTTATATAGATGATGGAGGTAGGCTTTCGTGTAATTCCTGCAGGTATAGCAGTCGCATTCATCGTCAAGCGGGGTGAAATCCTCTTTGTATTGGGCACGTTGGATATTGATGCGGCCATGGCTTGTCATGAGGGCCCCGTGTCTAGCTAAACGGGTCGGAAGGACGCAATCGAACATGTCGATTCCTTCCTCGATTCCGTTAAGGATGTAATCGATTGAGCCAACACCCATTAAATAACGGGGTTTATCTTCTGGCAAAAAGCGCACAGCGTCCTTGATCATTTCATAGCAGACTTCCTTTGGTTCTCCAATGGAGGTGCCTCCAATCGAATAACCTGGGAAATCCATCGCGGCAAGTTCCTTCGCGCAATATTCGCGTAAATCGCGGTAGGCTCCGCCTTGGACGATGCCGAATAAGGCCTGATCTTCCCTTTTATGGGCGAGAAGGCCGCGTTTAGCCCATCTTAAAGTCCTATCCGTGCTCTTCTTCACATATTCCTTCGTGGAAGGATAGGGGATGCATTCATCGAAACTCATGATGATATCCGCACCTAGAGCCTCTTCGATCGCGATGGCTCTTTCGGGGGAGAAGAATTCCTTCGCCCCATCGATTTCATTACGGAATTCGACGCCTTCCTCGCTTATCTTTCTCCTAGAGGCAAGAGAAAAAACCTGAAAACCCCCGGAATCGGTGAGGATAGGGCCATCGTAATTCATAAATTGATGCAGGCCCCCCGCCTTTTTGACGGTTTCCTCTCCTGGACGAAGGTGAAGATGGTAGGTATTGGCAAGCACTACTCCTGACCCGCAGGCCTTAACTTGCTCGGGGGAAAGGCATTTGATGGTCGCGTTTGTCCCTACAGGCATGAACATCGGGAGTTCCACATCCCCATGGGGAGTATGCAAAATCCCATAACGTGCTTTGCACGATTTATCGACATGTAATATTTCAATACCAAAATTCTTCATCGCCGTATTTAAACACGAATTAGGGGTTTTTCCTAACAATAATTACCAATAACGAACGGCCATGAGGGTCAAAGCCTTGTTGACCTCCGGTTCCGACATCATCTTTAACGCGGAGACGTCATAGCCTTTTTTCTTTAGAAGGCCTATTCCTTCTTTGCCTAAGAACCATGTGCGGTATGCGACGCTGGTCTCAAATCGATCGTCTTGTTTCATTTGGGACCATTTGGTAGGGAGATAGAACATTTGGGTTCCCCTAAGCATAAAGTTCTGGGGCTCCCAGTCCAAAGACACCTTGGCAAACCTCGCAAAGCGATACAAGGCGAAGAGGGATTGGAAATGCAAATCCGATAATGGGCCTTTGGATAAATCGGTAAGGCAGTCATCCTCAGGGAACAAATCGAAGACGATGACGTGTTGGGTATCATCATGGAAACAAACCTTCGCCATATTGATGCCGGCCCTCTTGAGGACTTTGTAATCCGCGATTGCCTGTTGATAGGATTCCGCGTCATTGAAAGTGCGAATCAAATAAGGGCGATTGCTCCAAGAACACGTATAGGTGGAATGATCTGGATGAACTGCCTTTGTATCCTCAATGACGAATCGTTTTGTCTTGATCCATATTTCCTGCATACTTTGATTTTATCAAAAAATATATCTTCTTGTTAAATATTCATGCATTAACTGTTTATTTTTATTCCCCTTTTTGCAAAGCCAAGATGGTAATTGCCCATAAAAAGATGGCAAAAGGAGTTTAACTCCTTTAGGATTAATTATATGAAGACCTTCATCCTTCTTTCCGCAATCCCGGGTTCTGGAAAATCAACATGGGCCAAACGCTACGTAAATGAGCATCCTGGTACCCGCATTGTTTCTTCCGATGATTTACGCATCGAATTCGGTGGAAAGCCAAATGATTTCAACCATGAGGAAAAAGTTTGGGAAACCTTTATGGAAAGAATCCATGAATACGGCAGGGAAGATGGGTCGACCGTCATCGCCGACGCGACGATGATCAACAATAAATTCCGCAAGCTTTACGCGACGAATACCCCCGAATTCGATAGGCGTATCCTCGTGGTTTTCGATATACCTTTGGAGATTTGCTTATTCCAAAACAAAATGAGGGAACCTAACCGCATCGTCCCAGAATACGCCTTAAGGAAGATGTGGAACGACTTCGAAAAACCAAATGAGGAGATTATCTCCCTCTATGACGAAGTGATAACCGTCACACAGAAATTCGTATCCCAGGAATATAAGGATAGCCAAGGAGACAAATAAAAATGGGGTCGCGCCCCATTTTTATTAGCTAGGATAGTCCTTATTTCTTGGCCTTTTCCTTTTTCGGAAGGAAGGTAACGACGACGAGGACGATGCCTCCGATTAGGACCAAGCCACCGAAGATGAAGGAGAGGACGGTGGTATCAAGCCAGTTGTTCCAATGTCCATATGGGGTTTGGGTCATCAAGGAGAACTTATCCTTATCGCCATTATAGATAATGGAGAAGATGCCACAGACCATCATGGCAATGCCATAAACACCAAGGGAGCCATAAAGAAGTCCGGCGGAGAGTTTGGATTCGCTTTCTTTCTTGGCGAGGAATCTACCAACCAAAGCAAGGATGGCACCGATTAATGGGATGATGCCATAGACGGCGAATTTGACGGAGATGACATTCTTTCCAGCGCCGGCTTCGCCACCAATCGCAGTGATAAGAAGGGAAACGAGGAAGACGATCGCAACGCCAAGTCCGCCGGCAAAGGAAGCGCGGAGGAGGACGTCACCAATGGATTTTCCGGATTCGTCTTCGTTATAGATCCTAACAAGAGGGACGTTGGTCCCAATCATGATGGCGATCATCGCGACGATATAGACGATGATGACGAACCAGACGGCGATATTCGGGTTGAAGTTCGTGGTGGTAAGGCGGATAAGCCAGGTCGCGTTGAGGAAAAGCCCAGCAACTAGGAGATATCCGAGAGCGAAATAGCAGTTGAAGGAATTGAGGACGTAGACATCGTCTTTCTTAAGAAGGGACTTGATGGAATTGAAAAGTCCGAAGATGGCGATGATCAATCCGGAAACGCCAAGAGAGCCGAGCATGACGGAAAGGGCGACGGAGATCTCGGGGACCGCGATCGGGGTGGTGTGCATACCGCTCCAAAGGAATGGGGTGACCAAGAATCCGAAATAGACACCGAGGAATCCAAAGCCAACTGCCAAGGCGGCGAAGATGACCAAATTCAACATACGTGGGGTGGAAGAATATCTCATAAAAATACCTCGCTACAGGCGCATCGAGAAAACTGTTGCTCGGCGCGCGGCTTGATAATTAAAGTCTATCAAAGATAGAAAAGTCAACGAATATTGAATCTTCGAAGGATAAAAATATCAAAAACGGATACACGCCCCTTCTATTTATCGAATTAAAGGTTTTTCAAGAAATCAGCGAAACGTCCGTAAGCGTAGTTGGCGATACCCACCAAATCGGCCTCTTCGCCATCGGAATACCAATAGGCGCGGACAAAGCCTTCGAGGTTTTTGGGGAATATGGCTTCCCCGGGCAATCTCCTTCCCCAAACCCCGGTAATAATCGCGTCCTTCCCAAAATATGGGTAGTCCTTCTTCAAAGACGCCAAAGAGTTTCTTAAGGCAAGAGATGGGGCCTCTCCCAAAACCTTATTGAGGTTCTCCAAATAGATTCCGTTCGGATAAAGGCTTTTTATTGCACCTAAATGGAAAGTTTCCTTCCTCAATAGGAAGTCATCAAGCTTTTGGCAGGGCAACGCAAGGGGGAGATTCTCCCTTTTCGCAGATGAAATCGTATATCGATAGGCATCTAGATTTGGGCCAATCGAGATTTCCACCAAAGTGGTCGTGTTCCCCTTCTTCTTTGATGGGGCAAAGCAAATATCGGGATCGAGAAGAGTCCCATTAGACATGTTGTTGATGCCAATATCCCCAAAGGGGAAGGTAAAGGAAACATTGATATCGTTCTTCGCTTTCTTGGAATAGAAAAACAAGGGTGTCGGCAAAGAAAGGTTATTATCAAAGAAAAGATGGTCCGCGTCTTTTTTCCGCGATTCGATTACAAGGCGCAGACGGCAATCGCTTTTGGTCTTTTTCGCTTTCATGTTCGAATAGAAGGAAGCATTCTTGCCTTGATCCATCATAATGATATGACGCATCTTGGCCTCGCGTTGTTCGTCACCTACTTGATAAATCATTTTACGGAATCGCCCAAGGATATTCGAGGCGAAAACCGGCTTGGCGTCATAGATGATCTTCCCGCCTTTTTCTTCGATAAGAGAAACGAATCTATCAATCAAGGCGCTTAATTCCGTTGGGGAAAGGAAAGCAACCGCGCCAGGCAGAGGGACCTTATTCCCCAACAATAAGCGATACATGTCCTCGATTTTGCTATCGATTATCGGCGAAGGGAAGTAAATATAGCCTCCCTGCATCCTTAGGCGATGGCATAGTTCTCCTTCATCGCAAAGAAGGACGGGGTTAAGCCCTTGCTTAGCCAAAAAATAAGTGAACAAAAGCCCGTGGAAGCCACTAGAAATAACATATGGGCTAGAAGCATAAGGATAATTTCGCTTCTTCTCCTCTTCCTTTTCGGGAAGGAAGGAAATGGAGGTGTTCCTCACGAATTCATTGGTCTCTACCGAGAAGGTATAAAGGAGATGGCTTTTTTGCAGCAATGGCTCATATTCGACCTTTTTTCTTAAAACCTCGTAACGGAAAGAACGGGCGTGGAGCCCAAGTTTTTCCCTTATCGCGTTTTTTATATCCTTCTCTTCGACGTTCAAAGGCAATTTTATGTTGTCGACCAAATACATCATATGTTAGAGGCTACCTCCAAGGCGGACATCAAGGCAAAGGAAAGGTTATAACCTCCGCAGATGCCATCGACATCGAGGACCTCTCCCACGAAATAGACGTTCTTTTCCTTTTTGGAAAGGAGATGACAATCGACTTCATCAATGGAAAGCCCACCGATCGTGACCTGCGAGGAATCAAAGGGATAATTTGCCTCGTAATGGAAGGTTAGGTGTTTCAATGTACGGGAAAGCGTCATTATATCGTGAATATCTAGCCTAGCCTTCTTGTTTAGCTTGCAATAATAAAGGACATAGTCCTTCAATGGTTTTTGCAAAACGCCATCGAGGAAGAAGATTGGCTCTTTCTCAAACGCGGAAAGAAGGGCATTCCTGAACGATAGCTCTTCAAAGGAAGGAAATAAATCAACATGGATTTCGACGTTGTTTCTCTCCTTTAGGTGAGCTATATAGGAAGAGGCGTTCATGATGGCGATGCCAGATAGGCCATCGTCTTTAAAAAGGATTTCCCCCGTTTCTCCGTAAACGAGCCTTCCCAAAGAGAATACGCGGATTCCAGCGCGGTGTCTTAACCCGGAAAGGGATTTAAGCTTTTCCTTGGTTTTGATTGGACATAGACCTGGAAGTAATTCATTGATTTTATAGCCATGGCGCTTAAGTTCTTCATAGAAGGAACCATCGCTACCCAAATTCCCTTGGCTAGATCCGCCTGTAGCGATGATCAACTTATCGAAATCTTCCTTTTTGTCTCCGAAATCAATGGCTATCTTCTCTCCCGCTTCATAGCCTTGAACCTTGGTGGAAAGGCGGACATCAACCCCTAACGAACAGGCGATTTTCTGTAAATGGGCGACGTAGCTAGGGGCGTGGAAGGAAAGCGGATAAACCAAATTACCGTTGGAAAACAATGTAATGCCTAAGCTATTTAAAGATTTTTCCAAATATGAATATGGGTATTTATCAAGAAGGTTGCTAACAAGATGGTTATCGAAATAGAAATAAGATGAGAGATTGTTGTTCAATAGGTTGCAATGGCCGTTCCCGGTGGTCGAAAGCTTTTTGCCAAGGCGATCGTTTTTCTCAATTAAGGTCACTGAAAAATCGGGATAGGCTTTTTTGATGAATATCGCGCTATATAGTCCGGCTGCGCTACCTCCGATGATACCTATTCTCATACCGAAAATATTTTAGGGTCCAAAAGGACTTCCTAAAAGGAGGAATAAAAGATTTTTAATAGATTATTTTAGAAGGTATTTCTTAAGTTCCCATTCACTGATGAGACAACGGTATTCTTCCCACTCGATATCCTTTGCTTCGCAATATTTGTTGAAGCAATGTTCTCCGAGGGTTTGATACATGAGTTTGTCATTGCGGAATTCCTTCATGGCATCCTTTAGGTTTTCGGGCATATTGAGGATTCCAAGAGATTCCCTTTGTTCGCGGGTCAAAGCGAAGATGTTGTCATAAACGGGCGGGATAATCTCATCGTCTTTGGTGTTTTTGATGCCATCAAGACCGGAGGCAAGGATTACCGCAAGGGCAAGATAGGGGTTAGCCATCGCGTCGACATTACGAAGCTCGGTTCTTGTACCCATTCCTCTGCTTGCTGGGATTCTAATCATCGATGAACGATTGGCGTCGCTCCAGCAAATATAGCAAGGGGCTTCATATCCTGGGATCAATCTCTTATAGGAATTGACGCACGGATTCGTAATGGCCGCGAACCCACGGGAATGGCGGAGGATTCCGCTTATCCATTTACGGCAAATGTTGGAAAGCTTCATTGAATCGTTTGGATCATAGAAGATATTGTTTCCTTCTTTATCCCTGATTGAGCAGTTGGTGTGCATGCCAGATCCATTGATTCCGGCGATTGGCTTAGGCATGAAGGAAGCGTTATATCCATGCTTCCTCGCGATGAATTTGACAACCTGTTTAAAGGTTTGGACGTTATCGCAAGCCTCGAGGACGCCGGAGAAGCGGAAATTGATTTCCTCTTGTCCAGGGGCGACTTCATGATGGACGGTTTGGATTTCGAATCCAAGCCTCTCGAGTTCCAAGGCGATGTCACGCCTAACGTATTCTGCCCCATCTATTGGAGATAAATCGAAATAGGAGCCATGGTCAACTGGTTTGGTGGAGATTTGCCCTTCCTCCCCCATTTTGAAAAGGAAGAATTCGGGTTCAAAACCAACGTCAAGTTCAGCGAACCCCAAATCCGTCATGGCCTTGATCTGCTTTTTAAGGATATAACGGGGATCTCCTTGGAAAGGTTTCCCGTAACTGGTGTAGACATCGCAGATGAGTCTAGCGACCTTACCATAGGTATCATCTTCAAAAGGAAGGACCAGCCAGGTGTTTACATCTGGATGAAGAACCATGTCGGCTTCTTTGATACGGACAAAGCCTTCGACAGAGCTGCCGTCAAAGATAATCTTATTATCCAAGGCATCCTTTAATTGAGAGACGGAGATTTCAACCGCCTTGATGGTGCCGAAAATATCGGTGAATTGTAGTCTTACATATGAGACTTTCTCAGATTCAGCCTTTTTAAGAATGTCCGATTTCGTGTATTTAGCCATAAAAACTCCTATTTTTTATGAAAACAACCTCAAAATTATGCCTTTTTAGGAAAATAAAGCAATAGGTAACTCTTTATTTCTAATTAAACATAGATTTAATCGAATATTTTTTGGAAAGAAAAATCGATTAATTTTCTTTAAATTACCACAAAAACAAGAAAAATTGGCCAAAAAATAGTTGAATTTATAGAAATTTTAGAAAATAGCCGCCAAATCGATTTCGAATCCTCTAAAAACATTATTTTATTTTCTTAAATGCGTATATGCGTATAATACCCCCGTAGCGAGAGAAGCAATGGACCATCTAGAGGAAGCCAAAAGGAATTACGCACTTCTCATTCCCTTCTTTGAGAACGAGGAAGAATGCTCAACGTATGTTCGTGACGTCCTTTTATATTCAGCTCATTCCGCTTTGCGAATCGATGAGATTCCCGCGCCATTGGAAGCCTTGTTATTAGAGAAAAAGGAAGGCGTTTTTGTTCCAAAAGAGATGGATGTCCCTTCTTATTTGGCTTTTGAGAGGTATTTGCTTTGCCTAATTGACGCCTTGCTTGAAACCTCTTTTATCAGGGAATTCCAAAAGGCGGTCGCTCTAGATAAAGTCAGAACCCGCTTCCTCTTGCCGATCGTTTCGGAAAACGTATCCCTCCATTGCTTTTTGGATAAGGAAAACGAAAACCCCTCTTTGTATAAACATACTCCAAGGGGTTTCTAAACTAATTCTTTGTTTCTAATTCATGGCTTATCGCCAAAAAGGTCTCTTCGGAAATCGAATGTTCGATTCGGCAGCAGTCCTCCTCGGCGATTTTTTCATTAACGCCGAGTTTGATAAGATAGGCTTTCAACGTTTCGTGACGATTGAGGATCTCTTCCGCGAGGGCCCTACCTTTTTCGGTTAAGCTCATATCCCCGTAATCGACTCGTTCTATCAACCCGCGATCGATCATGCTGTCGCCCATTTGGTGAACGGCGGGTTTGGAGATCCCTAGGAGTTTGGCGACACGGGTCGTCTCTAATGGCTCTCCTTTTCTTTCTAACATCAATAGGGCTTCGACGAAGTCCTCTTGGCTTTCGGTGTATTTTCTCATGGAGTTAGTTTAACCATAATTAACATTTATTTCCATAAAAAGGTTGTCCTTATTGTTTTCGCAGTTTTTTATTTGGAAGAGAGGCTTTTTTCGCGTATGATGTGCGCGTATGAAAAAACTGATATTGGTTTGCGGGCCGGCCGCGATCGGAAAATCAACTTGGAGCAACGGATATCGTAATAGCCATCCGGATGAAAAGGTGGTTATTATCTCCGCGGACGATTTAAGATGCGAATTATATGGTTCATATCGTAACTTCCCACCCAACAACAACATGATGCTCGTTTATAACGAGATGGTTAATCGAGCTTCCAAACTCGCGGAAGAAAACGAATCCATAACCGTTATCTTCGATACAACGATGCTATTTGATGAAAGAAGGCTCTACTTCCGTCGTCATCTCCCGATGTTTGATTATTATTGCCTCTATCTCCTCAAACTCCATGATTATGAAAAATGCATCGTCAGGAACAAGCAAAGGAGAGAGGATAAATGGGTCCCGGATGAAGTTATCCGCGATATGGCCCTTAATTATCTCGATCCTTCTCCAGATACGATCGCCAACTTCAACGAAACCAAAGAAATATACGTTGATTAATTATGAATAATTATCCACCGGACAATCCGGTGGTTTTGCATTTTCGGGCAACATAG
>CAMVEL010000034.1 GCA_947166565.1 uncultured Erysipelotrichaceae bacterium
GAATAACCTTTGGTTATTTAAGGGAGCGAAAATGGCAAAATCGTGAAAGTCAATAATAAATATATGCTTGATTTTTTTTGGTTTGGTCCTATTGTTTGCAATGCTAATTCTCATTAACAGGGAAAAAGAAAGGAAAAAACTATGAAAAATACGAAAAAACTCTCGTTAGGTCTCCTTATCCTCTCTGGTGCCATGGTTCTTGCTTCCTGCGGAGGCGGAGCCCCAGCTTCTACCGAAAGCAGCGCTACCAAAGAAGGAAGTGATGCCACCTCTCAAACGACCCCGGTCGAATCCGGCGATACGTCTGCTACAACCGGCGAAGCGACCAGCGGTGAAGGACTCATCACCCCGACCAAGGTCAAAATCACCCAGCCAGGCATTGTCGCGGTTGGATCCACCCTCACCATTGCCGACTTCGTGGCCTTCACCCCGGCCAACGCCAACAACTATTGGCTCGAATCCGCCAACGAAGAAATTGCCAAGCCATCCGAAGACAACAAGTCCCTCCTTATCGTTGGCCCTGGCAAAACCAGTGTTTCCATCAGGGTTATCAACGCCTCTGGAAAATCCCAATCCTTAGGTAAGATCTCCATCACCGCTCTCTCCGAGACCGCGATGGCCGTCCAAGCCCTCGCTGACAAAGTCACCAACCACTTCAGAGTCACTGGTCGGTGGTATGAATTCAACAAGACCTGGGAAAACGTCACCGATGCCGATGTCGCGGCCAACAAAGATTTCGATTTTGTCGCTTTGTTCGTCAACCCATCCTACGTCCTTGACTGGACCTATGGCCAATATAGCGCCATCCAACTCGACGCCGATGAAAACATCTATGGATATAAGCTCCTTGATGAGAAAGACGAAGAAGTCCCAAGCAAAGACGATGACGATGCCATGACCGCTCTTGCCAAGGCTACCAAGGTCGAGCTAACCGAAAGGGTCGATGCCAACTATCTCAACGCTTACTTTACCATGGATGAAGGCGATCTCATGGATCTCGCCGATTGGGAAGAAAAACTCAGCGATGATGGCGACACCTATTTCGAGATGATCGATGGCACCAAAGCCCAAACCGTCGTTGGTAACCTCTTCGGCATGTCCATCACGAGCTACACCGGCGTTGCCGCAACCGTTTCTCTTGACGAAGAAAAGAACGTCCTTAACTTCGAAGCCCGCTTCGACTACAAGGGAACCGAGGCTCAGCGCGTTGTCCTTGAAGTCGCTGTTGGCGAAGACACCGACATCCCATTACTTAAGACTGCCGCTAAGGAGATGAATCCTCCAGCCGCCACCGATGTCACCGAGGTTAAGACCTCCTTCGCCCAATTCGATGAAGTCTTCGGCGCCGCTTGGGAAATCGGCTTATTCGATAGAAGCACAATGGCTCCTCTCCCAGTCGAGAATTCCTACAAGAACAACAGTGTTGGCTACTCCGTCATCGACAAAGGCACCGTCTTCAACATGACAATGAATCGTGGCGATGATGGATCCGTCGACGAAGCAACCACCGATTATAGTGGTATCTACACCGACACCGTTAACGGTGGTATCTACCAGCTCACCGCCGATGACGATGGCCTTGCCGTCAAGTCCAAGGAAACCCCAATCACCGGTAGTGAAGCGATCAAGGATTATAAGCAGGCTCGTGCTGGTCTTGGCCTCTTCGATGTTGGTGGCGTCACCGACGCCCTCCTCGAAGGCGCTTCCTTGTCGCTCCTCGATGCAGACACGAAGACCTATGCTTACAACCCAACCTTCGACGATCTCGATTTGGGTGCTGTCTTCTCAACCTTCTGCCCACTTGGTTACACCGATCAGACCAGCGGTGACAATATCTTCGCTACCCCGGCTAACGCGGGCTATTGCGAATGCTACATCACCCTCGCCGAAAAGGCCGTTACCATCCGCCTCTTCGAGAGGGTCAGGATCACTGAAGAGCTCTCCGGCTATCAGGGCATCGTCGTCACCTTGTTCCTCGATGATAACCTCGGCGGAATTGGTCTCGGCGATAAGTTCGAAGATGTCTTCGCCGCTTTCAAGGAAGAATCTGAAGAACCTGAACCAGAACCAATAGAGTCCAGCGAACCCGAAGAATCCTCCGAAGGCGAATAAAAAACCACTTCAAAAATAGGCGATACCAACCATCGTTTGATGGCAAGGCATCGCCTTTTTCTTTTGTTTGAGAATCCTTGGTGCATCCCTTTCCACTTTTCGTGCGCATGGGTGTATAATGCCCACACGCAAAAGGAGGTGAACCCATGAAAGACTTCGGCGAAATGAATTCCCGTAACTGGATTATCGTGAAGGGTGCTAGGGAAAACAATCTCAAAAACATCAACGTCGCGATCCCCAAGGGTAGCCTCACTGTTTTCACAGGGGTTTCGGGCTCCGGTAAAAGCACCTTGGCCTTCGACACGATTTTCAACGAAGGCCAAAGGCGTTATGTCGAATCGTTGTCTTCATACGCAAGACAATTCCTCGGCGGCTTCGAAAAGCCGGACGTTGACCAAATCGATGGGTTATCACCCTCTATTTCGATTGATCAGAAATCAACGTCGCACAATCCGCGCTCAACGGTCGGAACCGTGACGGAGATTTACGATTATCTTCGTCTTCTTTTTGCGCGTATTGGCGTTCCTTATTGTCCAAACCATAACGAACCGATCCTTTCGTATAGTCCAACGGCCATGGTGGAGGCGATCCTTCATTATGAGGCCGGAAGCAAAATCCAAATCCTCGCCCCAATCGTCAAAGAAGAAAAGGGCACCCATGCCGCGACGATTGAGAAACTCCGTAAGCAAGGCTTTGTCCGCGTTAGGGTCGATAATGAAATCAAACCCCTTGACGAAGTTATGGAACTCGAAAAGAACAAACGCCATTCAATCGATATCGTGATTGACCGTCTCATCATCAAAGACGGGCTTAGGTCGAGGGTCACCGACGACGTTGAACTTGCTCTTGATTGGGGCAAGGGTTATCTCATTATCCTTTCGGAAAAAGGGGAAAGACTGCTTTCATCTCACCATAATTGCCCCAAATGTGGGTTCTCCGTTCCTCGTTTAGAGCCACGTTTATTTTCTTTTAACGCCATTACCGGTTCTTGCCCTGATTGCCATGGCATTGGCATCAAGAGGGAAGTGGCTTTGAACCTATTGATTCCAGATCCCTCCAAATCGATCAGGGGCGGGGCCATCCGTTATCTAGCGAATATCGTTGATACGACCAATTTGGAATGGAAAGAGTTTGAACTTCTTTGCAATACCTATAACGTCAATTTGGATACCCCGTGGGAGAAATTATCCGAAAAGGATAAGAACATTTGCCTATATGGGTCGCCTCAAATCCTTAAATATACATTGACATCCGTTTCGGGGAACAAACTAAACCGTAACGCGAGGATTGAAGGTATCAAAACCAGGATCGAAAGGCTTTATAGCGAAACCTCATCTGATTGGATGAGGGCCTATTATGAGTCGTTTATGCGCGATACCATCTGCACCACATGCAACGGAAGAAGGCTTAATGAAGTGGCTCTTTCCGTTAAAATCAAAGGCAAATCCATCGCGGACGTGTGCGATTTATCTTTAGATAAATTCGCGGAATTCATCGATTCCTTGATGTCTTCCCTTTCCGAATCGGAACACGTCATCGCCGATTTGGTTCTTCGCGAAATCGCCTCCAGAACCAAATTCCTAATCGATGTAGGCCTCGATTATCTGACCCTTTCGCGTTATGCGATGACCCTTTCTGGCGGTGAATCGCAACGTATCCGTCTTGCGACCCAAATCGGCAGCAAGCTTTCTGGGGTCCTCTATGTTTTGGACGAGCCATCCATCGGTCTTCATCAAAGGGATAACGATAAACTCATCACCACCTTGAAGGAGATGAGGGATTTAGGCAACACCCTTATTGTCGTCGAGCATGACGAGGATACGATGCGGGCGGCCGATTATATCGTTGATATCGGTCCAGGTGCGGGCGTCCATGGAGGCGAGGTCATCGCAGAAGGCGACTTGGATACCATCATGGAGGCCGATCGCTCCATCACTGGGGCTTATCTATCCGGTAGAAAAACCATCGAAATCCCCAAGAATAGAAGGAAAGGCAACGGAAAAACCCTTGAACTTAAGGGCTGCACCTGCCATAACCTCAACGATGTCAATGTCTCCTTCCCCCTTGGGGAATTCATCGTCGTAACAGGCGTCTCGGGCTCAGGCAAGAGCTCTTTGATTAACGAAACCCTCGTTAGGGCTGTTGAAGAGAATCTCAGCAATACGAAGGATGGAGAGCCAATTCTCGTCAAAAAGATCAAGGGGCTTGAGAATATCGATAAACTTATCGCCGTTACCCAAGAACCGATTGGCAAGACTCCTCGTTCGAATCCGGCGACCTATACAGGGGTTTTCGATGATATCCGCGCGTTATTCGCCGAAAGCGACGAAGCTAGGGCTAGAGGCTATGACAAAGGGCGCTTTTCCTTCAATGTCGTTGGGGGGAGATGCGAAAAATGCCAAGGCGCGGGAGTTACGCGAATCTCCATGTCCTTCCTGCCGGACGTCTATGTCAAATGCGATGAATGCGAAGGGAAGCGTTATAATTCCGAAACCCTTCTTTGCACCTATAGGGGCAAAAACATCTATGACGTTCTCGACATGCGCGTCGAGGAGGCCGTTTCTTTCTTCGAAAACCGTCCCAAGATAATCAGAAAAATCAAAACGTTGATGGACGTTGGCCTTGGTTATATCAAGTTGGGTCAGCCCGCGACGACCCTTTCTGGAGGCGAGGCGCAACGCGTCAAGCTTGCGACCGAGCTCCAGCGTAAAGCGACCGGAAAAACGTTGTATGTCCTCGATGAACCTACTACCGGGCTTCATTCGGATGACGTCATGCGTTTAATCAAGGTTCTACAATCAATCGTCGATAACGGGGATACGGTTATCGTTATCGAACATAACCTCGACGTCATCAAAGTCGCGGACCATATCATTGATTTAGGTCCTCTAGGTGGGTATCGTGGCGGCAATATCGTCGCTATCGGAACCCCCGAGGAAGTGGCTAAGACAAAAGGTTCATATACCGGGGAATACCTTGCCCCTATCCTGGCCAAATCTAGGAAATAACTATTAGGAAGGAGAAAACCATGGGAGTTGCATTGCTTGTAATTGGTTTATTGGGACTAGTCGGAGGAATTGTCCTCGACGTCCTTTCGTTATCGAAAATCCTCCCTATCAAGAAAAGGAAATCGTTGAACAAGAAGGAGTGGTTTTCCCTCCTTTATCCTTTGATTGTTTTTGTCGTTAGCGGAATGTTGATTCAAGGTGGCGCGACGATTCTTGGCTCCTTCGGAGATAAGATTTCCCCTCTGCAAATCGTTATGTCTATCGCTGGGTTAGGCTTATTGTTAGGAAGCATCGATACGTTGATCGTTTCCTTTATCCTTCGTTATTACAAGAGACTTGATGAGCCATCCTTAAAGAGAATGAAAATCATTCTTTTCTCTTCGATTCCTGCCGTTATTCTCACTTTCCTCCTTTTTGAGGAAGGGGCTGCAAACGCCTGGACTTATCCTTTGGCGAATGGCTTTTATATTAACGGAAGCGGGATTGGCTGGTCCTTTCCAGGCATGAAACGAGATGGTTTCGTTTTAGCTTGGTATGCCCTCTTTATTCTCGGGGGATTCCTCGTTGCCTATTTCATTTCCGACCATCGTTTCTATAAGGAATATGGAAAACACGGGATTCTCGAAACGTGTCTTATCGTTGTCTTCATCTTTGGTATTTTGGGCGCGCGTATTTGGTATGTCGTTGGTAACTGGAACGGGGATAAAGCCGGAATGGTTGGCTTTGGCGAAAGAGTCGCAAAGGAAGGCATCCTTCCGATATTTGCCGTCTGGGAAGGCGGCTTAACGATTTTAGGCGGCGTTGTTGCTGGAATCGTCTCGGGGTTCATTTACATGGTGCTTTTCCGTAAATATGTGCCCGTTACTTTTGCTTTGGACGTCGTCGTCCCAAGCATCCTTATCGCTCAGGCAATCGGAAGGTGGGGCAATTTCTTCAACCATGAGGTGTATGGCGGACAAATCGATATCGCTAACGCCTGGTGGATGCCGACCTTTATTCAAAAGGAGATGGCGATTGGGGCAGACCCAGGAAAGCTTTTCCTTCCTTTCTTCCTTATTGAAGCCTTGCTGAATGTCGCAGGTTATTTCCTAATAGCCTATGGTGTGCGTTTTGTTTGGCGCAAATACAGGGCTCCCGGAGTCTTAGCTGGATTCTACATGATTTGGTATGGAGCGGTTCGTATGGTCATGGAGCCTTTGCGCGACGTTTCCTATCAAATGGGGACTGACGGTTCCTGGAGTTTTTGGAACGCGATGATTTATATAATCTTGGGCGTCGTCATAATAGGCTTGCTTCAAGCGTATGAATATCTGCTTCGCCCTCGTCTTCAAGCCAAAAAGGCCAATGAGGCAGCAACTTCTTCAAACACCCAAGCAGTCGCGGAAAACGATTTGGAAAAAGACAAAGAACCGGAAAACAAGGAGGGTAACCCGAATGAATGAAAAAAGAGTAGACGTCCTTGTCCTTGGATCTGGAATCGCGGGCATTACCGCGGGCATTTACCTTCGTAGGGGTAACATTTCCTGTCTTTTGCTTGATAAAGATGCCCCGGGCGGAAAACTAAACAACATCCATCTCATCGATAATTATCCTGGGCTTCCCAATATTTCAGGACCAGATTTTGCCATGGCCTTAGTCAATCAAGCCAATGAGCTTGGTATTGAATTTGAGTATGGGGAAGTCGCTTCAATCAACAAACAAGAGGATGGGACCTTTATTGTCAAAACCGACAACGGGGATTTCGTTTGTTCAGCTTTGATTGTTGCTACAGGCGTCATCAATCCTCCCGCCGGAGTTCCAAACGAGCGTGCATTCCTTGGCAAAGGCGTCAGTTATTGCGCAACATGCGACGGCAATTTCTTCAAAGGAAAGGACGTCTTGGTCTACGGCTATAAAGACCATGCGGTCGAAGATGCCATCTATCTTTCTTCAATCGTAAATAAGGTTTATTTTCTCCACAATTCCCCTTTGGAAACCCCAGATTCCCATTTGAGGACGCTTGAAGAAAAAAGTAACATCACCATCCTTGAAGGCAAACTTCTTGGATTAGAAGGGAATGGAAAGGTTGAATCGGCCAAAATCCTCGTCAAAGACAAGGAAGAGACAATCTCAATCAGCGCGGCTTTCCCACTTTCGGGGGAAGTGTCTTCTTCCCAATTCCTCTCGGGCCTAGGTGTTCTTAACACGAACGGCTTTATCCACGTTAACGAAGCCATGGAAACGAACGTGGAAGGTATTTATGCCTGCGGGGACATCGTTAAGAAAAAACTTCGTCAGTTGATTAATGCCGCCGGAGAAGGCGCGGTTGCTGCCAACTCAGCGATTTCCTACATTCATTCTCTTAGGAGAAAGGCAAAATGATCAAAGCCGTTCTCCTGTATGGTCCTTTCGACTCTGGAAAGATTGCTTTGACCCCGTTGTTTCAAAAACACGGGTATGCGATTCATGACAATTTGCCGCTGCCCCTTTATGAACCTCTTTTGGTTTCCAATGACAATTTGGGCGATCGGTTTTTGCTCTTTAATGTCGATATCGAGGATATGAAGACTGCCAGAGCCATTTTAAATAAGCAAGAGGGGATTGAAGTGACGACAATTTGCCTATCAACCGAAGTTGACGAACTTCGTTCGAGGCTTCGCTTGAACCGTGATTCCCACCCTTTGCAAAAGAGGGGTTTATCCCTAGATGAAGCCATAAAAGTAGAACACGAACACCTCTTAAAAGCCCGTGAAGATGGCGATATTTACATTGACACCACCGGAATGACCTCTGAAACGCTCGTATCCCTTGTTGAAAAAGAGCTTCTTTCCAATGACGAGGGACTATCAATCCTTTTTGAGAGTTTTGGCTACAAGTATGGAATTCCAAGCGATGCCGACGTCGTTTTCGATTGCCGCCTCGTTCCCAATCCTTTTTGGGAACCATCGTTGCGTGACAAGACTGGATTAGACATTGAAGTCATCAATTATTTGAATTCACATAAAGAAGTAGAGGATTTCTATTGTTCGATGGTCGCTTTTCTGGATAACTATCTAGAGAAGATAAAAAACAAAAACGTGAAGAGGGTCACTGTCTGTTTGGGCTGTTCTGGCGGGCAACATCGGTCGGTTTATTTCGCGCAACGACTTTTTTCCTATTATCAAAAGAAGTGCCTTTCCACTATCAACCATCGCGAATTAGAACGTTACATCACGACGGGGGGCAAATAAAAAATGGATTCTATCAATCCTCAATCTTTCTGTTCTTCCGTCAAAGAGGAAATCGCTTCCCTTTCCCTTTCCAAGGAAGAAGCCCGTTCATTGCTTAGCGGTTTTACCAAATGTAATGGTTCCTTCCGCATCAGCGGAGGAAAGGAGACTTTGGATTTATCAACGGAATCGAGCAAAATCGCGGCGATGCTTTATAAAATCATCCTTGGCTTATATTCGATTCAATGCCATTTTGGCTATACAAGAGGCATGGGGTCGCGCAAAGCGATGCGTTATCACGTATACGTTCCATCTTGCCAAATGGTTCTTGATGATATCCAAGTCGATTTTTTAAGAAGCAAGATTCCGTCGAGTCTTGTCAAAAACGAAAAACTAATGGTCGCATATCTCCAAGGTGCGTTTTTAGCTTCTGGATATGTAAGCGATGCGAGAAATAAGAATTACCATCTGGAATTTTCCCTCTCCGATAAAACATATGCTTTATGGCTTTCTCATTTGATTAACAAAGCATTGGATGGGAATTTTGATTCGAAGATAGTGGAAAGAAGAAAGAAAAGTGTCGTTTACTTCAAAAAAGGAGAGAAAATTTCCGAATTTTTGGTATATCTTCGCGCCCAACAGTCTTGCTTGGAATTTGAAAGCATAAGGGTGGATCGTGACTTTGCAAATATCGGGAACAGGCTTCGCAATCTTGATGGGGCCAATACACGAAAAAAAGAGGAAGCGGCTAAAACCCAACTCGCAGAGATAGAATACCTTTTATCCTCATCCGCTCTTTCACAAATCCAAAACCCAAAGATTCCCATTCTTTGTGAATTAAGAAAGCAAAACCCGGAGGCTTCCATGGAAATGCTCGCCGAACTTCTAAGTGAGGAAATCGGCATGAGCGTCTCCAAAAGCAACATCAACCATTTGTTCAGAACCATTCATGAACTGTATAAAAAAGAGATCGGGGAGTGAACCCGATCTCTTTTGTTCGGCATTGGCGTTATTGAACTTTGGCAACCCAAAGGCCATGGAGGTTACAGAAAGCATAAACCTCAGCTTCTTCAGGCTTTCCGCGGTAGATGAAGTCGGCAACTGGCTTATCCCCTGGGAGAAGGCGCTTAATCATGATGTTATTGCCGTTAACAAGAGCAATAAAAGCGATGTAATGGACATCAAGCATCGGATGTTCGACACTTCCGACTTCAACGTGTACGCTGTCGCCGTTTCTTGTGACGACCGGAATGTGTTTTTCGAATGCCGCCTCGACGCTGTTTGCGACGATTTCAGTCGCTCCGACAGGTAGATTGTCCTCAACCGAGACGAAAGCCTCTTTTGGCGAATTCACATAAAAGAACTTCATGGCATATGCCTCCTTTTTTTAAGCTACTTTCTTTATACCCAAAAATGGAATTATTTCAACCGGAAAGTGGTTTTCACCGCCTCACCAATAAATTTTTTAAAAATTTTTACCCTAAAGGGTAAGGGAAAAATTCGAAAAAAATATTTAAAAAATTTGAGCCAATTTTTGATTTTTTTCACTATTAGTTAGTAGAGGCACAAAAATTTGCCTCTTTCAAAATGACACCCACGAAAGAAGGAAAACGCTATGAGTCCATCCGAAAACACAAAACCAATCTACCGCGGATATCGTTACCGTATCTATCCTGATTCAAAAGAAGAAAAGATCATAATCAAAACCATTGAGGCCGCCAAGGAAATCTATAACTTCACTTTGGCGGAAAGGTTAAAAAACGATAGCCATTCCAAACCCGATTTCGATTATCGCTCTTTGGCGGTGTTTGCCATCTCCAAGGCCAAAGAGTTTACCGGCATCAACCCTCAAATAGGCTTCTATGTCGCGATTAGTGTCAATTCGGCTTGCGTAAAAGCAAAACAAACGGGCCAGACTCCCCTTCCAAAAAACAACAAAAGGCCAATCGGCAGTTTCACTTTGAAAGACCCTAAACCACGCATCATCGTCTCAAAGGGAAGAAGGGCTAAGGTTGAAATCAAGGGTTTCGGAACTATAGATATGATTTATCATCGCGAAATACCTAAAGGAGCGACGTTCCATACGTTTACAATCTCCAGGAATAAGGTCAACCAATACTTTATTTCTTTCGAGTGCGAATGTCCGCAACCGTTTGATAGACCCCAGATCAAAAAGGCTATTGGACTCGACTTCAGCGTTCCTAAACTCTATGTTTCCTCTGACAAGACCGTATTTGCAGACCCTGAAAGGATTCACCAATATGAAAAACATGAGTTGTTGGTAAAAAGGGCTCAAGCTAAACTGGCCAGATGCCAGAAGGGTAGTAAGAATTACGAAAAGCAAAGGGACAGAATTGCGAGGATCCATTTGAAAATTGTGAATTCCAGAACCGATTTCATTCATAAGGAAACGGCAAAATTATCCAAGAACTTCGATTTTGTGGGTATCGAAACTCTGACGATTTCAGATTTATCCGAAAGATATAGATTCTATAAACGCGCTTATGATGATTCTTGGCAAATGTTCGTCTTCGCTTTGAAATACAAAATGGAATACCAAAAGAAAATTGTCGCAGCTGTGCCGCGATATTACCCAAGTTCAAAGACATGTCATCGATGCGGGAACATAAAACGTGACCTGACCCTTCAAGATCGCATATACACGTGCCCTCGCTGCCATGCCTCCGTCGATAGAGACGTTAACGCCGCCAAGAATATACGCGACCAAGCATTGAGAAATGCCGGGTTCAAAATACGTTATGTCGCCCCCAATTTAGTATCCTAACCTGTTGGGCAAAGTAGCCGTTCCAGGTTTGAATAGGATAAAACAACCGAGAGGCACTCGGGGGTTGCCTGTTAACGCAGGAAACAATGCCGCTTCGTGCCAGCACCGCTAACTTCCCCATCACTAACTAAAGTGGTGGGGGAGGAAGCAGGCTTTCGAATGACAAGGACAGTCAATAAAACCTAGTCGAGGATGCTTCCGTCGCGGTGACGTCCGTTCGACCATCGGCAAGGAAAAGCTGTAAAAGACACCAACCGGAAGGCTTCCGGAGTTGCCTATGAGAGTAGGAAGGACAAGTATCTCGTATGTCCAAGCCGCTTTGCTGCCTTAGATGGTATCCTGATGTAAGCCATGGCGAGGTGAATCATCATGGAAAAGGCAAAAATCACCGCGGACTATCCCATTGTCCGCAAACCGAGAGGCCCTCGGGGATCGTTCCTTGGCAAGTTTCCTATAAAGACATTTGCCACCGAGAAGACATTTCCTTCTGTCAGGCCGCGCATCACTTTGATGGTAAACAACGCATCCCTTTCTAAAACAATAATAGCGTTGTTCCGGTAGGCCGCCGGGTATGCCTGCAAAAACAGGAAGAGTATAACGCTCGCAGGCCGCGACATTCGAATGGCTTCGTCTATTCTTGAGAGCCATTCTTGCGGATCGGAGGCTCTATATAATCCGATTCAATTGTCCTGACCCCTCCGAAATATCATCGAAGGGGTCTTCTTTTATATTTAAATGCGCGCTCGTACGTATACGCGAAAACGATTATTTTATTTGCGTGGATAACGCTCCCACCATGACGCCTGCCTAAGATAAAAGTTTGCGTATGTACAAAACGATAGTATTACGCGATCATGATGCGCGCTTCTCATGATGCGTGCCTAAGCAAAAGTTTCTGTGCGCGCAAAACGATATTTCTGTGCGTGTATCATGATGCTTCCGTCATGGCGTGCGCCTAAGCAAAAGTTTAGCGCGCTTGCGGAAACGATAGTTTTTGAGGCGTGCGCGTAAATAAAAAAGTATGATGCTATATAAAAATATAAAAACATTCGATTAAAAGGCCATTTTTTAAAAAATATAAAAATTGTTAAAAAAACTGTTGACCTAGACCCCGAAAAGAGTAAACTATGGTCCGTTCGGCAAATGTGGGAGGCATCCCAAGCTGAACTCCGAAGGACTCAAAAAAACAATAAAAAAAGTTGTTGACATGAGGCACCCTGAGGAATAAGATATGCGAGCACATGTTCGGAAGACGAACCTTCCGGAACGAGACATGTGCCCTGTTCTTTGAAAACTAAACAGATAGACAACAAACACTAAACGTCGATTCAATTAAGAATCACAACCAGATAATTCGTTGAACTAGATCAAAACAACTTATAAATTTTATTGAGAGTTTGATCCTGGCTCAGGATGAACGCTGGCGGCGTGCCTAATACATGCAAGTCGAACGAGGTAGCAATACCGAGTGGCGAACGGGTGAGTAACACGTAGGTAACCTGCCCTTAAGCTTGGGATACCCAGAGGAAACTTTGGCTAATACCGGATAACAACAGAGAAGGCATCTTCTTTGCTTGAAAGGCCCCTTCAAGGGTCACTTAAGGATGGACCTGCGGCGCATTAGCTAGTTGGTGAGATAACAGCCCACCAAGGCGAGGATGCGTAGCCGACCTGAGAGGGTGATCGGCCACATTGGAACTGAGACACGGTCCAAACTCCTACGGGAGGCAGCAGTAAGGAGTTTTCGGCAATGGGGGAAACCCTGACCGAGCAACGCCGCGTGAGTGATGACGGCCCTATGGGTTGTAAAGCTCTGTTGTAAGGGACGAATGATTCGCTTAGGAAATGAAGCGGAGTTGACGGTACCTTACCAGAAAGCCACGGCTAACTACGTGCCAGCAGCCGCGGTAATACGTAGGTGGCAAGCGTTATCCGGAATTATTGGGCGTAAAGAGTGAGCAGGCGGTTAATTAAGTCTGAGGTTAAAGCGTGGGGCTCAACCCCATAAAGCCTTGGAAACTGATTGACTAGAGTACGGGAGAAGTGAAGGGAACTCCATGTGTAGCGGTGAAATGCGTAGATATATGGAAGAACACCAGTGGCGAAGGCGCTTCACTAGCCCGAAACTGACGCTCAGTCACGAAAGCGTGGGTAGCAAATAGGATTAGATACCCTAGTAGTCCACGCCGTAAACGATGACAACTAAATATTGCCGCGAGGCAGTGTTGAAGCTAACGCATTAAGTTGTCCGCCTGGGGAGTACGGTCGCAAGACTGAAACTTAAAGGAATTGACGGGGACCCGCACAAGCAGTGGAGCATGTGGTTTAATTCGACGCAACGCGAAGAACCTTACCAGGGCTTGACATATTGATTACTACCTTCTAAGAGATTAGAAGAGACTATAAATACAGGTGGTGCATGGTTGTCGTCAGCTCGTGTCGTGAGA
>CAMVEL010000035.1 GCA_947166565.1 uncultured Erysipelotrichaceae bacterium
TACTCCCTTGTGCACTTTTCGGGGAGGGCTGTCTACTTAGAGATTAGCAGTGCAGTATTAGATCTAAGCTTTGTGTGTGAGTTATCGTGATAAAAGGTTTTGTGTCTATTTGAACGAATTAGAGTGTGTTATTACGGATTCTATCTGTAATAGTACAACTCCATCCATCATGTTTCGCACAATCTCGCCTAACGATATTATGTCGTGTTTTGAAGCGTTTGGAGCGTCTAAGTTGCAGCGTTTTTTTGTGTTTGGACAAGTGCGATTTGGCGCGATACGGAGCTTGTTTGATGTTTGAAATTTATTGTGTGGCAAATATGTAAAAGTCTTATATAATGTAGATAGCTGGAGGATATTTGAATGAGAGCAGAATTATTAAAAGGTTTATCCGATGAACAAATTGCTAAATTAAAAACCTGTCAGTCACAAGAAGAAATGCTTAAGCTCGCTAAAGATGAAGGAATCGAATTAACAGATGAGCAATTAGAAGCTGTTTCTGGTGGTGGTTGTACTGAAAGATGTCCAAACTGCCATAGCGATTATCTTGTGAACTGGAAATATGATGCGCCAGATCAAAACGGACGATATATTTGGTGGATAGCTAGCAAGTGTAAAAGTTGCGGCCACATTTTTGGTGAAAAGCCAATTTCATAAAAGTATATATACTTTTCACAGCTCTGAGCAAAAATTTTATTAAGATTTGTGTCAAATGAATAAGAGGATGCGACAAAATGCATCTTCTTTTCTTTTTTTATAAATTGATTTCTGCGATTCAAGATAAGTTGGTCTGAATAATTACATTTGGTCTTTTTTGTAATTGTATAACTCCATCCATCATGTTTTGCACAATCTCGTCTAACGATATTATGTCGTGTTTTGAAGCGTTTGCGAGCGTCTAAGCTGCAGCGTTTTTTTGTGTTTGGACAAGTGCGATTTGGCGCGATACGGAGCTTGTTTGATGTTTGAAATTTATTGTGTGGCAAATATGTAAAAGTCTTATATAATGTAGGTAATTGGAGGATACTTGAATGAGAGAAGAATTACTTAAGGGTTTAACCGAAGAGCAAATCGCCAAGGTCAAAGCATGCAAAAACCAAGAAGAAATATTAGCGGTTGCCAAAGAAGAAGGCATTGAGCTCACCGACGAGCAACTTGAAGTTGTCTCTGGAGGCTCTTTTTGTAGTAGCCGCCGTTACACTTGCGACCGATGTGGATCCGATCTTACAAGCAGATTTGAATATGGTACAGGAAAACACGAAGGATGGCACCATGTCAGATGCAATAAATGTGGCAACACATGGTGGGCAGAAATTTAATAAAACTAAGTTTATAAAGGGTTGCCAGTTCATTCTAGCAACTTTTTTATCATTGTCTCAATCGATTTAGTATAAGTGAGATTGCTAATCAAGAGCCAATTCTAACTAAAGAAGTTCTCTTAGATAGACACTTCAGACCAGAAATGCTTACATATAAAGTTGTAATGATTTAAACGAAAATATTAAAGAAATACAGGGGGTTTGCATTAAAAACCTCTTTTTTCTTACTTAAAGATATGTCCCCTATTACTGAGTTTGCACCTAATATGTACTTCGTTATGTTTCCAATTACTGAGTTGGCAACTTGCATAGGACAAAATGAAAAATAGAAGATGCTTTAGCCTCTACTTCCACTATTGTTTTATACGTTTAAGTATCTTCAATTGATGTAACAATATCGAACAATATGCTACTTCTTGTTGTAATAGTATAACTCCATCCAGCATGTTTTGCACAATCTCGCCTAACGATATTATGTCGTAGTTCGAAGCGTTTGCGAGCGGGCGAATTCAGCTTTTCTTTTGCTACCAGGAAACGTGGCGTGTGGGCGACGAAAGCTTGGGCGGCAGGTATTTGCTTAGGCTTGTCGGTTCGGTGTGTTAGGAGTGGCTTTATATTATATATAAGTATAGTCGGGAAGCTTGGGTGGCAGGCATAGTCATAAGCTGGGGTGATTTAGCTGGGGGCGGACGGTTAAGAAGGGAAGAGTAATAAAAATCCGCGTCTTCAAGGCGCGGTTTTTCTCACAGGCTCCAAGCCTGATCACTGGCAGGGCCAATCTTGGCCCTCTTTGATTGCCCAATTGCCCTCGACCCTCTTACTTACCCGTGAACGGGTCCTTGTACTCCTTCAGGCTTCGACGATCCGACGCCTGGTCCTCGAGTTCCTGGTCGCGGATGTACTTCTGGACGGTCGCCTTGTTCAGGCCCACCGTGCTCACGTAGTACCCCTCCGACCAGAAGTGCCGCGACCCGTAGTTGTACTTCAGGTTCGCGTGCTCGTCGTAGATCATCAGGCTCGTCTTGCCTTTCAGGTACCCCATGAAGCTCGAGACGGAGAGCTTCGGGGGTATCCGTACAAGCATGTGTATGTGGTCGGGCATCGCGTGGGCCTCTATTATCTCGACCCCTTTGTACATGCAGCATCTGCGGATGTACTTCCCGATGTCCGCGCGGAGCTTCGCGAAGATCGCCTTCCGCCTGTATTTCGGCGTGAACACGATGTGGTACTTGCAGTCCCACTTCGTGTGCGAAAGGCTGGAGACTTCGTCGTTCTTCCGTGGCATAATGTTTGCGTAGCTCTTTCATCGGGTCGTTGGCAATTGGACGTTGCAACGATAGCACGATGAAAGAGCTTTTTCATCATCGGCACGCCTTCCTTGCGTCCGCCCGCATAGCAGGCGGTTTTAAGTTGTCCCTAGCGGTCCACATAATAAAAAAGATCTAATGGTTAGTTAGGTCTTAGTTATTGGATAGAGAGTTTTGTGCAAAATAAGATAAGTGAGTTTAGCTAATTACAATCGCTCTTTTAGTCGTAGACACGCTACAGTCTCAACATGCGAAGTTTGAGGGAACATATCCACTGGTTGAACGCTTTGAAGCTTATATTTTTTATTTAAATAAGCAACATCTCTTGCCAAAGTAGAGGGATCGCAAGACACATATACAATCCTTTTCGGGGCGAGTTTACAAACGGCGTCAAGGCATTTTTGATCAGATCCTTTTCTTGGGGGGTCCATGAATAAAACGTCTACCCTCTCTTTGTTTTGGGCCATCCTCACCATAAACGCGCTCGCGTCATCGCAATAGAAGGAAATGTTGTCTACGCCATTGAGTTTCGCGTTCTTTCTCGCGTCAGCCACTGCTTCTTTGACTATTTCGACCGCGATTACGTTCTTGCAATGGCTCGAAGCAACCATACCAATCGTCCCAATCCCAGAATAGGCGTCGAAAACCACGTCTTCCTTTGTTAATCCAGCAGCCTCTATGGCTTTTCCATAAAGGACCTCAGTCATAATCGGATTAACCTGATAGAAGGATTTCGCGGAGATTTTAAAGGAGATACCACAGAGGATATCTTTGATATAACCAGGACCATAAAGGACGCGCTCGGCTTCGCCAAGGATAACATTCGTATGGCGCGAATTAATATTTTGAACAATTGTCGTAATAAACGGGCATTCCTTAAGAAGGGCCTTAACAAAATTCGATCTAGATGGGAAGGCTTCCCTGCTCGTGACCAAAACGACCATTACCTGTTCTTTGTGTTTTGCGGCCCTTATTAAAACGTGGCGGAGGAATCCGCTCCCCTCGTCTTCGTTATAAGGTTCAATCCTAAAACCCTTCCCAAGCTTTTTAACGGCGTCGAGAATCTTTTTGGCCCTTTCGTCTTCTATGAAGCAAGTTTCGACGGGAACGATGACATGGGTCCCCTCTTTATAGAATCCGCAGTAGAGATTTCCCTTTTGATCCTTGCCAAAGGGCATTTGGATTTTATTTCGGTAAAAATAGGGGTTATCCATCCCGATGCAAGGTTTGGGCTCCACATCCATCTTCGCGATTTTCCGGAATTGTTCCTTGACCTTCTTGGTTTTGAAATCCAATTGGGCTTTATATGAAAGTTGTTGAAAGCAACAACCGCCACAGGCGGAGCAAATCTTGCAACGCGGGTCGGTTCGATCTGGGGAAACCTTATCGAGTTTCTTTATCTTTCCAAATTTGGCCCCAGCCCTAGCATAAGCGAACTCGATATCCCCTTCTTCGCCAGGAAACATTCCCGGAACAAAGTAGGTTTCGCCTTCCGATTTGAAAACGCCTTTGCCTTCATGGGATAAGTCGACGCAAATTCCATGGAGGACATGCATCGGTTTTCCCGTTTTTCGGACGGGTTTTGTCGGGTTTTGGGGCTTTTTCATTTTAGGCAGCTGCCTTCTCCTTTGGAGCGGCCATCATGGCAACGATTTCCTTAACTTCCGCTTCGATATCTAAACGTGGGAATAACGGTTCGCCTTTATTGACGTTGAGGCCATCGACTAGATGAATATCATGGACATTCTCGTAAGTGCGCTTTTCCTCTGGAAGCCCGAGTTGGTTGAACAAGGCTTCCGATTTCTCGACCAATATTGGGGAGAGAAGTTTGCCAACAACAAAGATCGTCCTCGCAAGATGGTTCATGACAGAGGCTAAATTCGCGGCCTTTTCCGGGTCTTTTGCAAGAGCCCAAGGGGCGTTTTCTTCGATGTATTTATTGGCTCTATCCGCAAGGACCATAACTTCCGCATAGGCTTCGGTGACCTTAAGGTCATCATTGAGAACCTCGTAACTACGGATGGTTTTTTCGGTTAATTCCTCGAGTTCGCCATCGTTATCGTTGACCCTTCCCGGATAAGCAGGGATTTCTCCTCCGTAATATTTGGAAATCATCGAAATGGTGCGGTTAAGGAGGTTACCAACGTTATTGGCGAGGTCGCTATTGATGCGAGTCACGAAATCCTCTGGGGTGAAACGTCCGTCCTGGCCAAAGGTAATCTCGGAAGCAAGGTAATAACGAACGGCATCGACACCGTATCTTTCGATTAATGGGTATGCCGAAATGGTATTTCCCTTTGATTTGCTCATCTTGCCGTCTTTCATCATCATGAGACCATGGACGAAAACGCGGTTTGGTTTGCGAAGTCCAAGGGAGTCGAGGAACATCGGCCAATAGATGGTATGGAATCTATTGATGTCCGCGCCAATAACATGAACGATTTCGCAATCTGGATCCTGCCAGAATGTCTGGAAACGGGAATCGTCATCTTGGAGATAGCCTAACGCGGTGATGTAATTGGTAAGGGCATCAAGCCAAACATAGACCACGTGTCCCTCTTTTTCCTTGACTGGGATGCCCCAAGTAAAGGAGGTGCGGGAAACGCAGAGATCTTGAAGACCGGGTTTGATGAAGGTGTTGATCATCTCGTTCTTGCGTGATTCAGGGGTAATGAAAATCGGGTTTTCGTCATAATACTTCAAGAGGTTATCGACATGCTTCTCACAACGATAGAAATAAGCTGGTTCATCCTTTTTCTCAACAGGTCTTCCGCATTCTGGGCAAAGGTGTTCTTCGCCAACCTGGGTTTCGGTCCAATAGGACTCCTCATGAACACAATACCAACCGGTATAAGAACTTAGATAAATATCATCGAGCTCGACCATCTTGGAGAAAATCTTTTGAACGGTTTGCTCATGGCGGGGTTCGGTGGTGCGGATGAAGTCGTCGTTGCTGATTTTCATGGCCTTCCATAGGTTTTTGAACCTTTCCGCAATCTCATCGACGAATTCCTGAGGGGTTACTCCTTTGGCGGCGGCATTTTTCTGAATCTTTTCGCCGTGTTCATCGGTTCCTGTAAGGAAAAATGTCTCAAATCCGCGCATCCTCTTGCCCCTAGCAATGATATCAGTAAGGGTGGTGCAATAAGCGTGTCCTAGGTGTGGGGAGGCGCTTGGATAATAGATTGGGGTGGTAATATAGAATTTCTTGGCCATAAGGTACTCCTTTTCGCGGGGGTATTTTACACCATCGCGCGCATTTGTGTGTGCAACCCGAAAAAGTCTTGCAAACAATAAAGCCGCGTCGGTTGGCGCGGCTTCTATTTTTAGGTATATTCGGCTTACTTTTCGGTCTTCTTGGCGAGCTTGCGGTTGAAGCGATCGATACGACCGTCTTGCTGGACAAAGCGCTGCTTACCGGTGTAGAAGGGGTGGCAGTTGGAGCAGGTATCAACCTTGATTTCCTTTAAGGTCGAACCAGTCTCGAAGGTCGCACCGCAGGTCGTGCAGGTGACGGTCGCTTTGTGGTAAGCGGGATGGATGTCATTCTTCATTTTTCTTATCTCCTTTCGCCGTGCGGCTCAAACTGACCGCACAGAGAGCGTGCATATAATACTCAACCCAATTGCCTTAAGCAATAACTTTTTGGGCCTAGCGAACTATGGAATCCAAGGCAACGAGAGGTTGCTGGTTTTATTCGAGGTCGTTTCCAAGATGGTCGACTGTGATTTTCTCGTATTTGCCGACCATTCCTTCGTTCAGGGTCGTAATGGTGAGATGGCCTTCTTCATCGATCTCAAAAAGGTAGAGGTTATATTCGCCGTTTAAATATCCAAGGCCATCGCCTTCGTCTTCATAATGGTAGGCGAATGCTTTTCCTCCCGTCCAAAGAAGGCGTAGTTCTTTGCCGAAATCTGTGTCATGGGTCCCTTTATTTGCTAAAGGAGTCAAACTTCCCTCCTTCACGAATAAGGGAATCTCATCAAGTCCGCAGTCAATCAAATGATAGCCTGGGCCATAACGCATTCCATTAAAGTAATTAATGAATCCGCAGGGGAAATAGACGCTGCGCTTCGCTTGTCCCGGGAATAAGGCGGGGGCTAAGAGAAGATTGTCGCCTAGCATGATCTCGGTGTTCTCGTTAACGACGTTTGGATCCTTGGGGAAGTTATAGATTAATGGCCTTATGACGGAGATTCCCGTTTTTTGATGGAGGAAAAGCAAATCATAAAGATAAGGAATCAGCTCATAACGGGTCAAAACGATATCGCGATATCTTCTAGTGGTCTCTTCATCAAAGGCGTATGGCTCCTGTGATCTGGTGTCGCATGCGCTATGATTACGGAAGAATGGGTTAAAAAGACTTGCTTGGGCGAAGCGGACCAACAACTCGCATGTCGCATCGCCTGAGAACCCGCCGATATCAACGCCGACATAGGAATAACCTGAAAGGGACAAACCACAAAGCTGAGGCAACATCATCCTAATATGGTCGTAAGAAGAATAATTATCGCCTGTCCAGGTTCCTGCAAATTTCGCGCTTCCGGCATAAGCGGCCCTTGTGATTACATAGGGGCGTTTACCAGCTTTAAGGAAACCCAAATATGTCGCTTCGCTCATTAAATGGCCGTAAACGTTGTGGATTTCCGCATGAGTTTTTCCGCCCATATCAACAGAATTGGGAATGGGCCCATTAAAAGAAGCCGGTTCATTCATATCGTTCCAAACTCCGGAGAACCCCAAGTCAAGGAAATCTGCGACTCTCTCGCTCCACCAAAGCCTGGTATAAGAGGAATTGAAAGCCGGGAAAACGGAATCCCCAGGCCAAACTTCGTTATGATAAACCTCGCCATTATCCTTGCAGAAGGCGTTGATGGAGAGGCCTTCTTCATAAACCGGATAAACGGTTTCGGCCTTAACCCCAGCATCGATAATCGGGACAATATGGATTCCTTCCTGATTGACCTTCTTTAGCCATGAAGAAATGTTTGGAAAGCGTTTTTCATCAACCGTGAAGTCCTTGAATTCATCCATGTAGGCGATGTCCAAATAAACCGCGGATAACGGAATATCGCTTTCCTTGTATTTGGCGATGACCTCTTCAACTTCCTGGGCATCACCATAGCTCCATCTGCTTTGTTGAGCGCCTAAAGCCCATCTTGGAGGCAATGCGCTTCCTCCGACTAAACGAGTGTATTCCGCGATGACGTTCGGAAGACTTCCAAAAAATAGATAAACATCCAAAACGCCTCCACAAGATTCGACGACTATGCCGTCTTTGTCTTGCTTGTTGAAGTCAAAACGCGTTTTAAAGGTGTTATCGACGAAAACGCCAACCGAACAAGCTTCTCCAAACATCGAGAAGAACGGAATCGATTTATATAAAGATTTGAATGCTTCGTTATGTGGGATTGGATAATCCGAATTCCAGTTGATGAAGTCGTATCCCCTCTTATCGAGTGGGCCCGCCTTATCGCCTAACCCATACACGGGTCGATTATTTTCTATTCCAAAACCAACTGTATAGGTTTCTTTATCTTTTGCCAGATGGCCTTCCTTTTCCGCCGAAAGATCGCTTTCCTTGTTTTGGGCTTGATATGGCTTTTCCCTGAAAACTGGAATGTTTTTATACCTAACGGAAAGGAGGCCGCTTTTATGGATATGGACGGATAAGTCTCCAAAGAAAAGGGCGTTCTCCCCTTCTTCCTCTCCCCTCCTTACTTCTTGCGAAGGGGATGGTGCCTTAGCGATCGCGTAGCTTTCCTTTCGCCCCGTTTCATAAAATCTGATGGCGGTTGGGGATATGAATTCTAGTTGGAATAGCTTTTCTCCCCTACGGAATGTGGTTATCCCGTTTTCAAGTTGAACGATCGCACTCATATAAGGCTTCCTCCTATAATTCGACGACGTTTCCTGGCATTACCAGCATGGTGTTTTCGTAAGTAACCCGCTTATCCATGTTGATGTCGAATAGCATTCCTACATGCATATGGTACGGAATCAAATGTTTTGGTTTGATGATGTTTGCTACTTTGGTCGCTTCTTCAGGGGACATGGTATAGACCCCATCTATTGGCAAAAGGGCATAATCGATATCCATCTTGCCAAGTTCTTCCATAAAAGGAAGGGGTCCCGTATCACCTGCGACGTAGACTTTTTTGTTATCTATCGTTATCAGGTAACCGACGCATTCGCGAATGTCGTGGTTCTTGTTTGCGGCCGGAACGGCTTTGATATGAACCCCGAAATAGGAGAAATCGTAATATACGCCATCGATCAATGCGTTTTTGCTTCTGATGATAATCGTCCTATCCGTTAAAGGAACCTTATCGATGGCGTTATGGTCAAAATGCTCATGGGTAATCAAGACCAAATCGGCGGGGATGTCATATCCTTCCCCGGCATATGGATCTATGTAAATGATCTTGCCCTCATTGGTCTGGAGTCTAAGGGACGCGTGTCCCTGATATAAGAGTTTTGCCATGCTTTTCTCCTTTAGAAAATTATAGCGCGTCCAAGCTCTTCCTTAATAGGTTTTCTTATAAAGAAAAGGAAAGGGGAAATACTTAAAATCCAAAATGCCAAAGAAAGTCAGCGCAGGAGACAACTAAAAGTTGTTGCGCAATTAGCGTCTTCCGTCATACTTATGTCCGCAACAAAGGGCAACAGCCCAGAAAAGGAGGCAATAAACGTGTTATCAAACTCACTTGCTCTAAAAGTGCTTAACGCAGCCTTAGCTACAGGCGGCGATTACGCGGAAATCTATGTAGAGCAAACGGAAAGAAGTTCAACGCTTCTTGAAAACGGACGCGTTGAAGGCGTCAGCGGAACCCTCTCCTATGGGGCGGGCGTCCGTATTCTCAAAGGCTTTTCTTCCGTCTACGGTTATGCAAGCGACCTCTCGCAGAAAAGCCTATTATCCCTCGCGGAGAAACTATCTGCTTCATTTGAGGGAGAACGCGCAATAACCGTCAAATCATTAAAGAGGCAAAGGGTCAAGAAGATCAATCCCATCAAGGATTCGGTCATGGACGTACCCCCAGAAGAGAAAATAGCCTATCTCAAAGAATGTTATGAGGCTGTCCATGAGGTTGATCCTACTAAACTTGCCCGTATCCAAAATTCCCTTGGCTCCACTCGCACGAAGATCGAAATCTTCAACGCCGAAGGAGAGGAAGGGAAAATCTTCGAAGATTTAGAAGAGAGAACCCGTGTAGCGTTTATCGCATTTGCGGTAGGCGAAAACAACGCCATCGAAACAGCCTTTAAGGGCCCGGGAAGATGTGCTGGTTGGAGCTATTTCAAAAACGAGCTCGACTATAAGGCCAAAGGCCGCGAAGTCGGTGAAAAGGCCATTATGATGCTAGGTGCCAAGGAATGCCCATCGGGCAGGTTCCCGGTTGTCATAGGCAATGGTTGGGGAGGCGTTCTCTTCCATGAAGCCTGTGGTCACCCGCTCGAATCTTCCGCAACCGCAAAAGGCCTCTCGGTCTTCTCCAATTCCATCGGTAAGCAAATCGCTAGTTCCATCGTGTCCGCTTATGATGACGGAACCATTGAGAACGAATGGGGTTCTTCGAATATCGATTCTGAAGGTGTCCCAACCTCCAAAGTCGAATTAATCAAAGACGGAATCTGCACCGGATTCCTCGTTGATAGGGCTAACGGAAGAAGGCTCAATATGCCGCCGACCGGCTGTTGCCGCAGGCAAAGTTATAAAAACGATCCTACCTCCCGTATGTCCAACACATATATCGAATCGGGCAAGGATGATCCTGAGCAAATCATCAAAGACACCAAACTTGGCATATATGTCGTTGATTTCGGTGGAGGTTCGGTCGAACCGACAACCGGTGAATTCAACTTCTCCGCATCCGAAGCCTATATCATCAGGGATGGCAAGATCTGCGAACCGGTTAAGGGTTGCACCCTTATTGGAACGGGGCAAGAGATTCTCATGAATATCGATAGGGTTGGAAACGACCGCGCCTTAGGACAAGGCATGTGTGGCGCTTCCAGCGGTTCAATCCCCGTTAACGTTGGCCAGCCGACAATCCGTCTAACGGAAATCACCGTCGGTGGAAGAGGAGGAAAATTAGAATGAACTTCAAGAAATTCTTTGATTTAGCCACGGAAAGAGGCATCAGCGAATCCCAAATCTTCGTTAGCAGGTCCGCTTCTACATCCATAACTCTCTTCCATCATGAAATCGATGCCTATCACATCAATAGTGCTCAATCGGTAGTTGCGATTGGCATCTATAACGGAAAATTGGGTTCTGGCGCAACCGAAAAGCTAGGTCCAGACACCTTTGAATTCCTCGTCAACCAAATCATCTTGACCGCGACCTATTCCGAAAAGCCAAACGAGATTGGTCTATTCAAAGGCGTAGACAAATACGCGAGCAGGAAAACGTTTGATAAGACGTTAGCGCTTGTCCCAATCGAGAAGAAAATCGCGGACCTACGCGAGCTCGAAAACGAGATATACGCCTTCGATAAACGCATTACCGACGCAGACCACGTCACCTATTCAGAGAGGGAAAGTTCTCAGGACTTCTATAACTCCCATGGCCTCAAGCTCTCCCGCAAGAGCAATTACTACTATTTCCTTGCTGGAGCAGTCGCTAGGGATAAAGACGAGACCAAGACTTTCTACGAAATCCACTTCGATACCGATTATTCAACCTTCAAGCCAAAGGAACTTGCGAAGAAAGCTTGCGAGAAGGCATTGAAGAAATTCGGTGGCAAACCCTGCAAGGCCGGCAAATACCCAACCGTTCTTCATAAAGACATCATGGGCAGTTTGCTTGGCTACTTCATGCAATCGTGCGTAGCAGACGAAGTCCAACGCCATTCCTCCTTCTTAGAAGGAAAACTTCACACCAAAGTCGCCTCTTCCAAATTGACCATCGAGGAAAAGCCTTTGGCCAAGAGCTTCTATTTCCGTGGCTTCGACGATGAGGGCGTCCCTTGCAAAAACAAATTCATCGTTAGGAAAGGCGTCCTCGAGAATTATTTCTATAACCGCGAAACCGCTCATAAAGATGGCGTCGAATCAACCGGGAACGGTTCTTGGGGAGGCTCGAAATTCGTCACCGATGTAGGACCTCTATATGTCAAAGGCACCAAGAAAACCTTTGAGCAAATGATCGCTCCTATCAAAAAAGGCGTTTATATCACCGAGATAGCTGGATTAGGCACCGGCATGAACGCCAATTCCGGCGACTTCTCCTGCCAAGCCGAAGGCTATATGATCGAAGACGGAAAAGTCACTACCCCTCTTAACCTCATCACCCTTTCCGGAAACCTCTTCAAGATGCTGAACGATATACGCGATCTTGATAACGAAGCGAAGATGGACGAATCCGGAATGGCGGTTCCTGCCGTCTATATCAAGTCGATGAATATCGGCGGAGAATAAGGCACCCATACATCAATAATTATCCACCGGACAATCCGGTGGTTTTGCATTTTCGGGCAACATAGCCCT
>CAMVEL010000036.1 GCA_947166565.1 uncultured Erysipelotrichaceae bacterium
ACGGACGTCGCTTGGCTTCATATCACTATTAATATAGTTAGAGAAGTAAGGGGTGCCGTATTTCGCGGTCATCTGGAAGAGGAGCTTGTTGTTCTCGGTTGGGGACCAGTCAAAGTCACGGGTGATGGAATAGGTTGGGATTGGATATTGGAATCCACGGCCATTGGCATCGCCTTCGATCATGGTTTCGATGAAGGCTTTGTTGACCATTTCCATTTCCTTCTTGCAATCGCCATAGGTGAAATCCATTTCCTCGCCGCCGACGATGGCCGGGAGATTCGCCATATCATCGGGGACGTTCCAGTCGAGGGTGATGTTGGTGAATGGGGATTGGGTGCCCCAACGGGATGGGGTATTAACACCAAAGATGAAGGATTGGATGCACTGCTTGACCTCTTTGTAGGTGAGGTTATCGACTTTGACGAAAGGAGCGAGGTAAGTATCGAAGGAGGAGAAGGCCTGTGCGCCAGCCCATTCGTTTTGCATGATGCCAAGGAAGTTGACCATTTGGTTGCAAAGGGTCATCAAGTGGCGAGCTGGGGCAGAGGTGATTTTGCCAGGGACTCCGCCAAGGCCTTGCTGGATGAGTTGTTTTAAGCTCCAGCCGGCGCAGTAGCCGGTAAGCATGGAAAGGTCATGGATATGAATATCGGCGTTCCTATGGGCATCGGCGATTTCCTTGTCATAGACTTTGGAGAGCCAATAGTTTGCGGTGACCGCGCCGGAGTTAGAAAGGATTAAGCCGCCAACGGAATAGGTGACGGTGGAGTTTTCCTTAACGCGCCAGTCAGCAACACGGAGGTAGTTATCGACGACGTTCTTGAAGTCGAGGGATGTGTTCTTGACGTTACGGATGGCGCTGCGCTTTGCACGATAATCCATATAGGATTTGGCGACATCGACATAACCGGTCTGGAGAAGAACCATCTCGACGGCGTCTTGGATATCTTCGACGCCGATGACTTCGGCTTTGATCTTGTCATTGAAGAGGCTGGTAACGCGGAGAGCGAGAAGCTCAAGGATATCGGCGTTGATCTCTTTATGTTCAGCCGTGAAGGCACGGTTTAGGGCATTTTCGATTTTCTTGAGGTCGAATGGGACGAGTGTGCCGTCTCTTTTTGATACTTGTAGCATGTTGTTACTCCTTGATGAATTACGTGTTATAGAAGCATGGGCAGTGGGTTTTAAAATTCCGTTTAACCGCCCAGCGATCTATGGATTGCTGCGCCTCTTTTCGAGGCTATGCGGCGATTATGATAACGGAGGTCAAACAAAATGCAATTATCAAATTCTTTTTATATAAAAAGGATATAAGGAAAAAACTTGCAAAATCAGATTTTCGAAAATGACAATACACGCCCCCCGTATTTAGTAGAAAACAAGGAATATGAAGTTCGCTAAAAATTTGTCAATTTAATAGAAAAAACGCCAAATTTATTTGACACTGTATAATTTTCGATGCCCTTATTGGCTGTATAGGCTTTTTTCTTTTAGGCAAAGGCTTTTGCAAAAGAAAAAAACACGATACACGCGCACCGTATTTTTATGGAAACTCGGAAAAGTTAGGCAGGGGTTATATGGACCATCGAGAAGAACCAATTGAGTAAATTGGTGTATCCGAAGTCAATCCCGAAGAAGAATTTGCCGATGTTCCAATAGCCTGGATTATCCAATCCCATTGATTGGGTTAAAACATCGGAGAAATTTGGGAAAGCTGTCATGAACGATTTGATTCCGATCGATGTTGACCATAAGCTGAAGAAAGCAAAGCCAAGGCCTAAAGCTAAACCAAGGAAACGGTTCCATAATGCCATTTTCTTCTTTTTCTCTTTGTTATGTCTTTCAATGTTCCAGGAAACTATCCCAATGATGATGGTGCCGATGATAACGATAAGTAACACGACTCCGGCAAAGGCGATACCAAGGCAGGCGACCTGGGCGATAGCCGTACCGATGATTCCGGCAAAGGTGAAGGTTCCCGAAGCGGGAATCGCATTATAGATAAGATTATCGAGGGTTTGATAAAGCGCTTCGGGGATGAAAAGGCTTGGATATCCTTGATGAAGTATTTCGGCGACCATGTCCTTCAAAGATCCCGTGTTGCCCTGAGCCACCCAATAAACGTAATAGGCATCCAAATCGGCTTTGGTCATCTCGGTGGAAAGGTCTCCGCCCGCTTGGCCAATCGCCCCGGCTACGGCTCCCGAGATGCCAGCGCCTGCACCCGCGTTATATATTAATGTTCCTATTGGGGCACAAAGGAGGAACCCAAGACCTATCCCTAAGGCGACTGAAAGGATTGTGAAAAGCAGTTTTACCCCGCCGTTCATGAAACCCATGAACATGCGGTAGGCGATAAAAAGCCAGAAGAGTATAGATATTAAGTCGAACCCTCTTAAAAAATCCATGCCTAGATATTAGCAAAGGAATATTAATATGGAAGGAAAAAAGTCGGTTTTTTGCACTATCAATATGCTAAAACCGCTTTCTTTTAAGAAAACGGTCATCGAAAAGGTCGCAAATTGCGTATTTTGCCCCTTTGTTTTCTTTTACCTTAGGGAATAAAATTATGGCATAGGAGGTCATTTTTAAATGGCAAAACTTACAAAAGAAGAAAAAGCAGCCAGAAGAAAAGAAAGAAAGGCTGCTGGTAAAGGCCTTTGGGACGAATTTAAGGCCTTCATCAACAAAGGCAACGCGTTCATGCTTGCGGTTGGCGTCGTTATCGGCGGTGCCTTCTCCGCGATCGTCACGGCGTTCGTCAACATTCTAACATCCATAGCGACCTGGCCAGTCCCAGGAGGCTTGAAGGGCTTGGTCACCGTCCTTCCAGCGGTCACCGATCCACAAAAAGGCGCCGCGATGGAAATCGCTGGTGAAACCGTCTATAAGCAGTTCTTCTCCACTGCCGAAGTCAACGACATGGTCATCGCCTTTGCGAAGGCTCAAGGCGTTGATATCACCACCCAAAGCGATACCTTCGTTCAATGGAAGAACTCCCTCCTCGGTCTTTATACCCTCCATGGAACCACTTGGACCTACAACATGTCCGCCATCATCGACTGGGGTTCATTGATCAATGCGATCATCGCCTTCATCATCATCGCCATCGTTCTCTTCGTTATCGTCAAGGCCATGGCTGCTGCTAACGAAAAGAAAGCCGAACTCGAAGCCAAGAGGCTCGAGCTCTACTATCAGAAGCACCCAGAAGAAAGACCGGCACCTGTTGAAGAAGAAGCACCAAAGCCAACCACCGAAGAACTTCTTACTGCTATCCTTGCTGAAATGAGAGCCAACAAGAAGGGCGGAAAGAAAGAAGCCCCTGCCAAAGTTGAAGCTCCCGCCAAAACTGAAGAACCAGCAAAGGAATAATCCTTAATTAATCAAATGCGGACCTCACGGGGTTCGCATTTTTCTTTTCTTTTTGTTAGAGTATTGTCCATGGCAAGAAGTCATTTTTTTGAAGGAATTGAAAACTTCCGCGACCTAGGCGGATATGGATGTGATTACGGAACGACCGAATTCGGCGTCGTTTTCAGAAGCGCGACCCCGATAAACGCCACAAAGGAAGATCTTGATAAAGTCGCTTCCATCGGTATTAAGACCATCGTGGATCTCCGTGGCGAGGAATACCAAAAAGAACAAATCAACCCCTTTGCCAAAGATGGGAGATTCAAGGTCATTGATCTTGAGGTTAACGGTAACGGACGCATTGCTAAGGATAGGGATGATTACATCGCTTCCTATATGGAAATGGTGGAAGATCCAAGTTCCGCCAGGAAAATCCTCTTATCGATTCTCCACGCCCCTAAGCCCGTCCTTTTCCATTGCAACGCCGGAAAAGACCGCACGGGTGTCTTTTCTTTGCTTCTTTTGGGATTCGCAGGAGTCCATGTCGATGACATCAACGCGGATTATATGCTCTCCTTCCCGCATCTTAGGAAGATGACCAGGGAAACACGCGCCAACCGTCCATTCGTTCCGGAATTGTTGTTAGTCCCCGATATTGAGTTTATCCCAGATTTCTACAATGCTTTCATTAAACGTTACGGTTCTTTTAGGAATTATGGCGAAGTCATTGGTTTAAGCGAAGACGAAATCGAGGCCCTTGCCAATTTGCTAGGCAAACAGGAAAAATCCTGCGGGGCCGTATGCTTTAAGGAAAATAAGGTCCTCATTGAGCATTCCGCGCTTGGGCATTATTCCTTCCCAAGGGGGCACGTCGAGGAATACGACGAAGACGATTACGCGACGGCCATAAGGGAAATAAAAGAGGAAACGGGATTTGACGCCAAAATAATCCCGGGCTTTGAAGAAACGATTGTCTATTCCCCATATAAAGGGATCATCAAATACGTCCGTATTTTCCTCGCTGAGATTATCGGAGGGGAAAGAGCCATCCAAAAAGAAGAGGTCAGCGACATCTATTTCCTAACTCCAGAAGAAGCGATGTATGTCCTAAGCCACGATAACGACAGGAAGGCCGTCGCGAAAGCCGCGAAGCATTACGCCATTAATTAATGAGACACGTATCAGCTAAATTAAAAATGGGCCGCCGTAATCGACGGTCCATTCTTTGGTGTTGGAGAATTATTGGAAGATGAATGATCTATTCATTTGACCGCTTTCGTCAACGTTCTCCAATAGGTTGCCGGTTTGGTTCCAAACATAGCTATTGACGGTCCCATCCCAAGTAGATGGGAATTCCTCGAGCCCAGTGATGCTCGGGTTTAGACGAACGATTATGAGTCCTTCCGCATTGCTGAATGCCTCAAAGGTGAACTCTGCTCTGAGATCCCTCTCGTTACCTTGAACATTGACATCGAGCCATTCGCCTTCGCCATATTCTCCGCCCCAGGCCCAGATTTTGAAGACGGCTCCACTATCTAGAACGTCCCAATCATTGTCGTCCATAAGGTCATAATTGACGAATACTGGGGAATTCTCGTCAAATCTGAAGGTTGCGGCGCCACCTTCTGTGACTTCGATATCGAGGAGGTTACCGGATTCATTGAGGACATATTCGTTCAAGGAAGAATCCCAATCTTCCGGGAATTCCTCGAGGTTAGCGACGCTAGCTTTGAAACGGACGATTATGAAGCCATCCGCATCGTTCCAAGCGTTGAAGACGAAGAGTTTCTCTTCGGTGAGTTGGACATCGACCCAAGCGCCTTCTTCATATTGGCCACCCCAGGCCCAGACCTTGAAGGTCGCGCCTTTATAGGTAAGCCAGCGATAGTCGTCTTCGACGGAATATTCGAATTGGATTACCTCTGGTTCAGGTTCGACGACCTCAATCGTGCCATCGACCGTAAAGAAGTTTCCTTCTCCGACCATATAGGTAATGGTGAAGGTCTTTTCACCCACGGAAGAGGTATCGGCGGGATTGACGCTATATTGATTCGCGGCAAGCAAGGTTTCGGTTTCGTCGTCATAGACGAGGTAAACGTTTCCGTCGAAAGCGAATTGCTCACCAACCGAATACACGTTCTTGTATCCGTCAATGCGGAGTCCGGTGATAGTTGGCTCCACCTCGATTGTCTCGCCCTCAAAGAGGATTTGATCGTAAACCGTGAGGTTATAGATCCTCACCAAGTAATAAGATGGGCTACTCTGGTATCTGTCATCTCCGGTGATGTAGATGGCGATTTCCCTATTTGCCGAAACGAAGACATCATCGGCGGTCGAAACGATTTCGCCATCCCTAACCATGGAGATATCGTGCTTTGCGTATCCGTTTTTGCCGATTTGGTTGAAGGCGATGCTGTTGGAAAGGTCATAACCGCTGACGTCGTCAGGAAGGTAAGCAACGAATTGGAATGGATCGTCGCCTTCCGGTTCCTCAAATATATAGGCTTGGACGTTTGTATCGCTTAGAGCTGGCAACTTATCCTTTTTGACGCCGGTAAGGTATTTATTGATCTTGGAATCGGGATAATAGGCATTAGGAAGATTGCCGTTATTAATGAACTGGACGGTAATAACGCCATCTCCGACCACGATTTCGATCGCAAGCAAGGATGTTGGGGAGATAAGGAATTCTTTGCCGAGGAAATCGACTTTGCGAACCGTGTAGTTCTTTTTAAGAAGGTCGGCTTTGAACGCGGAAGCGATAGCGGAGGCATCGGCACCAGACTTAAGGGCGATGACGAGAGCGCCATCGATAAATGTGTAATCCGCGGCCGAATCGGTCTTGAAGTCGATGACCGTGTCGTTCATGTGGTTAGCGACCAAATAGTTGTAGATATCATCTGATGGATAAGGAACCTCGTTCTTGTTGATGGCCATATGGAAACTGAGGTTGGTCGTGTTGAAATTGGTGTAGAGGGAATATTGGTGGTTCGGGGAGATATAGACGATGTTGTTTTGATCATCGAACTCCTGGGTGAAACCTAATTCATATAAGGAATATGGGTATTCGTTATAGACGGTCATGGCCTTCTTTTCGCCATCATACATACGGCCTTGAATCTCGAATCTTCCAGATTCAGGACCATCGGTCTTGAGGTTGAACGATTTGACGTTGCCAAGTTTTGGTAACGGATCGGTGAATCCGAAGGCTGCCAATGTTTCCGCGACGAGTTTGCTATCCCAAGCATCAGGTGCATCGGGGATGACGTATTTGGTTGGGGTGACGCCTTCAGCAAGGCCGAAGACCATCTTGGCGGTCATTGATTTGACGCTACCAACGCCATCGGTATAGACCTCGGTTACCTCAAAGAACAGTTCGTTCTTCTTGACGTCGAGATAGAGCCTCTTGGCGAAAGTCGTATCTCCGGCCGCACCATTGATGACTTGGTCTTCGCCATTGAAGTCGATCGCGTAGATGTCCTCGCCATAATATTTATCGGTGGCTGCGGTTGGTTCAATGGAATAGGAACCGCGGACGACGAATTCGTTTTGCTCGATCTTCCCAGATTCCGGAACCATCGCGAACTTGGCTTCGCCGTATCCTTCCTCAAAGAGGCTGATCGCGGAATTCGCATATCCTTGCTGATAACGCAAGGCCAAATTGTCGTCTCCGCCTTCAAGTCTCGTAAGTTCCTTGAAGTTGAAGAGTTTGTTCTCGACCAGTTGCTCATAATTATCGTCATGAGGATCCTCTGGGAGATTATCCAAACGGCTTGGGGAATCGTTGACGGCTTCGAATTCGATACCGCCTTTGAAAGAGACGCTTGAGCCGGCACCCTTGGAGGTGGTGATATAGCCTTCTGCCTTGAACGATTCGGTGGAAGGAAGGTAATCGAAGTACATGTAATCGCCTAGGACGAAGACTTCCTGTCCGTAATCATTGATGTGATCACCATGATAGTATTTGCCGGTCTTGCCATTGTAGTAGGTTTCCAAAATAACTTCGGAGTAGGCATTCGTATCATTGACTTCGGAATCGAAATGGCCCAAGAAGGCGTAATTGATTCTGCCGTCTGCTGAGGTGGAATACATCTCAAACGAAGCTCCGGTGATGTTTCCCTCATCATCCATTTCGCCGTCATCGAAGAAGGAGACGGTGATGGTGGAGAGGAAGTTTTCGAGCCATTCCTTGGTGTATTTCGGATCTTCGGAATAACCACCCGCCATAGATTCGGCCTTATATTTAAGGGTTAATCCCGCAAATGGATTGAGCTTATCGTCTTCCTGACTCTCCGCGACGACGGTGATTTCGCAGGTCGCGGTCAATTTGCCTAAGGTGGCCGTGATGGTCGCCTTGCCTTCAGCAACGGCTGTCACGATGCCATATTCGTTAACGATGACGACTTTTTCGTTGCTGGAAGTGAAAATCGGCATAGAAGGAGTGGCGTCAGCCGGTTCAAAGATCATCGAGAGGGATTTGATTTCGCCGACTTTCAAGGTCAAAGCCTTATCTACGAACTCGATTTTGGTGACATCGACGCCTGGGGCAACTTCCGGCAAAGCAACCTCTGTCTTGCCCCATTTTTCGGTGGTGATGCTGACAGAGCCGCCTCCAGTAGGAGCGGACGCTTTGTAAGACATCGAAATCAATTTCTGATCTTCGAATTTGATAACGATATCGGTGACTCTGACTTCAACGGTTCCTTCATCGGCTTCCATAACCCAAACGTCGGAGGCTTTGACATAGGCATGAAGATCGCCATTGAAGGTGAACTCAGTGAAGGCCCATGGATGGATGAAGGTTCCTACGATTGCCAAGTATTGGGTAGCGACCGCGGCGCTTACGTTTACTTTTGTCCATTTGCCATCGCTGGATTGGACGTACATATCGTAAGTGCCATCTTGTTTAGGAACCGTATATGTGTTGAATTCCGATTCGCCGCCGCCGGCTTTCAAATGGAGTTTGCCGTTTTCGTTTTCGATGAGGACTGTTTCGGTCGAGCCGTTATCCTGAACGGCCACGATATTGAAGGTCAGGTTGTTGTTTACGCCAAAATAACCGCCTCTGGTGATGTTCTCGGTCCAGAGGTTTTCGCTGACTTTATATTTTTCAAGCCCTTGTTCGCCGCTTGATTGATCGGGGTTCGTGGATTCCGATGATTCCACGGGCCCCGTTTCAGAAGAATCGTGTTCGCCTTCGCTTGGGCTTGATTCCACGGGCCCCGTTTCGGAAGAATCGTGTTCGCCTCCGCTTTGGCTTGATTCCTTGGTGGTTAATGAGGTTGTCGTACTGCCTTCACTTCCGCCACTAGAGGAAGAGGATTCTGGAGCAACGCCAGGAGAGCAACTCGCCAAAAGGGCGGTAAGGGCAACCGCCGATAAAAGAATAAATGACCGTTTCATATTTGGTCCTCCATTGCAAAAATAATTTAAGGCTTTATGTGCGATTAGACAAGGATTATATGTATATAATCTATGCTCGTGCATACACGCAGATTGACATTTTCGACCACCGTTTCTAAAGATTTTCCGGTTTTGCGAATCCTCCAATTTGGTATTCATTTTGTTTATTTAGGTTCGCGCTTACGCACGTCTTCTTAAGCGTGCGAGAATAGTGTTTGGAAAAATAAAAAATTTTTGAATTTTCTCTGCAAAAATGTGGTGAGAAATCCAAAAAGATTAGAAATAATCGAAGAAAATTGTTAATAAAAAATTTTTAAAAAACTCTTGACAAGGATAAAATTATCTCCATAATTATGCTCCTGCCGCTTGAAAAGGCGACAGTAAGGAGCTAAGGTCCTTCTGGTAACAGGGGTGACCCGTTAAGCTCCGGGAGCTGGAACTTCGCTCCCAAGAAGATCGCGGCCGAGTCGAGTCGAGCGAGCCGAACCGCAACATGGTCAAAGCCGTGTTGTCAGGAGTTAGGGTAACCGAGTAATCGGTCGAAACCCGCCAAGCTCCAGGGTCTGGAAATTCGACCCTAAGAAGATTGGGGAGCGTGCTTCTCAATCCGCAGCGAACCCCCTGCAGCGATGCAGGCGCCGGCTACCGTACCTTGAGTAATCTAGGAACCGGGCACAAGTCGGAACACCTTGCTTGGGTGTTGAGAAAGGGAATGGGAAACCTGAACCAAGGCCAAGCAACGGCGATAATGTATCGTCGGTACCGGATAGGGCAGCGGAAGTAATTCCGCCGAACCTGCAGAAGCCGGAAGGTCTGGAACTTCGACCTTAAGAAAACCGCTGGACACGTCTAGCGGATCGAACCGTGGGAAACGGTAGAACGCTTCCCTGATCGCATAGGGTCTTCTGAGAAATTGGTTTGACCTGATAAGGCGAGCGGTCTGGCACACATCGGCCGCAAGAAGGAACCGCGCAAGTGGTTCACAACCCGGAGCCGTGAGAGAAATCTCGCGTAGCTGGCTAGGGCGACTGCGATAGCATCAAGGATCCGCCTTCGCAAGCCAGGCGGTTAGCTTCCGACCGCACGAAGGCCGAGAGACGAAAGTCTCCAGTCGAGAGGGAGCGCACATCGCGCAAGCGGTGTGGTCCGGAGAGGGTACGATCTCTCGAAGATCGCAACCCGTTAACAAACCGGGCGGCAAGGTAATCCCGCCGCAAGAAGGGCAAGGAAAACAGGCCTTGTCCGGAGTGGTCCGCTCCATGGGCAAAACCATGGAAGTCCAGTTAGGGCGCTTGAGTGATCAAGAATTCCTGCTAAAACTGGGGAAGATGATTGGCGCTCCCTGCCGATCACCGTCCAAGAAGGAAGGCTGTCAGGTCTTCCGCCGCCAGGAGGAGCGGTTAAGAAAAACCTTCTACTTCCGGAAAAGGGAAAGGCTGAGGACAAAAGCCCTCTCCCGGGATCCGGCGCCTTGTATCAGGCGAGAAGAACCAAAGCGTAAGCCAGGGTTCAAAGATGCGCCAGGGAAGCCACCTGATCGATTGGCTTGGGAGGGTGAGAGTGATCTCATCCTTTTTTGTTATTTGTTGGCTATTGATTTGCAAAAAAAAGTACTATATTTCTGTGTAGTAGAAGTTCAAAAAGGAAGAAAAGTATGAAAAAAGCATTTCCTTTGGTTTTGGTCTTAATGTGCCTTTCCTCATGTGGAGGTCAAGCCAATCCATATGGGACGATAGACCAAGAATCCTTAACTGCCATCTCCGGAAGTTATTATTTCTACGCGCCTAATGGCTGGTATGAAGAGAATCCAGAATGCGAACCCGTTACCCTAGAGCTTAGAAGTGACTTAACCTACACGATTAATCTCGGAGAAGAATCCTATCAGCAAAAATACGAGATCCATCGCGTCAAAAACGAGGCCGCTAGAGATTATCAATATGCCGGAAGCATCGGAGATCCTTACCCCGAGAATAAAATACACAGCTATTCGATTGCCTTCGATTTTATCGATAAGGAACTCCCCTCTCCTTTAGCCTCTTCCTTCAGCCATTATAAAATGTCTTATCAATTCATCTATGTGGCCGTTGAGAAATACGGTTCGTATAAAAAAGGCACCACGTGGCTCACCAAATATGGGGCCGCCATGGCTGATCCTATCTATGAGAGGGATCCAGATAGTAGGGGCATGACCTTCTATAAAGATTAAGCTTTATTAATAACCACTTAGCAAAAAAGCGTTTAGGTATTACAATACTTCCATATCTTAAAGGAGCAAACAAATGGCAACCAAAGTCTATCATGTTTCCAAACGCGAAAAAGACGGCAAATGGCAGGTCTTTATTCAGGGCAGCGATAAGGTCATCAAACTCTTCGATACCCGCAAAGAAGCCGAAGAATACTGCAAAGAGATGGCCAAGAACCAAGACGCCACCCTTCTCGTCCACAAATCCAAGGGCGAAAACAAAGGCAAAATCGATAAAGCCGTCCATAAATCCACCAAGAAGTAATTTAAGCTATGAGTGCTAGAGGAACGGTTAACCGCGATTCCTCGATCTTTCTTGAATTAGTACGCTTCGTCTTGATCGGGGCCTATGCCACGGTCATCGATTACGTTGTCGAAGTCTGGCTTGAATCCCTCCTTTCAGGATGGATTACCTCCAACCCCGGAAATCACCTATTCGCCTTTATGGCGACCTTTGTAATCGGGCTCGTGGGCTTCCTTTTCGGAACCCCGGCCACCTGGTCCTTAAGCGCGGTTTGGGGATTCCGCAACGTCGAAGACGAGAGAAAGGGCAAATCCTTAAAAGGCGCGTTGATCTTCACCGCATTCGCCTTCGCGGGATTGGTTCTTGCTTCGATTATCCAATTCCTAGGCTACATGACTTGCCTTGAATGGACGAATCTGAACATCAACATCCTCAATATCAATTTCTCGACCCTCTTCAAAGAGGACGTCGCGACTTTCTGGGCCTTCACGATTATCTTCGTTTTGAAGACGGTCGTATCGATGACGTTCAATTACCTCACGAGGAAATTCATTATCTTCAGGGCCCCCAAGAAGAAAGAAGAACCCGCGGAATAAGAAAAACGAACCCAGTTTTGATACATGGGTTCGTTTTTTGTCTGAGGCGATACACAGTATCGGCGAGTGAAAACTCCCCGATAGTCGG
>CAMVEL010000037.1 GCA_947166565.1 uncultured Erysipelotrichaceae bacterium
TCCCTACACGACGCTCTTCCGATCTCATGTCTCCCCTATTTTAGTTTCTCAGGGATAGTAATCCGCCTTTTTACATATATAAAGGGTATGACGCATCAAGAGAAAACGAAGGTTAAGATAAAGAAAACCTCAAATAAGAAAACCATGAGGAGCCTTTGTTCCTCATAACGATAACCTAAGTTATAAAAAGAAGTACAACAATAGGTACATAGGTACTTGACAACGTACGCTTACACATTATTATTACGTCAGGAGGAAAACCTATGCCAGTTACGAATGCTTCTGCTTTGCGAAAGAATCTCTTCAATTCCCTTGAAACCGTCATCGAATATAACGACACCATAACCGTAAATACAAAGAAAGGGAACGCCATCATCATTTCCGAAGAGGAATATAACGCGATGCGCGAGACGATTTTCCTCACCTCGCAGCCAGGCCTTCTTAAAAGAATCAAAGAGGGTGAAAAAGAGGATATCGCCACCATGGCCGTCTACAATCCGAACGAGGAGTGGTGAGCCATGTGGGAAATCCGATTTACCAAAAACGCGGAAAAGGACAAGGAAAGACTTAAACGCGCCGGCCTTGCCGATAGGGCCAAGAAGTTGCTCAACCTTATGGCCGAGAACCCATATAAAACTCCTCCGGCTTATGAAAAACTAAGTGGGGATTTAGAAGGCTATTGCTCTAGGAGAATTAATTTACAGCATCGCCTCGTCTACAAAGTTCATAAGGAATTGCACATCATCGTCGTCCATGCCATGTGGTCCCATTACGGGGAATGATGGTAGCGGAACGGTTCGTCATAGCCGTTACCAAGTGACATTTATGTTCTTGACAGAATCGTGTCATGATCCACGCGGGGAAACCCGCTTTTTTTATGAAGACAATCTTTCTATAACCGCTTTTAATATTATATTTTATAAAAAAGATTGAAGATAAAAACTAATACATGTATCCCCTATTTTAGTTTCTCAGGGATAGTAATCCGTCTTTTAACGTATATAAAGGGTATGACGCATCCAGAGAAGACGAAGACCAAGATGAAGATGGCCTCGATTATGAAATCCATGAGGAAGGCCCCGTTTTTGAAGGCCTCCATAAAGGAAGCGAACACACTTGGTCCCTTGATTAATTCATTCGCGACATAGGCGTAATAAACGAGGAAGATCGCCATGAATAACACCAAGGTGAATACCCCGATCGATATAACCATCTTATAGGATAATTTCCCTTTTCCCTTTATGAAGAAGTAGTTGCCTAACCAAACCGAGATCAACGCAGGGATGCCCGCGATAAAACCAAGATAGAGGAATAAGGCCTCGATTATCGCGCCTAACAATACCCCGATCGAGGCTAGCCCGAAGGCCCTTCCGAAATTTGAAGGCAAGGCATCAATCCTTTTTCGAATATCGTCGAGGAAGCTATTGAGGCTTTCCGCCGCGGAAATCGATAAACGGATATGGGCCTTCCCGCTACTATATATTTTGCTATTTAGCTCGTTGATCAATTCACCAGATAAGGGGCAATAATCTCTCCCCTTTAGCCCCAAGGAAGAGAAAATCTGGATGAGATTATCGATAAAGGAAGGCAGGGTCTTCATATTGATATCCTTCTTATAGGAAGAAGAAAACATAATCGAAACCCCGATCTCATCGATTTCGATACGGTGTTCCCTATCATCATAATCAAGGAGGCGTTCCTTGACTTTGTCTATATCCCCCCTATCTATATGGGTGGATATAAGAAAACGTAAGGGCAACGCCCCTTTATGGAAAATCACCATATTCATCTCATAGCCTTCATATAGGCCATAATATGAATCTTCACCCATCTTATCTAGCGATAAGGATTTCGCGAGTTCATTGGCCTTAACGATGAATTCTTCCTTTTTCATAACCGGGGATAATTCTACATTATCTATGGTTTTTGAGAATCAAAAAAACGTTTTCTTCGCGTTAAGAACCAAATGAATCGCGAATAATCAAGAAGCCATAGTTTCTAAAATCATTCAGAAAACAGTTTAAAGACAGCTGAGATACGATAAAACTTTGGCCATGGCCTCTTCGGTCGAAACATCGATCCATTTCGCGTTTCTTGAAGTTGAAATTAAGCGTTGGTAGATAGGATTCTGAAAGGTCGATTTAACTCTCCTATATAGATCTGCTTTGTTTCTTTCAAAGATAGTTCGGTCTGAGAAAATAAGCTTGTCGAGGTAGTCATTTAACAATGGAGCATCAACATAATTTGAAAGATAGTATAAATCGAATACGTCCTTGTAACGAGTTGAGGCAGGGCCAAAGCGAAGCAATGATTTAAGCTTTTCCGCGAATACTTGCTCCGGAGAATTGGCCAAAAGTGTTGCGCTCTCTTCATCGCAGCAAACGTCAAAACAAACTGGAATCTGACCAATGGTAAGGTCTTTGTGAACTCCCAAATCGATTTTGCTCGAAATGGAGAACCCTTCCGCGTCAAAGACGTCGACATGGACCCTTTTTCCCTTGTAGTCTTGTTGATTCAAATCCTCGATGCTCCCAACGATTCGAAACGAGATCCCACTCAATACATTCAATGAATCAACAAATCGGGAAATGCCCTCGTCCGTTAGAGGGAAATGCATGAAATCCATATCTATATCCATGGTCGCGCGTCTTGCTGAATGACTGAGTTCGCGCATCAAAACGCCACCCTTCACAGTGATGTTTTTGGAATAGGGACCCTTTGAAATGGCGTCCATGACCAAGTCTTGAAAAACGCGAGCCCCAACAGCGGGGCCGCGATAGCCTTTTCTTCTAACATCGTTCATTAATTCGCGGATCACAATCATAGTATTTCCTCCATCATCATTTTCATTAAATGGTCGGCCTTAGGCATCTTGGAGATGTAATTTTGAAGTTTGCGAATATCTATTTCCCCAACGCGAAGCCTAAGGTTTTTTATTATCTCTTTGTAATAATCGTAAGGAAGCTTTGTCTTATAACGGAGTAAATCAACGATAGATCTCTCCAAATCGTAAACTGTAACAGCCCCGTTTTTTTGGTAATTGGTTTTCCCAACATCCAGCAATTCGGGAGATGAAAAGATTTGTCGAACGCGGGGATCATGGATTTTTGGGGCATCCCGCGAGGTGGCAAGTTCATAATAATCCGGGGTTACGTCAGTGAGATTGTGAAAGAAAAAAGCTGAAGAGAGGGCAAGGACTCCCCTTGGATATTTAAAACAAATGATCGCCTCTTCTGAGACGATTGGCGTTGTCGAATAAACGCCTTCTTCAAGACGGTAGAGCCGCTTTTCGGCGATGGCTTTTTTGATAGCGTAGTCGTTTCCATGGGCCTCGATGGCCCCAGCATAATCCATTAACATTTTAGTAAACCTCCGCTTTTGTAATAGGTTTGCGGATATTTACTAAAATTATACAGGTTTTCCTTTCGCTATCAATGGGGTCCGCGATAAAAGACATTTATATGGCAAAACTTATTTGGCATTTAAGAAAAACACCGATGAAAAAAATCAAAAAAGCTATGCGTTTTTAACGTGGATCAACGCGTTTTTATGGAAGGCGTTATAGGCAAAGCCAAACGTTAGGAAGAAGGGCATCCCCTTATAGGCATCGAAACTCGTCCTATCCAGGAATTCCTTAACCTTCAATTCCTCTATATATCCGTAAGGGTTATTGACCTTGATCAAATCGTTTTCGATATCGATGGAGGTGACCACCGAATAATGGAGGGTCCATTCGTTTTGATATTCCGCGGCCCATTCGATGACGACGGGGTTCCTCTTGCTTAAGGATATATGGATTTCCTTCAAGAAGGCGGAATCCTTAAGATAGGTGTTCTTCACGAAGGTCTTGTTGGGAAGGGTTTTGCTAATCTCCACGAGGAAGCCGTTCGTCGAAGAAGTGGTGATGGCCCCGTTATTCTTCTCGCTTAATTCGGCCTCGGTTATCTTGTTCCCATAATATGAAGAGACCATTTCGATGCAGGCATACCCGCAGGAAATCTCCTGCTTGATAAGTCCGAGATCGGTGATCTCCGCTTTAGTTTTGTATTCTTCCTCTAGGCTTGAATAATCGTCATGAAGCCTCGCGCTTCTAATCCCATAAACCGTTAAAGGGGCCGCTACCCCAGCAAGAAGGAGGGCGGTCAAGGCGCTAAGACTAACTATCATTACTTTGAAACGGGTCTTCACTAGGTTTTTCCTCGGCGAATATTCTATTATTTCATCTTTCCTCTTTCCATTGATTATTTTGCTTTGCGCGCCCTTTATATGCGCGCATGAATCATAATGGCCATTTTTACGGTTCAGCCGACTATCTTAAAGATAAAAACTCCCTTGGAATTTTCCGAAACCTATAACAAAACTCCCTTGGTTTTTTCCGAAATGCATAAAAAAGTCGTTCAGTTTTTTCCGAAATATCATATTGACTATAAGTGGGAAAATCACCAAACCCTTTACTTACCTTCCCCTTGTTGCATCTTTCCCCTTTTAAGGGGATACTTTAGCCTATGGAAAACGATGGCATCCTGATAATCGATAAGCCAGTTGGCCTAACTTCTAGGGCCATCGACAATAGAATCGGACATCTTTTCTCTTCCCGCCATGTCGGGCATCTAGGGACCCTTGACCCCTTCGCTTCGGGGATGCTGATAATCGGGGTCAATAAGGGCAATAAGGCCCTAACCTATATCGATGATTCCAAAAAAACCTATAGGGCTACCCTATTTTTAGGCAAGAAAACCGATTCGGGGGATTTGACCGGGAATATCATCGAGGAAAAGGAAATCCCTATACTTGACAAAGCGGAAATCGAGGACACGTTATCCTCCTTTTTGGGCGAATCCACCCAAATCCCCCCGATGAGAAGCGCGATTAAGATAAATGGGGAAGCCCTCTATAAAAAGGCGATCCGCGGAGAGGAAATAGAGAGGAAACCTAGGAACATAACCATCTATTCGATTAGGCTTATGGAATATAAGGATAACCGCATCACCTTTGAAACCGAGGTTTCTAGAGGGACATATATCAGGACGTTAGGAGAGGATATCGCGATTAAGTTAGGAAGCGTTGGTTATCTAGAAAGCCTTAGAAGATTAAGCATCAACGACATCAAGGAAGAGGAGATGGTCAATCTCGATGATATCGATATCTCTTCCTTAAGAAACCCTCTTCCTTATATTTCCTTAAGGCACGTTGAAATCGATGCTTCCATCAAGGGAAAAGCCCTTAACGGGGTTAGGTTAGCTTTCCCCTTCATAGATGAAAGGATCCTCCTCGTCTATGAAGATAAACCGATCTCGGTCTATATCAAAACGGAGGAAGAAGGGGTCTATAAGGCCGAAAGGGGGTTATTCTAATATTATGGATATCGTCTCTTTTTCCTTAACCTCCCTTCCAAAGAAGGAAAACCTCTCCATCTCTTTAGGGACCTTCGATGGCTTCCACGAAGGGCATGCGTTTTTGGCAAGAAAGGCCCGTTATGAATCCAGTTTCCTTAACGCGATCCTCCTTTTCTCGATTCCCCCTACATGCGTATTGAGTAAATTGAACGCCCCCTATCTAACTTCCTTGGAACAAAAGATAAGGCAAGCTAAAATAAACCGTTATGAAGCCGCCTATATAATCGAGGCCAACGAGGAATTCTTCTCCCTTACCCACGAACAATTCGAAAAGCTACTATCCGATATAGGGGTTAAGGAAATCTTCGTCGGGGAGGATTATCGATATGGGAAGGACGCGACTGGCAATACCGATACCTTAATCGAGGCGGGCTTCAAGGTCCATGTCATCCCTCTTCTCATAAAGGAGGGAATCAAAATCTCTTCCTCGAATATCAGAAGGTATCTGCTTGATGGGGATATCGAAAAAGCTAACTCTGACCTAGGTTACCCTTATGAAATTGAAGGGAAGGTCATCGAAGGCAACAAGATCGGGAGGACCATAGGTTTCCCAACTCTTAACCTCCTCCCTTCCTTCAATAACATCATCCCTAAAGAAGGGGTCTATGCGGGACTAGTCTATGTCCGCGGCCGTCCCTATAAGGCGATGATATCGATTGGCCATAACCCTACCGTCAAAGGAAAAAGCCTCTCGATCGAAGGGCATCTCCTGGATTTCGATGAGGAGATTTATGGAAGGCAAGTCAGTTTTGCTTTCCTAAAAAGGGTGAGGAACATCATCGAATTCAAGGACCTTAACGAATTGAAGGCCCAACTGGAAAAAGATAAGGAGACCCTGCTGGATCTCCTTGACGAATGATTTAGTCATTCCCTTCGCGGAGGGCTTCGTCCTCCGCTTTTTTCTTCGCGTCGTATTTCTTCCTTTCGGGGGTGGAAAGGATGCGCTTCCTCATGCGGAAGGCACTGGGGGTAATCTCCACGAGCTCATCGGAATTGATGTAATCTAGACATGCTTCCAATGTCATCTTCCTGGGGCTTTTTAGGACCACCGTCTGGTCTTTGTTGGAGGAACGGACGTTGGTCTGAGGCTTTTGGGCGGTGACGTTGACGGCTAGATCGACCGGGTAACGGTGTTCGCCGACGATCATCCCTTCATAGGTGATCGTGCCCGGGGTGATGAACATCGTGCCGTGTTCCTCGACCTTTTCGATGGAATAAGGTGTCGCGGGCCCTTTATCGACGGAGACGAGGACCCCGAGGTTACGTTCCCCGACGTTATGGTTATACAAGGGACGGTATTCGCGGAAGGTATGGTTGATGATGCCATAACCTTTGGTTAAGGTAAGGAAATTGGAGACGAATCCAAGCAATCCCCTGGAAGGGATGATATATTGGAGACGGGTTTGATCGTTATTCTCGACCATATCGGTCATCTGACCTCCCCTATTGCCAAGGGTCTCCATGATATCCCCGACGAATTCGCTCGGGACGTCGATTTGGACGTCTTCGTATGGTTCGCATTTCTCCCCGTCGATCTCCTTGATGATGACGTGGGGCTTGGAAACCTCGAGTTCATAGCCTTCGCGCCTCATGGTCTCGATAAGAACGGAAAGATGGAGTTCACCGCGTCCCGCGACTGACCAAGTCTCGGTGTTCGGAATCCTTTTGAAGCGGAGCGAGACATCGCGTTGCACCTCTTGGAAAAGACGGTCCTCGATGACGCGCGCGGTCACGAATTTGCCATCCTGCCCGCGCAAAGGCGAGGAATTGGTCCCGAATTCCATTTGGAGGGTCGGTTCATCGATGCGAAGGAGCGGTAAGGGATTGATGGCCCCGGGGGTGACAAACGTCTCCCCGACGTTCATCTCGGGGTTACCGGCGATCGCGCAGATATCACCCGATTCGACTTCGTTTGCCTCGACTCTCCTTAAGCCATGGAAGGTATATAGCTTCATGACCTTGAAGTCCTTGGTGGAGCCATCGTGATGGATATCGGTGATGATATCGCCCACCTTGACTTTACCTCCCCTAACCGTGCCGATTCCGATCCTGCCGACGAATTCGTTATAGTCGAGAAGGGCGGGTTGGAAACGGAAGGGCCCTTCCTTATCGCAGATGGGCTTTGGGATTTCCCTTAATATCGTCTCAAAGACGGGGTCCATCCCTTTCTTTTGGCTTTCCGGCTCTGGATCATAGGAGGAAGTGCCGTTAAGGGCGCTGGTGTAGACGACGGGGAATTCGAGCATGTCGTCAGGGGCCCCGAGTTGGATGAATAGATCCAAGACCTCATCGACCGCTTTAAGGGGATCCGCGTTAGGACGGTCGACCTTATTGATGACGACGATCGGCTTGATGTGGTTTTCAAGCGCGTTTTTAAGGACGAACCTCGTTTGGGGCATCGTCCCCTCGAAGGCATCGACAAGGAGCAAACAGCCATCGACCATGTGCATGATGCGCTCGACCTCGCCCCCAAAGTCCGCGTGCCCCGGGGTATCGACGATATTGATTTTGGTGTCCTTATAGACGAATGAAGTGGTCTTCGCAAGGATCGTGATGCCCCTTTCCCTTTCCTGGGGGTTGGAATCCATCACCCTATCGATGACCGCCTCATTGTCGCGGAAGGTCCCGGAAGAGGAAAGCAAAGAATTGACGAGGGTGGTCTTCCCATGGTCGACATGGGCGATGATCGCGATGTTTCTTATTTCCATTTTCCTGACCTCCTAATTTTGGCCGAGAGGAAGTTTATTCTTCCATGCGTATACGCGCAAGAGGAAAACGCTTACTTCCATAAATGATTGTTTTGCTTTCCTTTTGCTGATTCTCTTGTCAACTAATGGAGGAAAAGAGAAACCCATCAAAGAATTTTCTCCCAATTTCTGCGATTGAAACGATGTTTTACGCGGCTAATTTATGGGAAAAGGATGCATTTTTGACTTTCTTAATTGCCCATATAAAAGGCGTTTATTTAAAATAAAATCGCTTAATTGTCGTCAATCGAAAGTCAACTATGTCCATGAGGAAAACTCGCCCTATCATACAATTTTCCCATAAAGGAGTGTTTCTTATGAAACTCGGTAAATACGTTTTATTCCTTTCCGTTCCGTTTTTGCTCCTCTCTTGCGGCGGGAAACCCGAGGCGTCGGACCCAGGTTCCTCCCAAAAGGAAAGCGAAACGTCCTCTAAGACGGAAACAAACCCCCCAGCCAGTAGCTCGGCCGAACCGGTCGAATCCTCTTCGGAAGGACCGATTTCCAGCCAAAGCGAAATCGAGCCCGCGGAAGACCTCAAGGATTATGTGATCTTCGATAAGGCCCCGGAAATCCATTTCACCACGGAAGAAGGGGCGGACCTAAAATGGGCCACCACCCCCAACAAGAACACGGATAAGCCCAAGGTAAATGGGACCATCTCAACCGCGAATTGCGATGAGGCATATCTCGTCGAGGATCTCGCCGCGACCATGAAGGTTCGCGGCAATTACACCTCGAACTACGTGAAGAAGCCTTTCCAAATCGCCTTCGATTCGAAACAGAACCTCTTTGGTTTGAATAACGGGAACAAATTCAAGAAGTGGGTCCTCCTCGCGGATGTCAAAGACCCATCCATGATGCGTAACGCCCTTGCCTTCTATCTAGGCGATACCCTCATGGAGGATTATTTCTGCCCAACCTTCACCCCGGTCCACCTCTATCTCAACGATTCCTATTGGGGTATGTACCTCCTTACCGACAACAAGGAAGTCGGCAAAGGCAGGGTCAATATCAGTGAGCCAGAGAAGAACTACACCGGCACCGATATCGGCTATTTCTTCGAATACGATTGCTATTGGACGGAAGAGGCCGCTAAGGAAGATGGCGACCCGACATTCGAATTCTCCAATGCCGATTATATCCCCCAGAAGATCACGACCAGAGCCCAAGGTCAGGAATCCGATTCCACCGGTTATACCATCTCCTCGAAGATCTATGACGATGCCCAAATCGCCTTCTTGAAGAACCACCTCAAGAATTGCTACACGGTCATCTATAATGCGGTCTTCAACAACAAACTCCAGGAAATCGCGATTAATGATGGCGTCGAATCCCTCGTCGATAGTGAGGAGACCGATCCTGCCGTTGCCTTAGGCAAGACCATCGATATCAATTCCTTCGTCAACATGTACATCATGAGCGAGATCTGCTGCGACGCCGATATCGCCCATTCCTCGTTCTACCTCTCCCTTGATATGGCCCCCGAGGCCAATCACCTATTGACCCTCACCTGCCCATGGGACTGGGATTCCTCTTTGGGATTAAAGAAGGGTGTCGTCGAGAACGCCTCCGAGATGTTCGCCTCCAAATGCTCGAACCCCTGGGTTTCGATGCTCACCAATTCCAAGTGGTTCATGGAGAAGGTCCAAGCCCGTTGGAAAGGCCTCTATGACAAGGGCTTCTTCACCAAGGCCCTTCGTATGATCGACGAATATTCCACCAAATACGCGGCCGATTACAAGCTCAACTTCGATAAGTGGCCCCATACGATGGGCCAAAACAACGTTGACCAAAACGTCTCCAACGAAGTCCGCGAGATCTATTTCCCCTGTACTAGTGAAGCCGAATGCGAAGCCCTCTTGAAGGATTGGGTCAGCACCCGTTTCAATTACCTCAATACCGCCTTTGACGGCAACGTCCCACCGAATAACGGCGGTGGCGGATGGCCAGGAGGCGGCGATTGGCCAGGAGGCGGAGATTGGCCAGGAGGAGGCGGCTGGAACCCCGGTGGCGAAACCATCGATGATAGCGAGGCCATCGCTAAAGCCGATGCCTTTAAAGAAGGCAAGACCCCCGTCAAATATGAAGCCGAAGACGCGACTTTCACCGACCCGGCGGTCGTCAAAAGCCCCAAGAACGAAGGCGAGGAAGTCTCCAATAACGCCTATTTGTCCGAGCTCAATCCTAACGTGGGCATCACCATTGGCTTCAAAGTCAACGGAAAGGCCGATGACGCCCTTATCTCCCTCCGTATCTCTAGAAGGACCCAAACCTATAGGTTCTCACAATTCTTCTCCCTTACCGTCAATGGAGAGGATGCTTCCGACGAAGGTCTCCTCGATATCGCTTTAGTCGGCGGAACCGAGGAACACGGCTGGGGCGAATTCCACAATTGGTGCGATTGGGATATCGCGATCCTTGGTCTAAAAGAAGGGGAGAACGACATCGTCCTCACCACCAAGAACGCCTGCTCCAACCTCGATTACATGGCTATCTACCAAGCCTAAGCAAACTCAAAGGCCATTCCCTTGCGGCGTGGCTTTTTCTATGAAAAAAAACCACCGTTTCCCATCCAATAAGATGAAGCGGTGGTTATTTCTTCTTACGGTGCTTGAGGTTTGAACGGATTCCCAATATCAGGCAGATAACGGAAATGAGGAATATCGATAACCCGGCGATCAGGATAGCGAACCACCAGGAATCCTTGATGGTAAAGCTAGCCGCAGTCCAAGCTAAGCCAAAGACGGCGAACCCCGCCCCAAAGGGAACGAGGGGTGAATTCTTCTCTACGTATTCGTTGAATCCTGCCATGACGATATTTTGGTCCTTTCGATTCTATTTAGAAAGGCTTTTTTATAAACAAACCGTAAATGAGATTTCGTATCGTCCATAAAAAGAAAACGGACACCTAACAGAGGAATCATACGTCCTCATGGATGCCCTACCATTCACAGATGTACCTTTTTATGGGCCCCGTCTGATCTTTGCCACGTTTTTCTGACGCGTCCAGCCTAAGAGGCCGCAAAGAGGACGGCTTTCGCTGGCTGATTCAAATATACACCAGCCGCGGTGGTTTGCAATACCCCCCCAAAAAAAAGAAAATGGACACCTAACAGAGGAATCATACGTCCTCATGGATGCCCTACCATTCACAGGTGTACCTTTTGATGGGCCTGGCCTGATCTTTGCCACGCTTTTCCGACGCGTCCAGCCCCAAGAGGCAAGTGAATTGC
>CAMVEL010000038.1 GCA_947166565.1 uncultured Erysipelotrichaceae bacterium
ATCTTTTTGGTAGGCCCTTTTTCTAGACTGTCCGAATTACGGGGTCCAGTTTAATATTCGATATGGTGAAGGGTATTTTCTTTTAGAACGTTCCTTCGACTGAAGATAAAGGCAAGACGAACATGCCTCCTTTGATTTTCGTCCAGTTTTCCGTGGCGTCGCGAATTTCTTTCTTCAAGGTTTCCAATTTATCCTCATCGATGACGATGAAGACGGTGAGGTTACCAGAAGGGAGATCGTCCATTAACATAGAAAGGCTGACGGATACGCTTTCGCCTTCGATCTTCGGTAAAACATGATGCATGCCGGTGGTGGAGATAACGGTTCCGTTATACCCCTCCTTGGAAAGGCGACGTAAGAGAACCTCCGTTTCCTCGACCCTATCGAGGATTGCAAATAGCATAACTTTCATGATGATTATTTCCTTTGGAAAACTACCAAACTATATCACAACTTGAACTCAGGGGATAGATTGAACCCCCGCATTTTGGTTAAAATATACCCGATTTCGAAACAAGGAGTAAAACCATGATAAAAATGACCGTTAAGGATTATGGGGTGATGACTTTTGCCCTAGATTATGACGCCGCGCCGAATTCCGCCGCGAACTTCGTAGAGCTCGCAAGAAGCGGATTCTACGATGGCTTGATTTTCCATCGCATCATAAAAGGATTCATGATTCAGGGCGGCTGGGGAGACCTCAAAGGAAAGAATATCGATTACACCATCAAAGGCGAATTCAAGGCCAATGGGGTCGATAACCCGTTAAAGCATAAGCGTGGTGTTCTTTCCATGGCCCGCACCATGGTCAACGATTCGGCGTCCAGCCAATTCTTCGTTATGCATAAGGACGCCCCACATCTAGACGGGCAATACGCTGCCTTCGGGCATATGCTAGATGGCTTTGACGTCCTTGATAAAATCGCCTCCGTCGATACCGATCGTTCCGACCGTCCGTTTAGAGAAGTAGTCATCGAAAAGGTCGAAGTTATCGATGAACCAGTTAACGAAGTAAAGAAAATCAGAAGGGTTAGATAATCTTCTAGCCGCGGGAATCCGCGGCTTTTATTTTGCGATTATCAGTTACCACTTTATGTGGTATTATTTCGCCATAAATTATGAATTTGGGCTACGACATTTCATTCACGATTGCCGCGGTTGTTATCAACTTTGTCGTGTTTTTGATTGTCTCCATTAATTATTCTTCAACCAATTTGGTCAATAAGCGTTTCCGTTATTTCCTTATCGCGGGGATGATAATGTACATCCTTAACATCGCCACGGTCGTAACGAACGCTTTCGCTAAGAGCTTCCCCGACCCAGTTAACTACGTTTTCAATAGCCTTTACTTCTTATCAACCATTATGGTTTCCCTTCTTTTCTTCTATTACACGGCTTCCTTTGCCTTGAAGGATACAACGAAGAAAACAAGGAAAATCTTTTATATTGTTAACCTCTGCGCTTTGGGCCTCTATGTCGTTGCCTTAATCGTCAATTTCTTTAACGGATGGTATTTCAACTTCGATTACACGAGGGAAATTCCTTATCAACACGGATGGTTCTTTGTCCCGATCACTCTTTTCTCTTTGGTTTTCGTATTTGAATCGCTTGTCATCTTCGTTGTTAAAAGGAAGCAATTCAACACCCGCCAAATCATTTGCATCTCCATTTTCTTCGCCTTCTTTTTCTTGGCTTATGGATTGCAGCTTGTCTTCTTCCAGAATGTTTTACTTTCCGACTTTGGCTGCGCGATCGGTTCACTTGTCGTTTTCTTCTCAATCGAAACCCCCGATTATGCCAAATTGATGATTACCCTAAACGAACTCAACGAGCTTAAGGCATCGTTGGAGATTCAAGTGGCCGCAAGAACCGAAGAGCTTAAAAACGAGAAGGCATCGTACGAAGAATTGACTTTGGAAACTCTAACTTCTTTAGCGGATCTAATCGACGCGAAGGACCATTACACCAACGGCCATTCCTTCCGCGTGGCCGCTTACGCAAAAGGAATGGCGGAAACGCTTGGTTTGCCACCGATGGAAACTGAGCAAATTTATTTGGCGGGTTTGATTCATGACGTCGGCAAAGTCGCTATTTCCGAGATGATTCTCACAAAGCCGGGCAAGCTCAACGACAAGGAATTCTCCATTATTCAATCCCATTCCTCCATCGGAGGAGATATCCTCCGCGGGATTAAGGAATTCCCGATCTTCCAACAAGTTGCCAGGAGCCATCACGAGCGTTTTGACGGAGATGGCTATCCCGATAGATTGGCAGGAGAAGATATTCCCTATTTCGCGCGCATAATCACAATCTGCGATTGCTTCGACGCCATGACGAGCGATAGGAGCTACCGTAAGGCTTTAAGCGACGAGGTCGCGATTGCGGAATTAAAGAAATGCGCGGGCACCCAATTCGATCCTAAACTGGTTGAAGCGTTCGTTCGTTTATACAATTCCTTCGATGACTCTATCAGAAATCATATTGATGATCTTTCAAAAGGCATTTAAACGGTCAAGTTTCTCTTGACAAGGAATAATCCTTTCCCTATTCTTATGGACGCGCTAAAAAGCGCACATGGGCCTTTAGCTCAGCTGGGAGAGCGCCTCCATGGCATGGAGGAGGTCATGGGTTCGAGCCCCACAAGGTCCACCATGTTAATCATTGATCTCCGCAGACCGCGGAGATTTTTTGTTTTTCATTTCTTTTCGATTATAAGCCAACCTAATCGGAAAAACCTTGTCGATGTATAGAACTCCCTATGCTTCATGCACTTCCAGCTTTGCTTGTGCTAGGCTACAATAAATGTGCCAAGAGGCATGCGCTTCCCTACATGTTAATTTAGGGAACCTGACTGGAGAAAGCCTGTGTCGAAAGCCTTGCTAGACAAGGAATCCTAACGGCTGACCAAGGTGCCCACTTTCTTAGAGATAGGAAAGGTTAGTTAGCTTCTTGGCTTTTCTTTTCCTCTATTTAATTAGAGGAAGTAGTCTAGAAATTCCCTTGATAAGTTTTAAAATTAATGCGTATGAAAAAGAGTGGCTTAAACAAGAAAATCGGTATCTTCGAAAAACTTCTTCCGTTAAAGAATTCCACGATGGTCTATGGAAGTTATTATGGAAAGAAGATTATCCTTCCTTTTGCCACCGACCCTAGGATGGTTCGCGTTTGGCTTCCACCAGAATATGAGAAGGACCCAAAGAAACGTTTTCCGGTTATTTATATGTCTGATGGGCAAAACCTCGTTGATGCCGCTTATTCCGCTTATGGGGATTGGCATCTTGATCGGGTTTCCCATGAACTTTCGAAAGAGGGCCTCACCCCTCCGATATTCGTGGGGATAGATTGCCCGAAAGATTCTCTTCAAAGAACCAATGAACTAAACCCGCCTTATCCAGTTAAGCCTTCGATTGTCAAAAGAATGGGTCCAGATCACCCGATTGGAGATCGCTACATCGATTATATCGCCGATGAGCTTAAACCCTATATCGATGAGACTTTTAGAACGTTGTCAGGGAAAGAGTATACCGGCATCGGCGGTTCATCCATGGGGGGCATTATGGCGTTTTACGCATTTTTCTACCGCAAAGACGTGTTCGGGTTCAGCCTCGCCTATTCAATACCGTTCTTCTTCTATGATGAAAAAGATATTCTCAATATTTTAAAAGACGTGGATCCCGATCCATCGACCGTTGGCAAGATTTCGATGTTCGTCGGAGGCAAAGGGTTTGAGAAACGGTTCGAGAAGGGAAATTTCAAAATGAAGAAGTACCTTGAATCGATTGGTTACGATGAGAAAAAACTTCTTTTCATGAACGATCCGAAGCAAGAACATCATGAAGAATCCTGGTATTCGCATTCCAAGGATTCCCTCCGTTTTTGGCTTAAAGACCTCCAATCTTAAACCACATTATTCCTTTTTGCCCCTTGAAGGGGCATAATTTATTTCGACATGGCAAGAAAATCAAAGAAAAAACGCACCTTGACCGTTAGGGAAACGGCCTCCATCCTTTACGGAGAAGGCAATTGGAAGATAAGGGGTCTCCCTTCTTTGGATTTGTCTTCCATTACGGTCCACGATGGCCCGTTGGGTCTTCGCATCGGCGAAAACGGGGCCGATCCTAATGATTCCAAAAGGCCGTTAGCCCAATCAATCTGTTATCCTTCCCCGGCTTTGCTTGCCTGCTCTTTCGATAGGGAAGTCCTTAAGGATATCGGCGAATCGTTTGGCCTTGAATGCAGGGCTTCCAAAACCGATGTCCTTTTAGGTCCTGGTTGCAACATCAAACGCAATCCTCTCTGCGGAAGGAACTTTGAATATTATTCCGAAGACCCATACCTTTCGGGAGAACTCGCGGCCTCCTTTATCAAAGGAATCCAATCTAAGGGAGTGGGGGCTTGCTTAAAACATTTCGCCTGCAACTCGCAGGAATATTTCAGGATGGTCAATGACTCTATCGTTGATGAAAGGGCCCTCCACGAAATCTATCTGAAACCATTTGAAATCGCGGTTAAAAAAGGCAAGCCATGGATGATCATGGCAAGCTATAACAAAATTAACGGGGTCTATGCCTGCGATAACCGTGAGCTTTTGATCGATACCCTGCGCGATTCCTGGAAATACGATGGGGTCACCGTCTCCGACTGGGGCGCGGTGAATGACTATATCTACAACCACAACAACGGCCTCGATGTCGAGATGCCCGGAATAGTTGATAGGAAGAGCGATTTAATAAACGCGCTCAACCGTAAAATCATCGATAAAGATGCCGCTGACGCCTCTTCCGAAAGAATTATCAATTTGCTTACAAAAGCCAAAGAGGGGCGGGAAAAGAAAGTCGCTGATTTCTCCGCTAACAAAGCCCATCTTACCTGCAAAGAGGCCGCTGCCAAGAGTATAGTTTTGCTAAAAAACGATGGCATGCTCCCCTTAAAATCATATAAGAAGGCCTGCGTTATTGGTCTTCTCGCCAAAGAGCCTTGCCTTAACGGAGGCGGTTCCTCCATCGTAAATCCTTTGAATGTTGTTTCCTTCCTCGATTCCACCGATGGAAAAGGAATGAGAATCCCTTACGCTCAGGGGTATAACCTAAACGGTTTCACCGATCCAGATCTAGCCATCGAGGCTATCGACCTAGCTTCCAAATCCGAAAAGGTCATATTGTTCTTAGGAAATAACTACGGCACGGAATCCGAAGGCTATGATAGAAGCAATATGCTCCTTCCTGATGAACAAACCCGTTTGTTCAACCAGATTTATGAGGTTAACAAGAACATTATCGTTGTTTTGAACGTCGGCTCTCCCGTGGAACTTCCTTTCCGCGACAAAGCCAAAGCCATCTTGCTATGCTATCTTCCGGGAGAAGCGGGCGGAGAGGCCCTAGACGATATTCTCCTTGGCGTGACGTGCCCAAGTGGCCATCTCGCCGAATCTTGGCCTATACATTTCGCCGATGTACCATCCTTTGGGTTTTATCCCGGTTCTCAGTCGCAGTCCCTTTATAGGGAATCCCTTTACGTCGGTTATCGCTACTACGTTACGATAAGAAGAGATGTCGCTTATCCTTTTGGACATGGACTTAGTTATGCTCGAATCGGCTATGGCGAGATTTCGGCATCGAAGAGCACATTATGCCCGGGCGAAGAAGTGACGATGAACGTCGAGGTTATCAACCGTTCCAAGTTCCCATGTGAACATGTTGTTCAAATATACCTCAATCCCAAGAAACAAAACGTTTTCAAACCCGAACGTTTCCTTGTCGCTTTTGAAAAGGTGACCTTGGAACCAGAAAGCCGTAAAACCGTTTCCATCGATATCCCGTATGATGCCTTGTCCCATTACGACAAAGCCAGCAAACAGATGAAGGTCGAAGCGGGTGAATACCTTCTCGAAGTCGGCGATGACTGCGTTAACATCGTCGCTTCAAAAAAGATCGTCGCCACCTCGAAAGATCTCTTCCCTTCGCTCCAATATAGCCTACCCGTGTATTACAATCCGGGGAAAGACGGGTTCTTAAGTTACGATAACGACTTCGAAGCATTGCTAGGTAGAAGCGTGCCTCTTGAACGCGATTCCCGTCTCCCACCCTATACTTTGGATTCGACGATTACGGATATTTCCTCTACAAAAACCGGTAAGTTCCTCATCAAAAAAGCCAATGCCAGATTGGATTTCTCTGGAAGAGACGGAAAGATGCTTTATGCTGGATTCTATGAGCTTCCTATTCGCAATTTGGCGATGGAAGGAATTTCTCAAAAAACGATTCTCGGATTGCTAAGGCTCGCAAACGGGCAATGGTTACGTGCTTTGGGCACGATGATATTCGGGTATCGCGTCAAGGCAAGGAAAAAGCATTGATATGATCCTCGACCCGATTATTGATAAGGCGTTTAAATCCTCTTTTCCTCTTCGCCATGATGGCGAGCCTAATATGCCTTATTATGATCCTGATGATTTTGGGGTAAAAAGCATACCGTTTTCCTTTATTTCGGGAAAAAACAAACTTGTCGGTGGTAAATATTTCATTGATGGGGGCGCTAAAGGAGTAGTCGTTTTCCATCACGGCGCCTTCGCGGGAAGAAGAGCCTATGGCGACCTTATTTCCCGCTTTGCAAAGCAGGTGTATATCGTTTATGCCTATGACAATACTGGATGCTGCCAAAGCGAAGGCAGGGATTGCGTAGGAGTTGCCCAACCTTTGCTTGATCAGAAAGCATTTTTCGAATTCTTGGAAAAAGACGAATCGATAAAGGGCTTGCCGCGTTATACCGTCGGACATAGCTGGGGTGGGTATACCGCTCTTGGAGGGCTAAAAGAGGAATACCATGTCGATAAAGTCGTCTGCATATCGGGGTTTAATTCGGTTTTCGATATGGCAATGTCGACGTTGCCCAAAAACAAACTCCTCGCTGGAGCGGTTAAAGGATACCTTAAAAGAAAATTCGGTCCTTTGGGTCTATATGATGGCTTAGAGGAGATGAAGAAAACGAATAAGGAAGTCTTAGTCCTTTTCGGCGATCTCGATAAGATGGTTGATTACAATCATTATTTCCTCCGCTACCAAAAGGAATGTGCGGAAAACGCACATGTTCATTTCCTATGTGCGGAGGGACGTGGCCATCAAGCCTTTTGGGACAAGAAATCCCAAGTGTATTATGAGGAGTTCCAAAACAAAATGAGGGAGGCATACCGCAATTCTTCACCTCTTCCGATATTCGATTACTCCAAAACGGATTTCGATAAGGGCATCCTGCAATCCATATTCGACTTTTTGGGGTAATAAGAGTATATTTCCATCCGTGCACTGGTGGCGAAATTGGTATACGCGCTAGTTTCAGGAGCTAGTGGCTAATCCCCATACGAGTTCAAGTCTCGTCCAGTGCACCAAATTGCGCCCGTAGCTCAGTTGGATAGAGCGCAACCCTCCGAAGGTTGAGGCCGCACGTTCGAATCGTGTCGGGCGCGCCAACTGAATAAAAACGAATCCCTTCCGATTGTTGTTGAGAAATATCGGCAAAGAGGATAAACTCTCATGGCCTAAAAAAGGCAAACATGGCCCCCTGGTGGAATGGTAGACGCGGTGGACTCAAAATCCACTGCCTGATGAGGGCGTGTCGGTTCGAGTCCGACGGGGGCCACCAAATCGATGAAACATCCTTATTCATTTAAGGATTTTTTTCTTTTCTGACATATATAATTAAATTGGGAGAACCAATTTATGGATACAATGCAAAAATATGGAATGAAAAAAGATAAAGCTATCCTATTGTTCGTTCAGATGGTTTTGACTTTCCTTTTACTTGTGGTTGCCGTTTACCTGCTGGTGTTTGTTGACATTCACAATCTTGGCGGATGGATGATTGCTTCATATATTCTTATAACTTTATCGGTTTTGGCGATCGCGGTTTATGGGATATACGGTTATAAGAAAGGGGGAATCGCCTATATATTAGCAATCGTTCCGTTCTTAGGAGCGGTGCTTGTGAATATTCTCCTTCCTCAAAGAAACGCCATCCAAATCGCTTTACTAACAATTCTCTTTGCGTTGGTCTCTGTATTTTTGGTCAAACAAAAGGACCAAAAGTTCACCCGTTACGTTTCTTTGGTAATGGTCGGGGTTGCTTTGGCCTTCTCAATTTACTCAGCGATTACCGCCAAACTTGATTTCTTGGGGCAAATGTCCGCGAGATGGTATACATATGTGGCGATGTATTTATCGATTTTCATTCCGACGATTATGTGTGGGACGTTTGCTTTGACATATAACGTGAAATGCACAAAGGCCCTCGATTAATAAAATGACTCAGGAACAAAAAAGGTAAGTCGAGGCTTACCTTTTTCTTAAGCAATTTTGGTTTTTAACGCGCCTTTGACGCGGGTTTCTTCTTTGTCGATGAATTTCTTTCTTTCGAGCTGGCAAATGTTGTAGGCGGCGTGCTTGCCGGTGAATAAGGCAACAGGAAGTCCGCCTGGTGGCATCAACCATTGGCCGGAAAGGAGGAGGTTCCTTACGCCTTTGACACGGCATCCAACCATTAAGCCCTTGCTCTTTTTGGTGGTGAGGAAGGACATGTATGCGCCTTTATAAGCGTTCGCGTAATGGGAATATGTCAATGGGCTAGTCACATCAAGAAGGACCAAATCCTCTTCCTTGATGCCTAGTTTTTCCGCGGCGATCTTCTTGAATCTTTCGCCTATGTCTTTTTTGACAGAAGCGTATTCCTCCTTGCTTAAGGAGGCGAGGTAGTCATAAGTCCCTTCGTAGGTTGGAAGAAGAATCGTAAGAAGCGCCTTGTGGTTACGGGAAAGGGATTTATCGAAGGCATGGTTGCGAATTACGAAACTGGTGATTCTATCTTTGCCGACTATTTCCTCGGGGATTTCGAAGTCGCACATACGGGGGAAATCATCCATTGGGCAGTTGGCTTGCAAGGAGACTTGGAAGGCTGAACGTAATTGGTAATCCGCCGGTTTGGAGAATCTTTCCTTGAAGAATTTTGGCATCTTTAAGTCTGGGAGGAGTTTGTTGAAGGTGAAATGCGCATCCGCGGATGAGATGACATAATCCGCTTTGACAAACGTTCCGTCTTCTAATTCAATGCCCTTAACCAAAGACTTACCGAGGACGATTTTCTTAACAGGGGAAGCAACATGGATTACGCCTCCAAGGCTTTTGAAGCGATTGGCTACTCGCATTGCCATCTTAAGCGATCCGCCTTCGGGAACCCCAGCGTCACGGGTGCAGAACCCTTGGAGGACATAAAAGAGGGAGTGCATGTTGTAATCTCCGCCCATAAAACGGACAAGCATATCGCCAATTCGTTTGTCTTTGAACTTTTTGGCGTATTCTTCAACAGACGTTCTGCGATATTTCAAATAAGGGCCGAAGAAAGGGAGGCACTTAATTCCCAAGGAAATCAATTCGAAGATATTCATGGCTCCGATTGGCTTCTTGGTCGGAATGACGACATGGGTATAGGCTTCTATTGTCCTTATGAAAGAACGAATCTGCCTTTTGTCTTTTGGGGAAAGGGCGATCAGCTCTTTTTCAAGCGAGGTGATGTCGGAATGAAGGGAAGCAACGCTTCCATCCGCGAAAAAATAGGTGGATAGGTTGTCATTGTCGTAAAGGTGGGTATTTTCAAAGGCCCCGATATGTTCCCAAATTGGATAGAGGGAGGAACCTGGATTGGTTCCGATTAGCCAATGGGCGCAGCCATCGATATATTGGCCTTCCCTGACCCATCCGGTGCATTCCCCGCCAGGGATGGAATGCTTTTCGTAAATCTCTACATCGAAACCGTTATCGAGAAGGTAGATGCCGGCAGTCATGCCAGACATACCCCCTCCGACGATTATCACTTTTTTCTTTTTTGAAGTCGCTTTGTCCATATGCGGGAATTATTATGCGCGTATACAAATAAAAAGCAATGAGGTCCGAATACGAGTTTCCTTCTTTGCTTTGCGAACAAAACAAGAAAAGATGGCTTTTAACCGATGTTTTTATGGAAAAACGATGATAAAAAACAGGGTAAATAATTATTTAGTTTTTATTACTAGATTCCTTTTTGACGTGTCCAAGAACGAAGCGTTTGTTCACAAAATGGTAGGTCGCTCCGTATAAAGGGAAGGCTACGAGAAGGAAGGAGCCCATCACGACATAGTTCACATAATTGTTATGAAGCTCGGTCATGACCTCGGAATTCCATGGTTGGAAAGCAACTTGGAAGAAGGGGGCGTGGAAGAAATTTCCGTCAGGGGAGACGAACATCGAGAAGGAGGTGGCTTTCCCTCCGACTATAGAAGTGGGGAGCGCAAACACCAAGAACGTTCCGAAAATGATGACGGCGATAAGACAAATGAGCCTATATTTTGTGAATGGGGTACACATGCAAACGCAGCATACGAACCCCGCTAAGCCCGTTAATATGGAAATGAGTGATTTGGCGCTATCTTCGGAAATGACGGGGGTTCCGTTAAAAAGGGCGGTTGATCTGCACAATATCAAAGGCGCGATCGCGGCGGCTAAAACCAATAAGCCGGATATCAAAGCTTTCGAAAAAACGTTTCGCATGAAGGAGCCGCGTATCGGTTCTTTATGGCTTTCCAAAGAAAGGAGGAAGCCTCCTACACCGATAACCGCGGTTTGAAGGAGATAGATATTCTCCACGCTATACCAGAATTGGCCTTTCTTAAACGGAATAAGGGCAAAGGCGAGACCGATGATCGCGGTAGTCTTCATAAGGAAAAGGATGGCCGCCCTTTCGATGTTGTTGACTACCCTTCTTCCTTGACCGACGACTTCCTTCAAATGTTTGAAGTCGTTATC
>CAMVEL010000039.1 GCA_947166565.1 uncultured Erysipelotrichaceae bacterium
TACTCCCTTGTGCACTTTTCGGGGAGGGCTGTCTACTTAGAGATTAGCAGTGCAGGCTTTTCATTAAAAGTGTAGCCGCAACTTTTGCACATACTACCTTCCCATTTAACCAATGGTCCGTCATATGTTTTCGTATTAAACCTTATTCCCACAATATAATCACTATTGCATTTTGGACATCTTTCAGTACAAACACCACCAGAAACAGCTTCAAGTTGCTCGTCGGTTAGCCCAATGTCTTCCTCTTTGGCAATCTTTAAAACCTCTTCTTGGTTTTTACATGCTTTGATTTTGACAATTTGCTCTTCATTTAATCCTTTGAGTAATTCTTCTTTCATATTATAAACCTATAGACCTGTCTCCCATTTTGTTCCGCAATCGTTACAAGTTAATCTGTATCCAGAGACACGGTGAGCAAAGCCAACCGCTCGTTTTGCTAAATTTGTAGAGCCACAATTAGGGCAGTGGATAGTTTCTTTAGAGCATCCTCCAGAAACGGCCTCGAGTTGATCATCGTTTAGCTCAACGCCTTCCTCTCTGGCGACTTTCAAGACCTCTTCGGTGTCTTTGCAATTCCTAATCTTGGCGATTTGTTCTTCGGATAAACCTTCTAATAGGTCTTTTCTCATAACTACCGACTCCTCGTTTTTTCCATTATAGCAATTTGCTGCCACAGAAGTGCCATGGTGAAATTGCAAAAAGATTAAGGAAAAATGGTCCCCATTTCGTTTATGAAAGCCATTATAATTAGCTCATGGAAGAAAGCCTGTTTTTACTTGTCCTTTCATCGGGGTTGGCCCTGTTGCTGATCCTTTTGGTTAACAACTTTGTTTTTTATCACCGCAAAATCAAAGACGAGATTTCCTTAATGCTCATCTTCGCTTTCCTAACCGCGGTATGTGAATTGCTTTGGGTTATTTTTGATGGCGACAATAATTTAAGGGTTTTCACCTTTATTTTCGCCATAGGCTTTACGATTTTCGCTTTGATTTTCGCTACGTTTTTCAGTAGTTTCTTCCTGAAGTTCTTCCATTGCTATCCGAAGAAGAAGTGGGTATTGGCCCTGCTTTACTATATACCTAACGCGGCCTTTTTCGTTTTGGCCGTCACTACCCCATGGACGCATCTGGTTTTCAGCGTATCCCAAACAGGATATATTGTCGAAGAAATACTGTTTACAACCCTCTTTTATATTTTGATGATTTTCTATTTCCTCGTGTCGCTTGTTGTCGCCATCTTTTATTTGATCAGGACTAAGGATAATCAGAAATTGACTAAGAAGATCATCTTCACGCTTATCGGATTCGATATACTGGTCCCCCTATTTTTGGTAATACAGTATTTGATTCTTGGCGTCGATAGCGATTACATAGCCTTGTCTTTGTGCATCGCCTTGGCCCTTACGTTCCTCGTTTCCAATTTGAGCACCCTCTTGTTGGTGGACTCCGAAGCCAAGGTCAAGGAAATCGAAGCCGAATTGAAGATCGCTTCCAAGATTCAAGAAGGAGCCTTGCCCCCAGCAAAGCCTACGTTTAAGGAGAAATTCGATATCGCCTTGCGTGCGGCCATGAAGACCGCCAAAGACGTCGGCGGTGACTTCTATGACTATTTCCCAATCGACGATAAGAGGATTTGCTTCTTAATCGCGGACGTCTCCGGCAAAGGAACCCCAGCGGCCTTGTTTATGATGACCGCGAAGACCGTTATCAAAGACCACGCGATGATTTATGATGACACGTCTAAGATATTTTCCTTAGCCAACAGTCGTTTGGTGGACGGGAACAAGGAGATGATGTTCGCCACATCTTGGATCGCTATCTTGGATACCGAGAAGATGACCTTGCAATATACAAACGCCGGCCATAATTATCCGTTGCTATTCCGCACAAAGGGTGAAGTCGAATGCCTTAAGAAAGTAGACGGCACCGTACTTGGCATGATGAAGGGATTGCCCTACCGCAGCAACACGATAGATGTTGAGCCAGGTGACCGCATTTTGCTTTATACCGACGGCGTTACCGAGGCCCATAACCCAGAAGGCAAGCTTTACGGTGAGGAAAGGTTGGTCGAAATCTTTAAAAACAACATCGGCAAATCCGAAGAAGAAACAATCGATGCGATTTATAAAGATATAGACGCCTTTGCTAACGGCACTGCCCAATTCGATGACATCACGATGGTTGTTTTGACAATCAAATAACGCTTATTGAGTCCATGGATAGAACGGAACGCTACATTTTGATGTATCAAAACAACGAAGTCTGTTCTTTCGACGCGGTTTTTGGCGATAGAAACGCAATTAGAATCGTCGATAGATTAAAAGATTTCGACAAAGCCCCTTTTGGCGTCGGTGACAAAAGCGACGCCGATAACATGAACATGGCCTTGTTCCGTTTCTTCAATGGAAAAACCATTGCCTCGATGAGAAGGGATTGCGAGATGATCCTGAAATACACCGGGACAAAAAGCCCCTTTGAACTCTCTTTTAAAGGACACGGGTTATCTCTTTCCAACCATTATTGGTTTAGAAAAGAAGATGAAAACCTCAAGTATGAGGACATCAATTTCTTCACGAACAAATGGGACGATAGTTTCGCAAGGGCTGTTTTAAGTGGAAATTATGAAAAGCTGAGCCATGTTGATCTAAACGTTCCGGACATCGTCACGGCGGGTTGGGGAGTTAAAGGCTGGCTAATCGGAGAAGATGGCCCTCGTTTATATAAACTTGGCATCCATGAAGGCCATTGCGAAGAAGCTTTGGCGGAAGTCCTTTGCTCAAAACTTGCCAAAAGGATGTTCAAAAACAATGAGTTCTGGGAATACCAACTAAAGGAAATAAACGGAACCTACGCCTCGGTTTCGAAAGTGATAATCGGAATCGATGAAGAATTGGTTCCTTTATCCGTGATCGTTCCAGAGGAACTATATTCGTTATATCGCCAAAGAAGCGTGAATAAACTTGCCGCCGATGAGTTCTTAGAGAAAATATCGGATGTCGCTTTACCGGGGGCCAAGAAGTTCTTTGAAAAACTAGCCTGTTGGAGAAGCCTATGCTTCGTAAACGACATGCATTTCGATAACCTCTGCGCGATTAGAAACATCAAAACCGGGCAAATTAGAATGGCCCCGGCCTTCGATTTCGGAAGCGCCTTTGGCAGTGGAGAAACCGGTCGTAAAATACTATCAAACATCAACAAAGGGACCTACATCCTCGTCTATTTTGCTTTCGGCGACATAAAACCGGAATGGGATTATTCGTGGTATGACCCCAATTCCTTGGACGGATTCGAAGACGATATCAGGGAAACGCTTTCCAAAAGCGATTTCTATACTCCTCAGTTAATCGATAACATCATCGATGTCTATCATCACCAAAAAGCATCTTTAGATGAATTCGCAAAGAGGCAACGCGATAAATGAAGCAAGAAAGGCTAACCTTATATGCATTCCCTCCTTTTTTCATCTTTAAAGATGCGTTTTTTTATGCGAAAATGAATAGACAAACCTAAGACGTATTTATGAAGAAAAAGCAGAAGGTTATCACTAATCCCGACGAATTAAATGATTCGCTTTCCTATAGTTCGCCCGCGACTTGGGTTACTTTAGGATCGGTCATTATTTTGCTCATTGGGTTCTTTGTGTGGTCTTTTATCTATCCGATTCAAGTCAAGGTTTCCGGAAGGGCGACCGTCAGCGGCGGCAATGTGACTTTGCACGTCGAGGAAAAAGACTTGAGCAAATTGGCGGTAGACCAAGAGGTTCATGTGGCCGATAAGGTTGGTAAGATCTCCTCTATTAACGATAACCAGCCGGTTGTTTCCTTCAATACTCCGGTCGCTTTAGCCGATGCAGATTACGATTACTACATCGTCATCAAAACGTTGAAACCCATCGATTTCTGGTTTAGTAGCAAATAATTATGAAAGAGATAAAGAAGCCAAAAACCAAAGGAGGAGTTGCAGATACCCCGCTTATCATGCAACTTGAGGCTCTCGAATGCGGAGCCGCCTCTTTAAGCATGGTCATGGCTTACTATGGCAAGTGGGTACCCCTTGAACAAGTCCGTGTCGATTGCGGCGTCTCCCGCAACGGCAGTAACGCGAAGAACATCGGACGCGCTGCCCAGAAATATGGTTTTAAGACCAAAGGCTTTGCCTATACCACCCAAAAACTCAGGGAAAGAGGTAAATTCCCCGGCATCATTCACTGGGGCGGCGGTCATTTCGTCGTTATCGATGGCTTTAGGGGCAACAAAGCGATTATCAATGACCCTGCCAAAGGCGTTGTTAAAGTCGATTTGAAAACATTCGACAGCATCTTTACCGGTATTTATCTTGAAATCATTCCAGATGAAGGATTCGAACCTGGCGGCAAGAGAAAATCGATTTTGACGTTCGCGAAAAAGAGGCTTAAGGGAGCCGCTCCATTAATTGCCTTCTTTGCCATTACCACGATCGTTTTCTATTTGATTGGCATCATCAACCCGGTTATGAACCAGGTGTTTGTCGACTATTTGTTAGGAGGCAACAATCCAAGCTGGTTGCTACCGTTTATCTTCATATTCGGTGGGATTGGGCTCTTGCAGATCATCGTTACTTTGGCCCAGACCCTTTATCAATATAAGATCAGGGGTAAATTGGACTTGGTCGGTTCCACCTCCTATATGTGGAGAATCCTAAGGCTTCCGATTGACTTCTTCTCCCAGCGCATGGTCGGCGACTTGCAATCCCGTCAAAGCGAAAACGCCACGATTGCCGAAACGCTCGTCAACGTCTTCGCGCCTTTGCTATTCAATACCATCATGCTCGTCGTCTATTTGGTGGTCATGATCACCAAGAGCTGGTTCCTAACCCTTATTGGCGTCGTTACGATTGTGTTGAACGCCTTTATCTCCATCTACATTTCCAAGGTTAGGGTCAATATCGGACGTGTCCAGGCCCGTGATAGGGCAAGGTTATCCGGTCTTACCTCCAAAGGCATTGAGATGATCGAGACCATCAAATCAAACGGCGCGGAAGAATCCTATTTCTCGTCCTGGAGCGAAGCCCAAGAAAGCGTCACGGCGATGAATATCAAAATGGCGAAAACCAACACCTTCATCGGATTGATCCCGGCCTTTGTCTCCCTAATCGCCGATTATTCGGTTTTGATCTTAGGCGTTTATTTAACTATTCGCGGCGAATTCACCGTTGGTTCCATCTTGGCCTTCCAAGGCTTATTAAGCGCGTTTATGATGCCGGCCATGACCCTTATCACCAGCGGTCAGACCTTGCAGGAAATGCGCACCTCCATGGAAAGGGTCGACGATATCTTCGAATACCCATTAGATCCAAACGTGACCCGCGAAGTTCAAATGGACAAGATCTCCAAGATCAAAGGCAACCTCGAATTAAGGAACGTAACCTTTGGTTATTCAAGACTCGATCGTCCGATTTTGACGGATTTCAATTTAACAATAAAACAAGGCCAAAAGGTGGCGATCGTTGGCTCTACGGGAAGTGGCAAATCCACATTAAGCAAGCTTATCTCGGGTTTATATAGCCCTTGGTCTGGCGAAATTATCTTTGATGGTAAGAAGATTGAGGAAATCGACCACGAAATCTTCACTTCCTCCATCGCAGTCGTCGACCAAGACATCACCTTGTATGAGGATACGATTTCCAATAACGTCAAGATGTGGGACGAATCCATCGAGGACTTCGAAGTCATCATGGCTTGCCGCGACGCCCAAATCCATGACTCGATTATGGCTAGGGACGGCCAATATAACGCCCCTGTCTTAGAAGGCGGCAAAAACTTCTCTGGTGGCGAAAAGCAAAGGTTGGAAATCGCCCGTTCCTTGGCGGCTGATCCGAGCATCATCATCCTTGATGAAGCGACCAGTGCCCTTGACGCCAAAACCGAATACGAAGTCGTTAAGGCGATCAAGAAAAGAGGCATTACCACGATTGTTATCGCGCATAGGCTCTCGACGATTAGAGACGCCGATTTGATCGTTGTCCTTAAGAAGGGCATCGTGGTCGAACAAGGCACCCATGACGAGCTTATGGAGCTCAAAGGGTACTACCACGAATTAGTTACAAACGAATAACAGGAGATATAGATGGGCTGGTTTGAAGAACAAGTGAAGAAGAGAAAGGCGCTCGACGCGAAAACGTTCGAGGATTCTTTCAGTTCGCTTTCCGGTATCAAAATCGATAACCCCCACAACGTTAGCTTTGAGCAGTTGAGGGAGAATTACGCGATTAGCCAAATCCTTACTAGCTTCCATCATCCGATGGTGGATCTCCCTGTCAAAATCACCAAATTCCACGAAAAACTAAGCTATGCCTTAGGCCAATACAACATTGAATACCGTAAGGTTGAGTTAAACGAAGAATACGTCAATGACGGCCGTTCCATTTTGCTCGTATTCACCTTCCTCTCCAACATTCCGGTCGTTTTGTATCCAATTGGAAGCAAAGAATACTATTACATCAACTACAAGACCGGTAAGAAAGTCCGTATCAGGGCGGATCTCGTCAACAAACTTGAGCTTGAAGCCTATAGCTTCTATCGTCCTCTCCCAAGCAAGAAAGTCTCGATTAAACTATATCTCAAATACATTTTGAAAGCAGTCCATCCAGCTGACATTATTTTGCTCGTCTTGTTTGCCTTGCTCGCCTCTGGCGTAGGCTTATTATTGCCATACCTAACGAAGATGTTGACCGGCGACGTAGTCCAAAGCGGGGATATCAACAAATTCATTATGATATCCGCCTTCGTCGTTGGCGCGGGCGTCGGTGCCTTATTCGTCAAAGCGGTTCAGTCGTACGTCAATTCACGTATCACCTACAGAATTGAAAGAGGCGTGCAGGAAGCGACCATGATGAAGTTACTCCATTTACCGCCTTCCTTCTTCAAAAAATATAACACGGGTGAATTAACTATGAGATTCACCAGCGTTAATTCGCTTGCGCAGATATTGATTAGCAGCGGCTTCACCACGATTGTCTCCCTCATCACCGCGATTGCCTATTTGTTCCAAATGGGAACCTTCGCCGCGGTTTTGATCCCCCCTGTAGTGATTATTTTGATCGTTAATGCCGCTTTTAACATCTTTATGTCCTTCTATCAGAAGAAAGTTACCACCAAATTGATGAGGACGAGGTCCAAGGAATCCGGCGTCACTTACGAAATGATCAACGGCATCCAGAAGATTAGGCTGTCCGGTTCGGAAAAGAGGGTCTTCGCTAAATGGGCTAACGCCTATTCCAAATCGGCTAAATTAGCCTATAACCCACCTTTCCTGTATAAGATCTCCCCAATTATTTCCTTGGTCATCACCTTACTAGGTAACATCGCGATTTATTATGTCGCGGCGAGCTACAACATCGACGCGGCTAGCTACATGGCCTTCACAACAAGCTATGGCGTGCTTTCCGGCGCGTTTATGTCCCTAACCTCCGTCGTTTCGCTTTTAGCCACCATTTCCCCAATTTACGATATGGCAAGGCCAATCCTCGAAGAAGAAGTGGAAAACAAGGAAGGCAAACTCGAATTAGAATCCATCAACGGCAACATCAAATTTGAAAACGTGCGCTTCAGGTATAACGAGAACGCTCCATACGTTGTCAATGGCCTCTCGCTTGAAATCCATGAAGGCGAATATATCGCGATCGTCGGTCCAACAGGATGCGGCAAATCCACTTTGACAAGGTTGTTGCTTGGCTTTGAACAACCGGAATCGGGCGATATTTATTTCGACGACCATAACCTTAAAGACGTCGACCTTCCTTCTTTAAGAAGAAACATTGGCACGGTTATGCAAAACGGCACTTTGTTCCACGCGGATATCTTTTCCAACATTATCATCTCCGCTCCAAACCTCACCGAAGAAGACGCCTGGGCTGCCGCTGAAGTTGCGAGCATTGCCGATGATATTAGGGAAATGCCGATGAGGATGAAGACGGTTATTTCCGAAGGACAGGGCGGTATTTCCGGCGGACAAAAACAAAGGATCATGATTGCTAGGGCCATCGTCCATAAGCCGAAGATCCTTGTCTTCGACGAAGCCACGAGCGCCCTCGACAACAAGACGCAAAAGAGTATCAGCGAATCCATCGATAGATTGAATTGCACGAGAATCGTCATTGCCCATAGGCTATCCACGATTAAAAGCGCGGATCGCATTTTGATGCTTGACGGTGGTAAAATAATCGAGCAAGGCAGTTATGAAGAGCTAATCGCCAAAGGCGGAAGGTTCGCTGAACTTGTCGATAGACAAAGATTGGATAATAATAAATAGAAGAGAGACTTATGAAACACGAAATCGAAAACAAAAAACTAGTATTCCATCTAGAAGGAGAACTCAACTCCTATAACGCGGAAGCCGTTGAAGCTGAAATTGAGAAAACGATCGCAGAAGGCGGTTTTGACACAATCGTCTGGGATATCGAGAATCTTAAATACATGTCATCCGCCGGTTTAAGAATCGTCGTTAGACTCAAACAGGCCTACGATGATTTCTCCATCATCAACATGTCTGATGACATCTATGAAGTCTTCACGATGGTCGGCTTCACCGAACTCATCAACATCAAGAGGAAAAAGTAACTTCGTTTATTAGCCCCTCCCTTCATGGCGCAGGGGCTTTTCTTACACTTAGAGCCGAGAACATGATCTCCCTCTAGAAAGAATCCATA
>CAMVEL010000040.1 GCA_947166565.1 uncultured Erysipelotrichaceae bacterium
CGCTAACGCGCGAGAAGTCATCATCACGACCGGAGACGATAACATCAATCTTTTCTTGGCGCACCTTTGTTCTGTCGTCCACGAAGTTCCTTATGTCTATGTCCGTTTCGACGACCCCGATAAAGGCATCCTCGTCCAAGGCACATCCATCAAGGTCATCTATCCGTTCCAGCTATCTAAAGATAGGTTCAGCCTTCTCCGCGCCGGTCTATTGGAAAGGGGAGAAAGGAAATGAAAGTAGTTATCGCCGGCGGCTCCAAAGAAGCCGAATACCTCGTCGGGATGTTCGCCGATGGGAAGAACGAGATCATCGTCATCAACCCTTCCGAAGCGGTTGTCGAAACAATCGGCAAACGTAGGAAAATCCCTGTCTACCACGGAGAACCATGGAAGAAATATTGCTTGGAAGAAGCAAATGCTTTCGACGCGGACGTCTTCATTTCCCTTTGCCCTTCCGATACCGATAATTACGCCTCGTGTTTGATGGCTAAACGCGTCTTTAACGCGAAAAAGACCATCTGCTTGGTCACCAACCCTTCAAACGTCGACCTTTATAAAAAGTTAGGCATCGATTCGGTTATATCTTCGCCTTACCTTCTTGGCCAAATCATCCAAGAGGAAGCGAGCATCGAAAACATCATGCGCACGATGTCTTTGGAAAACGACAAGATCAAGGTCATCGAGGCCGTCGTCCTTTCTAACTTCGAGATTTGCGACAAGACCCTGCGTGAGATTCGTTTCCCCCGTTATTGCTCGGTCGCGGCGATCTTCCGTTCCCCAACCGTCATCATCCCTAATGGCGATTCCATGATTGAGGCTAAGGATACCTTACTCCTTGTCTGCGCCCCTGGAGATGAGGCAAAGGTCAAGAAATTCGTTCAACGTATCGCTGATCCGCATAGCAAACCAGCGCATATCCATACCGTTTTGAAATCCAGAAAGGACAAAGCGGCCAAATCCGCCAAAACTGAGAAATCCGCCAAAGCCCCAAAGGAAAAGGAAACCAAATAGAGTTAGGTTCTTGCTTATGCCTTTTATGGTTAGAACCAATTAGGAGGAATTAAATATGCTTATTGATGAAATAAAGAAGGCCAAGATCGAGGCCATGAAAGCCCACGACGAAGACCGTAAAAACGCCTATTCGATGATTTTGAGCCGTTACCAAATTCTTTTGACTTCCGGGAACGAAGTCAAGGATTCCGATGAACCCGTGATATCGATTATCATGAAATTCGCTAAGGAATTGGATGAAGAAGCGGAAGGTTATAAGAAAGCCGGAAGAGAAGATTCCTATAACGCCACCATCCGTCAAAAGGAAGCGATAGTATCCTTCCTTCCCAAGATGCTCAGCGAAGATGAAATAAAGACCATCATCCTTTCCCTGGAAGACCGTTCTATTCCTTCGGTCATGAAACATTTCAAAATGAATTATGCCGGCAAAGCCGATATGGGAATGGTCAACAAGGTTGCAAGGTCTATCCAGTAACCCTTAAAAGTTGCTTATTATAGGTTTTGCATTAAAATTGCTTTCCGCAGGAAATAATTAGGCTAAATATCAATTATGGATGAATTCGAATTGAATGAAAACCAAACCAGTAGAGGCATGCGCCTGATTTTTGGCTATCTCTGCGTTTTCTTGGCCTTTGTCGGCGGCATCACATTGTTACCGTTGCTCATTATTCCTTTCTTCCCCGGAGAATGGATTTGCTTCCCCGCTTTCCTTATCCCTGGCGGAAGCGCGCTGATCCTTGGAACGGTCCTTGGCTTCCTATTAACAAAAGGAAGGAAAAAAGGAAAACTAGCCAAATTCCAAGATAGCGTCTTGCTTGTCTTCATTTGGCTAACGACCGTTTTGGTTGGGGCACTCCCTTTCTTCCTAGCCGATAAAGTCGCCTTCTTTGGAGGGAACGACGGTGTGCTTTCCATGAGTTTCTCGGAATCCGTCTTCGAATCGGTTTCCGGTTATTGCGCGGTTGGCTTCACGGTTTTGCATGGCTTCACTGGTGCGGGAGAACCGGTTTACTCCTCTTTTCTTGATGCTGGCCAAGGATATTGCTCCCATGTCTTCCTTTTATATAGGGCCATCACCCAATTCTTTGGCGGCGTTGGCTTGGTCTTGGTTGTCGCTTCCGCGGTTAGCGATCGTTTTGGAATGCAGCTATTCGCGACCGAAGGCCATAACGACCGTCTACTCCCTAACCTAGCCAAAACGGCGAAAGCCACATTCGGAATCTACATGATCATCATTGCCTTGGGCACCATCTCGATGTGGCTATTCGGCATGGATTGGTTCGAATCGCTTTGCCATTCTATCGCCGGCATGGCTACCGGAGGATTCTCCACGCGAATAAGTGGTTTCTACCAATATAGCAATCCGAATCCGATCCTTGGATTCGTTAGCCCTGTCGGTATCGAAATAACTATCATGATAGTCATGATTCTTGGGGCCACGAGCTTCCTCCTAATCTGGAATGCCCTTACCATGAAATGGAAAAACGTCATCAAAGACGCCGAACTTCGCTTCATGGGGTTCGTAATTTTGCTTTTCACCATCCTTGGATTGTTCCTCGTGATGTATCAATTCGATGGGGGCAAGGGAGAAGACTTCGCAACTTCGTTACGTTACTCGGTCTTCCAAATGATTTCCTGCGTGACCACGACCGGATTTGGCAATGCCCCATCCATTATCATCTTGGGACAAGGCGTCGTCGCCTTATCGATTATCCTGATGATCATCGGTGGTGGCGTCGGATCTACCGCCGGTGCCATCAAGCAGTTGCGTGTGGTCATCGCCCTTAAATACCTCTGGTGGAGCATCCTCCATAAATTCTCCCCATCTAGGTTCCGTTATCCTCATTTTTTCATGCGCGCAGGAAAACCTGTTGAGGTTACCGATGACCTGTATAAGGAAAACGTCAATTACATCATCCTTTACCTTGTTGTCTTGATGGTGCCTACCATTATCTTGGTGTTCCTGCCAAAAGGAGGGGATGGTTCCTATTTCAATGCGACGGAAAGCCTCTATCTCGTGTCTAGCTCCCTCTCTGGTACGGGAAATACCATCGTGGACTTCCTTGGTTTAAGAATCAGCGTCTTCAACAATGGAGGCAACGCGATGTGGAGTTATTACCTTGTCCTATGGATCATGTCCGTCTGCATGTTCCTCGGCCGTTTGGAAATCCTCCCAGTCTATTACGCCTTACGCCGTATCAGCACGTTGGTCTTAAAAAGGCAAGCGATATAATATTTGCTAGAAACGCCTATTTCTCCTCGTTGATAGTTAGAAAAGGCAATAGTATAATTCACTCCGTTCCTCGAATAGAGGAATGACAATTAGGGGCTTGGTTCAATGGTAGAACAGAGGTCTCCAAAACCTTTGATGAGGGTTCGATTCCTTCAGCCCCTGCCATCTAAACAAAATTGCTCTAATACATTATTAGGGCTTTTTTATTGCCTAAATGGGGCGATTTTACCTTAAAAACAGCATATTAGTGGAATTGATAGCACCATGTGGGAATCGAAGGAACTAGTATGAATCCCGAAATGGGCTAGGGAAAGACATAAAAATTGAAGGCACTTACGGGATTCGAACTACCTGAACACAACATTGATACAAATAATTAAAAAGGTTGCTGACGAAATATTTCTATTGCGGCAGTATAATAATAGAAAGAAGGTACGATTTAAATGAGTACAAAAGAACCAAGAATTAAAATCTCCCAAGACAGGACAAGAATTTGCAAGTATTGTATCGGAGATAGAGTGATTGTCAGTTTCCGTAAATACGGAGTCAAGAAGTTTGAGGCAGAAGTCACTGAAGTATGTGAGAATATGCACGGACTTGAAGGAGTGTGGATTAGTGTGCTACCACTTAAAGCACTTGACCCAACTGACCAAACGGCACAAATGTATGTTGACCAAAAGATTGGCATAATGGTGCCACTGAAGGATGTTAGAGACTTATTAAATTAGGAGATGAGAAATCATCTCTTTTCTTTTATAATGAATATTATGAAGAAACTAGTTGTTGATAGTGAAGAACTAATGCTTGATTGGGATTGGGTAAAAAACAATGAAATAGGTTTAAACCCAAATCATTTAACTTGTGGTAGTAATAAAACGGCACATTGGAAATGCCACGTTTGTGGGCACGAATGGACAACTAGAATCGAAAGAAAGAATAAGGGTGCGAGATGTAAAATGTGCGTAGCACAAGGTTACACAATTGCCCCTAAAGAAAAGAGTTTAGCAACCCTATATCCTAGAATAGCTGATGAGTGGGATTATGAACTAAACGAAACAACGCCTGATAAAATTTATCCTCAGTCAAATTTACCATATCATTGGAAATGTTCTTTAGGGCATAGATGGGAAGATTCTGCTTCACATAGAGTGACTCGTGATAATGCTTGTCCTTATTGTTCTAACCATAGAGTATTAAAAGGTTTTAATGACATAAAAACAACTCATCCTCACCTTTTAGATGAATGGGATTATGAAGAAAACGATAAAATAGGAATTCGTCCAACTGATGTCACTTACGGTAGCAAACAAGTTGTCCACTGGAGATGTAAGAGAGGACACACTTGGAAATGTGAAGTCTATAGAAGAACCACTAATGGTGAAGGTTGCCCACATTGTAGCAAGGAATTAAGAACCTCATATCCAGAGAAAATTATCGCTTTTTATATTTCTCAATTATTCGAGGACTGTGTAGAGAATTATCGGTCAAAAGAATTAAAGAGATTGGAATTAGATATTTATATCCCTTCTTTAAAAGTCGGCATAGAATACGATGGCTCGAGGTGGCATAAGAACGTTGAAAAGGACATGGCGAAAGATTTGCTTTGTTCCAAAGAAGGAATATCACTTTTCAGGATTAGAGAAAGTGGATGCCCGCATTACGAAAGCGAATCAATTAAGTTAACTGCAACTTATAAAAGCAATACCGAATTGAGTAGTGCAATTAACGAAATTATTAAGGCAATAAATAGTAAATTTGGTTGTTCAAAAATGATTGATGTTGATATAGATAGGGACAGTTCACAAATTATATCTAAAGTGGCATCTCAAATTAAAGAGAATTCAATTGCAAATAGTCCACTTATTAAAGAATGGGATTGGGATAAAAATAAAGGGATTGATCCAGCTTTAATTCCAGTCTTTTCTAATAGAAAATTTTGGTGGAAATGCAATTTAGGTCATAATTGGCACGTTCAAGCTAGCAAACGTTCAATTGGTAGAAATTGTCCTTATTGTTCAGGGCAAAAAATACTCAAAGGATTTAATGATTTAGCATCTCAATATCCTGATGTCGCTAAGGAGTGGGACTATTCGAAAAACACAAAGAAACCTGATGAAGTAACAGCAAAATCCAACAAAAAGTATTGGTGGATATGTTCTAAATGTGGACACAATTGGCCAACAACCATTTATGTTAGGACAGGAATGGGCTGTGGATGTCCTGAATGTAAGAAACAAATTTTATCTAAAAAAGCCAGTAAGAAAGTTGTTAATCTTGACACAGGTATTGTTTATAACAGTTTCAAAGAAGCTGAAGAAAAAACTGGAGTTAGTTCCAGTTGCATATCAAATTGTTGCAGAGGAATAACAAAAACAGCGGGCAAGCAACGCTGGAAATATGTAGACTAGAGATGTTCTCCATCTCTTTTCTTTTAGATACTTGTTTTCCTAAAACTGATGTGATATAATAAATCAATTCCAGAAAAGGAGTAAAAAATATGCGGCAAGGTATTCTTAAATAAAACT
>CAMVEL010000041.1 GCA_947166565.1 uncultured Erysipelotrichaceae bacterium
AGGATATGCCTATGACAGTGACCAAGGAATCATCCTGGTATTAATCATATGAAAAAGGTCCGAATGACTCGGACCTAATTTTCTTTTTGTTCCCTCTTATTCAGCGGGATAGACAGAGACCTGTTTGCGGGATTTGCCGACACGTTCGAACTTCACGCGGCCATCGATGGTGGTGAAGAGGGTATCGTCTCCGCCCTTGCGGACGTTATTCCCGGGATAGACCTTTGTTCCCCTCTGACGGTAGAGGATGCTGCCGGCGGTGACGAATTCGCCGTCGCCAGCTTTGGCACCAAGCCTACGACCGGCGGAATCGCGGCCGTTCTTGGTGGAACCAACGCCCTTCTTGGAAGCGAAGAGCTGGAGATTTAGAACAAATTTCATTGGTGCTACTTCCTTTCTTTGATGTCAATGGCTTCCGGATAGGAAACCTGGATTGTCTTTAGCTGTAGGATCATCGTCTCGAGGACGATTTCATCGTGGTCGGAGAGGGCTTTGCCGAAGGTGGCTTTGATGCGTCCTTCCTCAACCTCGATCTCATAGGAATCCACTTCCTCTAAGGCGTTAAGAGCCCCGATAGAGACGGCGGATACGCCGGCGCAGACGAGGTCTTTGCCATAATCGCCACAATTCGCGTGGCCTTTGATGAGGATGGATTCAATGCCCTTGCCCTTATAGGCGATATCGACTTTGATCATGGCTATCTGACTTAGGCGTTGATGGATTTGACGACAAGGCAAGTATAGGGCTGACGATGGCCGATGTGCTTGCGCTCATTGGCTTTGGCCTTGTACTTGTAGATGTCGATCTTCTTGGCTTTGCCCTGCTTTTCGATCTTGCAGGTGACGGAAGCCCCTTTGACATAGGGGGCTCCGACGGAGAGCTTGTCTCCACCAAGGAGAAGGACCTTATCGAGGGTGATTTCGGAATCCTTCTCTCCCTCGAGTTTCTCGACGAAGATGCGGGAGCCGACTTCCACTTTGACTTGCTTGCCGCCAGTCTCGATGATTGCGTACATGTTTGCTTCCTCCTTATTTCGGTTCGCTTCTACTGATGACTCGCTATTAAGGCTCGGAAACATCCGATTGGAAGCCTTTTCTAGGCGGTTGCGCCCCGAAGCTAGAGGTCGACAACGCGAAAAGTATATAGACTTTTCCCTTTTAATGGAAGAGCGAGTTTATCTAGAGACCGAAAATGGCGTCTACTATGTGCATGGTGCACAGTTTTATTTATATTGGACCATGCGGATGAAGCTAGGGTCGATACCCCTTTCAAACCAAATCTCCGCCTGATCGTCGGTCGCTTCTTCTTTTGGAAGGCCAACGCGGTTTGAGTATCTAATTTTCTTAGAGAATCCCATATAGGAAATCTCTTCGTCGAACATTCTTTTGAAGTCCTTTAGGCTTTCCCCGAACCTTGCCGAGGGGATGGAGGCGTTACGGTCGAAATAGATGCGTTTGGAGGATATCTTCTTATAAAGGATCGAGGCATCGATATAGAGAATCGCGAATTCCTTGATGCCGTAATTCCTCTTGTAGGATAAAAGCAAATCGACGTTGACCGAGCTAAGAGATAAGGAAACGAAGTCCTTCCTAGATATTCCTAGTCCTTCTTCGACCTTATCCACGGGAGCCTCTTTATCGAAAACCTTATAGGGGATGCCTTTATTTTTGGCCTCATTGAAGGAGAGGATTCCGTTTTCCTTGATGGAATCGAAATTGATCCTATCGGTGAAATGGATGAGGTATTTGATATTACGGCTATCGAGGAAATCCTTGATCTTAAATTGTTCGGGAGAAAGGATCTCGCCTTCCTCCTTCTTCTCTTCCCCAAAGGGCTTCGGGTCAGATTCGGAAAGGAGCAAATCGTCGATGATTCTATCGATCTTATTAATCGCGAAATTATTGTATTTTATTCCCGCATCGACGATTTTATCGACGAGGGTCTTCTTCTTTTGGTCGGAATTATAGAGACCTCCAAGAAGCAATCCTCCCGCCATCATAAAGCCGACGGGGCTTCCGAATACCATGGCAAGTCCTAAGCCTGCTCCAACACCGACCACGAGATGCTCGAAATCCGAATGGGAATACTCCCCATGGTAGGTCTCGAAATTCAGATCGTTAAGGACATCGATGATGGAATTGATTTCCTTCGCGAAGGCTTCGTATTTTTCCTTGACGGCCCTTTCAAGGTCAGCCATCGCGATATTTAGGATATTCTGGCATCTATCATCGTTATATAGATAAGGCGAAAGGCCATAGTTTTCCCTCATCTTCCTTTCGACGTATAAAGCGACCTCGGGGGTCCTTGTCAAAAAGGCGAATTCGGTTTTAAGCCTTCCCTTGATTTTCCTTAGTTTGGATTGGCTATTGCTCATGGTTTGATTTTACCATAAGAAAGCCTTATTTGTTTTATGAAGAAAACAATATGAGGGATCGCCATATTTATACACTGTATAGATAGAAAAGGAAAAGGCATCCACGGGATGCGCGGATGCCTTTTGGGGAATCTGATTATTTATTTGATGGAAGAAAGGAATTGATCGAGCTTGACCAAATCATACCAAGAGGATGAAGCAAGGGGGTAATCGACCTCGTTCCCTCCGTCGTTATGCTTATAGTCCTTGCTATTTGGGACAACGGATTGCATCGGTGAGGAGATATTGAAGAAAGAGCCGGCCCCATCGGAGAAAGCGGCGACGGAGCAAGCGCCTCCACCACTCTTCTCGCCGATAAGCTTGGCCCCGCTATATCTAGCGAAACAAGGAAGCATGTTCGCGCAGGAGAAGGAGAAATTGCTCGTTAGGACATAGAATTTGTATTGGCCTTGGTAGGTATCGCCTTCGCCGCCATACACCTTATCGTGGTTGAGGTCGACCGTATAATGGAATTCCTTGACTCCACCGACCGCGATATCGTTGTAGGCGATGAGGGGGTCATTGGTGATATGGGCAAGGATATAGGGAATTACCATGACCTCGCCTCCGGAATTGCAGGAGAGGTCGATGACGACGTTTTTGATCGCCGTGTTTTTCTTGATTCTCACGAATGAGGCGTCGAAGCCAAGGGGGACGTCCTTATCCCTAAAGCAAAGCTTTGGATCGGATTCGATTTCCTCCTCGTCGATTGAATTGGAGACCAATGATCCCTTGCCGGCGAATTCATCGAAACGGATGACCGCGGTGCTGCCTTCCATGAATAGGCCAAGGGCCTCATAGGCCGGGGATTCAGCGGTTAGCTTCATCGTTTGGGCCCTAAGGGCGGTATATTCCTTGAGCTTATTCATCAAGCCCATGTAACGAGGTCCAACGTATTTCGCGGCAAGCTTCTTCCCATCTTCCGCGGTCTTCCCGGAGAAGATGCTAGGAAGGTTGTAGCTTGTATGACCATCGTCGATATCCTTCATGGTGAGTTCCGCAAGGGCTTCGTCATAGACGGAGGAATCGAGGCTAAGAAGGCCTTGCTTAAGGTTTTTGCCAATCGCGTAATCCTCGAAACTGGTAAAGCCCGCGACATCCTTCAATCCATAGAATTTATCGAATTGGAAACGGAGGAGGTCATAGGAGAATCTCGCATATTCCAAAGAACGGGTTTTGGTGTTGAACAAGGTGTCGCGAAGAGGGATCTTCATGGTCCCTTGGGAAATGGAGGCGGGAAGCCCCGTTTCAGGATTTCTTCCGGAAGCGATGATCTCGACGAGGAGGTAATTCTCCTTCTTCTGCCAGTTGTAGGTGAAGGTCATGTCGTTGATTGTCGCGATATCGCCTTTGTCGCTTGGGGTTTGGCCATAAAGAAGTTTGCCTTTGCCGTCTTTCGTCAAGGAGATGATATGGTAGAAAGACTCTCCGTCTTGGCTTAATTTATAGGCAAAGCGATACGATTCCTCGCCGATAGGTTCATAGGAAGAGGCTTCCGAGCCTTCGAGAGCGAGGAATTTCTTGTTGGTCGCGTAGAAGGAATATTGGATTGGCGTCAAATTGGGGTTTTGGACCATCGCCGAAACGTAGAAATCCATCCCGTTATAGAGCAAATCGGTTGGGAAATCGCGGTAGAAGATGGTACTTAGAAGGGGGGTTGGCCCATAGCATTTGCCGTCTTTCTCCACGAAATCGAAGCCATAGTCCTTAAGGTTATAGATTTCCTTCGGGGTGTTCTTGAGGTCGATGAATCTGGTCTTCTTGCTCCCATGGACCGCGCCGATATCATCATCGTCGCCGGCGGGGGAAGCGATATCCGGTCCGATGCCGTTATTGAGTTTGCTGGTATGGCCTAACCAAAGCTCGTAGTTCTCAACGGTCAAGACGTCGTTGACGGGGTCGACGCTCAGAAGCACCTTGCCGTCATTCCTTTCGACCTGGTAGGTGGTATCGATTTTCCTAACGTTGGTCCTTATATTCCCTAAGGCCCCATTGGCGTAAAAGAATTCGCCAAGTTCCGCGTAAGGGACTTCGCCCGTATTCTTGTTACGGTAGGTCGGAAGGCTCATGGAACCCTTTTCGTCGAAAGAGTTCAAGACGAAACGCGAATCTGCGTCATAGAGGCTTATTGGGCTATTCGAGGATTGTCCGCAGGAAACAGCGGGAAGGGCCAATAGAGCCAAGCTACTTATCAATAGGGTGGATTTTTTCATAAGATAATCTCCATATACGGCTAGGATTATACATTTATTCATAAATGAATGCGCGAATAAATCCATGAAACCGCTTCAGCGGTTATCTTTCGGCAAGGAAAAAGCGCGTCATCGACTCTTGATGACGCGCTTAAACGGATTTAGTCTTAGTCCTTATATCCCCAATAATGGTCGCATCTCCTGCAATGGTATTTGGCCTTTAGGACCTTTGGATTCTCGATTTTGTTGATATAGTATTCGCCAGCCCCGCAAGATGGGCATTTGCTAGGCATGGAGGAGGAACAGACGCCTCCGCCAGAGATAGCCGATAATTGCTCATCGGTTAATTCGACGCCTTCCTCTTTGGCTAATCGCAAGAGCTCTTCTTGGTTTTTGCAGTTCCTTATTTTCTCGATTTGGGCTTCGCTTAGGCCTTTAAGCAATTCTTCTTTCATACTTCATTTCTCCTTGTTGGATATATGTTAACATGGCCTTTGCCATAAAAGCGCCACAGATAGAAAAAAAGGCGTCATTTTTTTGGCGCCCCAACGGTTTTATTCTTGTCCCTTCATCTTCCGCTTTCTTGAATACATCGCCTTATCCGCCTTCTTGAAGACGTCATCGACGGAGGAATCCTCGTCCTTATCGAAGGAAGAATAGCCGATGGCCGCGGAGACTTGGTCGGCAGGGGAGAGGTCCTTATCGGAGACGAGTTCCTCGATCTTATGGTTGAATTCATCGATGAGGGCTGAGGATTTAAGGCAGTCCCTACCCTGGAGGATGACGACGAATTCATCGCCTCCGACGCGGTAAACGACCGAACGGGTGAAAGTGCCCTTGATGATGTTGCAGAGTTTAACAAGGGCATGGTCGCCCGAATCATGGCCATAATCGTCATTGATGTTCTTCAAATAATTGAGGTCGATCATCGCCAGGCCGAATTTCACCGCTTCTTTGTTGGCGATCTTCTCGTTGAGTTCTTTGGCGGCCTTATCGAAGGCGGCCTTGCTCTTGACGCCCGTTAGGGCATCCTTATTGGCGAGTTCCTCCATCTTGCCCGCGAATTCGCGCGAAGCACGGAGGGAGTCGTTGGCCTCGGTGAGTTCATGGATCTTCGCGTAGATATCCGCTTCCATGACCTTCATGGAATC
>CAMVEL010000042.1 GCA_947166565.1 uncultured Erysipelotrichaceae bacterium
GCATTGATGGCACTCTCTACGACTTTCAATTGACAAGGCTTATCTAATTTTTGATACCTTACATTTCCTGCCGAAAATGCCAGACGATTAATTAAAAAAGCTATAGAAACAAAAAAACGTTTTGGCAGGTTATCAAACAAAAAGTGCGGATAAGTTGCCAAAACCCATATAAAAACATCAATTTTGGCAGGTTATCCCACAAAAATAGCGGATAAGTTGCCAAAACACGGTTTTTGGGCTTTGCCCTAATTCCTTCCAATCTTGAGACGGATATTCTTATTAAAAATGCCAAAAAACAATAAAAATGGCAAAAATAACAATGATGGATGAAATCTGGCGTTTGATCTTTTCTACTGGCTTTTCTTGGATTCTTTGAGTTCTTTTATCAGGGCATTTTTTGTCGCGGTGATGTTCTGCCTGAAATAGTTCGGGTAATTCTTTTCGTACGCGAGTATTCGAAGGGCCTTCCTCTCTATTTCGGCAATCAATGTTTTGTTTTTTATTATGTGCGCTCTTTTCGCATATAGATTAATCAACGGTCTATCAATGTATTCGTCGGTTATGGGAATTATGTCGGAAATAAAAAAGATTGAATGTACGGTTGTTTTGCCAATATGGTAAAAGCAGGATTCGATTTTTTCCTCAGGTATATCCAAATACCTTTGAATTCTATTCCTCGCTTTTTCATCGCGATGTGCCAAATTTCCAAGAGGAATAGCATAATAAAGGCCGTCTATCTCATCTGATTCCAAAACACAAACCAAAGGTCTATCTTTCTTATCGTCCCATTTTCCGTCCTGATTTCTAATTAGATCGAACAATTCGGGTTTAACAAAATAAATCGCATTTTTTACCATGACGAAACCTCCTTTTGGTTTGAAGATTTTGTCGCGGTGAAAAAAAGCGATGTTTGTTGGACCACATCGCGAAGGTCGATTGAATCGTGCGATGTTTGTTGGACCACATCGCGAAGGTCGATTGTACCCATAATATACCCTTGGTATTTTGCCTTTGCAATAGGGGTCGAACCCCAGTTCGGAAGATATTTATTCACTCGTTAAGGTCTTTCGCTTTACGGAGGATTAAAGGTATATCTTTTCCTTATATATGTTATTAAGGAGACGATTCGATTATATGGACAACAAAGCCAATAAAATAGAAAAGAACATCGGGGACCTTTTAGGGGGATATCTTTCTTATAGGAAACTCCATGTAAGGGGTTCATCCTTAAGCCAGATCAAGACGGCCTTCCATAAATATTACGCTTCCTTCCTCCCTCTTACCCCTAAGGAAGCTTTTAGGTTAAGACGGATGGAAAGGAATTACGATTCAATTATCGATAAGGAGATCACCTCCGAATGGAAGAACCGTTTATTCGGGGTCATGAGGAGATTTGCCTATTATTGCTATTCAAGGAAGCTAATCGGGCAAAGCGCCTATACCGAGGTCTTATCGGTCTATGAGAATATCCCTGAAGGAAGAAGCGGCTTCAAGGAGAAGGAGATCTGGCGGAAGGAAGAGGAGGAGAGATTCCTTAATGTTATCGATAACAAGAAGGATTACGCGATGTTTAGCCTTTTTATTGAACTAGGCGCGCGTATAGGGGAATTCCTTGGATTGAGGTGGCTGGATATCGATTTGGATAAGGGAAGGGTCTATATCAACCATCAATTGTTGAACGCTTCCCAAAAGACCTTTGTCCTTAGCGATAAACTTAAGACCAAGGAATCCTATCGGACTTGTTTACTTAGGAAGAAAGTCATCGATATCCTTAAGGATTATAAAAGTAGCCGTAATCCCCTTCCTTCCGATTTCCTTTTTTCTAGTTTCGCTTACCCTTCTATCCCTTATTCCAAAGAGGCCTTTAGGAAGAAACTCGATAGATATATAAGAATAGCGGGAGTAAGGAGAGTGACCCCTCATTCGATTCGTCATATGAAGGCGAGTAGACTTCTTAAAGCCTGCAAGAACATGATGGAGATGAAGGCCGCGGCCCGTTTTATGGGTCATAGCGCCTCGATTTTCATCAATGTTTATTCCCATTCCGAAGAAGCGACTTTGGAGGCTTTGCTCAAAAGGTTAGATTAGCCGTTTTCCTTCGATAAACACTATATAAAGTCATCGTGCACATGTGTAAGCGCTTACGAATAAAGAGGATTATTTGTCTTATCTAAAAACCCGTAAGCCCTTACAAATTCGATGAAATCTAACAAATTACCTCTTTTCAAATCTTCGGGCGGTTGTATAATCAACGACAGTCAAATACATTAGGCCTTTTTTCGTCGCATAGAGGGCGGATAGATCCATCAGAGACTGACCCTAGGACGATTAAGGCAATTCTACAAAAGGAAATTTAGACTATATGAACAACAAGAAGAAACTATTCCTGGGGATCGCCGGGGTTGGCCTCCTCGGACTCGTCGGGGCCGGGGTCGGATTGCTCAACAACGTCAACGCGGTTGAGACGAAGGCTGCTGGGGAAACTTTATACTATCGCGGAAACGATACAAGCAAAACCGCGGATTGGGAGCACGGAAATGATAGTTATACCATTACCGAAGGAGCCGAAGCGACGACCTGGACTTTTATAGCGAGCGAACAATTTAAGTTCTACAGCGATAAGGACGGCTGGGAAGGTTCCACCTATTCTGTAAGTATCTTAGGATCTGCTTCAGCTTTGTTCAGCGGTGGCGGAGAAGGAAATATTTACTACAATGGCTTGGTATCCGGAACATTTGATGTCTTGCTTTCTGGTGGCAATATTTATTTTGATTACCAAGACAACGCCGAATTCTACTATGTCGGGTCAGATGCCGCAAAACAAGGATCTGCTTGGACAAGTTGGACTGAAGAAGACAAAGTGGTTAAAGTCAACGGATCGGCCGTAACCTTCAGTTTAGCGGCAGAAGAAAAAATGAAATTGCGTCCAGAGTTTGACACAGAGTCTTGGAACGGAGCTTTGGGCTATTCCTTTATGGAAAACGACTATTTTAGTTGTTTTAAAGAAGCGGCGAAAGACGGCAATATAGAATGCAATTATGCCGCGAACTATGATGTGAGACTAGTTTTATCGAATCATCAACTCCAAATTAAGGTCTCAGCTCACGATAGTTTCAATACAGTCTATGTATTGGATCTTTATGGCGACCTCCTCAACGTCTCGCACAAGGCTCACATTTTCAACGGCTCTATTTCGAGCACTTTCCCTGGGGTCGATATGTCAAAAGAGGAAGGGAACGACATATACGGTTTGACATATTGGGATGACTTCACAAATGTCAACTTCAATCAAAAAGGTGACGGTGAAAAGACTGGACAAACTATTAATCTCACTTTGACCGGAAACGAGAATAAATGCTTGATTCTAAACCACGACGTTAATGGGGAATTTAAATGGAACAGCAACACTTGGATTTCTCTTGCGGCCGCTCAGTTCATTGACCAAAAGATGCATTTTGGCGATTATAACGAAGATCAATATAAAACCGAACCAACCGCCAATTGTGCCTCTTACTATGGCGCTGCGAAGACTGCTTATAACGCATTGGCTAGCAATGCCGTCCGTAAGGAAGTTCTTTCCATCGAAGTTGTCAAAGACAGGCTTTCTTGGTGGGCAACCGCTAACGGCGATACGCTTGATGTCGCGGATGGAGCCGCTCTTCCTGTCGCTGGCGCTGGATCCATTTCTGGAACCATTAACAATTCGTCTATGAACATCGGAGTTATCGCTGCCATCCTTGCCACGGCAGTTATCTCCATTGGCTCATACTTCATCATCAAAAAGAAACACGAAAACTAATATAGTTGTTTGATTTAATTCAAAAAGGAAGCGCCGAATCGACGCTTCCTTTTTAGCAATTGTTGGAAATATTAGTTTTCTTTCCTGCGACGAATCATAATTGCTCCGCCAACTGTGACAGTTGCAACCGCGGCCGCGACAAGAGCAATAATAACTCCATTATTGGTTTCGCTAGAAATGGCAGAAACACCACTCCAGGAAGCCGCATGTCCATTAAGAGCAACTCCACCAGCCTTCTTCGCCAATTCTTCCATCATATCGTAGAAGGTGACGTTGTCATTAACGGAAGCATCGTCCTTTTTGTAGGTATAGGTGTAGGATGCGTCAACATAACCTCTAGCAGTTCCTGAAAGACCATTATATTTTGTGCAAAGGGAAGAGGCATTAGCTGCCGAAATTCCGCAGATAGAGTACGCTTTGATGCCAGCGCCAGCTGCTACAGCATTTCTGATTCCTTCGAATTCAAGAATGAAATCAAGAGCATCGCCACCGGCGACTTCGTCCGTTGCAATCTCACCGGTGCCCCATTGATAAGCGTTTCCGGCAACCAGTGTTTTTTCAGAGCTTTCGTCGTCCCAGTTGTTTTCGTGGAATTTGAAGGATGTATCTCCAGATTCGCTTGAGAATGGAATTTTGTAGATGAGATAATTAGTGTTCCTAAATCTAGTAACACCATGGACTTCTTGAACGCCGGTGATTCCGGTGATTAATACATCACGGTCACCATATTCGTTATCGCCGCCCCAAGTATGAATCATATTTGTGGTAGCGGTCGACCTGTCTGTAATGTAGTAAATATATGAATCTTTTGATAAAGTCACGTATTTTGCATAAAGAGTTAAATCAGCATCAATCTCTCCTGCAACGTATGGTGTAGTGCATTCTTCGTTTCTGAACCAACCAGCAAAATGGTAACCATCGCGGTTTATTCTGGATGGAATTGCGTAAGTATCGCCTTCTTCAACAACATCTTCACCTATGTTAACGGAATCGTCCAAAACCCCATTAATAACAGCATATTTGGTAACTGTATATGTTGTGCCTACATCAAGGGTTCCCCAAACGAGAGTTGGCCCAACAGAATCCGTTCCGCCGGATAGAGTTAATAGGTTTTGTCCTTCGGAAGCTTCGGAGAAAGAGAAATTACTCGATTGATTTTGAGCAGATGACGTGTTATAAGCATAAATCAAGCCTGCGGTTTGGGTCGAATAATTGGATCTATCAAAAGTAATGTACTCAACTCCGCCAATTGTTGCGGTCCCTTTTCCGGTAGAAGCATCATAATGATATTGGTCACCGCTTCCCCAAGTTTTAATGTTGATGTCCGCGTTTGTTGCACCCCAAGAGGTAACCCAATGCGTTAAACGGGCATCAATATAAATCATTGTTTCACTCGTAGCAGCCTTCGTCTCGACCGCGTTGACGCGATTCATCATCCCGACGCCCGCGCCGACTAGTCCGAGGATTCCAACCCCGGCGATCCCAAGGAATAGTTTCTTCTTGTTGTTCATATAGTCTAAATCTCCTTTTGTAGAATTGCCTTAATCGTCCTGGGGTCAGTCTCTGATGGA
>CAMVEL010000043.1 GCA_947166565.1 uncultured Erysipelotrichaceae bacterium
GTTCTTCTACGAGGGCACCGGCCTCGAGCTCACCCTCGGCGCGCCGGCCGAATCCACCGACACCACCCCAGTCGAATCCTCCGACACCACCCCGATCGAATCCTCCGAAGAGCCTCCAGTCGAGTCCTCCGAGGAACCTCCAGTCGAATCCTCCGAGGAACCTCCAGTCGAATCCTCCGAAGAACCCCCGGCCCCGCACGTCCATGAATATGGCAACCCGGTCACCCGCTTCAACTCCGAAGGCAAGGAAGTCACCATGAAGTCCTGCGCCGACGACGATGCCAAGGAAATCTCCATCGCCTATAACGATGGTAAGACCCTCGGTGGCAAGGCCGCCCTCGAAACCAAGATGGAAAAGGGCGCCCATACCGAATGGCACATCAACGTTGATAAGGCCATCACCGGTGCGAAGATCTACTTCGAAGGCACCGCTGGCACCAACAATGGCCGTTACTTCTTCAACCAGAACAAGGAAGTCAACCCCGTCAACCCGGTCACCGGCGAAGAATTCCCGGATGATGATGCTGGTACGAACGCCGATAAGGCTACCGAAGACCAGTGGCGTTACATGGTCTCCGTCGGCGAAGGCGAGAAGATCGCTCCGAAGCAGGGTGGAACCTTCACTGATGCTGGCGCTGGCGTTGGCCCGATGTACTTCGCCGACATCGATCTCGCCGCTGGCGACAACGTCGTCAAACTCTGGCAGATGAACATCGGCTTCCGTCTAACCTTCTCTGGCAATGTCTACATCCGCTACGAAGGTGATGCCGTCATCAATGGTCTCCAGCATAAGGACTCCGCCGACATCGTTATCGGCGAAGACGTCGTTCCTCTAAAGATCAACGCCGAAGCTGGCAGCAAAGAGTGGATGGCCACCAAGGTCGAACTCGATCCCGCCAAGCCGTTTGCTATCCACGTTTGGGAGAATGACAACGAAGTCTGGCTCCACGCTAGTGAACTCAAGGACGGTGTCACCGCTGCCGCCGACTCCGGCAATGAAAACCATGACATCGCCGTTGCCGAAGCTGGTCTCTATGATATCTACGTTGGCGTCGCCGATCTAAGCGAAACTAACAAGTATAAGTGTATCTGGATCGCCAAGAACACCGCGGCGGCCCCGATCACCTTCGCCTGGGACACTGCTATCCAGGACGGCAGCTCCGGCCTCGATGGCACCAAGTTCAACAAGAACGCCACCTACACCTTCAAAGTCACCGCTGAAGTCGCTGGCACCGTCACCCTCAGCTGGACCATGATGGGTTCCGATGGCAATGGTGCCAAGACCATCAATGGCTCTGGCCAAGACTTCACCGTCAAAGCAGGCGCCGCCGACGATCTCAAAGACGGTACCGTTATCCCGGCCGGCAAGACCTACACCGAAGTCTTCGGTGCTGACCAGAAGGCTTGGGTCGTCGTCGACTTCCTCTCCTTCGACCTCGTTGCTGGTGACAACCTCATCCAGGTCAAGACTGGTAACGGCGGATACCGCATCAACGTCGATAAGACCAAGGACATCGTTCTCACCTACTAATCGACAAACCCCAAAACTATAAGGTCTCAAAAACCTTAAGCATACGAAACGCCGCCTGACGCAAATCAGGCGGCCGTTTTTTATGCTTAGAAAAGAGAAAGGGAAAAATCCAGAAATTTAAAATACCTTAGGATTGTCTATAAAAAATGCCAGATTATTCTCTTTTAGATAATTCAATGGATTTTTATGCGGAATATTCTTTTTCCCTATTGTTATAAATATATTCGATAGCATCTAACTTATTCGAAATATCGCCATTTTTTTGCTTTTACTTTTATAAAAAAACTAATAGACTATCTTTAGAAAATCGAAAGAAGAACATTAAATGAAACCTTTGGATGTTGAATTTGTAAGATATGGCAAACTGAAACATATCAAATTTTTGGTCAATCGCGTTCAGATGAGAAAGGAACACACTCATAACGAGTTTGAGATTTTCCTCGTCCTTGATGGATTTGGATCCGCGAAAATCAAAAACCATATCTACGAAATCAACCAAGGTGATATCTTCCTAATCAATTCTTCTGAGATCCATTCCTATTTCAATTCACGTGTTGGTTCTTCATCCGCAAGCCAAGGAAAAAACGCACCGTTATTCCTTTTTGCCCAGATTTCCAACCATTGCTTCAGGGAATATTTCCCCCAGATTCGCACGACGACATTCACTAGCTGCAACCTTCGCGATTACCTTAATGACGAGGAAGCCAAGAAGATGACGCGCTTGTTGATCTCTTCCGCGAGCGCCTATTTCAATGAGCCCGCGTTTTACCAATATAATGTTTTAAGGGATGTCGCCGAGATTCTTCGCCTATGCTATTTGAAGGTTCCTCACGTCACGATTTCCGAGGCTCAGAAGAATAGCATCAAGGCCAAGACCGCGAGGGTGAACCGCATCATCTCCTACATCGACGCGAATTTTGAAACGCAAATTCGTCTACAAGATTTGGCGGAGCAAGAAAACCTTTCTCCAACCCATTTCTCCCATCTATTCACTTCCCTTTTCCACGTCACCTTCCAGGAATATGTGAACATCAAGCGCATGGAACAATGCATCCGTTTGATGCCCAACAAAGAGAAAACCCTCTTGGAGATTTCCTATGAATCCGGGTTCTCCGACCCCAAGTACATGAACAAGATGTTCCTCAAGCATTTTGGTTGCACTCCAAAAGAGTATAGGCAAAAAAATAGTGTTGAGATCAATGATGAAAACCAGGGGTCCAACGACTTCGAAAATATCTATAATACCGCAGATTCCATCGCAACTTTAGACAAATACAAATCCACGCATAAAGACGTTTTCGAGAAGTAGTCCCTTCCGCCTTTCGTCATGTCTTTTCCGCAAGATTGTCAATGTTGAAATAACCTCGTTATTTGAATATTAGGGCGAATTACGACGCCCTTTATTTTTTAGGTTATTTGTCGTGCGTTCAATACCTCATCATCGTTCCTAGTGAATAAAAACCAAACCGAGCGAAGGGTTTGGTTTATCTCCTTCCAAGCCCTTCGCAATTCAATGAAAGGAAAAGAAATGAAAAAACAATTCACAATCTTGGCAGCGGCGATCATGTGCATGTCGTTAGCCTCCTGCGGTGGAAGCCCAGCTTCAACGGAAAGCGGAACCACCCCATCGTCCTCTTCCTCCAGCTCTTCCAGCTCCTCTTCGAGCAGGCCATCCAGCTCCTCTTCGAGCAGACCCGTCCAAACCGCGACCCAGGAAGACAAGGAAACCTATTACGCCCTTCCATTTGGCGCTTACAAAGGCTCCAGCAACCCAACTTCCCAGGCCACTGATAAATGGAACAAGGGATTCACCTATGAATGGACCTTCAAAGTCGCTGACGACCATCCAATGGGTGCTTTCGCCTTCGGGGCGCAGATGTCCAATAACTCTCACTCCGATCGTACCCTCTTCACCAACCACAACGGTGCTGATAGCAGCGATACCTTCGAGTCTGACGCCAATAACGATGGCACACCTCGTTTAGCGATCAACGTCAACGGCAAAGACGTCGCCATCAATAACGATAAGACCTATGGCGAGAACGGCCTTAACACCAACGAGGTCAATTACATCGTCGTCGCGGCATTCCCAATAGTCAAAGGCGATAACGTCATCAAGATGACCACCCACGCGACCGCCGGTTACCGTCTTATGGTCGGTGGCGAAGTCCGTCTATACTTCGCCGGACCAGAAGTCCCAGAACCATTCGTTCCTGGCGACGGCGTCTTCTCCGAACTAACCACCTTCTCCGAGGCCTTCAATACCCTCACCGATAAGCAAGCCCAACTCGTTAACTACGATAAGAGCTATGCCGCGATGACCAGAGACGAAATCACCGCTATCGCTGATGGAAGCTCCAATGC
>CAMVEL010000044.1 GCA_947166565.1 uncultured Erysipelotrichaceae bacterium
AGGGCTATTATAGTCCGGAGAAACGTGGGGAGACCTACACCAAAGAAACGCTACCAAGGCCGTTTCGGCGAGCGAACGCTTTTTATAGCCTCATTTACGATGAAAAATCGCGATTCGACATAGTCAGCCAAGGCAGGGCGGTGGATTTCCCGGCTTGCAGTAAGCTACCATAGCGCACTCAGAAACAAATAAAGAGGCTTGGCCGGCCACCGCAAGCTAATGATATCGAAATACTTTTGCCCTAAGCCCCTTCCGTCGCAAAACTTAATAAAATTCATGTCTGACAATGGAAGCGGACGCGGATACCGTCCAGAACGGGGCGACTCTACCATCAGTATCCTTGTCCCAAGTCATGAACGGCTTGGGATTTTTTGTTTATGTCCTCATATCGCGCGTTTTGAAGAGTTTCGGAAAGCGCCAATAGGCAGCGGTTAAAGGGAGGCCTCGTCTTGTCGTTGAGCTTTGCATAAACACACATTTATAAAGTAAAATTAAAACAACTATAAAAACATCAAGGCTTTTGAGAATTTAAGCGGAACATAAAGTTAAAAAGCCCGGATGCTTTGTCTGATGCAAATAATAAATAGAGGAAAACACCATGATGGGCGTTGAAATGAAGACAAGAATAGCTGCTGCCGAATCGTTAGATGAAGTGAAAGAGGTCCTTGGAGGGATGGAATTAGACTCGGAACGTGTGTGGGACGAACTACAAAAACATCGTTCCAACAAAACTGAAAAGCTTGACCTTGATGAACTTGAATCCGTTAGCGGAGGTGCCGACAGGGATTGGCGAAAAGACGGTTGTGTGGCTATTTCCCGATGTGATTTTAGGTAATTTGTTATGAAAATCGGTTTTATTGGTTTGGGCCATATGGCTGGGAGCATCCTCCATGCGTTATCGCAGAACGGGGAATATGAGTTCTACGTAAATGACCATCATGAAGATAGGCTTCTCGCCTTAAAGGAAAAACTCGGCGACAGGTTTTCCATTTCTTCCTATAAAGATATTCTCGCTTCCTGCCCGTTTGTATTCTTGGGAGTGAAACCTAAGGACATGTCCGAATTGTTGTTTGGAATCAAAGGGCTTCCTTCGCAGGTTATTGTCTCCATGGCCGCGGGGTATTCAATTGAAGAGATGCTGGATATATTGGGTGAAAGGAAAGTCATAAGGATTATGCCTAACACACCCGTTGCCGTTAGAAGCGGAGTGACGTTCGCGACCTATCTAAATGTCTGTCCAATAGAAAAACAGCAATTCATTAAAATGATGTCTGAGACTGGATCAATCTATGAGATAGACGAAGAGAAAATGGATACCGTTTCCGTTTTAACCGGGAGCACCCCGGCCTATTTGGATTATTTTCTCGACGCCTTAATCGAGTTTGGAAAAAGCAAAGGCTTCACAGAAGAGGAATCCAAGGAATACGTGTTAAAAATGGCTAGAGGCACAATAGACCTCAACATCTCTTCTTCGAAATCGCCTTTGGAATTAGGGAAAGAGGTTTGCTCTCCAGGCGGAAGCACCATAGAGGGGGTCAATCTTCTTGAAGAAAAAGGCTTTAGAAATATGGTCAAAGATGCTGCTGAGGCCTCTTATCAAAAGACCAAGAAGATGAAATAAAGCTGCTGAACGGTATAGCCTCAACTAATTGGCAAACCGCACTTATTCTTTTTTCTTTCTAAAATGGAAGTAGTAGCTAACGCCAATACCGATCATTATTAGGGTGTAACCAATGCCAATTCCCAAAAGAAGGGAATGATAATTGACCCATCCGTGGATAATCTTTTGATCTGGGGCAAAACCATTCATGGCGTTGCTATTTGCTACGGCATACAGAATGTTGGTAATCGCCCTATCACTATGAACGGACGTCTGAATGGCGTGGGCTTCGCCACTAGAAACGCCAATCGTGTCGAGTTTGGCGTCTCCGCCGGCCTCTAACATTTGATAAGCGTTCATATGGCCGTTGACGTTCCAATCTGTTAGAACCATGCCCTCGAATCCCCATTCGTTTCTCAAAACGCCGGTAATGAGGTTGTAATTACCGCCTGTCCAAGTTGAACCAATACGGTTATAGGAACTCATAATTCCCCTGACGGGATTAAGCTTGGTGACCGTTTTTTGATATGCGTCCCCGTTCTTTTGATAGGAAATGACGTCAGTCTTCTCCGCCTTGACGGCAAGTTCAAACGGAAGGAGATATATTTCCCTAATGGTTTGCTCATTCGCATAAGCGATGAGACCGTTCTTGTCGCGATGGGTTTCCTGATCGTTTAAGGCGAAATGTTTAACAAAAGGAATGATTCCGTTTTCTCCCGCGGCCGCTGCCGATTCCCTAACGAGGATTCCCGATAGATATGGATCTTCCGAATAATATTCGAAGTTCCTTCCGGAGAATGGGGATCTATGGATGTTGCAGGCTGGTCCGTACCATCCCGCGGTATGGCTATAGATGCCTTCGTCCGCGATAAGGAGACCCATTTCACGGGTGTAATCCACGTTCCAACTTGAGGCAATCGCAAGCTCGGTCGGCCAACTCATGCAGAAATAACCGTCTCCTAGAGGCTTGGAATCGTGGTCTGGAAGGATATTAAGTCCTGCAGGACCATCGACGACGATCGACTGAGGCATCGAAACGGAATCCGCCCCAGGGATTTGGTAACCGGCCTTAGTAAGGATAGAACCAATCTCAGCAGAGGACATTTTTGATACTGTTTTGTCGAATTCTTCATTTTCGACCGATAATCCACGGAGGTTAACGATGTATTTTTCCTTATCGTCAGCAATCCGCTTCCTTGATGGCTCATTCGGAGTTGGATTAAGGGACCAAGTGCTTTCTAACCTAGCCTTCTCATCGTTAGATAAGGGGGACATGATACGGAATTTCTCGCGGTTAGGCGCGGAAGGGGTTTGACTGATGTAGCCATATCTCAAACCTTCGTTTTCCATGGCGACCCAATTGGAACGGGAAAGGAATTGCTGACCTTCGTATTTGCCATGGGCGAAGAGGTTATTGATGGCTTTGCCTGTTAATTGGTCCTTGCTATAGGTAACCGCGTCAAAAGCGTTTTGATGATAGATATATGTGTTTAGCTCTGAGGTTCCATATCCTTCTTTAGCCAAAACGGCTTTCGTGGCCTCGTGGGAATCATGGGCCAAGACGAAATGGTAATCGCCATCTTCGAGAATATAGGTTTTGGCGCCGTTCTCGTCATATGTCTTCATCCTCTCCAAATCAATTGCGATTTCGACTTCTTCGCTTTGGTGTGGAGCGATGTTGCC
>CAMVEL010000045.1 GCA_947166565.1 uncultured Erysipelotrichaceae bacterium
CCATGAGGACGTATGATTCCTCTGTTAGGTGTCCATTTTCTTTTTTTTGGGGGGGGTATTGCAAACCACCGCGGCTGGTGTATATTGGAGTCAGCCAACGGATACCGCCCTCTTTGCGGCCTCTGCGTTGGACGCGTCGGAAAAGCGTGGCAAAGATCAGGCCAGGCCCATCAAAAGGTACACCTGTGAATGGTAGGGCATTAATGGGGATAAGTGCGTTCCCCCTCGTGGTGCCCATTTTCTTTTGCCTTTGCTCCTTCAAAGGTTGAATAAAAATGGAGTTAAAAAGGGTTCAGACCCTTATTATTTTCTCTCTCGATTCCATTTTTGTGGATAAAAGTGCACGTTTTTGCGTAGTTAAAAGCCGATTAAATCGATACTTTTATTTTAATTCGGTATTTTTTGATATTTTTTACTTAATTAGGTTTACTTTTCTTAAAAGCGTGTATAATAATGCCCAGAGGTACACATATATGAAAATGTTCAATTTGAAGGGAGCAGTGCTTTCTTTGAATACCCCCAACATCGTTTCCTTGTTGAATAGCATCGAATTCTACAAGGGAAAGACCGCTGGCATCGCCAAGGTCAAGAAAGTCGATGATCTCATGGCGATGGCCGATCGCTCCAACGCGGTTAGTTCCAACGCCATCGGCAACGTCTACATCGCGGAAGATAGGGAACGCCCACTTGCCCAAAGGACGAGCCAACCCCAAACCCTCCAGGAACATATGGTGGTCGGTTACCTTAACGCCCTCGATTTGATTCGCGAGGTCTACAAATACCAAACCCTCGACCGCAGTTTCGTAACCACCCTCCATTATTATATTTACAAGGATTATAACCCCGAGTTCGGCGGACGCTTCAAAGATAGCCAGAACTACATCCAGGAATCGATGCCAGACGGCTCTTTCCGCACGATCTTCGTCTCCGCGGCCCCAGAGGAAGTAGTCCCATTGCTCGATAACCTCATCTATCAGTTCAACGAAGCGGCCAAGGATGACGAGGTCAATAAGCTCGTCCTCACCGCCGCCTTCATGCTCGACTTCATGTGCATCCACCCATATAACCATGGCAATGGCCGCACCAGCAGGTTGCTTCTCCATTTCCTTTTGAAGAAATATGGTTACGACATCGATGATTATTTCTCGATTCCTTACCTCATGAAGCAGCATCTGGGCGAATATATCGATGCCTTCGAGACCTCCTCCACCGGCTGGAGCGAAAGCGACAACAGCTACGAAGCCTTCGTGACCTTCGTCCTCCGCCGCATCCTCGAGGCCTATCGCAAACTCGATTACATCATGGAGATCAACGACCTTGACGCCACCTGCGAAGACAAGGTCCTCAAGGTCATCAACGACTCCGCGACCCCCATTAGCAAGACGATGGTCCTCCGCATCCTCTTCGCGATCAGCAAATCGACGATCGAGAAAGCCCTCGCCAAACTCTTGAAGGAAGGACGCATCCAACTCATCACCAAGGGTCGTTATTCCAAATACTTCAGAATCTGATTTAGGAGAAATGTAAAGTCTTATGAAAAGCTATGATGCAAGCCAAATCCGTAACGTAGCCATTTTGGGCCACCAAGGAAGCGGCAAAACCACCCTCGTCGAATCGATGGCCTACGTTGCCAAATTAATCCCTGAGAAGGGAAGCATCGAAAGGAAGACCACGATCAGTGACTACACCCAAAGCGAACAAAAGCGCGGCGGTTCCGTCCAAACCTCCATCATCCCCCTCTATGTCGGTGACCATAAGATCAACGTCATCGACATTCCGGGCAACGACGACTTCATCTCCGAAGTCATCGGGGTCACCGGCGTCATCAAGGGCGCGGTCCTCGTAATCGATGCCTCCGTCGGCGTCCAAGTCGTCACCATGAAGCATTGGAAGCAGCTCCGCAAGAAAGGCGTCCCGACCTTCATCTTCATCAACAAGATGGACAAGGAACAAATCGATTTCGACTCCCTCATGGAGGAAATCCGCGAGAAATTCGGCAAGAACGTCATCTCGTTCTGCTATCCGCTTGGCCACGATGACCAATTCGATGGCTTCGCCAACGCCGTCGACCTCAAGGCCCATATCTATAACGGCAAGGAATGCGTCGAGGCCGAGATCTATCCCGATAAGCGCGATAAGGTCTTCGAGCTCCATAACACGATCGTCGAGGAAGTCGCGAAGGTCAACGACGAGCTCCTCGAGAAATTCTTCGCGGGTGAGGAATTCACCCAAGAGGAAATCCGTTCCTCCCTTAAGCAATCGGTCATCGCGGGCGATATCGTCCCGGTCATCGTCGGTTCCGCGAACAAGAACATCGGCGTGCAGACCCTCATGAACATGCTCATCGATTACCTTCCTAACCCCGCTGACCTCAAGCCTCTTGAGGCCCAGGATGAAAACGGCAAGGAAATCGTCCGCCCAACCGCGGATAACGAACCCTTCTCCGCCTATGTCTTCAAGACCATCGTCGACCCCTATTCCGGAGTCATCAACATCGCGAAGATCTGCTCCGGCGTACTTCACGCAGGCGATGAAGTCTACGTTAACGGCAATACCCAGCGCATCTCCCAGCTCTTCGTCATGACCGGCAAGAAGCTCGATCCCGTCGATGAACTCCGCGCTGGCGATATCGCGGCCCTCACCAAACTCGATGGCGTCAATTCCGGCAATAGTTTAAGCGCCCCGAAGAACATCACCGCTCTCAACGATCAGCGCCGTTTGCACGCGTTTACCTACACTGATC